>JBKOXA010000014.1:0-61563 GCA_046724685.1 Acidobacteriota bacterium | reverse complement strand
TGCCGCAATGCACTACGGCGAATGGATGCTTCAAGCAAGTTTACGCTAGCGGCTCCAAGCCCAGGGCGAATTGCGGCTGGGCACAAGAAGCGGCCCTGGACATCGAATGGGCGCACGCAATGGCACCGAACGCCAAAATCGTACTGGTCGAGGCGGCCACGAACAGCTTTGCGAACTTGTTCGCCGCAGTGGACGTCGCGACAGCACAAGTCACCGCGAACGGCGGCCACGGCCAAGTCTCGATGAGCTGGAGCGGAAGCGAATTTTCGACCGAGGCCTCGAACGATTCTCACTTCCAGAACAATAACGTGATCTATTTCGCGTCGAGCGGAGACGCGGGTGGAGTGAACGGCTACCCCAGCGTATCGCCCTACGTGGTCTCGGCAGGCGGCACGAGTGTAAAGCTAAATGCAAATGGTTCACTGAATAGCGAAACTGGATGGAGCGGCAGCGGAGGAGGACCCAGCAAGTACGAGCCAGTCCCCGTCTGGCAATCGGGATTACCAAATGCAGACCCGACGCATCGCTCCGCACCGGATTTTTCGTTCGACGCCGACCCGAATACCGGAGTGTCGGTGTATGACAGCACGTCTTGTCAAGGCCTCAGCGGTTGGCTGGTATTTGCAGGCACGAGCGTGTCTTCCCCATCGCTCGCGGGAGTCGTGAACCTGGCGGGGCACAACTACACCAACTCCACTCAGGAATTAACAGTCATCTATTCAAATATAGGGACCAATGATTTTCGAGACATCGTTTCGGGAACGGCCGGCAGCTTCAGCTGTAAGTCCGGATACGATTTTGTAACCGGGGTTGGAAGCAATATAGGAACCAGCGGGAAATAGTCGGCCCGCAGAAGGCTGGAAACACGTTCAGAGGGGCGCATGACGTGATGCGCCCCTCTGGCGCGTTTTGGGTGCAGTCGCGGGAGCGCAAAGACACTATGGGTTATCACGAACGTGAAGTGACGTGACGCGCGCTTTAATTTGATCCGGCCATGATTTCCACAGAGCCCGACCCTGGTTCCGAAATTTCATGTGCGGGCTGGGAAACACGCAGCGCAGTTTGTGACGAGCACTTTGTTCTTGTTAGTAGGATGGTGAAATATACTTCCCCAACTGTTGTCGCGCCAGACGTGCACTGAAACCCCATTTCGGTGCGCTTGGAGTAACGCGTGTCCAGCAGCGAAGAGCGAGTTGGTAAATTCCTGAAACGTCTGCTCGAGCACAGGTCCGCCTTGGAAATCGCACAATCCCTTACCAGGGAGCCGCCTCAGCGCGCCCCGCGCGTTCCGGGAGGGAGTTCCGTATCCCCTTCGGCGATTAGCAGGCGGTGGGAGCTGGTGAAGCACTCTACAGACGGTCGGCGTGCTCTTTTGCCCGACGGCTCTCAATCCGAGCTCTCGGCCTACGAGAATCACATTGAGAACTGTGTCGGGGCCGTGAAGATTCCCGTTGGAATCGCCGGGCCGCTGCGCATTCGGGGGATGTTTGCCTCGGGCGACTATTACGTTCCGCTGGCAACCACCGAGGCTGCGCTGGTTGCTTCCTATTCGCGCGGGGCGCAAGCGATCACAGAATCCGGTGGGTGCGTCAGCGTAGTGTTAAATGAAGGCGTCAGCCGCACACCGGGCTTCGCTTTTCACAGCCTTGTGAGCGCTGGACTATTTGCCGTCTGGTGCATCGAGCATCGTGAAGAGTTGCGCACCGCCGCCGCGCAAACCACAGCGCACGGGGAGCTCGCCGATATTGGAGTCGCGATCGAGGGTAATCATGTCTATCTCCTGCTGGAGTTCACTACCGGAGATGCCTCAGGGCAAAACATGGTGACGATCGCCACGCAGGCGGTTTCGAATTACATTGCCGAGCATTCTCCGCTGAAAGCTGAGTACAGCTTTGTGGAAGCCAATTTCTCGGGCGACAAAAAAGCGACTGCACACTCCTTCGCCACAGTACGCGGCAAAAAAGTCAGCGCTGAGGTCACCCTGCCAAGAAAACTGGTGGAGCATCGACTGCACACGACACCAGAACAGCTGGAGCGATACTGGAAAATGTCCGCGATTGGCGCGGTTCAAAGCGGCAGCATCGGCATTCAGGGACACTTCGCCAACGGCTTGGCCGCGCTGTACATAGCCTGCGGGCAAGATCCGGCTTGTGTGGCCGAATCAGCCGTCGGTGTAACCCGAATGGAACTGGATCGCGACGGTAACCTTTACGCGGCCGTCACCATGCCTAGCATCATCGTGGGTACGGTCGGAGGCGGGACTTCGCTACCCACACAGCGGGCTTGCCTGGAAATCATGGGTTTGGCTGGGGCGGGACACGCGCGCGCCTTAGCCGAAGTCTGCGCAGCGCTCGCGCTGGCAGGAGAAATTTCCCTTACCTCCGCGATTTGTGCCGATGAATTCGCCCGCGCACACCAGAAACTGGCCCGCGGCAAAAATGCCGGACAGAAAGCAGACAATGCCTAACCGCTGGTGGATCTACCAGCGCGAGCGTTTTCCTGTCTTCGCACACACTCCCATAATTGCGGCCTTCAGTCTCTCGGCCGTCAGCTATTCGGCACTGCTTCGCGGGACGCATCACCTCCCGGGATGGAAACCCTGTGTGGTAGGATTTGCAAGTTCCTTCCTTTTTTTTCTCCAGCTGCGGCTTGCCGATGAATTCAAGGATTTCGCGGAAGACTCGCGCTATCGTCCTTATCGACCGGTGCCCCGCGGCCTGGTCAGTCTTCGAGATCTCGCCTGGGTGTGGGTGGGTTGTATTGCGATCCAGTTGGCACTGGCTCTCTGGCTCGCGCCGAAGCTGGTTATCCTGCTAGTGCTCACGTGGAGCTATCTCGGCCTGATGAGCAAGGAATTCTTCGCGCGGCGTTGGCTGAAGGCACGACCTGTCACCTACATGGTGTCGCACATGGCCATCATGCCCCTCGTTGATCTCTACACCACTTCATGCGACTGGGTTCCCGCGGGCGCTGACAGGCCGCCCCACGGGTTGCTGTGGTTTCTTCTCGTCAGCTTTTTCAACGGGATGGTGGTTGAAATCGGGAGAAAGATTCGATCACCGCAAGATGAAGAAGCCGGCGTCGAAACCTATAGTGTTCTCTGGGGCCGGCGGCACGCCATTCTCGCATGGTTGGGAATGACGGCGTGCACAGCCGGGTTTGCCTATGCTGCCGCTCTGGGGATCGGCTTTGCGCGTCCTATGCTCTTCTTGTTGCTGGTATTGTTCTTCGCGGCTGCAGGAACGGGGATCTATTTTCTTCACGGCGCCGTCCCCAACCGCGGAAAATTGATCGAAACGATGGCCGGCGTTTGGAGTCTTGTGATGTATCTCAGCCTCGGAGTTGTTCCGATGGTTTTGCGACAGTGGGCTGTGGCATGAGCGCTTTCGTGTTTCGCGAAGGCGGATTGCAGGACCTCGGTGGCAAGGCCCTAGCCCTGCTGCGTTCAGAGCAAGCCGGTCTTCCGGTTCCACCGTGGTTCGTGATTTCGCCGTCGGCCTTCGCGGCTAGTTTGACCAGAGAGCAGTCCGAGCTGCTTGCGTCGAAACATTCTGAAGGGCTGAGCTCGGAACTGCTCTCGCTAAAGCCTTCCGATGAAGTCCAGCGCGAATTGAGTGACGCGCTCAGGGACTTGTCCGCGGGCGGCAGTCGCTTCGCGGTTCGGTCGTCGGCGATCGACGAGGACGGATCAGAGCATTCCTTCGCGGGGCAGTTCGACACTTTTCTCTTCGTCGACGCGAAAGACATCAGTGCAAAAATCGCGGCCGTGTGGCGCTCGGGTTTCAGCGACCGGATCCTCGAGTATCGCCGTCAGCGTGGACTATCGAATTCGGCGCAATCAGCCCCGGCGGTGCTGGTGCAGAAAATGGTGAACGCTGATGTCTCCGGTGTCGCCTTCAGCGCCGACCCGGTTAGCGGCCGGCGTTCCGTGTCGGTAGTCTCGGCGGTGCCGGGCATGGGCACAGCACTTGTCGGCGGCGAAGCTGCGGCGGATGTCTTCAAAATCGATCGCGCCGGGACCATAGCCGAGCGCGCGATCGCCCGCAAGAATATTTCTCACGTCTTTGACCCCAGGGCTGAGGAAGGCGTCTCTGAGGCGCCCTTGAGCGATGCCGACGGTTTGAAGCCCGCTCTTACGGACCAGCAAGCCCTTGCCGTGGCGCACCTCGCACGGCGCGTCGCCCATGCTTTCGGTCGCCCGCAAGATATCGAATGGGCCATTGAAGGTGACCAGTTGTTCTTGTTGCAGTCGCGCCCGATCACCACTCTGGGTGATCTCGCTGATCCCGAAGGCGCGCTCAATCTGTGGGACAATAGCAACATCACAGAAAGCTACAACGGTGTCACCACACCTCTGACTTTCTCCTTCGCGCGTTGCATTTACGAAGGCGTCTACCGACAGTTCTGCGTCATCATGCGTGTGCCGCACGCAAAAATCGCAGCCCACCAGCGTACCTTTAGCCGCATGCTCGGGCTGATTCAGGGCCGCATCTACTACAACCTGCTGAATTGGTACCGCGTGCTGGCTCTGCTTCCGGGATTCACCGTAAATCGCCGCTTCATGGAACAAATGATGGGTGTCCGCGAGAGCCTTGCAGGGGAGATTGCATCCGAATTGGAGCAGGCCAGCACTCGGGACCGAATCATCGATGTGCTGCGCAGCGTACACACGCTCTTCGGCCTGCTAGGGAACTACTTCACGCTGGACCGTCAGATCGAGCGATTTTATGTCCGGTTAAACGAAGCGCTCGCTCCTCCAGACCCGCCGTTTGCGGATATGCGCCTGGACGAACTGGTGGCGCATTATTACAAGCTTGAACGGCAGCTGTTATCCCGCTGGGACGCACCCTTGGTCAATGATTTTTTCGCCATGATCTTCCATGGCGCCTTTCGCAAGCTCACTCTGCGCTGGTGCGGTGATGCCGACGGTATGCTGAGCAATGACGCGATCCGCGGCGAAGGCAATATCATCAGCCTCGAACCTGCGGCGCGGGTTCGCGAGATGGCCAGAGTCGCGGCCGCACATCCCGAGCTGGCGGCCGCTCTGCGCGAAGCTCCAGTGGCGAAGGCCGTCAGCGTCGTGCGCCGATATCCCGAATTTTCCGCGCTTTACGATGCCTATTTAACAAAATTCGGCGACCGTTGTCTCGAAGAGCTGAAACTCGAGAGCGAAACTCTGCACGACGACCCTTTGGTGCTGTTAAGAAACATCGGCGAAGTGGTGCGCGCTGCAGGAATCGCACCCACGGCGCAAACGGAAATTCGCTCCGCCCGTCAAGCCGAGGAGAAGATGAGCGCGGCACTGTCGGGCTCGCCCGTTCGCCGCTGGACGCTATTCTGGGTGCTGCGCCAAGCCCGCAAGCGCGTCCGTAACCGGGAGAATCTCCGCTTCGAACGCACGCGGCTGTTCGGAACCGTCCGCCGCCTGTTTCTGGAGGCTGGCCGCCGTTTAGAATCTATCGGACGTCTCGACGATGCGCGCGACGTCTTCTACCTTGAACTGGGCGAGGTTCTGGCCTTCAACGACGGTACGGCGACTAGCAGCGACCTGCGTTCACTAGCGACCGTGAGGAAACAGGAATTCCAGGCCTACCGCGGCGGCACGGTTCCCGGCGACCGCTTCGAAACCCGGGGCCCTGTCTATCATGGGCAAGCCTACCGTTCGAGCACAGCGAGCGGAACAGCGGAAGCTGGCGGCGAAGAGAGGAGAGGTTTGGGGTGTTGTCCCGGAATCGTGCGCGGGACGGCTCGCGTGGTGCGTGATCCGAAACATGCGCGTTTGACTGCGGGATGTATCCTTGTCGCCGACCACACCGATCCCGGCTGGATTATGCTGTTTCCGTCAGCCAGCGGTCTGCTGGTTGAGCGCGGCAGCCTGCTCTCGCACTCGGCCATCGTGGCCCGCGAGCTGGGGATTCCAGCGGTGATTTCGATCCCGGGACTACTCGATTGGCTGCAGGACGGAGACGAGGTCGAGCTGGATGGCGGCGCCGGGACCGTCCGCCGCATCGTTGCCAAGGATGGCAATGCGTAGCGAGGCGGCCGAGCGTGCCGATTTTTCGGGCATTCGTTACGCACAATGCTGGGAAGACGCCGACGTTCTGCTCGCCGCTCTCGAACCCGGGCCTGGAAAACGTTGCCTCTCGATCGCCTCGGCGGGAGACAACACCCTGGCCCTGTTGTCGCGAGATCCGGAAAGCGTCCTGGCGCTCGATCTCAGCCTAGCGCAGCTCGCTTGTCTTGAACTGCGCGTGTCCGCATATCGCACGCTCGAACACGGCGAACTGCTGGCACTGATCGGCGCTGTCGAAAGCGATGCGCGTCTGCGCCTCTATCAGGTCTGCCGCAAACATCTGTCGGTCGACGTGCTCGCTTTCTGGGATGCACGGCCAGACTTGATCGCCGCCGGGATCGGTTCTGTCGGTAAATTCGAACACTACTTCCGCATGTTCCGCGAACGAGTACTGCCGCTCGCACATCCGCGCGACCGTGTCCGGGAGCTCCTGCGCGCGAAATCCTACGAGGAGCGGCGATCGTTTTATAACCACCAGTGGTCCAATCTGCGCTGGCGGCTCATGTTCCGTATATTTTTTTCCAGGAAACTGATGGGTCTGCTTGGCCGGGATCCGGAGTTTTTCCGATATGTAGAGGGCAGCGTTTCCGAACGAATATTAGAGCGCACCGAGTACGCTCTCACCGAACTGGATCCGTCGGCAAATCCCTACATTCAATGGATTCTGACCGGGCGTCATAACGGCGCCCTCCCTGCGGCCCTCAGGGAAGAGAACTTCGAACGGATTCGCCGCAATCTTGATCGCCTAGAATGGCGTTGCGGTTCGCTCGAGGAGTCGCTCGGTCGAGGGCAGAAATTTGACTGCTTTAATTTGAGCGACATCTTTGAGTATATGTCCGCGGACTCTTACGAGCAGCTGTTGAGGCTGATCGTGTCCAGTTCCCGCTCCGGAGCCCGGCTGGTCTACTGGAACATGCTGGCGCCGCGCCACCGTCCAGAATCGCTAGCCAACGTTCTGCGGCCGCTCGCCGAGTTAAGTTCGCAGCTCTTCGCCCGCGATCGGGCTTTCTTTTATAGTGCCCTGGTGGTGGAGGAAGTGGTATGACCCCTCGCGACGCAATCGCCATGGCAGCAGTATTGGCGTCAGCACTTGCAATGCTGTTCCTGCTGCGCCTATACGGCAAGCGGAAGACCGCGGACGGCGAGTGGCTGCGCAAGCTGGCGCACATCGGAACTGGCCTGATCTCGATCAGCCTTCCCTGGATCTTCTCAAGTCGCATTCCCGTTTTCATTATCTGCGGCGCTTCGATCACCCTGCTGCTCATGATGCGGTATGTGCCGCTGGTCCGCGCTCGTTTGTCGGGGGTCCTCGATGATGTGACGCGCCGGTCCTGGGGGGAAATCTATTTCCCTTTATCGGTCGCGTTGCTCTACCAGTTTAGCCAGGGCAGCAAGCTGTTGTATGTAGTTCCCCTGGTTGTTCTCACGCTGGCGGACACCGTCGCTGCGCTGATCGGAGCCGAGTACGGAAAACATGGGTACGCCTCTACCGGAACCACCAAAAGCATTGAAGGCTCCATCGCTTTTTTTTGCGCTGCGTTCTTCAGTGTAAATGTCGCTCTAGTGGTTTTTTCCGATGCTGGACGCGTGGAGACCCTGCTTATCTCGCTCGACATCGCCCTGATCGTAATGCTGCTGGAGGCGATTGCATGGCGGGGCCTGGACAACATCTTTATTCCTCTGGGCGTATTTATTTTGTTGCGCCTGTATCTCGCAATGCCTTTGAGCGAATTGTGGAACCGCTTCCGGGTCGGGGTTCTATTGATTATTCTGGTGACCGCTTACGGCCGCAAGACCACGCTGCAGGGCAGTGCGCTGCTGGCATCGGCCTTGGTGCTCTATGTTTCCTGGGCGCTCGGAGGATGGCAGTGGCTCCTGCCGCCGGCCATCCTGCTTCTCGCCTATGCCTTTTTTGCGCCGGAGAAGATTGCTTCCTCGGACCGCACGCATAATGTCTACGAGGTTTTGAGCATCGCTTCCGTCGGATTGCTATGGCTTTTTCTCTACCGCATGTGGCAGCAGCCGGCCTTGCTGTTCCCGTATACCTTGGCGTTCGCCGTCCACCTTGCTGTCATCGCTTGGACCTTGCTCTACCCTCGATACTCATCCGCGCCGCTGGTGATGGTTGCCTGCGTCCTGGTGTCTTGGGGTTTGATGTTTGCACCTTACGTGCTGATCGAAGGCCGGTCCAGTTTGTCGCTCCTGCAAGCTGCTGCTGCTCTGCTGATCTGTGCCGCGGCCTTCGCAGCATTTTACTTCTCTGAACCGCGCCGCGAAGGCATGTATCCTGCGACTGGCGCCCGCTGGTTGCGGCAGGCCGGCATCGTGCTGCTGGCAACTCTGGCAGCGAGGATTTTTTGACGATACGAGTCCTTCATTCCGCCAATATTTCCGAAATTGCCAGTTGGGCTGGCTCCGCGACAATGCCGCGTTTCAACCCTGCGGACTTCACCGCCCAGCACGCTGATATTCAGCTATGCGCCATGTCCGCGAGCGGTGATGCGCAAGCACGCTGTTCTCTCTGGTGGAACCACGTCCCTGCTTACCAACAGCAGCGCGTCGGGGTCATCGGACATTACGCCGCCGCCAGCGATGACGGTGCCGCTTCGGTTCTTGCCGCAGCACAAGAGCGATTGCGGCAGGCCGGCTGCACCATCGCGATTGGTCCGATGAATGGAAACACTTGGCGGAGTTATCGTTTCGTAGTGGAGCGCGGAGAACAGCCTGCCTTCTTCCTGGAGCCGGAGAATCCCCCCGAGTGGCCGCTCCAGTTCGAAAGGGCGGGCTTTCTGACGCTGGCATCCTACTTCTCGGCGCTCAACAGCGACTTATCACGCCCTGATCCGCGATTGGTCGGGATTGAAAAGAAGATTGCAGACGCAGGAGTGGTCATCCGCTCTGCGGATGCGGACCTCCGCCGTGAACTGCGGAACATCTTTTCCGTGAGCCAGATCTCCTTCCGGCAAAATTTCTTATACACGGAAATTCCCGAAACCGAGTTCATTTCCATGTATGAACCCCTGCTGCCAATGGTGCATCCGGAGCTCGTCCTCATTGCTGAGAGCGCCGGCCAGTGCGTTGGCTATCTGTTCGCCCTCCCCGATCTGGCGCTGAAGGCCCGCGGCCTCGACGTCGACACGTTCATCATCAAGACGGTCTCGATTCTTCCGCAGCCGCACATACGTGGCCTGGGCACGTTGTTGGTCGCTCGCGCCCAGCAGCTCGGCCGCCAGATGGGCTTCCGCCGCTGCATTCATGCGCTGATGTTTGAGGACAACATTTCCCTGGACATCAGCCGCCATTACGCCTCGGTAATGCGCAAATACACCCTCTTTTCGAAAGCCCTGGCAAAATGAATATCGCTGAGATTTTGTTGCAGCGCGCCGAAGAATTGGGGGATAACGCGGCGATCATCGATGTTCATCGAAATCGTGACCGCTCCTACAGCTTTCGTGAACTGGACGTCGCCACCGCCAGCGTCGCCGGCCAGCTCAAGAGTGCTGGTCTCAAGCCGGGCGATGGCATTCTGCTCTTGCATCCGGTAGCTGCAGAACTCTATCTAGTCCTAGTCGCGCTATTCCGCCTTGGGTGCGTTGCGATCTTTCTGGATCCCTCCGCTGGCCGGGCGCATGTCGAGCGCTGCTGTGCCATCTTCCCGCCCAAAGCGTTTTTCGGCAGCCCGCGCGCACAGTTGTTCCGATGGGTGATACCTTACCTCCGCCATGTTCCCAAAGCGTTCTGCCCCACCTGGTTTCCAGGCGCACAGCGACTGGATCTCGGCACAACGGCCGAACCCATGCGAGACATCGCTTCTCTCTCCGCCGAGGCGCCTGCGCTGGTCACCTTCACGAGCGGGAGCACCGGTCAACCCAAGGCGGCATTGCGTACTCACGGCTTCCTGCTGGCGCAGCATCGCGCTTTGGCGGCAAGCTTGGAATTACAACCGGGCACGCGCGACCTGACCACCTTGCCCGTCTTCGTGCTCGCGAATCTGGCTTCGGGTGTCACCAGCGTGCTGCCCGACGCGGACCTCAGATCGCCCGGCAAGATCGCCGCCCGGCCGGTGCTGTCGCAGATCCAGCGGCATAAAATCCAGACTACCGCGGCGTCGCCGGCATTCATATCGCGGCTTTTGGACGAACAGCAACGCAGCGGCACCCTAATGCCATCCGTGTCGAGCATTTATATGGGCGGAGCTCCCGTCTTTCCCGGACTTCTCCAGAGGACAAGGCTGGCTTGGCCGCAAGCCAGAATCGTCGCGGTCTACGGCTCGACCGAAGCCGAACCCATGGCCGAGATTGCGCTCTCCGATATTTCGCAGGCCGACTTCGATGCCATGGAACAAGGCGGGGGACTTCTCACCGGCCGCCCGGTGTCCTCGATCTCGCTCCGCATCATTCAAGCGCAGTGGGGCGTACCGATTCTCCCTCTCGACGCCCTCACCTTCGAGCGATTGACTGCGGAGTGCGGAGAACCTGGCGAGATCGTCGTTGCGGGCGGGCACGTACTACCCGGCTACCTCAACGGAGAAGGCGATACTGAAACGAAGTTCGAGGTCGATGGCTCCCGTTGGCATCGCACCGGCGATGTCGGGTACCTGGACGCTGGGGGCCGACTGTGGCTGCTAGGCCGATCGAGCGGCAGGATCCGGGATGAACGGGGCACGCTTTATCCGTTTGCCGTCGAATGCGCCGCGATGCAGAATCCCTCGATCCGCCGCGCCGCTCTAGCCGCGGTCGATGCACGCCGCGTGCTTGCCATTGAAACCGAAGAACCGGTGTCACCCGACGAGATTCTCCGTTCTCTTTGTTGGGCGCAATTGGACCAGGTAGTTTCCCTGGATCGTGTCCCGGTCGACAGGCGCCACAACGCCAAGATCGATTACGTAGCGCTGGCCCGCAAGCTGAAAAGGGTTCGCAAAACTCGCTAGGTCTCCCGGTTGATCCTGGCAGGCATTCTTACAATCGCGGAACAGGACACACCTTCATGCGCAGGCCGTTCTTGGGTCGCAGCGTGATACTCGGTTGCAGTTCCACAGCATAACCCGCCGCGAGTTCGAGATGACACGCCTGCATCACCATCGGCACAATCAGCCGCGCCTCCATCATTGCAAACTCATTGCCTATGCAGAAGCGCGGGCCGCTACCAAACGGAATATAAGCCCGCGGCCGGATGATGAACCGCGTCGGATCGAACCGCTCGGCGTCCGGCCAAAACTTTTCATTGCGATGCAGCACGTACGGGCTAATGACTACGCTCGAATCTGCTGGAATGTGAAAACCTTCAATTACGTCGTCGGCGATGGCCCGGCGTTCGATCGCCCAAATGGGCGGATACAGTCGCATCGCTTCCTGAATGACCATTGTCGTGAATGTGAGGCGTGGCAGATCCTCGACGGTAGGCGAGCGCCCGCTGAGCACCGTGGACAGCTCCACGCGCAATTGCCGTTCGACATCCGGATTTTGCGACAACAGGTAAAACGTCCAAGCCAGAGCGTTGGCGGTTGTTTCATGCCCCGCCAATAGAAACGTAATCGTTTCGTTGCGCAATTCGCTGTCGCTGAGTCCCTCCCCGGTTTGTTTATCGCGCACCTGCAGCAGTATCGAGAGAAGGTTACTATTCGTCATGCCGCCGTTGGCACGGTGTTCCGCGATGATGCGGTACACAATCTGATCCACTGCTTTTAAAGCGCGACGAAATCGCAGATTGCTCGGAGTCGGAAGGAACGCCGGAACATCGACGAGACTTCCCCAGCTTCGATAAGTGTGCGTGAGCAGGGTCTCCATCGCGCGCTCGATGGCGGACGCGCCGCCGCCCACGTCCGCACCCAGCAGTGTTTTCCCGACGATGCTATAGGTGAGCCGCATCATCTCCGCCGCGATATCCAGCGCCTCGCCATTGGCAAGATGCGTCTGCCAGCGTTCTAACATCGCATCCGTGAGACCGATCATTTCGGCGGCCATTCCGGCGAAGCGCTGCCGGTGAAACGAAGGCTGCATCAAGCGCCGTTGCCGCATCCAGAGTTCGCCGTTGCTCGTCAGCAAACTATCTCCGGAGATGGCGCGAATCTTAGCGGAGCTGCGCGTGGCCTTGTCGTAGTTGCGCGCTCCGGATTGCCGGACCTGCTCAACGTGGTCGGGATGGTTGAGCAAGTGCACCCCGAACGGGCCAAGGTGAAAGCGGACCACGTCTCCGTATTCTCGCGCGCTGCGCAGCATCAAACCGACAACGTCGCGCCGAAACTCCCGGAGGTTTCCCACCAGAAGCTCACCCCGCGGGCCCGGAGCAGTCAGGCGTGTATTCATAGGGGATGACATAATGCCTGAACGCCTTCGCCATTTCACGACGATATAGACGGCCAGGGCGCGGCATCCGTTCCGCCCGGTTTGTCTTGACCTACAACCTATGACCAACTGATTTGAGAGGCTGGTCGCTCATCAAGCAGCGCGAGCCGGGGCTCAGGCTTGGCCTCACCCCGCAGGCAGAAATCATGTAATTTATGTGCGGCACTTTCTCGCACCGGACCACGGGGGACATGAATGTCGCAGAAAACAACTCTTCGAACAGCGCTTGCGCTGGGAATGATTTTGACGCTTGCGCAGTTTGCCGCAAGCCAAACCTCAGACAAGCAGGAAAATTCAGACGGAGCGGCCGCGCTCCCTGTTGCGGTCTCCGGGCATGAAGAACGTCTGGGCGCGGCGATTCGCGAACGAGTGAGAGCGCTCAACCCAAAGATGGACAATCAGGGCAACGTGTTCGTAACCCTAGGTAGCGGTGCTCCGCACAAATTGATCGCCGTGGCGATGGACGAGCCGGGATACGTGGTCAGCGGGATGACAGACGATGGGTACTTGCGCGTGCAGAGGTTGCCGCAAGCGGCAGTCACTCCCGTTTTCGATGCGCTCAGTTTTGCCCAGCCAGTTTGGGTGATCACGCGTGCGGGGAAGCGCGTAAATGGCGTGTTTGCCGGGCTTAGTGTGCATTTGCAACCGGGGCGCATCGGCGGACCCAAGATGAATCATCCTGACGAGTTGTATGTCGATGTTGGAGCCAGGAACGCCGCGGAGGTTCGGGCCGCGGGTGTGGACGTGCTGGACGCTGTCGCCACGCAAAGAAATTTGCTGCCGGTCGGCACGGAGGAGATCAGCGGGCAGTCGGCGGGGGACCGGACGGTATTGCAGGCGGCGCTCGCGCTTCTCGAAACGGCTCGGCCGGACCGGATCAAAGGAACGCTGACGATGGCCTTCGTCGCGCAACATTGGACCGGCGGCCGCGGCATGAACCGCTTGCTGACCGAACTCCATCCCGATGAGATGGTCTTTGTTGGGCACGTGATTCCGCGCCCGGCGGATCAGGAAAAGCAGAACTCACCCTCGGCGCTTCCGAAGCCCGGAACTGGCGTGCTGATCGGTGCGGCTTCCGGCACCGGGACGGCGGGTGAAGATCTGGCGGCGGAGCTAAAGGCGATCGCGGAATCCAGAAAGATCCCCGTAACGATCCTCCCCGTAAATCCTCCTCGAATCACAGGCTATGCGCCAGGCGCGCCATACCCGAAGCGCGTCGTTCAGATGGGAATCCCAGCCCTCTGGCCGGAAACCCCGGCCGAAACGGTCGACCGACAAGACGCACAGAAACTTCTGCAGTTGCTTTCCGCCTACGCGGGGCTCAATGCGCCTCAAGACCCGAGACCCGAGAAGAGAGTGGGCGCAAGCCCCAACAGCACGATCGCAAGTTTGGTGACGGCCTACGGAGCAAGCGGCCACGAAGGCGCCGTGCGCGAAAAAGTGAAGCAATTGCTTCCTGACTGGGCCCGCAAGCAGACCCGAACGGACGCCTCCGGCAATTTGATATTGCGTTTGGGCGATGCGAAATCAGGCGCAAAAACGCCACGTCTTGCTTTCGTTGCGCACATGGACGAGCTCGGCTACCAGGTCAAGGAAATCGAAGGCGACGGCCGCATTACGCTGGAAGTGTTGGGCGGCGGCTACACGCAATACTTCCTGGGCCACACGGCGCTGGTTCACAAAGCTGACGGCAGTTCCGCCGGAGCCGTGATGGATTTGCCCGAAGGCTGGGACAAGCAAGGATTCGAATGGCCGCAGAGCTTGCGGACCATGGATGATCCGGTGCGCGCCTACGTTGGAACGAGTTCGCGCGAAGAAACCGGAAAATTGGGCATCAAACAGGGTGACTGGGTGACGATCGAAAAGGAGTATCGCCCTCTTGCGGGAACACGAGCGAATGCGCGGAGCTTTGACGATCGCGTGGGCTGCGCAGCGCTGATTGCCGCCGTGAAGGCAATCGGTCCGAGTCTCCCCGGGCGCGATGTCACTTTTATCTGGAGTACCGAAGAAGAAGTGGGGCTGAAAGGGGCCGCCGCGGCGGCGGCGGACCTGGCCGCGGAGGGCCAGGCTCCTGATTTCGTTTTTGCGATTGATACGTTTGTGAGCAGCGATTCGCCGCTTGAGACGCGGCGATTCGGCAACGCCGAGATCGGTAAAGGCTTCGTCGTTCGCGCGGTGGATAACTCAAACGTTGTGCCTCTACAGCATGTTCAACGCGTCGTTAACCTTGCCCGCGCAAACAAGATTCCCGTGCAGTACGGCGTGACCGGCGGCGGAAACGATGGTGCGGTATTTACCCGCTTTGGCAGCGTGGACGTCGCGCTGGGCTGGCCATTGCGTTATTCCCATTCTCCGGCGGAAGTGATTGACACGCGCGATCTGGAGGCCCTCGGCCGAATCGTGGCGATTGTCGCAAAGGATTGGTGAGCTATTTCTCCTGCTGCGCTTTCCTGGTCGCGCTAGTCGGGCGCTGAAGAAACTCCGCATATTTAGCGGCAATCGCGGGCCACGACAAATAGCTGTCGTGCGCGGCACGACTGCGTTCGACGAGTTGTACCCGCAGATTCCTGTCCGACAGCACCCGCACCAGAGCTTCCCCAAGCCGCGCCGCTAAACTCGTCTCGTCCAGGGTTTCAGGCAAGAGAATCACGCCGGCCTCCGTGATTGGCGCTGCGGTTTCCGCGCCTTGTAGCGCGATCACTGGCACTCCACACGCGATACCGGCAATTGCACTGCCACGCCGCGAAGAGATCGTGCCTCTAACAAATAAGAGTACGTCAGAATCCGCAAACCGCTTGACCAACTCCCGTTCCCCGACAACTCCGCTTACGAGCAGTTCAACGGGATCCTCTCGTAACGCGTTCCTGAGCGCATTCTCGCGTTTGTCTGCATTCCGGCCGAACACAAGGAGCCGTAAGGGGCCCAATTCTCCGGCCGCGTGACGAACAGCCGCAACGATGCTGCGAGTTTCAGCGTCACCCGCAGTTCCGCCGGTGATACTGAAGACGCCAATCGTTGGAGGTGAATGAATTTCTTCGTGCCGCTCGAAATCCAGCGCCCCGGGAAGATTCGCGCCGACAGGAATGAAGGATGATCTTCCGAAGTCCCGGCGGAGCCAGCTCGAGCGCTCCAGCACCACAGTGAACACCGTATGGTCACAGAACGCTACCGCATCGCGCATCACGCGCAATTGCACCAGGCGGCGTATTCGATCGGTGAGTCTGGTACCAGCGAAAGGCTCCGCATCGTGAAACACGACTGCGACGCGCGCGCCCGATTTGCGCAGCACTCTCAATACCTGCAGGAGTCTTCGCGGAAACCCGCGCAACGACCAAGCGAGCGCGGTGTACTGGACCAGAACCCAGCTTCCGCTCCACGCTTCCGCCTGGAGCCGCAACGCGTCAAGCGACGCCGCCCAGCCGTGCGTGTTCCACGGGACGCGCCTGATTTGCAGCTGAATCTCATGCGCCACAAGCGCTTCGCCGAGATGACGGCAGTAGTCTTCCACGGCGTCGGTGGGTTCGTCGCGGCGGCCAAGCAGAGCAATGACGCGCCGAGCGGTCATTTTTCGACAAGGAAACTGCCAATCACGAGTGCATCCATCCCTGAGCTGAAGAACGTTCGGAGCGCGTCGGTAGGCGTATGGACAATGGCCTCTCCGCGCAGGTTAAACGAAGTGTTCATGATGACAGGAACGCCTGTAATTTCGCCGAAGCTGTGGATCAGCTTGTAGTAGAGAGGATTGATTTCGTGTTCTACGGTTTGCGGCCGCGCGCTTCCGTCGACATGGGTGACCGAAGGAATCACGCAACGCTTCTCCGGCCGCACTTGCGCCGTAAGAATCATGAAAGGCGAATCATAAGCGGACTCCAGATACTCCGGCGCGGCTTCTTTTTTGAACGATGGCGCAAACGGCCTCCACCATTCGCGGAATTTCACGGCGTTATTCACCTTGGCATTCATTTCCGGATCGCGCGGGTCGGCGATAATGGAGCGGCTACCCAACGCGCGCGGCCCGAATTCCATGCGGCCCTGGAACCATCCGAGAATTTTCCCTTCGCTCAAGAATTGAGCGGCTGCTCTCGCCGGATCGCTCAATCGGGTGTGTCGGATTTTGTAAGTGAGCAACGACCTTTCGATCGCATCATCGTCAAACGCCGGGCCCCAATAGCCGTGGCGCATGGGCTTGCTGGGCAGCCGCCCATTGCCGTCCAGGCAGGGCGCGAGCGCCGCGCCGAGAGCGACTCCATCATCGGAAGCCGCGGGTTGCACGAAGAGGTTCTCAACCGCGCCAGACGCGGCGATTTTGCCGTTCGCTTTTGAATTGAGCGCGACGCCGCCTGCCAGGCACAGATTCTTTCGACCGGTCTTTTCGAGCGCCATTTTCACTACGGACATCATGGCCTCTTCGCAAGCATCCTGCACAGCAAACGCCAGGTTCTTGTGGTTATCGGAAATATCCGATTCAGGATCGCGCGGCGCCCCAAGAAGCGCCGCAAAATGCGAATACTGTGTTCCGTCGCCGACCAGAGCTTTGGCGTGCACCCGATACGGTCGATCGTGGGGATTGATGAAGCTGCTTAGATCAACCCCGGGTTGCCCGTAAGGCGCAAGTCCCATCACTTTCCATTCGTCGCTGTTCGGAACGAATCCAAGGAACCCGGTGAACTGCGCGTAAAAGAGTCCAAGCGAATCAGGCCAGTTCAGTGTGAGGACGTGCTCAATCCGTCCGGCGCGTCCGTGCCAGATCGATGTCGCTTCCCAGGCGCCTCTCCCATCCATGACCACGACCGCGGCATCATCAAATCCCGAGTACGCGTAAGCGCTCAGCGCGTGCGCCAAATGATGGTCGACATAGCGAAATCGCGCCTTGCCTCTGCCAAATATTCTACGGTACGGTGCGGCGCCCGACTCCTGGTGCCACATGCTGAGAAAATGGCGCGACGAGTTCAAGAAGTTCATGTAGGAAAGCGGCCAGCGACCTGTGGCGTAAAGTTTCAGGTCGTGGCGATACACTGGACCCGCAGACTGCCAGCCAAAACAAACTTCATCTACTTGGGCAGCGGAAACTTTCGCAAAATCCAGACACGCTTGGATTGCGAGTTTCGGAAATCCGGAATCGTGCTTGAGACGCGAGAGGCGCTCTTCCGCCACCGCGAAGAGCAATTCGCCGTCGCGCACGATGCACGCAGACGAATCGTGCATTTGCGAATAGTTGATTCCGAGGGTCAGCATGAATTTCCGTTAGTGTTCAGCTTTTTCGAATGCCGTTCAACGCGCTCGTAGCCGCCGTATCCACGAACGAGACAGGAGCGATGCTCCTTGTATTGTCTCGCGAAAACCGTGTCCGGCAATATGCCGAAATTGGGTTGCAGCGCAGTCGGACAGGCCGTGCGCTGCGTAGAAATCAAGGGCCACAAGACGCGCTCGAGATTCCGGCCACGAGCGAGCCGGGGCGATTTTTCGATTCCCGCTTTCTGCCAGTCGCGCCAGTAACTGGTTGACGCGCCGATCGTAAGTGTGCTCAGCGAGCACCAGCGCGCGCGCCTTATCGGCAAGGCGGGTCCGCGCCGACTCGTCGCCCAGATATTTCCGGATCAGACCCGAGAGTTCGGCCAGCTCGCGGTATCCGGCGAAATGAACACCTTCCTGAAATCCCAATTGCGTGAGTTCCGTGGGCAGCGAGGTCAGCAGCAGCGCACCCGACGCAAGCGCTTCAAAAACCCGCAGGTTCGCATCCTGGCGAAAGTCGTCGCGTCCGATATTCACGACCACACGCGAACGCCGGTAGACATTCGCGACCTCCTCAACCGTGTACGACCGCGACCAATCGTTGGTATGAAATTCCTTGGCCAGTTTCGGCAGCCATTCCGCGCGAGCTTTGTAAAACCCTCCGCTCGTCTGGCCAATCCAGCCAATTTCGAATTCGCGCGTCGCTTCCGGCCCGTCGAAAAACTCCTTGCGGACGGCGTGCGGCAGCAAGAAAGCTCCGGGATGTCCGGCGCGCGCAAATTGATCCTCATAACCAGGATGAAATACCGCCACATGGTCAAAAACGGCCGACCAACGGATTCGGCGTTCGGTGAATGCATACGTGTCCGGATGAAAACACATCGTGGGAATTTCAGAGCGTTCCAGGCCGATCGGAAACAACGGGCGCGCCGATTCGAAATGGAAAATCGCCGACGGAGGATTCGGGCAGGCGCGCAACACCTCTCGAAGAGAGGCATCGAACGGGATCGAATCATCGACACAGAAAAAATCGATTCCCCGCCGGCGAAACGCGTTCGCATAGCCCGGTATCAATTTCCAATGATGTTCTTCCCGGCAGAGACACAGGATGGTCATGCGCAAATCTTCAGGTCCGAAACGCCTGGTTCTCAGGGCCGTCCCGTCAGCGAGCAACGCCCGAGGTCTGCTCTGCTTGCTGTGCAGAGATAATTTCTTGAAAAATCGTATCCAGAGATTTGCTGATCCCCCAGTTCGGATAGTGAGACTGGAACTTGCGCAAGTCGGAGATATAGCAGATGTGATCGCCTTTGCGGGCTTCCTCAACGTATTTCCAATTGAGCTTTTTCCCGGTCATTTCTTCGACTTTCGCGATCGCCTCCAGCATCGACACGCTGTTTGCCCGGCCGCCGCCCAGGTTATACACTTCACCGGGTCGAGGATTCGCCGCAAATTCTTCCATGGCGCGGACCACGTCGTGGCTGTGGATGTTGTCGCGAACCTGCTTGGCCTTGTAGCCAAATACAGAGTAGGTGCTTCCGCTGAGCGCGACCTTCACGAGATAGGAAAGAAAGCCGTGCAGCTCAACGCCGGAATGCGAAGGGCCCGTCAAACATCCACCGCGGAAGATGCACGTATTCATACCGAAATAACGGCCGTACTCCTGCGCGACAAGATCGGCGGCTGCCTTTGACGCTCCAAAAAGCGAATGAAGCGTCTGGTCAATCCGGCACGACTCGTTCACGCCCGAATAGTCCCCGGCACGCGCATAGTCATAGCGCGTTTCGAGTTCTTTCAACGGAATCTCGTTTGGCGAGTCACCGTACACCTTGTTAGTGCTCATCAGAATGAACACTGCGTCCCGGCAATGTTGCCGGGTCGCCTCGAGTAGATTTACCGTCCCCAGCGCGTTTACTTCAAAATCGAGAATCGGAATGTCCCGTGCTTTGTCGTGCGAAGGCTGCGCCGCGCAATGAACGATCAGGTCGAACCGATTGCTTTTGAAGAGATCTTCGAGCGCGCTGCGATCGCGGATATCCAGATTCTCGTGCTGAAAATTCCTGGTCGATCGTCTCAGCCGGTCGAGGTTCCAAGTGGTGTCGCCTGGCGCCCCAAAAAACACCTGGCGCATGTTGTTGTCCACGCCGATGACGTGATGGCCCTGCCGGTCAAAGTGCTCGACCGCTTCGGAACCGATCAAACCACTGCTGCCTGTCACAAGGACTGTTTTCATATTTTCCGGGCGGGTGCAGATAGTGTACTCAACTTTTTCCCGCTTCGCACGAGGCCAGGCTTGGCAACTCCAAACGGCTCAATTCGCCTGCCGTTTACCAGATCTTGCAGGCCTTCGCCCGAACCATCGCATCATCCCTCTTGCAGCCAAAGGCCTTTTGAAAGAGTTCCATGTTGGATAGCGGGCCGTTCACACGGAACTTCGGCACAGGATGAGGGTTGCTGTTGGCCATCAGGCGCGCGTATTCCGGACGAAGATTCGCTCCCCACACTTGCGCCCAACCGAGGAAGAACCGCTGCTCGGGCGTGAATCCGTCCAGGTTTGAGGGTTTTTTTCCCTCGATCGATTTTTCATACGCCGCGTATGAAATCGTGAGCCCTCCTAGGTCTGCGATGCTCTCACCCAAAACCAGCTTCCCGTTTTCGCGGAGGCCCGGTTCAACTTCGTACCCGTCAAACTGCTGCTGTACGCAAGCCGAACGCTCCTCGAAATTCTTGCGGTCCTCCTTGGTCCACCATTCGCGGAGGTTGCCCTTCCCATCGAATTGCGAACCCTCGTCATCAAATCCGTGCGTTATTTCATGCCCGATCGCCGCACCCATGCCTCCATAATTGATCGCGTCGTCTGCCTTGGGGTCGTAAAACGGCGGCTGCAGGATTCCCGCTGGGAATACAATCTCATTCATCGTCGGGTTGTAATAGGCATTCACCGTCGGCGGAGTCATGTCCCACTCTGTGCGGTCCACCGGTTTGCCGATCTTGTGGAGTTCACGCGCATTTTCGAATTCGACCGCACGCCGTACATTCGCCAAATAGGCCGTCTTGTCCACCGAAAGCGCCGAATAATCACGCCACTTGTCCGGATAACCGATCTTGATTTCGAACGCTTCCAACTTTTGCAACGCAGCCTTCTTGGTGTCCGGCCCCATCCAGGCAAGCGCCGGAATGTCGCTTTTCAGCGCGTCAATCAAGTTCATCACCATTTCGCGCGCGCGGGCTTTGGCTTCCGGCGGAAAATATTTCTCCACATACACCTGCCCCAGTGCCTCGCCAAGACTCCGGTTGACGCTCTGCACGCAGCGTTTCCAGCGCGGCTGAATCTGCTTCGACCCGGCCAGCTTCATCCCGTAAAAGTTGAAATTTTCCTGCACGAACGCCTCGGAGAGTTCGCCGGCGCTCGAGTGAAGCAAATGCCACCGCAGGTACGATTTCCACTGATCCAACGCAACCGCGGTCAGCAGACGATTCGTTTCCTTGAAGAAGTCCGGCTGTTCGACGTTAATGGAGGAAAACTCCGGCGCGTTCCGCTGGCGGAAATACGCTTCCCAGGGCCACGCCGGGGCGAGCGCTTGCAATTGCGGCAGTGTCATCTTGTGCCAAACCGCGTGCGGGTCGCGCATCTGTACGCGGGACATCGAAGCATTGGCCAGCGCGGTTTCGAAGTTCATCGTCGCTTGCGATTCCGCAGCCGCCTTTTCCTGTGAATCGCCTGCCAGCACGAACATCCTCGAGATGTGCGCCGCATAATCCGCGCGCAGCTGTTTCGACTTGTCATCCGTTCGCGTGTAGTAGTCCCGGTCCGGGAGCCCCAGACCACCTTGGCTCAGGTCAGCGATCACCTGCGCGCTGTCATCCAGGTCCTGCGTTGATGCAAACCCAAATAGATAGCCGTTCCCGGTCTGTTGCAATCGCGCGATCAACGGTTGTAGCTCGCTGGCCTCTTTGAGGCGTTCGATCGCTCCCAAATCCGGAGCAAGCGGTTTCGCCCCGGTCGCTTCAATCGCCGTCGTGTCCATGCAACTCGCATAGAAATCGCCTATCTTTTGTTGATTCGAGCCCGCAGCGGCGTTGGCCGTCGTTCGATCCTCCAGGATTCCGCGCATCGACGCCTGATTCCTGTCGGCCAGCACGGTGAACGAGCCCCAGGTCGGAAACTCCGGCGGAATCGGATTACTCTTCATCCATCCGCCCATCGCGAACTGGTAGAAGTCATCGCACGGTTTGCAGCTTTTATCGAGATTCGCCGTACTGAATCCCCACGGGGAGGCAGAGTCGCGGTTGTCGGAGCTCGCCCGCAAGATACCAACGGTTGCCGCGCACAAAGTCAGAATTGCAAGGACCCGGCGATATGCGAATGATTTGAGCATTTTCTCCCCAATCGGACGGCAAGCTGTGGGCTGGATGAAGCCTAAGAAGTGTAGCAAAAGCGAATCACCGCGCACAAAACCGGTGCGGGCAATCAACGAACGGAAGTTCCATAAAACACGCCCGTGCCGTTTCGTAGATCCCGGCCATAGGAGAGCACGACGCCTACACTGCCAAGCACCCGGATTCGCGCCTGAATCCCAGCGTCAAATAGCCATTTTCGCGAGCCAAATTGCCCGCTCGGATCGGCGATCGCTCCGGTGTCGAAAAATGGGCCCAGCTGAACGCGAAAAAACGCGCCGTCGTAGAGCGTCTTGTTCACTTCGGAATTCAGCAGTACATAACGCCGCCCAAGGGGTGCTCGGCCTTTTCGACCGTCAATGGTTCCGGAGTGTCCGCGCATCCACAGATCGTTGTCGCGTTCCACGCCCAGCTGATAAAGCTCATCGAGGGGCACGTCGCCGAACGTGCCGCCGCTTCGCAGCGACGACAGAAATTCGTAGTCCTCGCCCCGCGCCCGCGGCAGCCACCGCGACTTCAATTCCCCTTTCATGCTGCTGAATGCGCCGAGCCCGGGCGCGTAGTTCCTTCCGGCTCGGACCTCCGCTTTCCCGTCAAGCGTGTACCTGCGCTCCGCGAATCGAATGATGGATCGATGAACGCCAAGCCACGTATTCACGCCCCTGCTGTCTTGAAAAAACCAGGCTGCAGATGGCAGGACGGCCGCCACGTTTTGGAATTCTCGCGACACTCCTTCTAATCCCACGGATAAGTCCCAGCGCCCGCTTTCGACCACATGCAACTCTGCGCCGCCAGCGAACCGCTTCATATTCAAGTCCGTGATGAGAGCGGAACTTCCCAGGAATGTCTGCGACAAATTCCAATTTTCGTTTCGTGCGTCAAAAAAGATCCTCAGTCGCCTTGACGGTTGTCGAAAAAGTGGAAACGACAGGCCGCCGAAGACCCGCCTCTTCTCTGAGTCCCATCGCGCGAGCGAATAAACATTCACTACCTCGCCACGCAGGTTGTAATACGTCGGGTAGACGGTTTGGTACGGCGTGCCGCGTAGCAGCGATATCGCGCCGTCCAGCATCGAAGAACCCCAACCGTTTCGTTCATTCAACCGCAGCGTCGCTCGGTATTCGTCCGCAGTCGCCGAGGACGAATCATGCGCCCGGGCAGGAGAAATTTCGGTGCGCCATTGCGGAAACACCTCCAGATTTTCGAGCAGCGCATTTGCCTTGAGGAAGGACTCCCGCTCAAGCACGCCAGGCGGCGAAAATGGGATGGCACGGTCAAGCAATTGCTCTTTGGCCTTGGGCTTTGGGACAGCTTCGACCTCCGCAAGCTGCGGTTTGTTCACTACATTCCAGAATTTCAGCGCTGCTTCCGCATTTCCTTCAAGCAGATAAATGATCCCGAGAAATCCCGGAACGTACGAGTCGTTCGGATCCAGCCGCAGCGCCCGCCGCAAATCCGTTTTCGCTGCTCGAAAATCGTTCAGCTTGTATTCCGTGCCCGCCCGTTCGGTCAGGAATCGCGCGTCCCTCGGCGCTTTCCTCGCGCCATTCGAGAACGCACTTCGCGCTTCGGCCCACCGCCCGAGCCGCGCCAGCGCCATTCCGCTAAAATAATCGAATTCAGCGGACTGGTCCGGCGGGCCTTGCGCTTCCAGCAAAACCTCTCCCCACTTCTGTTGAGAGTAGAATTTCTCTGTCAATTCGAGACGCTGCGCCTCGTCTGCGGATTTCACTCCATGCGCGGCCGCAAGCAGTAGTACAGCGACGGGGACGATTCGGAGGACTTTCACTCCGGAGCGCGCGGCACGGCGAGCAGCATCCAATTCCCCGTACCCTGCCAGGCCTTTGTGAATTCTGTGCGATCTATGCGCAGCAGCTTCCCGCGTTCCGGATCGTTCACCAGCACCGCGGCGTCCTCTGGCTCTATGCCGACAATCACCACGTAGTGCGCGGGAGCACGCTTGGGTTTCAAGCCCGCTATCAGCGGACGGCCTTTCGCAATGTGCGACCGCACGTCGCTCCAATCTCCCTGAAACGCAAAGACCTCAAAGCCGGATTCGCGGAGATATCGCTCCATGTCGCTCGCGTAGATCCCGCGCGGCTTCGCGGCATACAGTTCGCGTTGGATTCTGGCGGGATCGGCGCGTTGTTCGGCAATCGGGAAATTCTTGCTTTGCCAATAACGCAGGATCATCGCAAGCGAAGCCGACCCGCATCCATCCTTCTCCTGGCGAATGTAGGGAACATCCAGCCACAGACCGGAAGCGCCTTTCGCAGCAACCGCACACAACGCCAGGAAAAGCGCTCCGGCAAGAACGGATTGTTTTCGGGCTAGCAGAACTGCCTCGCTCGCGCGGCGACCTGCGATCTAGCGCACTGCAATAATGATGAGAATGAGGCCAACGGCAACCAGCAGGATAATGATCAGATCCCGATCCGTGAATCGCCCGGCAGCGAAGTCCTTCTCGACGTCGCGCGAGCGTTCAGCCATGCGAGCCAGGTCCTCATCATTCACCTGGCTAATCGCCTGATCTACCTTTTGATAGTCGATCCCAGCGGACTTCAGCGTTTCCCGGCCGACGTCTGTAGCAAACATCTCGCGTACCGCGGCTTCGTTTGCCTGCCGAGTCCCAACAGCTTTCTCTACGTCTTTGCGAAGCTGGCCAGAAGAGACAGCGTGATCCTTTTCCTGTGCCCGCACAGACATGGAGCCCACGGTCACCAGGCTTAGAGCAAGCAGCATCGAGCACACAAGCATCGAGTTGCGAACCTTCATTGATCTAATCCTCCAGGTTGCTGGGCTATCCAATTTTAGGGTTCGAAGAACCGGGGCACAAGGCTATGAACTCGGCCGGTTGCTCAACCCGCTAAATCCTCTGCGGTTCAAGGTTTTGCGGGATAGGTCTGGTATTTCGTCGCGTCGATCTGCTGCCATTCGCCCTTTTGAATTCCAGCGCGAATCTGCGCGGGCGTTTTTCCTTTGCGCGTCTGCTCGTAAGAGTACAGAGCTTCTCCCACACAGATATTGCACATGGATCCGTGCGTGCTGGTAAAGCAATCGAACAGGCTGCCGTGACCGTGGCCGCGATCGCAGTGGCAGTAGCACGGCTGCTGGAACAGCACCTTTTTTACCTTTGCGGCGACCGCGTATGAATTCTTCACGACCGGATTTTCGAATTGCCCGGGATCCATCGTTGGCGGCAGTGCTCCCGTCGGCGGCTCAGAGTGGAACGCGGGCACCGGCTCTTCAGACTGAGCGCCCGCCCGCGCGGCATTTGTGCGCGCACCGGGTGGCAGCAGCGCCGCGACGACCAGTACCGCTCCCAGGATCCATTCGCGTTTCGTTGGCATACTCACTCCCGCAGAAAAACTGCCCGGTTCAAAAGTCCTTCCAAACCCATGGAACTCGCAATGCCTTGATGGGTCTTCGAATTACTTCCCCGACGACGCCATGAACGTCTCTTCACCACGCGCTCTGCGTCTCACGTCGATTCCCAGCCGCTTGATCTTTTGATTCAGCGTGGAGAGCGGAATCAAGAATCGCTCCGAAGCCTCGGTCTGATTCCATCCTGTCCGGTCGAGCATATCCACGATGATGCGCCGCTCAATTTCGTCCATAATCTGGAACAGCGACGGCTGCGATTGATCCGCTCCTGTGCGGGCGCCAGGTTCTCCGGGAAGCGGCGGCATGAACTCCGACAGTTGCAGCCGCACCCCGCGAACAATCTCCTTGCTGCGAATGCTCTCCGGCAGCAGCTCCGTATCCACACGTTCGCTTGTCGAAAGCACGACAGCCCGTTCGACAACGTTTTCGAGCTCGCGTACGTTCCCGGGCCAGTCGTAGTCCATCATCAGCTTCAGCGCCGCCGGAGTGAATTGCCGCATCGGCTTCGCGTTTTCCTCGCAGTACCGCACCAGGAAATGTGCCAGCAGCATCGGCACATCTTCGCGGCGGTCGCGCAGCGGCGGAAGCATCAGGTGAATTACGTTCAAGCGGTGATACAAATCCTCGCGGAAGCGCCCTTCCCTAACCAGCGAAAGAAGCTCGATATTCGAAGCCGCGACGATTCGCACATCCACCTTGATCTGCTCGGTGCCTCCCAGCCGCATGAATTCCCGCTCTTGAATCACGCGCAGCAGTTTCGCCTGCGTCTCCGGGCTGATGGTGGCGATTTCGTCGAAGAAAATTGTGCCCTGATCCGCGACTTCGAAAAGTCCCTTTTTTGAGGAAACTGCGCTGGTAAACGCGCCCTTCACATGCCCGAAAAGCTGCGATTCCAGCAGGTCGACGGGAATCGAACCGGTGTTTACCGGAACAAACGCCCGGTCCGCGCGGGGCGAAGCGGAGTGAATCGCTTTGGCAATCAGTTCTTTGCCCGTGCCGCTCTCTCCGCTGATCAGTACCGTCGACCGCGACGGCCCCACCTGCGCCACCAGGTCGAACAGCGTCAGCATCTTTTCGCTCTTGCCGATAATGTTGGGGAAACTCGAGCGCTGCTTCAGCGCGCGCTTCAGTTGAACGTTTTCTTCGCGCAGCTTTCGCGATTCGACCGCCTGCGCCACCTGCGCCAGCAACTCGTCGTTGGACCAGGGCTTGGTGATGTAATCGAGGGCGCCGCCTTTGAACGCCGCCCGGGCCATGTCGATCGATCCGTATGCGGTTATGAGCACAACCGGCAGGTCGGGATCCCGCCGCCGCACTTCCCGCAGCAGATCCAAACCGTTGCGATCCGGCAAGCTTACGTCCAGCAGCAACAAATCAAACGGCCGCTCGCCCAGTTTTCCAAGGCCGGACTCGCCCGTCTCGGCGCTCGACACGCCGTAACCTTCGCTTGTCAACAGCAGCTCGAGCCCTTCCCGAATTTCTGATTCATCGTCAACGACGAGAATCGCACCTTTAGACATGAACCGGCTTCCTCACTCCGGGGAACTCCACATGAAACGACGTCCCTTTGCCCGGCGCCGAGCGGACATCTACCTTTCCTGCGTGCTCTTTGATGATTCCGTAGCTTACCGAAAGTCCGAGACCGGTGCCTCGACCACTGGCCTTAGTCGTAAAGAACGGATCAAAAATCCGGTGAATGTGCTCCCGCGGAATTCCCGCTCCCGTGTCGACGACTTCGATTTCCACGCTGCCGTTGTGCGCGCTCGTCCTCACTTCAAGGATGCCACCCGAGGGCATGGCGTCACGCGCATTCAGGAAAAGATTCAAAAAAACCTGCTGCAGCTTGTTAGCCGAACCGCGTACTGCCGGCAGTCCGTCGCCAAGCTTCTTCACGACCTGAATCTGCGAAGTCTTCAATGGGTGCGATACCAGCGACAATGTTTCCTCGACCACCTGGTTCACGTCGATGTTCGCGACTTCCGCCGCTCCTGTACGTGAAAAATTCAGCAGGTTGTTTACGATTTCGCTCGCCCGGAAGGTCTGCTTCACGATCTTTTCGATGATCGAGTGCCGAGGATCGTTTTCCGGCATCTGTTTCGCCAGCATCTGGATGTAGTTCGAAATCACCGCCAGTGGCGTATTCACTTCATGAGCCACGCCGGCCGCCAGCAATCCCAAAGACGTCAACTTTTCGGTCTGGGACATCTGTTCTTCCATGCGTTCGCGCTGCGTTACATCATCGAACAGCAGCAGCCGCCCGATTCGTTCGCCAGACTTGCTCACCAGCGGCGTAATCGAGACGTTCAGCGTCAGCGACTGGCCTTGATGCTGAAGTCTTTGTTTATAGATGCCGGTGATCTGCTCTCCGTCGCCGCGCGCCGCAATTTCTGTCGCAAGTTCTGTCGGTAACAGGGCCTCAAGTTGCGCACCCACGGCGTCCTGGCGGGAAACGCCGAAAAGCTGCTCCATCCTCGTGTTCCAACTTTCCACTAGCCCGCTCAGGTCCACCGCCAACACGCCGACATTCAACGATTCCACGATGTTTTCGCTGAAATCCTTCAAACGCACGATCTCCAGCGCTTTTTGTTCGAGTGAGTTGTAAAGCTGCGCATTGTCGAGCGCCACAGCCACGTACCCCGCTATCGTTTCCACCAATTCCACGTCGTCGCTCGAGAGAAAATCTCCGTCCACCGTCTTGCCAAGTCCCAGCACCGCCACGCAATGTTCGCGAATCCGGCAGGGCACGTAGTAGTTCAAATCCAGTTGTTCAAGCGCGTGCCGCACCGAAGGACTGACATCGCGTGCTGCGCGGGGCGATTCGAAAAAGAGCGCACCACGCGTCATCTCCGGACGGCTCGGCTCAAGGAAGCTGAAATCCAGCGCCTCATTCACGCGCACGCCCATGGAACGCGCCAGCACCATCTTTCCCGCCGTTCCCTCATCCTCGACAAAAATTGCCAGCCGGTCGACCAGCAGCGTCTGCGAAACCCGATCCATCACCGAACTCAGCATCGGATCGAGCCGCACTTCGTTGGTCAGCGTCCGTCCGAATTCGATCAGCGTCCGCCGGTAATCCAGCCGGTCCCGGTAGAAGAAATGATCGAGACGCGCCTGAATCCATTCGCGCAAGGGCTGAAAAAGAAACGAAGCGGTCGTGATTGCCAGCACCATGACCAGCGGGTTGTTCGTGTTGGTGTGGAAAAGGACCCCGCTCACGCCGACCAATGCAAAAAAGATCGTCGCTACCACAGCCGTAGCGGCCGTGTGCGCCAGTCCTCGCTTGAAAATAATGTCCACATCCATCAAGCGGTAGCGGATGATCGCATATCCGAAACACAGCGGAATCAGCACCAGGCTGATCGAAGAAAAAATCATCCACTGGTTCTGCAGGGGATTCAGAAGATACGGAAACGCGTAAAAAATCGCGAACGGCAAGCTGCCCACAAGGGTTCCGCCCGATAGCCACTTCAACTGCTGCCGCAAAACTCCGGACGGGGCCTTGCGGAAGCTGTAATAGAAGACCAGCCCCGCCGCGATGAAACACGCCGCAAGATAGCCCAGCTCGACCTTATCCAGCAGCACTCGCGCGCCCACCCAAGGCACGAATCCGAGTGTGTTGCTGGCGACAAGGACGTGCACCAGAAGCAGCAGCAGCGGCGGCCCGTAGACTAGCGCCAGTCTTGCCAGAAGCCTCCGCGCTGCTTCCGTTCGCTCGGGAAAGACCAGCGCAAAGTGCAGCAGCAGCGCTGGCGCCAGCAGCCGGGCTACAACGCTCGACCAGTACACTTCGTAGTCGAACGCGTCCAGCTTTCCGCTGTAATGGAATGTATAAAGAACGAACGAGACCAGGCAAAAAACGTAGAAGTGAATCGCGCGCGGCGCGTTCCATCGCCGCACGAAGATGAAAATTCCAATGAACAGGTAAATCAGTCCGACAACACGCAGGTAGTTTTCTGCGGTCACCGGCTTTTCCGCGGGCGCAATCACTACCGGTGTTTCGAACGAGTCGCCTCCCCGCTCCACCTTGTAGCGCAGCTGGGTCCACAGGCCGGCCCGCCATACCCGTTTGGTTACCTGCAGCGCGCTCGTGATCGGCTGGCCGCTGATTTCAAGCAACCGGTCGCCTTGCCGGATGCCCGCGCGTCCCGCAGGGCCGTTGGCGTTGACTTTCCAGGCCTCCACCCCTCGATCCGTGTCGCGCCAGGCCACCGCATCATCCGGCGACTCAAAGCGTGCGCGCTGATCAAAGTTCAGAAGGGCGAAGATCACCGCAGCCAGCGTGGCTAACGCCAGAACAACCGCTCCCAGGCTGACGCGAAAACTTTGCTTCATGACCGGCACCTTACCGGCGACACCAATCACTACCGTTCTATGGTGCAACTCCCCTTCCACTCTTTGGAAGATTTGCCTTTGTTTAAGTCTTTCCTAATCTGTATTTTAAGGCTCTCATCGAGGAAACGGGCAGCGGAGTTCCATTTTCTGGAAGGGCGTCTACAGCTTTCAAGACCCCTAGAACTGCAGGCTAAGTCCACCCCGAAACGTTCGAAATGCTGGTGCCAGCGCCACTTGTCCGTCCCGTGTGGCGATGGTCACGGTTCCCTGAGCCAGCAGGTTGTCGCAATCTGCAATCGCTTCCCAGCGACCCGGCCCGAATTTCGGTAGCTGCTGCCTCACCGAAACATGCAGATACGGATCCATCTGGTAGAGCGACTCGCCGTAGCTGTCCACCCGCGAAACCGCCGGCCCGCTGATCCACTTGTACCCCACGGTGATGTGTCCGCCGGTACGAGGCAGCTTCGAAGAAAGATTCACCCCAACACTGTGCCGCGGAGCCATCCGCAGCGAATCTCTCAGCGCATTTTCGCCTGTCGCTCCGGGCACAGGGGCAAGGGCACCCGCCAGCGCATACAAAGCGGTCACTTCCACGTCGTCATTCATCTTTTCCCGGAAGGCTAACCGGCCGCCCCAACTGCTGCTCGCTCCGCCGTCGTAGGCAAATGCGTTTGAAAACACGTCTTCAAAATATTCCTGTACCGGAAGATCGTTCCCCCGTCCAAACACGGCCAGGTGATGATTGTCGTCATGGAATGCAGCGACCTGCAGGTTGCCGTTTTCGCCGATTCGTCGCTCGGCGGATACTTCTTCGTGCCATCCGCCCTGCAACACCGGTCGTCCATCCCTCCACATCAGCGCGGGAAAGGCATCGAGTTCATCGAGCGCCTTGACCAGCGCCGATTGCAAGTCTTCCGCGGGTGACTCCATCGCGCTTGGCGCGCCGGGTTGGGATGCAAAGACAACCTTTCCGCGCCACGAATTCCCGAGCTTTGCCTCAACGCTCGCTCGCGGCCGCACCGAAGATACGGCTCTGCCCAAGCCCACAAGCAGGTACTCACCGCCGTACCGCACCAACACCCGATCGCCTAACGTCAGCGTTCCGCCCTGATCAATCCGCATGCCACGGAACGTGATTCCAGTGTCTCCAAGCTTTGCTTCGCGTAGCACGAACGCCGTGTGCGGCCCGGAACCAATGGTTCCCGCCGGCAGCCACACCGTGGCCACGCCACCCGCCGGGGAATCCTCATAACTCATCTGTCCGGCAACCAGCAGTTTTCCAACTCCCCCCAACTTCTGGTCGTATGCAAACGCGGTGCCCGGCGCCGCGGCCACGTTCGACACCGATCCCGGCCGCCTCGCTCCGTCTGTAAACTGCATCAAAATCTTCGGGGAATGCGCCACGTCTCCGTTCGCCGTGATCCCAGCAGCGCCCTCATCCCACTGCAGAACCGGCCGGGTCCCCGCCGCCGACCGCAGCACCCATTTCCAATCATCCGCATCCGCCTGAGTGGCGTTCGGCTGCCGCCGGAGTTGCTCAAGCGCCGAGAACATCGATTCCATCTCAATCCGCACCATCGTCGTCAGGTTCGGATTGATGCGCACATGCTGCTGAAGCGTGGGAAGGAAACCGGCGAGGGTTACTCGAATGGTGTAGAGGCCGGGAGCCAGTTTTTCGCCGCGGAAAATCCCTTGCGTGTTGGTGAGGTAATCCGAAGAAGAACCTGCGCCGGGGGCTTCCGCGAAAACTTCCACGCTCGCGCCCATCTGCGGGATACCCGCAAGGTCGCGAACCACTCCCGCCAGTTTTCCGGAAACGAGCTTCGACTGTGCGTCCGCTCCGCCCGTCCCGAAAGACGCGCTCGCCGCGATAATTACCAGCGCCCCCAAGAGCCGGAGTCGTCCCTGTTGCACGACGCTTACCTCCCTGGTGCGGTGTTCGCTGCCGCCTTCGTTGGCACCACGACCGGCGGCTTAACCGTGAACTCCGCGCTTCGTGAAATCGACTGCTTGGTCAGCGCATCCGTCGCGCTGACTTCCAGCGTGTATTTGCCCGGCGTCAGCGTTCCTAGCGGCAACAACCGTTCGATCGTCACCTGATCGCCGGTCTGCTTCATGTCGCCGCTCGTTTCCTTAAATTGCATCACCTGCTGGTCGCCCCTTTTCACGGTGTACTGGAAAGTCGCATTCGACTTGTGCGTGGTGTCGTCGGGCTTCAGGTTGTATACCTGCAGGTAGATCCCCATTTTGTCCGCATTCGTGAAGTCCGCTTCCAATCGCGGCCGCACCTTCGACGAGCCGAGCACAAACTGTCCTGCGCCAATCTGCTTGGCCGGCACATGCTCGATCTGGTCCGCCAGGATCAGCGAACTCGCCTCCAGCTTTTCGTTTTCATACCGCGGAACCTGCAAGCGCGAATTGACCACGCCTACGTTTCCGCTCTGCACGTCCTTGATCACCAGATCCAAGCGATAGAGACCCGGACGCAGCGGCACCGCCTTCTGATAAATCGACTGCAGCTTCACCGACTGCTGGAACAGCGAATCCGGGAAGTCCTTGCTGACCGGTTCCTCGAACGTCTGCACCACGCGCCCCGTGAGTGTGCTGATGCGTCCAAAAATATTCATAGTGGCCGTGTGGACGCCGTCCTTCGACTGGAACGACAGTTGGCTGTTCGGCACCTGCACCGTTACCGGCACCAATACCGTGTCGCTCGTCACTTTCAGGAAATCCGTCCGCCACGCAAAGTGCACCTGGTCACGAACGATCCGTGATGTCACCAGCGCTTCCAAATCCTTGAACTTTACCGCCGGGGCCTGCTGCACCTTCGCAAACTGCTCCAGCCGGTTAAATTCATTCATGCTCGCCGGCTGCCCGCCCATTGTGGTCGGCAGGTTCGTGCCATCCGACCTCGTGAACCGGTCCGCCTTTGACGCCAAACCCATCGATTCCATCATGCTCAAGCCCGCCCCCGGAACGTGCAGCAACGCATCCTTTTCCGACGGGTCCATCGTCATGTGATATTCGCCAGATCCGGAAGGATCCACGAATTCGATCTCAACGTTGTTGCCGATTCCTTCTAAATACCGGTAGCGCCACATTTCCCACGGGTACGTCGAGGTTGATCCGCCGCCCTCGTTCATCGGCCGGTCGTAGGTCCCGCCCGTCGGATGCGAATCCACTTCGTCCGCCGGCCCCCAAATGATGTACGTCCGCCCGCGGTCCGTCCTCCAGCCCGGAATACCCGAAGCAAAATGTTCGTTCGCGTACGCAATCCGGCGATAGTGCTCTTCCTTAAAATCGTTTTCCGGCAGGTCCGGATTGCTGCTTCTCCGCAGCCAGAACTGCTCAATCGCCTGTTCGCGCTCCTCGTTGGTGCCCAACTGCAGGAATTGCTGGCGCTCCGCCGGCGAGATGATGTACACCACGTCTTCATTCAGCCATTGCTTGTACTGAGCATCCAGCTCTTTCAGAGCCCTGCCCATTTTCTTTTTTTGCTCTTTGGTTAACTTCTGTGGAGTCGCCGGGGCCTGCGCTTCCTGTTGCGCCACTGCCGGAGTAAGTGCGATCAAAAGCGAAAATGCCGACGCGAATAGGGCTCGAAGGACCCTGGCCATATGGACACCTCAACTGCTCAAACCAAAAGATTCTAACGCCCGGACGAGTGCCGCGTCAAATATCAAAATCCCCTGCATTTTCAGACACTTGTCCCCAATTTGGCTTAGATTCAGGTTTCCTTCTCCGGGGTTGCCTTTCGAGTGGATACCTGTACGTCGGTACAGGCGAAACCGCCTACGCTATTGCACTCTCTGCACCGTTTTCTCTGACCCGACGAGCGTGTCAAAAATCGCAAGCACATGCCGCCGGTACGCCACCACGCGCGACAAGATGTCACGTAACCCCGGCTCCCGTTCGGCCTCGCGATGCCATTTCGCCAGCACCGCAGCCGGCACCTCAATGTCCTGCCTCAATTTGTCAGCCGAATGCCCGCGCAAAAACAGCCCGTAGAAAAACGCCGCCTCGCGCTGCGGAAATTCAAATTCCGTCAGCGTCTCTCCCTGAACGAATTGGACCGAAGCCGCCATAGCGAAAACGCAGTTTACCCAAATCCCTTTCCGCGTCAAGTAGTACGCCCGTCCGGGCGACGCGATTCCGTCAACGCCGGCGCTTCCTGCCTGGTTACGCTCGCACTTCCTGGTAGAAGGTCCCGGTTGCCAGCCGACTCCAACCGGCATACGATGCTATTGGCCATGGCCGGGTTACACACTGCTGGAAACAGCACGCCTTTCGGGCGCTTTCTGCGCTTTGGTTTTTTCCAGGGACTTCGCTCCGTCGAAATCGATCCCGAAGATTTCCGTGACTACCTTGCCCGCAAGCATCGCCTTCACGTTTCCGACTTCAGCCGCATGCACGAAGTACCGATCGAACGGCTCGACTACATCGCCCTGCGCCTTATTCACGACGCCGAGCGTCTCGCTCTTGCCGAAGGCGCAGGATTCGGACTCGGCGGAATGATCACGCTGGTCCCCGACGCAGGTCTTCTCACCATCATCACCTTGCGCCTCATCCAACGCCTCTGCTTGCTTTACGGATTTGAAGCGCAGGGCAGCGATGAGCGCCGCGAGCTCTGGCTCGCCGCTGCTGCCGCCACCGGAATCGATTTCGGCAAGGAGCTCGCGGAAAAACAAGTGATCGAAAAACTTGCGCCGCGCATCGCCGAACGCCTGGCGGCAAAGCTGGGTCAGGAGGTCGCCGAAAAATGGGTCGGACGCCTCATCCCGGTCGCCAGCTCGGTGATCGGCGGCGCACTGAACTTCGCTTTCGTCCGCTCTTGGGGCCGCCGCGTCCAGCGCAATCTGCGCGCTCGCCACCTCGCCGAGCGCCCTATCCACGTCACCGTCGCTCCTCCCCCCAAGGCCGTAATTTCCTTCCCCACGCTCGCTCAGTAATCCGCTATCCCGCATCTAGAGAAAGTTCGGGGCCGGCTGCTTCCGGGGATGTACTATGATGCGATTTCGCGCCCGACAATCACGAAACGTCAATCTTCTGAAGAACAGCGCAGGCATTCCATCCGCCTATGATTGGTCAAACCATCTCGCATTACCGGATCCTGGAGCAGATTGGCGCCGGCGGCATGGGCGTCGTCTACCGAGCCCATGACGAAAGGCTCGATCGCGATGTCGCTCTGAAAGTGCTCTCCCCGGATCTCGTGGGCGACAACGAATTCCTCGTTCGCTTCCGGCGCGAAGCGCGTACCCTTTCCAAACTCAACCACCCCAATGTCGCTACCGTACACGACTTCGACACCGAGGCCGGCACCAGCTTCATCGTCATGGAGCTTGTTCAGGGGAAAAGCCTGATAGACAAAATCAGAACCGGCCCTCTTCCGGAGAAGGAACTACTCCGGCTCGCTCTGCAACTGCTCGACGGGCTTTCCGCAGCCCATTCCGAAGGCATTATTCACCGCGATCTGAAACCAGGAAATCTCCGCGAGACTCTCGACGGCAGGCTGAAAATTCTCGATTTCGGACTCGCGCGAACCCTGCAGTCCGACATGGATGTAACGCAAAGCATTAGAACCACTACGGGCGTGGTCGGAACTCTCCCTTATATGGCGCCGGAGCAGCTACGCGGGGAGTATGCCGACGTCCGCACAGACCTCTATTCCGCCGGAGTGGTGCTTTACGAACTTGCGACAGGTTCGCGTCCTTTTCCGGAAACGTTTGGTCCTCGCCTCACCGATTCCATCCTGCATCGGATTCCACTCCTGGCTCGGGAATTAAATCCGCAGGTCTCTCGGGAACTCGAATCTGTGATCCGCATCGCACTGGAAAAAGAACCCGACCGCCGATATGCATCCGCGCGGGAAATGCTCAATGCCATGCAGCGCATTCAGGGGAGTGCTTCGATCGACATGGCTGGCGCCGCGATACCGGAAAAGCCAGGAAAGCAGATCGACGAGCGGCGCAAAATCGGCCTGCTGTCGAAAAGGAAGATCTGGATTGCCGCGGTTCCGCTGGCCGTAGCCCTTGGCGCGGCAACCTGGACCTTCAGCGGTCGCCTGCTGGGCAGACGGAGTTTCCGGCCCACGGTGGCGGTTTTGGGGTTCAAGAATCAAACAGCGACTCCTGAAACCGACTGGGTGTCCACATCGCTGAGCGACATGCTGGCCTCGGAGTTGGCGGCTGGCGACTTCGTAGTTCCGACGCCCGGAGAATCCGTCGCACGCATGAAGATCGACCTGGGCCTTCCAAATGAGGCGAGCTACTCCGCGGACACCATTCAAAAAGTGCGCAGTTCGCTCCATTGCGACTATGTCGTGTATGGCTATTTCTTTGACACGGGTAAGGCGGCAGGCGGACGCGTGCAGCTGAATCTGCAGCTGCAGAACGCCAAGAGCGGTGAGGTCCTTGCCAAGGTTCCGGAAAGCGGATCGGAAATCGCTCTCCCCGAACTTGCCGCGCGTGCTGGAGCCGCCTTGCGTGCCAAGCTTGGCATCCCGGGGATCAGCACGTCGCAGTCGGCGGAGCTGCAGGCCGCCGTGCCGTCCACGCCCCAAGCGACCCAGTCTTATTTTGAGGGGTTGGGGCAACTCAGGAATTTCGATCTGCTGCGAGCGAAGGATTCGCTCGCAAACGCAACGGCAGTCGATCCAAACTTTTCCCTGGCGCACGCATCCCTCGCCGAAGCGTGGTCTGAGCTGGGTTACGACGAGAAAGCGAAGAAAGAAGCGAAAACCGCATTCGAGCTTTCTTCGCATCTGGGCAGAGAAGACAAGACCCTTGTCGAAGCGCGCTTCCGCGAAATTTCCTCGGAGTGGGATAAGGCAGTCGACCTCTATCGTTCGCTGTGGACACTATATCCTGAAAATCCTGAATACGCTCTTCGCGCGGTCGACGTCCAGATCCGCGCAGGCAAGGCGAACGACGCGCTGAAAACGGTTGAGCTGCTTCGGAAACAGCCCGATTCCATCAGCAAGGATCCGCGTCTCGACCTCAAGGAAGCTGAAGCCGCGGAATCGCTCTCCGAGCTTTCGAAAGAGAAGCAAGCCGCCTTGCGTGCAGCCGAAGGCGCCAGAGCGAAGGGATCCCGTCTACTCGAGGCTGAGGCGCTCTGGCGAGCTTGTGCATCGATGGCATTCCTGGGTGAAGCGCCAGGAGCCCAAACCGCGTGCCGGCAATCTATCGGGCTCGCCAAGCCTGTAGGCGATCTGCGTCTCGTAGCCCGCGGCTTTACCATCCTCGGCCTGATCAACGCTACGCAAGGCGACCCGCAGCAGAGTCTCGAACAGCATCGCCAGGCGCTCGAATTCGCGAACAAGATAGGCTCGCGCCGCGACATCACCGGAGCGCTCACAAACATCGGCAACGTTCTGGCCAGCCAAGGCGACTTGGCCGGCGCCCAGAAAAGCTACGAAGAAGCGCTCGGCGTGGCGCAAGAAATCGACGATCGCGGCCAGATCATCACGCTGCTGAACAATTTGGCCACCGTCAGCCAGACTTTAGGCAAATTTCCCGTCGCTCTCCACCTTTACCAGCAGTCCCTCGATCAGGCACGCAGCATCCAGGACAAGGGCAGCGTGGCTCGGGCGCAGAACAACATCAGCTTCATCTATTCGCTGCAGGGGAATTTCAGCCCGGCTCTTGAGAACATTCAAGAAGCGGTAAAGGGAGCAGAGGAGACCGGCAACAAAAGTGACCAGGCCCAATTCCTATACGTTCTGGGGGACATAAAGCTCGAACAAGGGGAGCTCGCCACGGCCGAAGAGGACTATCAGACCGGCCTGAACCTCGCTACGCAGATCGGCGACAAATCAACCGTGGCCCTGGGGCGTCTCTCCCTCGGCGGCCTCAGGCTGCAAGCAGGAAGGGCTGCCGAGGCCGAGGTCTTGGCCCGCCGGGCGGCCGAGGAATTCAATGCCCAGGGATTTAAGGACGCAGAAAGCGCTGCGCGAAATCGTGTCGCGTTCGCGCTCCTTGACCTGGACCGTGTTACAGACGCTGCCAGGGAGATGGACCTCATCAACCAACTCAAACCGCAAGACCCGACCATAAAACTCGCCGTGGCCATCACCAGCGGGCGCCTGCAGATGCGTTCCGGAAAAGCCTCCGGAGGCAAGGGTCAGCTGGATGCGGTCGTTTCGCAGGCTAGAAAACTCGGAATTCCAGGCTTGCAGTTTGAAGCTCGACTGGCCCAAGGCGAAGTCGCGCTGTTTGGAGGCGACAAACGGGCCGCACTTTCCCTGCTTTCTGCCTTGCAAAAGGAGGCAGCCAAGAAAGGTTTCCTGCAAATCGAGGCAAGGGCCAGAGCCGTCGCTGAGCGGATCAGCGCGACCAAAGCGGGTTGACCGAACGCCTCCTGTGGATCGAGCGTTGCGAGCTATCGGAAAACGAGAGCGCAAACTCGGCAGAGAATTGCACACTACAAAATTTGCATCGCAGACAGAGCGTCCTGAGAAGGTTTGTAAGCCATTCTCGTAGAACGGTTTAGCGCGCAATCGTGCGCCCGGGCGCCCTTTGCGATCTTTTGGCTCGAGGCTTGCTCGCAAATCCGGTACCCACCCGCTCGGGTTGTCAACAATTCATTCTCAATCGACCGTCCGTAAACCTCTTGGTTACGGCGTGCCAAGGAGAGTTATGCGCTTCCTCACCCTCCCCGTGAAAGTGTTGGTGCTGTCTGTCCTTCTTCTCGCGGTCGCGGCTCCCAGCCGGGCCGACAAAATCCCCGTCCGGGGGGGCTCGACGTATGGTGACAATTCCGGATTCGATGGCTGCAAGGACAAAATAGCGGACTTCTTGAATACGAATGTCATCGACAACTGCGAAGGATTTACTGCCGGCGTTTTTACCATCGGTGGCAACAGTTATAACGGGGCTTTGTTTGTTTTTTTTGAGCCTAGCGGAGCTTTCGGAACCCTGGACATTATCGAGCTCAGCGGTACGAGCTTGACCCTGCCTCTCCTGAATCCGGCGTCCACAGGGCCTACAGGCGTGTTCATGTGCGGCAGCTTCGGCTCGTCCAGTTCGGTGGCTCACGATAGTATCCCCTCGCCGATGACCGGTTTGCCTTGCACGACGGGAGCGTCCAGCACGGACTATTTCAGCAGCTCCCAGGAGGTGCTCGACGTTCAAGCGCTTTTCTCGGCGAGTGGCGTGACTTTCATCAACGGGAGTTCGAGCGGACTGGTTGTGTTCACCGAGGACGGCAACATTCCGGGGGCCACCTTTGTGCCGACCTCGACTCCGGAGCCCTCCAGCCTCGTTTTTCTTGGCGTTGGCCTTCTCGCACTCGGCCGCAAATTCCGCCGCACCGATTCAGCATAGTTGTCGCCCTCTGGGCTGGCATCGCCCGAACACGGCCGCTCTGCTGCCTGCGATCACGGCGCTTGCAAGGAAAAATTGCCAACCGTTGACCCTGTGCGTAGAGAATCCGGTTTTTCTTGTGGTCCCAAACCTTCTTTCCATTCCGTTTTTAAAAAACTGATCGGTGGCTCTTTGAAATTCTAGACCGGCCTGTCGGAGAGGGCGCTGCCGGAATACCAGACTCTCGGCTCGGCGAGAAACGGTTCCCCACGGTCAACGGTCACCGGTAGTAAAATCCTGCCTTTCGGCGTGACGCCATGACGACCCGACCCGATTTCTTCCTGGCCGTAAATTATCCCTGGCTCAATTACGGCTGCGACTTCGGCGTTTCCCCGTGGGGCTACTGCGGTGTCGCGCTTTCCCGGTCGCGGGACACGGTCGCTGCCGACTTTGCGCGCGTCCGTTCCTCCGGAGCCTCTGTCGTCCGCTGGTTCCTGCTGTGCGATGGCCGCAGCGGCATTCGCTACGAAAACGGGGTGCCTGCGGGACCCGACGGCTTTCTTTTTAAAGACGTCACCGCTGCGCTCGATCTCGCTTCGCAATCGAATCTGCGCATCTGCTTTTCGCTTTTCGATTTTGTCTGGCTGCAGGCGCCAGACGAGCGTCCCGGCAAATCCGCGCAAAGAGCCGCGGCGGGCTCTTCGTTTCCGGGACGCAACGCGCTGCAATTTGCCGGCGGCCGCGAAGCTCTCCTCGAGCGCGTGTTGATTCCGCTTTTCCGGGAATTCCGCGCGAATCCGGCGCTCTTCGCCTGGGAAATCGTCAACGAGCCCGAATGGGCCATCCCGGAATTTCAGGGGTCCCGGAAAGCCATTTTTCCTTTTGCGGATGCCCACGCGTTTTTCGCCGAAATCTCGCGAGCGGTTCAGGACGAATCCGGCGGAGTTCCTGCCAGTCTCGGTTCCGCCCGCTTGCAGTGGGTTCGCGCGTGGAGCGAAATCGGTCTCGACCTGCTGCAAGCGCACTACTATCCTCATCTCGAACGCGATCAGAAGCATTCGCTCCGAGAGCAGCTCGAGGATCTCGCGGATCTCCGGCAGCCGCTCTGGCTCGGCGAACTTCCGGCGAGCGATCCGAATTCGCCGGAGTATTCGCTCGGGGCCGCGCTCACTCTCTGCCGCGATGCCGACCTTGCCGGCGCGGGAATCTGGCGATGGCGGCCCCCCGAACCCGGCGGCCCGGACATTGCTTTCGGCTCCGTCCGCCCGGAAACGCTTTCGGCTTGGCTCTCACCATCTTCGGAGTTCCGCGTCTAACCCGGCGATGCGACTACGCTCTTCCAGAAAACGGCTTGCGGCCCTTTTCTCGCTTCTTTTTGCTGCAGCTTCCGGGCAAGCGCAGCAGGAAGAATCGCAGCCACAAAAAGAAGGCGAAGTTCGCGGAGCTCCCGCGGAGCCCGACGACGCCGCGGAAATCCGCGCGCAAATCGCCGCCGTCGAAAAACTTCGGCCCGCTTTTCCGGATCGCGGCGCTGCTCTGTATTTTCTCGCCGCGGCAAAACAGCATCTCGGCGAATCGCGCGAAGCGCTCGATCTCCTGAAGCAGTGCATGGCGCTCGACGAGGGATTCGATCCGGGCGGCGGACTTGAATTCGCCGGCCTTCGCGGCGAACATGCCTTCACGGAAATGGTGGAACGCGCGCAACGGCATTTTCCTTTGGTGAGTACGGCGCGCCTGGCCCTGGCTACGGAAGAAAAGGATTTGCTTCCGGAAGGGCTCGCCTGGGATCCGAAACGCGAGGTTTTCTACCTGGGCAGCCTTCACCGCAGAAAAATTGTGCAGATCACTCCGGCAAGCCGCACTTCCGATTTTCTTCCACCGCAACAGGACCCGCTTCTTCCCGTTCTCGGCATCCGACTGGACCCGAAGGATGGAAGCATTTGGGCGAATACGTTTCAGGACGTCGGCCGAAACGCGGGAAAGACGCAACTCCTGCACATCAGCGCAGAGGGGGAAGTGCTCGCGCGGTTTTCGCCCGAGGACAAAGGGCGTCACGGATTCAACGATCTGGCCGTTCGCAAAGCCGGCGATATTTTCACCACCGATAGTCTTGCCAACACCGTGTTTCGCTTCGATCCCGCCGCAAAAACTTTTACGCCGCAAAAATTTCACCGGCAGCTCTTTTATCCCAATGGAATTGCCCTCGCCGATGACGATCACACGCTTTACATAGCGGACACGCTCGGGGTGATCAAGTACGACATTTCGGATTCATCCAGCGTGGATGTTTCGCCGGGTCCGCACGCCACACTCGCAGGAGCGGACGGCCTCTACTGGTATCGCGGAAATCTGATCGCCATTCAGAATGGGATCGGCACGCCGCGAGTCGCGATGTTCAAACTTTCCTCAGACGGCGCGCGTGTTGCGCACGTGACCCTTCTCGAATACCGCACAACCCTGAGCGTGCTGCCAACCACAGGCGCCATTCGCGGTTCCGATTTTTATTTCATTTCCAATAGCCAGCTCGACAATCTCAACGGCGAGAAAATTCTCGACTCCACGCGTCTAGAACCCGTCCGCATCTCCGTCGTCCATCTTCCCTGACTTTCTACGATACATTTCCCGCAAAGGCATCCCGCGACTTTCCGCTTGCACCGTCGCCTCCGGCTTAGGCAGAGTTATCCGGGATGGACATCCGCCTTCGCACTGCACGCACTCGCGGCGCGCTCCTGCTTCTCTGCTGCCTTCTCGCAGCCGCACTCGGCTATTTCGGATTGCGCAATGCATTCGCCGCGCACGAACTGGGACTGGACACGCGCGCAGGATATGAACGCGCGGTACGTCTAGAGCCCGCGAATCCGCGCAACTGGTATCTGCTTGGCCGTTCGTATCTCTACGACTTCGAGCAGCCCGACACCCCGCGCGCCATTCAGGCTCTGCGCAAATCGATTGCGCTCGATCCGAACTCCGCGGAAGCGTTGCTGGATTTGGCGATCGCCTACGACAGCGAAGGCGACACCGCACAGGCGCGCGAAGCCTATCTCACTGCGCAGCGCGTCTACCCCCTTTCCGCCGATGTTTCCTGGAGCTATGGCAATTTCCTGTTACGACAGGGCGAACAGGATGCCGCGTTCCGAGAGATTCACAAAACTGTGGAGCTCGATCCGAAACGCGCGGCCGAAGCGTTCTCCCGCGCGCTTCTCGCTCAGCCGGACGCCACTGTCGTGCTGGGCAAGGCTCTGCCGTCAACCACGACCGTGTACCTGGCAATTCTGCACCCCCTCTCCGCGGCCGGCGATCTCGACAACGCGCAACTGGTATGGGACCGGCTGGTCTCGCTGCACGAAAAGATCCACCTGCGTGACGTGGTCAGCTTCTTTGACGGACTCCTACACCAGCGCCGTCCGGCCCACGCCGCGCGGATGTGGTCTGAGGCCGTTTCGATGATGCAGGATCCGCCTCCCCCCGATCCCCAGGGGTCGCTCCTGTGGGACGGTGGCTTCGAATCCGGCTACGTGGGCGGCGGTTTCGCCTGGCGCTTTGTGCCGTCGACGCCCAACGTTCAGCTTTCCCTGGATCGTTCCGAGAAACACTCGGGAGAACAGTCGCTGCGGATTTTGTTCAACGGCCATGAAAATCTGAATTTTGAAGATGGTTGTCACAACATTACGCCGGAAGCGGGAAAGCGGTATTTGCTGACGGCGTGGGTGAAGACGCAGTCGCTCACCAGCAGCGAAGGAGTGCGGCTGCAGATTTTTGTTTTTACGCCGACGAAAAACGAGTCGGTAACGACCGAGGAGGTGCATGGAACGCAAGACTGGAAACAGATTTCGCTTAGCTGGACGCCCCCGGAGGGGGCCGAATTCGGATCGGTCTGCATGAAACGCCGGATGAGCGACCAGCCGGAAAGCGACATTCAGGGCGCGGCGTGGATCGACGACGTTTCGCTGATTCCTGTAAACGAGGCTCCAGCAAAACCATGAAGCTCGTTCGCAGAGGCATTCTTGCGTCCGTGGCGTTCGCGGTGTTGAGTCATGGCGCGGTCGAACCGTGGGCGCGAGGCATTCTTGAATCAGCAGCCGGCATCCTGCTGGTTTTTTGGGCGCTGAATTTCTTCCTTGCCAGGGAAGACAAGGAAATCTCCACTCCTTTGCTACTTTTCCCGCTGGCGGGGCTGACACTGGTTGCGGCCATTCAGCTGACGCTTGGGCTGACGGCGTCGCCGTTCACCACGCGCATCGAGCTGCAGCTGCTGCTGAGCATGCTGATTTTTCTATTCCTGGCGGCGCAATCATTCCGCACGCTGGGGGACTGGCGCAGCTTTGCATGGTTCGTGATGATCTTCGCTTTCCTTGTTTCCGGGCTGGGCATACTGCAACAACTTACATTCAACGGAAAACTTTATTGGTTCCGGGAGATGCACTACGGGGGCATTCCGTTTGGACCCTACGTAAATCGCAATCATTTCGCGGGTTTCGCGGAACTGGTGCTGCCGATGGCGCTGGTGCCCTTGCTTTTAGGACGGGTGCGGCGCGAACGGCTGGTCATTGTAGGCATCCTGGCCATCATTCCACTGAGCGCTCTGATGCTTTCCGCCTCGCGCGGGGGGATCGTCAGCGTGGGCGCCGAGCTGGCGTTTCTGGTCTTGGTGCTGGGGCTGAGGCGAGCCGCGGGGCGGCATCTGTTCGCAGGAGGCGTGGTGCTGCTTTTGGCGTTCGTCATCGTCTCGTGGCTGGGCGTCAATCAAATCTTGTCGCGGTTTTCGGGTTTGCAGACGCTTGAAGTGACGGCAAGCAAGCGCGCCTCCATGCGCAATGGAACATGGCGCATCTTTCTGGACCACCCCGTGCTGGGAACGGGCCTCGGAACACTGCAGCAGGTCTACCCTCCATACGAAACCTTGTACGACGGAAAAATCGTGAATCATGCCCACAACGACTACCTGGAAGTTCTGGCAGAGACCGGAGTGGTGGGGGGAATTTGTTGCGCTTGGTTTATCGGAACGCTGTTTGTTGCGGCGCTGCGATTTCTGCAATCGAAGGACGACAGCTTCGCGAACACCTTGCGCCTGTGCGGCTGGACAGCGTGCTGCGGATTGCTGGTGCATAGCCTGGTCGATTTCAATCTGCACATACCGGCCAATTTGTTGCTATTCCTTCTGATGAGCCTGCTGGCCACCGCGGAAATTCAGCAGGGCGTTCCCGCCCGATCCCGCAGTAGCCGGCGGCCGCACGGGGAAAAAGCCTGATTGACTTGTCCCCTGGGGCTGTATAATTGGCGCTTGGGGGCCATCGTCCGATGCAGGCAGGCAAACTGGGTGCGGTGCGTTGGTGTTTGGTGGCAGCCGGGTGCGCGTTGGCGCTCGAGGCCACCCCGGCCTGCGCGCAGGCGGTCCTGCAAACCCAAGAGCAAGCCAATGATCGAATTCGCAGCCTTTCTCGAAGCACTGTAGCGCCACCTCGTGAGTATGTGATTGGCAAAGGCGACCTGGTAGTTGTTGAAGTTTATGATATTCAAGAACTTACGCGTGAGGTGCGAGTCAGCCAAACGGGTACGATCGGTTTGCCACTCGTGCCGGTTCGCCTCTACGTTGCCGGCCTGACCGAACTACAAATGCAACAAAAGATCGCCGAAGTGTTGCAAGCCAACGGCTTGGTGTCTCACCCGCAGGTGATGGTGTCGGTAAAAGAAAAGAAGAGCAAGCCCATTACGATTGTGGGAGCCGTGGCCCACCCGATGGTGTACCACGCCGACCGTCCGCTGACGCTGGTGCAGATTCTTGCGGAGGCCGGAGGAATCGCGGCAGATGCGGGAGAGACCGTAATCATCACCCGCACTCAGGCCAGCGAGGCCACGGACAACAATGAGCCGCCGGAAATTGGAACGGAAGACGCCGTGCCAGCGACGAATCCGTCGCTGCCACCCGCGGAAGCTCCGATGCCCAAGGAAAACGGCGCTCGGAATTCAACCGCCACGCAAGCTCCGGCATTTCCAGGACCGGAGATCGCCGCGCAGACGGTTCCCCAAGGCAACGGCCCAGAGGACCGCACTTCCGCGCCGCCTCCCATCTCTACGAGTGACCTGGCGCCAATCGCGCAAAACACGATGACGGTGAATCTTTCCGAATTGCTGGAGCGCGGCGACACTCAGAACAACATCCAGTTGCAGGGAGGTGACATTGTCACCGTTCCGCACGCCGGAATCGTGTACGCACTCGGCGCGGTACAGAAGCCGGGAGGATTCGTAGCCAACAACGACCGGGCGCAACTCTCCACGCTGAAGCTTCTGGCACTTGCCGGCGGCATGACACGAATCGCGAAAAAAGACCGCGCGATCATCATCCGCAAAGATTCGATGGGAAATCAGCAATCGATCCCGGTGGATCTGGGCAAAATTATCGAACGCAAGTCCGAAGACGTGCGCCTGATGCCGAGCGATATTCTCTATGTGCCTGACAATGCAACGAAGGCGGCATTGATCCGGGCGGCCCAGATTGGCCTGGCAGTCGGTACGTCGCTGATCATTTACCGGATCGGAACGGGAAACTAGAAGACCTATGGCCGACGACAACAAGCTGCTTCCAAGGGAGAATGGGCAAAGTGCGGTCGAACTCATCTCCATGCCGCAGCGCCTGCCTCCCTTCGACTTATCGCCCCGGGAACCGCATCTCTACGACTACCTTCTGGTCCTGCGAAAGCACCAGTGGCTGATTCTTTCGTTTTTGCTGGCCGTCGTAACCATCGTCTCGATCGCCACGTTTCGCATGCAGCCTGTGTACGTGACGACGGCAAGAATTGAGATTGACCGGGAAAATTCCAACTACCTTCCCTTCCAGGGCGTGGATTCCTACGACGTGATGATGGACATGGACAACTACATCGAAACGCAATCGCGAATTCTGACCAGCGAGACCCTGGCGCTGCAGACCATCCGCAACAGCGGATTAATTCCTCACATGGAAATACCGGGAGCCCCGGCGAGTTCGGAAGCGATCACCTCAGGAAGCCTGGCCAATCACAAGCGCCCGCCGGAGCTGGGCGCTTTTCTGGGCAGCCTTAGCGTGAGGCGCGTTCCGCAAAGCCGGCTGCTCGACGTGAGTTTTGAATCGACGGACCCCCTGCTCGCGGCGCAGATCCTGAACGCGCATATTCAGAACTTCATGGAGCAGAACTTCCGCAGCCGGTACGACACCACAGCGAAAGCGACCCGATGGCTGACGGATCAACTGAGCGAGTTGAAGGTCAGAGTACAAAACTCCGAGGATGCGCGGCTGGCGTATGAACGAGCGCACCAGATCTGGGAGCTCGACGACAAGCATAACATCACCACACAACGGCTGACCGACCTGAACCAGGAACTCACCAATGCGCAGAGCGAACGGATGCGCAAGGAAGCGCTGTACGAGTTTGCCAAAGCCGGAAATATAGACGCGATCCAGCAGCTCCGTGAGAACACCAACTTGCAGGCACTGGTGAGAAAGCGCTCCGATCTTTATGGGGTATACCTCGATTCGCTGAATCAGTACGGGCCCAATTTTCCAAGAGTGCAGCGGCTGCAGGCGCAGCTCAAAGAACTCGAAGAAATGATGGACACTGAGAAGCACAACATCCTGGATACGCTTGGCAACGAGTACAACGCGGCACGGCAGCGCGAGGGGCTGCTGAACGAAGCGCTCAATGAACAAAAGTCCGAAGTAAATCTGATGGCCCAGAGCATGGTGGAATACAACATCCTGAGGCGCGACGCGGAAGGCAACAAGACGATGTACGACGGCCTTTTGACGAAACTGAAGGAGGCCAACATCGCAGCCGGACTGAAATCCTCAAACATTCGGGTGGTGGACCCGGCGATGGTCCCGTCCAATCCTTCGCGGCCTGCAAAAACGAAAAACATTGCCTTGTCCTTTCTGGTAGGACTGGTCGGTGGCATTGGCCTGGCCTTGCTCCGGGAATATCTGGACAACACCGTGAAGACGCCGGATGACATCGAAACGCTTGTGCGTTTGCCTTCCCTGGCGGTGGTTCCGGCATTCATCAGCGAAAACGAGAACGGGCGAAGGAGCCGTTTTCTCGCCAGGCCTTCTAGCAACGGCCACGAAACGCGCATTGAGCTGGTAGCGCAGCACCTGCCGAAATCCCAGATGTCGGAAGCTTTCCGCGCGCTTCGCACTGCGCTGCTGCTTTCGCAGGCGGACCATCCGCCGCAGGTGATTCTGGTCACCAGCGCACTTCCGCGTGAAGGCAAAACAACGGCGGCCGCGAATCTGGCGGTCACCCTGGCACAATTGGGCGATCGCACCCTGTTGATCGACGCCGACTTGAGAAAGCCCGGCGTAGGCCGCTTGCTGAATCTGACGGAGGGCAAGTACGCGGGATTGAGCTCCTACCTGGCCGGCGCATCGAGCTTGAATCTCGTGACCGTTCCGCATCCTGTCATTGCAAACCTGGTGGCCATTCCAACAGGGCCACTGCCCCCGAACCCTGCCGACTTGCTTTCCTCGCACATGCTGGCCGATGCACTGCACGAACTGCGAAGCCAGTACAAGTTTATCGTGATCGATTCGCCGCCGGTGATGGCCGCGACCGATTCGGTCATTCTTTCCGTCCTGGCCGACGGCGTGCTCCTGGTGGTGCGCAGCGGAGAAACCCCCAAGGAGGCATTCACGCGTGCGCGCGACCTGCTGACCAGCGTGAAGTGCCGCCTGCTGGGCGTAGTGTTGAATGCTGTCGACTCGACCGCTCCCGACTATTATTATTCCTATCGCTATTATCCCTACTCCTACGGATACGGTCCCCAGGAAGCCGCGGAACCCTATGGCACGACGGACGCACAACCTGCAGAAACACGGCGTTCGCGCTATTCGGACGATGACTCGCAATCGCTGTAATCTTCCTCAGGAGGCTTCGTGCGCTATCTGATTACCGGAGGTGCGGGTTTCATAGGCTCGCATCTGGCCGAGCGCCTGCTCGAACGCGGCGACCACGTGGTGCTTCTCGACAATCTTTCGACCGGAAGCATGGAGAATATCCGGCACCTGAAATCGAGAGAAAGGATGGAATACCATCTGGATTCCATCGAGAACCGGCGGCTGGTTGCGGAACTGGTGGACGACGCGGACATCGTCGTGCACCTCGCGGCGGCCGTGGGAGTGCGCTTGATCGTGGAGAGCCCGGTTCGAACCATCGAAACCAATGTCAACGGCACTCAGATCATTCTGGAAGCGGCGGAGAAGAAAAGAAAATTGGTGCTGACGGCATCGACGTCGGAAGTGTATGGCAAGAGCACGCAGGTTCCGTTCCGCGAAGAAGCGGATCTGGTGCTGGGCCCGACCACAAAGGGCCGATGGAGCTACGCAGCATCAAAAGCTCTGGATGAATTTCTCGCATTGTCGTACTGGAGAGAGCGCAAGGTGCCGGTAATCGTGGTCAGATTGTTCAACACGGTCGGACCGCGGCAGACCGGGCGGTATGGAATGGTCCTGCCAAATTTCGTAAAGCAAGCGATCGAGAATGCGCCGATTACGGTGTACGGAACGGGAACGCAGTCCCGGTGCTTCTGCGATGTGCGCGACACGGTGGAATCGTTGATGCGCCTGATGGATACGGAGCGGTCGATCGGAGAAGTGGTGAATATCGGGAACACCGAAGAAATTTCGATGAGCGATCTGGCGCTAACCGTAAAAGCGCGCACCAGAAGCGCTTCCGAAATTACCTATGTGCCCTACGACCGCGCGTACGAGCCGGGATTCGAGGACATGATGCGGCGCGTTCCGAGCGTGGAAAAGCTTCAATCGCTCACAGGTTTCCGTCCGCAGACCAAACTGTCTGAGATTATCGATCGGGTGACTTGCTACCTGCGCGAGAAGCAGGCGGCGGAGCGCCCACGGGCGCTGTCGACTCCTTCCGTCTGAGAATCAGCAGGTGCCGGTCGAGGAACAGGGCGGAGTACCCAGCCGTTAGCGATACTATCTGAATTGGAAGGGCCGCCGGCTCCGGGTCATCGGTTGGCCGCGAGATGCAGCTCGCAAATGCGAACGGATGGCTTTGTGGTGGAGCGCCAAGACGCCAAGAATGAAATTGTTGGGGCTCGTCCGAAAACCCCGCCTCGGATTCTGCTGATTCTTCTGCTGATTTCCCTGCCGCTCCTGAACCCCTGGGTACGCGGCGACGGGGTCGGCTATTATGCGTTCGCGCGCGCTGCGTTGACGCAGCGGAACCTGGACTTTCTGCCAGACTACCAGCACGCGAATCAGGGATTTCGCGCCGCGCGGCTGGACGCTTCGGGTCAACCGCGGCAGGAATTTCGAACAGCGACCGGACACCTCGACAATCACTTCACGGTTGGGCCGGCGATGCTCTGGACTCCCTTTTTAGTATGCGCGCACGCCGGAGTGCTGCTGGCGCGGGCATTCGGAGCGCAGGTCTCCGCCGACGGATTTTCCCTGCCGTATCTGCTGGCAATGGCGTTCGGGACGTTGTTGTACGGATTTTTGGCGCTGCTGCTGTCGTATCGCGTGGCCTGCCGCTTTGTAGAGGAACGCTGGGCGCTGTTTGCGACAATCGCCATCTGGTGGGCCAGCTCGCTGCCGGTTTACATGTATTTCAATCCGTCGTGGTCGCACGCGCACTCGGCCTTTTCTGTGGCCCTGTTTTTCTGGTACTGGCTGCGCACGAGGGAGGAGCGAAGCGTCCGGCAGTGGCTGGTGCTCGCGCTGGTTGCCGGGCTGATGATCAACGTGTATTACCCGAACGCCATCGCGCTGGCCGCTCTGATTCCGGAGGCGCTACGGCAGTACGGGACGATCTCGAAGCGAAACGGAGGGCAATCGGCGGGGCCGGGTTCGCTGTTCGCGTGCCATCTTCTGTTCTGCTTGGCCGTGTTGATCTCGTTGCTGCCCACGCTTCTTTCGCGGTACGCCGTGTACGGAGGTTTTTTCGAAACCGGATATATCCCCGTCGGACAATGGGCGTGGAGTTCGCCGTGGTTTATCGCGCTGCTTTTTTCCGCCAACCACGGGTTGTTTTCCTGGACGCCGATTTTGCTGATCGCGACGATCGGACTCTTCGTGTTCTGGCGGCGGGTCCCCGCGATCGGAGTTTCCGTGCTGTCGGTGCTTCTGGCGTTCTATTATTTCATGGCGTCGTATCCGGACTGGCCGGGGATCTCTTCGTACGGAAATCGGTTCTTTGTATCGCTGACGGTTTTCTTTGTGCTGGGCCTGGCCGTGGCCCTGGACGGGATCGCGAAGCTTTTCCGTGATCAAAAGACCGCGGCGATGTCGCTTGCGGCGGTTTTGGGGCTTTTCATCCTTTGGAATCTTGGCTTGATTTTTCAGTGGGGAGCGCACCTGATTCCAGCTCGCGGAGCGGTTTCCTGGAGCCAGGTCGCGCACAATCAGGTTCACGCTGTGCCGAAGCAGATTGTTTCTCAGCTGCATTCCTATCTTTTCCGGCGAAAGGATACGCTCCATCGCATTGAGCAACGCGACATCGAAGACCTTCGCAATCTGGCGCAACCGTGAGGGCCGGTAGGTCTGCTATTCTAGTTTTCGCCGCGCCGGTATTCCGTATCCGATCGCCCGGACCCTGCCGGATCGTCGTTGGCAACCTGAACTGAACCATCACCGACCGTGGCTGAAATCAGCGTCTACATCCCGGCCTACAACGTGGCGAAGTTTTTGCCGCGCTCGCTTGAAAGCCTTCTCGCGCAAACGCTCAAGCCGGCGGAAATTCTGGTGATCGACGACGGCTCTACCGACGAGTCGGCAGCCATCGCGGGCCGCTACCCGCAAGTCACAGTCGTGCGTCACCAGCGAAACAGCGGGCTGGCAGCCGCCCGCAACACGGCATTCCGCTCGGCGAAGAGTGAATTTGTAGCGTCGCTGGACGCAGATTGTGTAGCGGAGCCGGCGTGGCTCGAGAACCTTGCGGTGTTACTCAAGGATCCGAAGGTCGTAGGAGCCGGAGGATTCTTGCTTGAGGGAGTGCAGACTTCCCTTGCCGACCGGTGGCGAAGGGCGCATATGGCTCAGGAGTGGGGCGAAGCGCCGGTTCGCAATCCAAAGTTTCTGTTTGGCTGCAACAATATCTACAGGCGGGGTGCGGTGCTCGACGCCGGCGGCTACGACGAGGCGATGCGCACGAACGGAGAAGACTGCGACCTTTCTCGGCGGCTGCTCGCGAAAAACTGGGAGCTTGTCTACGATCCAGCGGCGCGCGCTACGCATTTGCGAAGTGATTCGGTGAAGTCCGTTCTGGATGGCTATTGGCGGTGGTGGAAATCCGGGGTAAAAGCGTACGCATCGGGGATTTCGCTGCGATCGGTGATGGGACACGCACTGTTTGTGCATTTCCGGTACACATTTCTGGACTTGTCCCGGAGCGACTTGCGGGCGCGGCGATTCGAACTTCTTCCTCTCGATTTGCTGCTGCTCGGGTATCTTCCTTATCGGGATTTCCGGCTTTGGCTGGCATCGAATTCGAGAGGTGTCAGTCAACGATCGGCGGCAGGAGCATAAGGCGTGCACATTCTGATTACCGGCGGCGCGGGATTTGTCGGGTCCGAACTCGCGGTGCGTCTGAGCGAAAGAAACCATCGTGTGGTGGTGATGGACAATCTTGTGCGGCGCGGCAGCGAAACGAACCTCGAAAAACTGGCGCGGCACGGAGTCGCGTTTGTTCACGGAGATGTGCGTAATCCTGAGGATTTTGAAAACCTTCCCAAGGGGATTGAATTCGTTTGCGATACGAGCGCGCAGCCGTCCGTGGTTTCCGGCTACACCAATCCGGTTTTCGACATTACCAACAATTCGCTGGGGGTAATACGAGTACTCGAGTTCGCGAGGCAGCACCGGTGTCCGCTGATTTTCTTTAGCACCAATCGAGTCTACGTGGTGGACAGGCTGCTGGAATTGCCGCGCCGCGAGGCGGAAACGCGAATCGAATGGGATCGTGAAGCGTGGAAAAAGATTCCTGTCGAGGCGCGGGCGCGGGGATTTGATCCGCTGCATGGAGTGGCCGAGGAATTTGCGATCGACGGAGGGCAGCGCAGCATCTACGGGCTGAGCAAACTGATTGCCGACGCGGCGTGCCAGGAGTATGCACACGCCTTCGACATGCCCATCGTCGTGAATCGATTTGGAGTCATTGCCGGAACCGGCCAATTTGCGAAGCTGGATCAGGGATGGGTAGTGTGGTGGGCGATCGCCCACTACTTCAGGCTGCCGCTGAAATATATAGGATGGAATGGAAAGCAGGTCCGCGACATTCTCTTTCTGGAGGACGTCTGCGCGCTGGTGGAGTTAGAGATGAATCAGATGCAGCGCTTCCGCGGAGACATTTTCAACCTGGGGGGCGGATCGCAAAACTCACTTTCGCTGCGGGAAGGAACGCACTTGCTGGAGCAGAAACTCGGCTACGGAACAAGCTTTGGCGTCGAAGACACGATTCGTAAAGGCGATCTGCCGATTTATTTCACCGACAACCGGAAAGCCGCCAAACAGCTCAACTGGCAGCCCAAAGTGACCCTCGACCAGGGATTCGACCGCATTCTTCAGTGGATTCGTGCAAACGAAGCGGCGCTGCGGTCAAGATACTGCGGATAGGACCCGCGGCTACAAAGAAAAGAATTGACCGAGGCGAGACTTTTTCGGTTGCTTCGGGACTTCCTTGCCCGCCAGGCGGGCCGCCATATTGTGGAATTCGCCGGAAAGCGGATCGCCGTTCGCCTGCAACGAATCGCCTCGAACGGTGGCTTCGCTGACCTGTTTGAAATTGTTTGGCAGGCGGGCAAACACCGGCATCTTCATGCCAGTTTCAACTTTTCCGAGCGCCTCCTCATCATGCCGATGCCAGCGGTTAATGACCAGCCGTACCTGGCGTGAATCGACGTGCAATTTCCCCAGAGCGCCGAGGTGGCGATGGAGCTTCGCAAGACCCGCAAGGTCGGCTTCGGAAATCAGCAGAATCTCCGCCGCTCGCAAAACGTTCTGCCACTCGGCGGAATAGAAAGATCCGAAATCCATCACCACGAAATCAAAGGAGCGCTGCGCGATTTCGACGACCCTCTCGACCGCGGAAGTTGAGCCGTGCTGCCAGTCCTCAAGCTGCGCCGCTCCGGCAAGAACCTGCAGCCCGCTCTTGTGCGCCGTCAGCAAGCCTGAAAGCAATGTGGAGTCGAGACGCTTGAAATTTTCCAGCGCGTCGCGCAACAGGAATTTTGGCTTTAAGTCGAGCAGCGCGGAAACATCTCCCATGGGCCGCGAAAAATCCAGGAGGATGGTGGACTTGCCCCGCATGTGAGCCAGCTGAACGGCCAGATTCACGGACACGGTGGTGGTTCCGACTCCCCCTTTTGTCCCCAGGACAACGAAGAGCTTGCCGGCAGCGGACGGCCGGGTCATGCCCTGAGTCCGCTCGCTGCTGGCCCTGGCGATCAGGGCCGAGAGTTCCATGCGGTCGTAAGGCTTCTCAAGAAAATCGCGGACGCCGGAGCGCATTGCCTGCAGCAGGAATTCCGGGCTCGAATCCCTTCGTGCGGAGCAGGCAACAATGTGGGTCGACGGACGGAGCCGGACCAGCTGCTGCGCAAATACAAACTCCAAATTCCCGTTTCCGGTCAGATCCAGAAAAACAACATCAGGAATATCCCGCGCATGGCGCAGTTCAACGGCCTTCGACGAGGCCCATTCGTGGACCTCTTTTACCAGCCCGGTCTGCTGCAGCATCTGACGCAGGGTCGAGCACGCGACCGGATCGGAAGCCGCAATCGCTACGGTGAGGTTTCGAACCCCACCGGCGTCGCTCATGGCTTTGGGGTGGTAGGCGGAACTCTCCGGGGCGTGGGCCCGAGAGTCGACCAGCAACGAGGAGGGACGGTCCTGTTCTCTGAACATGGAAGCAAGTTTGCGGCGCCCCGGGGAAAGCAAAAATAGTGCGTCGGTACCAAACCGTAGGCCTTCGAGTACCGCCGCCTAATAGGACTTCCGGCTCATAAGTTTCTGGGCACAGCAGGGCGGCGGCAAAACTTGCATTTTGAACAGGTTGCGGACATGCTTGCCGCGAATCGTCAACTAGCGGCAGAGGGCGTCGATCAGCACTTCCTTTTTTCTTTCAGCAAGTTCGGTAAAGGCATTCAGGGAGGCGAAATAACCGCCAAGAACAGCCGCCGCCAGGACCGCGAAGACTTCGGACGGGAGCCACGGATTTCCGGTCCAGCGGCCCGAGAAAAGGATCAACGCGCTGACGCCCCCGAAAAGAATTTGCACGCCAAAAAGGACGAAAACAGACATGCCGGAGTTGCGCTGGCCCTGCATTTTGCCGAACTCCATCTTGCGCGGGAAGTTGAGCGACGACCAATTGGCGACCGTCAATTGGCCGGCCACGGAAAAAACAATTCCCGCGAGGGTCGCAAGCAAGACCGGCGCGGATGGTAGTCCCGCGCGCCATCCTACCAGCGCGACGCAAAACGCAATCTCGCAGAAGAGCAGGAAAACAGTCACCAGATTTTTTGCGACCAGGACTTCGCGAAAGCGCACAGGCGACGTGAAGTACGTCTGGATGCCCCTGCCTTCGTAGGCAAAACAGTTGTAAGCCGGAGCCATGAGAATCAAGACGAGATAGGCCATGATTCCCGGAAAGAAAAGGTCCGGAGAGACACCTGTCCTGAAAGCAGTAGGATGGACACCGGCAAACTGCACGCTGAAAAACAGAACCATCATCGGAGGGAAAATCAGTCCGAAAAACAGAAAGGTGTTTCTCCGGAGATAGAGAAGTTCTTTACGGAAGACGGCAAGCACCGCTACCGGAAGAAAATCGAACGCGTCCTTTCCGTCCGACGAGCCGACGGCGGCACGCTTTTCCGCGCGCGCAGGAGCCGAGGTTTCGCTGAGTTCTTCGCCTGCGTAAAGCTGGGCGTAACGCATCCACAAGAGAAGGGAGAAGATCAGGAGGTAGATGCCGAGTCCCGAGAGCTTCAGGGCCACCGCGGCCCATTGATGTTCCACGGCGCGCGCTACCGCGTCGCCGGCGAATGAGGAGGGAAGGATCCACAGGTACGGCAGCCAACCTTGCAATAACGGCAAAAGTGCGCGCCCGTATTTTTGCATGAGCGGATTCAGGAATTGCAGGCCAACCATGGCCAGGATAAAGAGAGTGAAGAAAAATTCCCTGGAGCGGCGCTTCGCCAGGAGCTTTTCCACCCATGCGCCCAAGAGCCTCTCAATGGTCACGTTCAGCGCCGCAAAGAGCACACAGGCTAGCAACATGACGGGAGCGGCCGCCGGCAGCGCAACAAGCGTGGCGGAAATCATAGCGGCCATCCAGACCAGCGCCGCCAGAGCCGCCGAATCCGCGAGTCCATAGGCCATGCCGATGAGGTAGAACGCGGAAAGATTCATTGGAAAACGAAGGAGCGATCCAAAAGAAAATTGCGGAGTAAAGCCCGCAAGCAGAATGGGGAACAGCTGCCACCAGAGGAACAGGCCCAGAAAAAGCAGGCCGAGAAATTGTTCGCGCTGAGTTTCCAGAAGAACCTTGGTTCCAACAAAAATGCCGATCGTGACCGCCACAACGAACAGCGCACTAAGCGTGCCCGAAATGACCAGTCCCAGCATGTCGAGCCGGCGATTCTTGTTGCTAAGGCTGTTGCGAAGGATCCGCCAGCGGAGCCAGGCAACCAGGCGAATCTGCTCCGCAAGGCCCAGACTGGAAGCTACGTGAGCCACGAAAGTTCCTCGATTTGCGAGCGTTCCGCCCCCTCGCCGACGACGGAAAGGAAAATGTCTTCGAGGGTTAGGGTGCGTCCCTCCGCTCCACGAACGCCGGCGCGGAGCTCTTCCATGGAGCCCTGAGCAACCAGCTGACCTTTCTTGATGATGGCCACGTGGCTGCAGAGACGCTCGACGATTTCCAGGACGTGCGAAGTGAGAAAAATCGTGACGCCGCGCTCGGTCATGCGGGCCAGCAATTCCTTGAGGGCGCCAGCGGCAAGCGCGTCGACACCTTCGAAGGGTTCATCAAGAAAAAGAATTCTGGGACCGTGAATCACCGCGGCGGCGAGAGCGAGCTTTTTCTGCATCCCGTGGGAGTAGTCGGCAATCATGGTCTTGGAACGGTCGGCAAGCTGCATGAATTCCAGAAGTTCGTCGCTGCGTTTGCGGGTGGTGGATTTGTCGAGGCCGTACATGCGGCCGACAAATTCCAGGTATTCCGGCGCGGTGAGGCGATGGAAGAGGCCCATACCTTCCGGAACAACACCGATCTGGCGTTTTACTTCGATCGGATTGTGCGAAAAATCGATTCCCAGAAGGGCCATGCGGCCGGATGTAGGAGCCAGCAGGCCTGTAAGCATTTTGATGGTGGTGGATTTACCCGCGCCGTTTGGTCCGAGGAAGCCAAAGAACTGGCCGGATTCGACCTGGAGATCGACGTTGTCTACCGCAGTAAGGGCTCCGAAACGGCGGGTCAGCTTTTCAGTGGAGATGGCGATTTCAGGCATGGGCGAGCGGCTCCGGAAAAGGGGCGGAAAAGAACTCTAGCACGGCTTTCCCGGCCGCCCGGCGCGTGGCTGTCTGACCGTAACTACGCGACTGGCGAGACAAGAATTTCAAGAACTTTTGACGGCTTGTGATCCGGCCGGAGTCGCGCTTGAATCACGCGTCGGAAGAGCCGCCAGAACGGCAGGGAGTTCCACGCGGAACACCGCGCCACCTTCCTGACTGTTGTAACAAAGAATCTTGCCGCCGTGCTCCTGGACAATACCAAAACAAATGCTGAGACCGAGGCCGGTGCCTTTCCCGATGGGCTTGGTGGTGTAGAACGGATCAAAAACGCGGTGCGGCTCCCTGATGCCCGGTCCGGTATCAGAAAACAGAATAGCAACGTTCGCGCGGTCGCGCATGGTTTTGATGGTCAGCGTACCCCCGCCAGTGTGCGAGTCCATCGCATCCACGGCGTTGTTCACGATATTGAAAAAGACTTGCATGAGCTGGTTGCCGTCGCCGCGAACCCCGGGCAAGACCGACTCCAGCTTGAGGTCGATTTTGGTTCCGGAGTTTTTCAAATCCAGAGCGCGCAACTGGACGGCGTTGGTGACGACGGTATTGAGGTCAAGAAGGGTGCGCTCGGCCGGAACCTGGCGAGCGAAACTCAAAAGGTTGCCAACCAGCGTTTTGGTGCGGCGAGCCTGGTCGCGAATTTTTGCCGCTACCGCTCTTGGCTTTTCAGAAAGCGACGCGTCGTCCGCCAGAAGATCCGAATAGCCGAGAATCGCTGTCAGCGGATTGTTGATTTCATGCGCAGCGCCGGCGGCAAGCTGCCCCAAGGAAACCAGCTTTTCCGTTTGCACCAGCTGCGCCTGGAGGCGCTGAAGATTTTCGACTGAGTGTTCAGCACGGCTGAGAAGGCGTGCGCGATCGCGGTCCGCCAAATGCTGACGGAGGAAAACCAGGAAGCCGAGAGGAACCGCGCCGAGCAGAATGGTCATCAGGCGGAATTCGCGCACAGCGGGTGAATCGTGGCCAAATTTAAGCGTGAAAATCGCGAACAGCGGCAGAGAAACCACGGCCGCCATCGCCAAACGGGAGGCCAGGATGCTTTCGCCCTTTTTCTGGTCGGTGTTTTCGGAGGAGTCTGCGGAATCGTCGAGGGCGTTCCCGTTTTTGTAGGCAATCAGACCCGCCGCGCCGAACCACAGGAATGAAGCTACGAGCGGCAGATCGTACAGGCTACCCGTATGGTAAAGATTCATGCTGATGGCCACGTTGATCATCAGCGACGACAGCATGTACAGCACTTCCCCGCCAAAGAGATTGGCGTAAACGGAGCGCCAGGCGCCTCGGCTCTGGAGCCAGAGCGCTCCGAGACCAATGACGGTGACCATGTTCTGAATGTTCGTGATTATGTCATACGTGAAGTTATACTGCCAAAGCGCCGGCTCGGCGTACATCCATGGAAGCACGACGAAAGCATAGAGAAACATCCACCAGGAAAGAAGAAGAATAAAATCGATGTAGCCGAAACGCAGTGCGAGCTCGCTGCGTTTGAGATGCGGCCGAAGAGCGAGGGCAGCCATGAGCGGAACGCCGCGCAAAAAAAAGATGATGTCGCCCGGATACATGTCCGGCATCGGGCGGTGAAGATAGACTTCATAGTACGTCCACTGGAACTGGCCCATCATCCACAGAGTGCAGGACATGGCCGCCAGCATCCAAAAAACGTTGCGGCGCCAGTGCGGGGTTCCGGCGTTCAGCAGAAGTCCCGCGTTGGCCAGGAGTGGCACCAGGCATTGGGTGATGTTGCCGAACGTGCTGAGCGGCTGGCCCGGCGGGAGGGTCAGGGAAACGGCGGCGTAAGTTCCCAGAAACAATAAGGACGCGCCGGCAATCCAAGCATAGGTACGGGGAGAGGCCATAGCTCGCATCCTAGATTTTAAGGTGCGCGGGTTTCGGTCGTGAGGAACGTTCTCCGATGAATGGCCAAAGAATCAACGCGGGAGGGCTTTAGGGCTCAATGGCACCTCCCGTTCAGGGAGGTTTGTAAGACGAAACGAGCGGCTTATGAAAGAGAGCCGACCCAAAGGTCGGACACTCGGAACGGGCGGCTGCGAGACGAGGGACCTTTTTACGGTTTCGTCGGAGGCTGTTTCGCGCGCGACGAAGATGACGCGGCGGGCGATGTCGTAGTCGCGGCCTTTGTTCGTTCGCGGGCGGGTCATTGCGTTGTTCGGCTGCGAATTGGTGGAAGGAGCGCTGAAGGACGGCCGCATTGAAGAGATGCGTCGCGTGAACTACTCTCCCCAAAGCCTAGCCAAAGCCAGACGCCCGGCGGCACTGGAAGCTAAAAAGTAGCATACCAATCGCAGCATGCTGCCCCCCCCCGGAAAAACGTAGAAGCTACTTTTTTACCGCTTCGTCGGAGGCGATTTTGCCGTCGCGAATGAAGATGACGCGATGGGCGTGCTGCGCGATGTCATGTTCATGGGTGACAAGGATGATGGTGTTGCCCTGGCCGTGCAGGGTGGCGAAGAGGGCCATGATTTCCTCTCCGGTTTTCGAGTCAAGGTTGCCGGTGGGCTCGTCGGCGAGAACGATTGAGGGAGAATTCACGAGAGCGCGGGCGATGGCGACACGCTGGCGCTGTCCCCCGGAAAGTTCGTTGGGCTTGTGATGCATGCGATCGGTGAGGTCCACGCGGTGCAAGGCCTGCTTGGCCTTTTCGAGGCGCTCTTCGGCGGGAGTGCCGTTGTAGATCAAGGGCAGCTCGACGTTGTGAAGAGCGGTCGCGCGCGGCAAGAGGTTAAAGGTCTGGAAGACGAAGCCGATCTCTTTGTTGCGGATGTAGGCAAGTTCGTCGTCGTCCAGTTCGCTGACCAAGCGGCCCGCGAGCCAGTACTTGCCCGAGCTTGGCGAATCGAGGCAGCCGATCAGGTTCATGAGCGTGGATTTGCCGGAGCCGGACGGCCCCATGATGGCGACGTATTCGCCCTTGTGGATCTCGAGGTCTACGCCGCGGAGAGCGTGTACCTGTTCTGAACCCATCTCGTACACTTTGGCAAGTTCGGAAGTCTTGATGACCAGGCCACTGGAGACCAAATCTTCCCGATACGATTCCAACGAAACTGTTTCAACTGCCATTTGCTTCTCCTCGATTCCAAAAATGGGGCTTGCGATGCTCAGCTTTGCTGATCATCCGCCTTCTTGGGAGCGGAGTTGTCAACCTTGATGGGAGCTTCGGGCTTCAAGGTGCGCAAAGCCTTGTAACTACCCACGACAATTTCATCGCCCGGTTGCAGACCCTCGGTTACTTCAATATCGGTGACTCCGCTGATTCCCGTTTTTACAGGATGGAAGAGGGCTTTCTTTCCGTTCACCACGAACACGCCCTGAATTTCATCCTTTTTCGGATCGGTGCTGGATGCGGGAGGAGGGGCGGCAAGAGTGACACTGCCGCTGCCAGTATTTTTGGCGTTTTTCTTGGCCTCCTCCAGGTCCTTGCGGGAACGCACGGCAAGAGCCTGAATGGGAATGGCGACCACGTTTTTCTTTTCCGCAGTCTTGATTTTGGCGGTGGTGGAAAGGCCCGGGCGGAGATTTTCCGGAGGACTGTCGAGGGTGACCACAACCTTGAAGTCCTTCGCTTCCTGAGTGCTGGTGGTGGATTGCGTGGTGGCAAGACCGGAACTGCGCAGAACGGCTTGCGACCCGATCTCGGTTACCTTACCGTGAAAGGTTTTCCCCGGCACGGCGTCGATCGTGACATCGGCATCCTGGCCCATGCGAACGTTGACGATGTCGGTTTCATCGACCTTCACTTCCGCGGTAACGATGGACATGTCGGAAAGAGTCATGAGGAAGCTGCCGTTGGAATTCTGAATGCCGGGGACGACGTACTCGCCGAGACGCACGGGCAAATAGCTAACGATGCCGTTGATGGGCGAAACGTAGGTGGTCTTGTTCAGGACATCGCGCGTGCGAACGAGGACCGCCCTGTTTTGATTGAGCTGCGCGCGGGACTGATCGAGTTGAGCCTTGAGCTGAAGGACTTTTGCGTTGGCAGAATCAACCGAGGCACCGGCAGCATCATAAGACGTTTTGCGCTGATCAAAATCCTGCTTGGGAATCAGCCCGTCCTTATATAGGCCCTGGCCGCGGTCATAGTCGAGCTTGGCTTTCTCCAGGTTCGCCTTTTGCAGAAGGAGATCGGCCTGAGCCGCTTTGTAGCTGGCTTCGGCGGCGAGAATGCCCGATTCGGACGAGTTCATCGCGGCAGCTTGAGCCTGAACATCGGCGTTGGCCTGGATATTTTCCTGGAGGAGCAGACGGTCGCCTTTCTTGATACGGTCGCCTTCCTTTACCAGAATCTCGGTGATGCGGCCGAAGCCCTGCGCCTGGACGTTGGTGTACGTCGTGGGCTTGATTTCTCCCGAGGCGGTGACAAGAGACACGAGCGTGTCCTGCTTGGCGACCTTGGCCGTTTGCACGGTGATGACGCCTTTGTTTGCCTGGTTCACGCTATAGAGGACGATACCGGCTCCGACCACCACGACAGCGGCGCCAATCGCCACTTTTTGCCACGTCTTCATGACCGTTCAGTCCTTTTTCCTAGTTCTGGTTCGAGTCTCGCGGACCCATCTCGCCAGCGACCCATCGCGAGAAAGCGCAAGCGGCTAGCCCCCCTGTGACCGCAAAGCGGTCAACCGACGGCCGTCCTGCCAGAGAAACCCAGTAATACGGAGGTTGTCCGCTTCTACCTGTTCATACGCCCTTTAAGGGCTAAATGTTTCGCAAGAAAGGAGCCACAGCTTACCCGGCCCAACCTCGAATGAAACCTGCAGGGAGCATTGGCTTGCCGGTGCAGGTTCCTATTTTAGAAACAATTTTTGCAAAAAGATACGGCTTTAGAGTGACTCCCGACCCGGGAACCCGCCCGCTCTTATTTGACGCAGGAACCGGGGCGGGGGTCGTTCGGCAAATGAGAGTTCTTGCTTGCCGGAGCGAATTTAG
>JBKOXA010000041.1:0-147764 GCA_046724685.1 Acidobacteriota bacterium | reverse complement strand
AAATGGATTCGTCCGAACAGCTCTCCAGGCCATTGAGAAGTTCGCGTACCGTACTAGCGGTTTGTGAGCCAGTCCGCGTAACGTGCGCGAGCGTAAAGAACTGAAATGGTTCTGGCGCAATCCGTGCGGTCCTGGTCATGGGCGTACTTCCTCGGGTTCCTCGCCAGGCAGTACCGGCGTCTCCGGGCGCTCGGGCGCGTCAATGCGAATATCGGTCAGATCGGACAGCAGGTTCGCCGCCCATCGGTAAACGTTATGGTCTTTCACCATTGTCCGCATGCGGTGCATCCGTGCCGCTTGCTCATCGTCCGGCATCTCCAGGGCGCGAAGGATCGCCGTGGCCACCTGCTGCACGTCATAGGGATTGACCTGCAAGGCATCGGTCAACTCCAGCGCGGCACCGGCAAACGTGCTGAGAATCAGCACGCCATGCTCGTCGTTACGCGAAGCGACAAATTCCTTGGCCACCAGATTCATCCCATCGTGGAGAGAGCTCACCAGGCAAAGGGAAGCTGCGTGGTAGAACCTGGCGATCTCCTGGTGGGAGTGATGTTTTCTGAGCAGTACGATGGGCTTCCATTTTCCGGTTTGCAATCGCGCATTGACTCGTTCCGCTTCCGCCGATACCTCGTCCAGAAACTGCTGATATCTCGGTATGTCCGTGCGGCTCGGAGCTCCAATCTGGACGAATGTAAAGCGTCGCTGATAGGCAGGATTCATCTCGATGAATCGCTCGATCCCGCGGAATCTCTCGATGATTCCTTTGGTGTAATCCACGCGGTCCACCCCGACGCCCAACAGCGATCCTTCAATCCCCAGTTCCTCGCACAGCTGGGCGCGTTCTTCGCCGGCCGTGCGCCATTCGCGCTGAGGCTTGCCGTCAGGGAAGGCGACGCTAATCGGATAAGGACGAACCCGCGTAACGTGACCTTGTCTGTTGACCGCGAAGCGATCCCATTCGGTCAGCGCCTCGACGGCCCGATCGACCGTCTCCAGAAAATTGTTGCAGTGCGTCTGGGTGTGAAATCCGATCAAGTCTGCGCCGAGCAAGCCGTCCAGAAGTTCTCTTTGCCAAGGGCAAATTCCGAACACTTCAGGGTTTGGCCACGGGATGTGCCAGAAAATTGCCACGCGTGCATCCGGTCTCGCTTCTTTCACCATCTTCGGCAGCAGCGCGAAGTGATAGTCCTGCGCCAGCACAATCGGGGTTTCGACGCCCTCCATCTCCTGCAGTACCGAGTCGGCAAACCGCCGGTTCGCTTGTTGATACTGCAGCCAGTCGTTGGGGCGGAAAGTCGGTCTTGTATGCGCGATATGGCAGAGCGGCCACAGCCCTTCGTTTGCAAAGCCCTCGTAGTAGCCTTCCACTTCTTCCTCGGTCAACCATACTCGCCGCAACGTGTAGCTGGGCAAATCGGGCGGCACACGCAGGCGGTCCGATGAGTCCACGGTTTCCTTGTCTGCGCTCCCCGAACCGTGCGCCACCCAGGTACCGTCACTCGCCACCAGCACCGGCTCTAGCGCCGTAACCAGTCCACTTGCGGGAACAATCACCTCTGGGCCCTTGTCTCCTTTTACGTGCATGTACGGTTCGCGGTTGGAGACTACGAAGAGAGGCTTGCCTTTCAATTTGCTCTGCAGGCTGACGCGCAGGCGCTCGGCAGTCCATACCGAAGCATGGCTCTCGCGGAGCTGCGCTTCCTCTGCTGCCGCCGCTCTGGCCGCCCCCAAGTCGCGCGCCAGATGCGTCATTTCCATGTTCAATTGGTCAAAAATTTCGCCCTGGGGAAGGGACGCAGGGATTTGAGTTTCTCCAGCTCGCAATGTTCGAAGCCACTTTGCCGTCCGTTTCAGGGGGTCAAGAAAGGTCCACCGAACCAGCAGCAGAGCCAGGCCGCTGACCAGCAACGTTTGTAACAGCGCAGTCAGCAGCGCATCGCGCAACGTCAGCAGAACCCGAGAATCGATAAAACTTGTGTCGTAAACCACCAGCAGAGCGCCGGCAGCTTTCCCGTTGCGCGCCAGGGGCACCGCGTACAAGTAAATCGGATCCTCTGCAATTCGAGTGAATTCTCCTTCGCCGACGTTTCGTTCAATGCTGCGTTTCGTAATTGGCGGCGCTTCCTTGAGGGCCGCGCCCGCGGATGGAGTCATCACGCGCAAGTCGCCGGTCGCCTCGTATACCGCGACGCCCTTTATGTGTTCGCGTTGGGTGAACCGGTCAACCACCCGCTGCATGGCCCGGTCCGAATTTCGCTCATTCTTATCGAACAGCGGCTCAATCGCTTCCTGGAGGCTCTCCGCAAGAAGTTCCGCGCGCCGCACCAGATCGCCGCGAAGGTTTTTTCGTTGCACCCTGACCTGGTAGGCCGCGAACAACAATGACACCAGCGCCACACTGACGATCAGCGGCACCACGAGTTTTAGAGCTGTCCGCAATCTCTTGCCTCTTCTCAGAATTGCTTGCTTCTATCTTCCTTCGCGGAGCGCGGGCCGGTGTTTTCCACGCCTGAGAACTTTCTTGAGACTGCGAAGTGTTTGTGGAAAGACCGGCCGGAATTCCGCATCCTGGTCCCGACTAATTCCACCAACAGCCATCCGCCTTCTGGCGTCGGCTTTCCTGCGTTACCGCCAATCTAAGGGTGCCGGAGGGTCCGGGAGTTTGCCAGCTTATTATTTCGTTCCGCCGGTTGCCAGGCGTTTCTGCTAATTTTCGCCGGCGCTCGGCGCCTTCCAAACCGCGATGGTGAAAAGTGCCATGAACAGCGTAGCGACGGCGCACATCGTTCGTAATTTCATGAGTCGCTCCCCATTGCCGAAGGATACAGGCTAAGAAGCGTCGCATGAATTATGCCACTACGCTCCATGGTCTTCCTTTTTAACATCCTTGCAATCAGGAGGATACCCAGAGAAACCTGTATACCCTGTAAGTACTAGAACCGGTTATCGTGCAAAAAATGCTTCTGGCGTCCCATCTATACCCGGAGGAGCTCGCAAGCTTTTCCCGGGCTATCCTACAACCGTCGGGTGGCAAACCAGTCGTTCACCACTCGCCGCCATAACACCCCTTGCTCTCCAATTCAGGATAGAATTGGGAGAAACGTTGGGGCCATTTCATGGAAGTCGAACACAAGCCGTTCGCTCAGAAGAAGCCGGATCAGCTCGTTTATCTGGAGCTTGGTGCCGGCAACGGTGGAATGCTGCTCAGCATTTCCGGAGATGGCTTTCGCTTTCGCGCGGTGAGCCCCGTGCGCGCTGCGGGAACGATGCCCTTTGCATTTTCACTCGATGGCAAGCACCGGCTGGCGGGTAGCGGCACGGTCGAATGGCTAGAGGAAGACGGCAAGAGTGGCGGCATGCGTTTTGCGGAAGTTTCCGAAGAGTTTCATGCTGCGCTCACCGGATGGCTAGCTTGCGATTCTCAGCAATCTTCGCTCGGCCGGGAAGTCACGCCCGCGGCGGCCGAGCCCCTCGACACGATGGAGAAAATTCGGCAGGAGCTGCGCGCCGGATATCCGCCCTCGAGCCGTGCCGCGGAGCCGACGGTAGCTCCACCCGTTCTTGCCTCTTCTCAAGATACCGACGAGCGGCCTCTTAAACCGTCTTTCTCACAACCAAGCGTTGAATCAAGAAAGTCGCGGCCCGGCAGACAACCTTCTTCGTCCATTTCCCGCGCAGCGGAACCCGAAAGGCCTTCTTCGGCGTTCTTGAAGAAACCGATCGATTCAAAGTCTTCGCCTCCGGTTTCGCCGCTCGTCTCGGTTCGGCCCACTCCTCCTGCCGCAGCTGCTTCCGCGTCGATAAAGCCGGCCGAGCCACCGGTCTCTGGAGAACGAAGGCCTTACATTCCGCCCTTTGAAGACTCCTTTGAGACTGCCTGGGAGCGCGCCAAACTTACCGCTCCCCCGGAATCGCCACATCTGAGCCGCGCCGCGGCCGGCAGCATCATCGCCATTGCACTCGCGGTAATTTTGGGCGCGCTTGCTTATAACTTCCGGCAGGACATCGGCGATGCTTTTATTCGCTTGGGCCATGAGATTTCCGGTGATCGTCGCGCCGCAGCGCCCGCCGCCGCATCCGACCAAACGCCCGCTCCGCAAAACGCGCAACCGAAGTCCCCTGATCTTGCGTCACCATCGCAAACCATCCCAGGTGAAGCAGGAAGTGCCTCTCAAGCTTCCGACCCATCACATATTCCGGCTGCAAACGGAACGTCAGCGAGCGGTACGCCTGCAAAAAACGGTGCGCTTTCGGTGAGCGGAGCGGAGGCGTCCCGTGCGGATCCTGCGGTCGGAACCAAGCCCCGCGAGACTTCTCCTGTAGAGGAACGGACTGACGTCGCAGCCAAGCCGCAAACTCCCCTAGAGCCCGCAACAGGGCAAGAGGAATTCAACATTGCGCGGGAAATTTTGCAAGGGAGCAACCGCAAGCGGGAATTACCGAGAGCCGTCGACTTGCTGTGGTCTGGCGTGAGAAAAGGTTATGTTCCGGCGGAAGTCACGCTTGCGGATTTGTTTCTTCGCGGCGACGGAGTGGAAAAGAATTGTGACCAAGCCCGCGTCCTGCTGGTGGCCGCTTCGAAGAAGGGGAGTCTCGACGCGCGGCAAATGCTGGAACAAATGGCAGAACAGGGCTGCGAATAACTTCGGTCACCGAGTGCCTCGCCCGAATCGGACGCGGCACATGCAATTGGAGGCGCTTTCGCGGCAACAGCTTTTTGCGTAGAGCTGAGCAAGTGGGACAGAAAGGCTTTCGGAACGCTGCGGACAACGGAATTGACGAGCCAGGCGAAGGCGAAGGGCACGGTGCGGCTGAGTTCGATGGCTTCGACTTGAATGTAAGTACCGCCACGGGCCTCCTCGATGCGCCACCAGGTACAAAGTTCCCACATATAACCGTGCGAATCGGCAGGTGAAAGTTCGCGCTCGCCAGGCTTGCCGAAATCTTCCACTTCCGCAACATGATCGGAGCAAGAGCGGATCTGCGTGTGACGGGGAGTGTAGTCCGTGGTATCCGTCGAGAACTGCACGTTGAACACGGCGGTGACAATGGTCTTGCTATAGAACTGCAGAAATACTTTGCGATGGCTCCCCTGCTGCGAGAGCAGTTTTGATTGGCGAACGTACGGAAAGTAATTTTCCTTTTGGTGCTCGAAGTCCTCCAGCACGGATTTCGTCTGCACGAGCGTTGCGTTGGGGAGGAATGCGATCCCGACCCAATGGTGGACGATGCCGCTGGGCACCGGGATTTTTTCCTCGCCGTCAAGGGTGCGAAGCTGCTCCAGATAGAACTCGCCACGGCGGAGCTGCTCCTCAATCGCCCGCCGGCGCGATTGGGGGTAGCGATCGATATAAAGGAAACCGTTCGCGTCGACTTCCGCGTCCATGCGGGCCTGCGTTTGGTCGCGGTAGCGGTTGAAGGCGGCGAGGGTCTCGGGCTTGGGTTCGCGGGCGGCCGCAAGCGACGGCAGGAGCCAAAGGGTGGCCACGGGTGTCGCGAAAAGTAGCCTTAAGAGATTGCGTCCCACGAGAGAACCGTCTCTAGGCGTTGGATGAAGCGGAAAAGCCTGAGGTTAGGGGGAAACGCCGGCGCACCCGGGGGCAGACGGAGGTGCGGCGCAGCCTTTGGATGGCGCTCGCCGGGCACCCGAGACTGGGCCGCAGACGGGTCATAAAGTGGCTGGTTTCTTGACTTGGACGAAAAGCAACCCAATAATGGATAGGCATGAACGTGAGCCCTAGAGGTGCAGAGGCGATGTTCCTGGATGTCAAGGAACTGGCGGTCCACAAGCTCAACATCCGGAAGAGCTATGCTCCGGGGAACATCGACTACCACACGGCGGAACTGAAGCAGATTGAGCCGTTGGAAGTCGCAGCGACCGCGGAGTTGATCGACTCGCAAATCCGGGTTACCGGCCGGCTCGAGACGAAAATAGAGCTGCAATGCGCGCGCTGTCTTGAACCAGTAGTGGAGGATGTGCAGCGGCACTTTGACCTGTTTTATAGTCCGCTGCCAAAGGACACGAAGCCGGAAGAAGAGCGTTTAAAGGATTTGGATGCGGATATCGGATTTTACAAGGGCGACGGGCTGTTTCTGGCGGATGTGTTGGTCGAACAGGTTCTGCTGGCGGTGCCCATGAAGGCCATTTGCCGCAGTGATTGCCGCGGGTTGTGCGCGGCCTGCGGAGCGAATTTGAACCACGAAGAGTGCCGGTGCGAAACGCATGCGACGGACCCACGGTTGGCTCCCCTTGCGCGGTTGAAGCAGGACTGGCTCAAGAAACAATAGAAGTGAAGCAGGCGCGGTGGGTTTGCCTAGCGTGTGTGTGTGGCGCGAGCTTGTTGGAAAATTAGAGACATTGTGCTTTCGCATCCGATTTGAACGTTGAGTGAATAAGGAGTAGTACTATGCCGAATCCAAAGAGACGACATTCGAAGCGGCGCACCAGCACGCGCCGGGCACACGACCATTTGTCGAAGCCCGCGCTGGCAAAGTGCCCGCATTGTCATGAAATGAAGCAGCCGCACCAAGCGTGTCCGCACTGCGGCTATTACAAAGGCAAGGCCGTGAAAGAGGCTTCAGCCTAGTTCGTTCCTTGCGTTTGCACGCCCTTCTGTTTCAACTCAGGGTTTGTAAAACAAGCCCTGGAACCTGGTAGAAACGGCAGTAAGCTCCCATGATCACAATTGCCGTGGATGCGATGGGAGGGGACCATGCGCCCCGTCCCGAGGTTGAAGGAAGTGTGCTGGCCGCACGCGAGCTGGGGGTGCGGGTAATCTTGGTAGGGCCTCCGCAAGCGATCAAAGCGGAACTGGCAAAGCACGACCGCGGTGGGCTGAAGATTGACATTGCGCCGGCGAGCGAGGTGATCACGATGAACGATCATCCGGCGCAGGCTTTCCGGCGCAAGAAGGACAGTTCGGTGCACGTGGCCGCGCGGCTGGTGCGCGAAGCAAAGGCCGATGGCCTGGTCAGCGCGGGCAACACCGGTGCGGTCATGACCGTGGCCCGCTTTTTGCTAGGCACGCTCGAGTCGGTAGACCGTGTGGCTCTGGCGGCTCCGTTTCCCAACGCGAAGGGCGGCGTCAGCGTTTTGCTGGATGTCGGCGCCAATGTAGATTCGAAGCCGGAGCATCTGGTGCAGTTCGCAGTGATGGGTGAGATGTACTATCGTGCGACGTTCGGGCACCGGCGGCCGCGGGTGGGGCTGCTTTCGATCGGCGAAGAGGAGAGCAAAGGCAACGAGCTGACCCGCGAGGTGAACGAGCGGCTCAAGAACGCCCACATGCACTACATCGGTAACGTGGAAGGCGGCGACCTTTTTTCCGGTGATGTGGACGTGATCGTATGCGATGGATTTATCGGCAACATCGCACTGAAGATTTGCGAGGGTTTGGCAGTCCAGATTTTCGGGTTGCTGAAAAAGTCGCTGAAAAGTTCCCTGGTATCTCAGTTCGGCGCTCTGCTGTCTCAAGGAGCGTTCAAGGGATTGAAGAAGACGATCGATTACACGGAGTACGGAGGCGCTCCGCTGCTTGGAGTGCGGGGCGTGTGCGTGATCGGCCATGGCCGTTCGAACGCGAACGCGGTGAAGAATGCCATTCGCGTCGCGGCAGGGCTGGCCAGGGCGCGCATGAACGAAAAAATCGAACAGGAGCTGTCGCTGGTCACCGAGCGCGCATAAAGCGGAACCAGACGACGGAAAGAAACGTATGGGAAAAGTAGCGTTTGTTTTTCCGGGGCAGGCTTCGCAGTACCCGGGAATGGGAAAAGAGCTGGCGGAGAGGTACGGGGTGGCGCGAGCCGTGTTTGAAGAAGCGGACAAGGCGCTGGGACTTTCGATTTCGAAGATGTGCTTTGAAGGCAGCGAAGAAGAGCTCAAGCAGACGGCGAACACCCAGCCTGCGATCCTGACGTGCTCGGTGGCGGTCTTCCGCGTGGCTGCAGAAAAGGGCCTCTCGCCGGACTTTGTGGCCGGACACAGCTTGGGAGAATATTCGGCGCTGGTGGCAGCGGGCTGTTTGAAATTTTCGGATGCCGTGCAGCTGGTGCGCAAGCGCGGAACGTACATGCAGGAGGCAGTTCCTGCGGGCGAAGGCGCGATGGCCGCGATTTTGGGATTGTCGCCGGCGGTGGTGGCGGACGCCTGCAAGCGCGCCGCTGAAAATGAAGTCTGTGCGCCGGCCAATTTGAATTCACCGGAGCAGACCGTGATTTCAGGCAGCGCGGGTGCGGTGAAGCGCGCGGTGGAGATTGCCTCGCAACTGGGCGCGAAGCGCGCGGTGATGCTGCCGGTTTCCGCGCCGTTTCATTCGGCGCTGATGATGCCCGCTCAGGAAAAACTGGAGAAGGATCTGGCGAAAACAGAGTTTGCCGATTTGCGTTACCCGCTGGTGACCAACGTGGACGCGGACACTGAGACCAAGGGCAACGAAGCGCGCGACGCCCTTGTTCGTCAGGTATCCATGCCCGTGCGCTGGGAAGAGTCGGTAAGGACGCTCATCGACGAAGGCGTAAACACGTTCGTGGAAGTGGGGCCGGGGCGGGTGCTGACAGGTCTGCTGCGGCAGATCGAGCGTTCAGTAGCCACCCTGAACATCGAAGACGAGAAGAGTCTGGCAACCACGTTGGACAAAATTGCGGGTGCGAAGTCCGACGCGGCTTGATCGCGCCCCTGCGGAGCTAAATGGAATGTTCAGCCTCAAGGGCAAAGTAGCTGTGGTAACTGGCGCGTCGCAGGGAATTGGTCGCGATACGGCGCTGGCATTGACGGAGGCCGGTGCGAAGCTCGTCGTGGCCGCGCGAAATGAAGAGAAGCTGACCGCACTGGTGAGCGAAATCGCGGCGGGGGGCGGCGAAGCCTTCGCCGTTAAGATGGATGTTGCCGATGCCGAGCAGGTGAAAGCGGGATTCAGGCAAGCGATCGAAAGATTCGGCCGGATAGACATTTTAGTCAACAACGCCGCGGTGACCCGCGACGGGCTGGCCATGCGGATGAAGAAAGAGGATTGGGAAGCCGTGTTGCTGACGAATTTGACTGGCGCGCATTTGTGCATCCAGCAGGCGTTGCCGACGATGATGAAGGCGCGTGCGGGACGGATCATCAATATTTCTTCGGTCGTGGCGCAAAGCGGAAACGCGGGACAGGCCAATTACGTCGCCGCTAAAGCCGGCCTGATTGGCTTGACGAAAGCCATGGCCATCGAGATCGCTTCGCGTAACATCACGGTGAATGCGGTGGCGCCGGGGTTTGTCGAGACGCCGATGACGGATGTGCTCCCTGACAAAGTGAAGGAAGAATTGAAGACGCGGATTCCACTGGGGCGGATGGGTTCGCCACGCGACGTCGCCGCCGCGATTGTGTTTTTGGCCAGTGATGAAGCCGGCTACATCACTGGCCACGTGTTAAACGTGAACGGCGGAATGCATTTGGCGTGAACGGTGGTTACTCGCGGGCTTGCTCCAGTATCACCAGCGCGGGAATCCGGCTCTAGTGGCGTTTTGGTCTTTCTGCGTGGAATCTGGTTCATCCGTTTGGTCCTGGGTGGGTTTCGAGGATCGCCAATCGCGGACTTTATGAGGAGCGATGGCTCAGGCCCAACTTTGTCCCTGGTGCGGCAAAGTTGGCTGGAAAAGTGCGCGCACTCTCGATTGCGAAATACGCAGAGAACGGGACAGCCTCAAGTTGACCTTGCGGTAGGGCGTGACTAGAATGGGCAGGTTGCCCAGGGTAGCGAAAAACGAGGAATTTGGCGGTGGTTTGCGGTACAGCGAGTTTTGCAAGGACAACAAGCGATCCCGGATCGCGGAGGAATGCGAATGGCCAGCGTAGAAGAACGCGTAAAGCAGATTATCGTCGAGCAACTAGGCGTAGACGAGGCGGAAGTGACGCCGACAGCATCGTTTGTGGACGACCTGGGCGCGGATTCGCTGGACCAGGTGGAATTAGTGATGGCGTTCGAAGAAGCGTTCGGCATCGAAGTGCCGGACGAGGACGCCGAGAAAATGACCACGGTGAAGGACGCCGTCGAGTACATTGATAAGCACGCTAAAGCCAAGTAGGCCCGCGCGTTCCGCGCGGCGTCTCCATTTGTCACTCAGGGTTTGCAAAACAGACCCTGAAACCCTTACAGGAGCTGGGGAAACGTGACTCACCGGGTCGTAGTGACGGGAGTTGGACTGGTCTGCGCACTGGGCATCGGCACAGACGAGAGTTGGAAGAATCTCGTTGCCGGCGTCAGCGGCATTGGGCTCATTACCCAGTTTGACGCAGCAAATTTCGACTGCAAGATAGCCGGCGAAGTGAAAAACTTCGATCCCTTCCTGTGGATCGAGAAGAAAGAACTGAAAAAAATGGGGCGGTTCATCCAGCTAGCGCTGGCCAGCGCGGATGCCGCGGTGAAGCATGCCCAATGGAAGCCCGAGCAATCCAACCTCGAAGAAGTGGGCGTTTACGTTTCTTCCGGCATCGGCGGGTTCGACATCATCGAACGCGAACACGGCAAGCTCCTGTTCGGTGGGCCGAACAAGATCTCGCCTTTCTTTATTCCATCTGCGATTGTGAATTTGGCTTCAGGACACATTTCAATCCGTTACGGCGCGAAAGGACCGAACTCGGCGACCGCGACAGCCTGCTCGGCGTCCGCGCACGCGATTGGCGACTCCTTCAAGATCATCGAGCGCGGGGCCGCCGACATGATGATCTGCGGCGGCACCGAAGCCACGATTACGCCCATGGGCGTGGGCGGATTCGCTTCGATGAAGGCGCTGTCCACCCGCAACGACGATCCCGCAACAGCCAGCCGTCCGTTTGATGCCGACCGCGACGGCTTCATCGTCGGCGAAGGCGCAGGCATCTTGATCCTTGAGTCGCTGGAACATGCGACGCGGCGCAACGCTCCCATCATCGCGGAAATTGTGGGATATGGCATGTCCGGCGATGCCTACCACATCACACAGCCGGTCGAAAACGGTGACGGAGCATTTCGTGTAATGCGCGCGGCCCTGAAGGACGCCAAGCTTTCCCCGGACGACATCGGCTATGTCAACGCGCACGGAACGTCGACGCCGATCGGCGACGTCATCGAAACGACCGCGATGAAGCGCTTGTTTGGCGACCGCGCGATCAATAAGAAACTTCCGGTAAGCTCGACAAAATCCATGACCGGGCATCTTCTGGGCGGCGCCGGAGGACTCGAAGCTGGCATCAGTGTTCTCGCCCTGCGCGATCAAATTCTGCCGCCGACGATCAATCAGTTTCACGCCGACCCGAAATGCGATCTGGACTATGTCCCGAACGTTGCGCGCAAAGCTACCGTGGACTACGCGCTGTCCAATTCCTTCGGATTCGGTGGAACGAACGCCGCGCTGATCTTCAAGCGCTGGGCCGGAAAATAGCCGCGGAATGCCTTTTGTCATTCTTCGGCTCCGGCGAAGTCGGGGGCGCAGAATCTGGCCTCATCAATTTATTTTGGAGACGGATACGTCGAGATCCTTCGCCAGCCCCGGCGCGCTTAGGGTCACGAAACAGGGTCCAGGCAATCGAAGTCGGAGTAAGGAAAAACTTTCGTGAAAATCATCGTATGCATCAAACAAGTGCCGGCAAAAGACGCACCGCTGACCATCGCCGGGAATTGGATCAAGGAATCGGACATTGGATTCGAGATGAACGAGCCGGACAGTTTCGCTCTCGAAGAGGCACTGCGGTTGAAGGAAAAGCACGGCGGCGAAGTGATCGCCCTGTCGATGGGCCCGGAGCGCGTAAAGCAGACCATCAAGGAAGCCCTGGCGAAGGGTGCGGATCGCGGAATTCATATTGCCGACCAGCAGTTTGCACAGCTTGATCCTCTCGGCGCGGCAAGCGCACTGGCAGCCGCCGTACAGAACGAAAACGCCGACTTAATCTTGACCGGACTTCAAAGCGACGACCAAGGCTTCGGGCAGACCGGCGTCCTGCTCGCGACGCTGCTCGAGCGGCCGCATGCGACGATCATCATGGCGATCGAAGCGAGCGAAGGAAAACTGAAACTGAAACGCGAACTCGAGGCAGGATGGTTTCAGTGGGTTGAATGCCCGCTACCGGCGGTGCTCTCCATTCAGTCCGGCATCAACAAAGTGCGCTACGCCACGTTAAAAGGCATCATGGCCGCGAAGAAGAAGGAGATCGCCACCCTGACGCTAGAACTCCTCGGCGCCAAGACCGAGCCGACACAAAAAGTAGAAAGAATTTACGTGCCGGTGAAGACCAAGAAAACCGAATTCCTTTCCGGCCCGCCGAAAGAAGTGGCCGCAAAACTGGTGGAAAAACTGAGGTTCGAAGCAAGGGTAATCTGAACATGAAAATCCTCGTGATCACGGAGCAGCGCCAAGGGAAGTGGAACAACACAAGTTTTGAAACACTTGCCGCCGCGCAACAGATGGCCTCGGCATTAGCCGGTACGGTGAGTGCGCTGGTGCTTGGCAAGGACGTGGATGGGCTTGCAGGAGAGCTCGCGGGGAAAGATGTCACGGAAGTGTTGCAGGTCGAGCACGATCTGCTCGGGTCCTACACGCCGGACGGATTTTGCGTCGCGCTGAAACAGGTATTCGAAACTGCCGGGCCGGACTTGGTGCTGTTCCCACACACCTATCAGGTGCGCGATTTTGCGCCGAAGCTGGCTGCGATGCTCGGCAAGGGCATGATCGGAGATTGCATCGGCTATAGGAATGAAACCGGCAAACTGGTGTTTGTGCGACAGATGTTCCAGGGCAAGACAGCCGCTGATGTTTCCTTCGTCGGTCGAGGGCCCTGGTTTGCGTCGTTTCAATCCGGAGCGTTCCGGGCGGACCAGCTGACCGCGGCGGAAGGAGGGCCTAAACCGATCAACAAAGTCAGCGTCGAGTTGAGGGCGGAACAGATTCGCACGAAGCCGCTCGAATTGTTCAAGGAAGCAAAGTCCGCGGTGGACCTGACGCAAGCGCCCTTGATTGTAGCCGTGGGCCGCGGCATCAAGGCGCCAGAAAACATCGCACAAGCCGAGGCCGTCGCAAAAGCGATGGGAGCGGAAATTGCCGCATCGCGTCCGATTTGCGATGAAGGCTGGCTACCCATGGAGCGCCAGATCGGCAGCTCCGGCCAGACCGTCGCTCCGAAGCTGTACCTTGCACTCGGCATCAGCGGCGCCATTCAGCACGTTGTTGGCATGAAAGGTGCGAAGACCATCGTCGCCATCAACAAAGACCAGAACGCTCCGATTTTTGAAATCGCAGACTACGGCGTGGTCGGCGACATCTTCGAAATCATGCCCGCTTTGACCGAAGAGCTGCAAAAGGCGAAGTGAATGTGTCCGTCCAACGCGAACAACTCGAAGCGGATGTGCTGATTGTCGGCGCTGGCCCCGCCGGTCTGAGCTGCGCACTCCATCTCGCGAACCTCATCAGAAAACACAACGAATCGGGCACAAAGCCGGAACTCTCGGCCGAAAACATTTACGTTCTCGAAAAAGGCCGCGAAATTGGCGCGCATCAGCTTTCCGGCGCGATCATGAACCCGAAAGCGCTGGCCGAGCTTGTTCCCGACTTTCAAAAGTCCGCGCCGCTCGATGCGCCGGTGACGGATTCTGCGGCTCTGCTTTTTACGGCGGGTTCGTCGTTTCGTTTCCCGATCACCCCACCACCTTTTCAGAACCATGGCAACTATGTTGTTTCCCTCAACAAAATCGTGAAGTGGCTCGGCGGCCTTGTGGAGTCCGCGGGCGTGAATGTCTTCAAGGAATTTGGCGGTGCGCAGCTCGTCTACGAAGGACCAGGCGTCGCAGGTGTCATCACGGAAGACAAGGGCCTGGACAAAAATGGCAGCCCCAAGGACAACTACACTCCGGGCTACGAACTGCGCGCCAAGGTCACTGTCCTTGCCGAAGGAACGCGCGGTTCTCTCACCAAAAAGCTCGTTGCCGAAAAGAAACTAGAGAATATCAACCCGCAAAGCTACGGCATCGGCATAAAAGAATTGTGGGAGGTTCAGCCCGGCCGCATCCAGCCCGGTTACGTGGCTCACACGCTCGGCTGGCCGGTATCAACCGACCTGTACGGCGGCGGCTGGATCTACGGCCTTTCGAACAACCGGGTTTCCATCGGCCTTGTCCTTGCCCTTGAATACGCTGATCCACAGTTTGATCCGCATGCGGCATTTCAAAAGTGGAAGACACATCCGTTCGTCAAAAATCTTCTCGACGGCGGCAAGCTGGTGCGCTATGGCGCCAAGTCGCTGCCTTACGGCGGATGGTACGCCATGCCGCGCAACACCGTGGACGGCGCCTTGATCATCGGCGATTCCGGCAGCTTTCTCGATTCACAGCGCCTGAAAGGCATTCACCTGGCGATGAAAAGCGGCATGCTCGCAGCGGAGACGATTTTCGAAGCGTTGAAAGCCGGCGACGCGACCGCAAAGACGCTCGGCGGATTTCAGCAGCGCGTGGAACAGAGCTACATCAAAAGCGAACTTTGGAAGGTCCGCAATTTTCATCAGTCCTTTCAGCACGGGATGTTACGCGGATTTTTTCACACGGCATTTCAGCAGATCACCGGCGGACGCGGCCTTATCGACCCAATGCGCGCCGAGGAGGGATACAAGCGCTACAAAAAGATCGGCGCCGCGAAGCGCTCTGCAAACGGCAAAGATCGCTTCAAAGCAGATGGAAAATTAACGTTTGATCGTCTGACCGACGTCTATCACTCCGGCACGCGCCACAACGAAGATCAGCCGTGCCACTTGCACGTTCTCGACAACGATATCTGCGTGACGAAATGCGTGGAAGAATACGGCAACCCCTGCCAGTATTTTTGTCCCGCTGCCGTTTACGAAATGGTGAAAGAAGTCGACCGCTCTGCGGTTGCAAAGGAAAAAGACGGACTCAAGCTGAAGATCAACGCCGCGAACTGCGTTCACTGCAAGACTTGCGACATCGCCGATCCTTACCAGATCATCGACTGGGTCGTGCCGGAGGGTGGCGGCGGCCCGAGCTACGAAGGAATGTGAGCGGTAAGCGATCCGCAAGCACGCGGAGCTTCAACAGACTGACACCCTTCGACTGTATTCTTGTTCAATTGGGTTTCAACCCGTAGACGTCGATCCGCCCGGGCGTTGACGTCGAGCTGTTGAGCCCGCCCGTATTATTTCCCCGCGATCCCACATAGACTTTTCCATTCGCAACGGTAGGCACCGTAAATTTTACCGCATTCCCTGCGGCGTCTCCGCTAGTCTGAGCGCTGTTCCAAAGTTCCGTCGCCAAGTTTGTCGCGCTGTAGGCATGCAGCACCGCTGGCCCGCACGAACCGGATTGCGGAGTGCAATACGGGTTCGAGTTGATAGCCCATACGATGCCATTTGAGGCCCCGTTCGAAGAGACGGACGGAGTTGCGCCCGGGAATCCGAACCCGGTGGTTGTTTGCGAGACCGGCGTCGTGTTGAACAGTCCTGTGCCCGTGTTAAAAGCATACGCCACGCCTACCTGCTGCGAGCCGAAATTCACGCCAAAGTAATACATCGTGTTATTCCAGAACGCTGGAGTGGAAAAGGCCCGGCCGGCCGTCCAGGTTTGTACGGCTGCCGCATCCGATGAAGCGTTGAAGTGCCCCATGTTGCTCCGGTTCAAGACGTAGAACGTACCGCTTTTCCCTGCGCCCACCAGCAGGTTTTGACCGAACAGCAGGGCGGTGCCGCCCGCGCCGACGTCCGTATCTCCGCTGCTTAGGGTGTCTTGATTATGCGGCGTAAACCAATCGGCAACGGTTAGGCCGCTCGAAAGTTTCAGGTACGTGCTGCCGAAATCCGCACCTCCCGTGTTGGCATCGAAAGTTCCGTTGCCGGTCATCACGTACAGGTTGTTGCCGCTGTCGGCCGCAGGTGCGCCACCCGCCATCCAGATGCCGGCGAGCCCGCCGTCCGGCGAGGAATTGAACTTGCTCTGCAACGCCAGGGTGCTTGCACTGAAGCCCATGACCCAACCGTGATACGGGCCGATGTCTTCGTGTGAAGCCCACGATACGTACACGACCCCGCCAACCAGGGCTAGGCCCGGACGCTGATTTTCGTGCTGGGGATCGAAAGGAACGGTTCCGTTGCCAGGTGACCCGTCGCCCGAACCTGGCACGGTAATGGAGTCGTCAATCAAGGCAGGACCGCCGAACTTTTCTGCGCCTGTCGTCAGATCGAGCGCATGTAACTTCTGAAAGAAAGTCGCCGTGCCGGTGTTCTCAGATTTGCTCACGACGTAGATCGTTTTTGTTGCCGGATCGATCACCGGAGTGCCGGTTACGCCTACTTCGGGCACGATGTCTCCGTAGGCAGTACCAATGCTGGCGTCCGGCACGCCTGGGCCGGAAGGAGCGGGGACCTCTCCGGACGTGCCGCCATGCGCCGAATCGACCAGATTCGCGCGCCACAGCTGCACGCACGAGGGAGCCAGAGAGGTGCCGCCATCCGCATCAAATGCATAGACGCTGTCGTGTTGCGTCGCGACCACAACAAGATTGTGCTTGACGCTTCCGATCAAGACGTTGGCGACCCACAACGGTTGCGCATAAACCGCTCCGTCGACGGCGCAGGAAAACAGCTTTCCGAAGGTGGATGTGCCTACGTTCGCCGTTGTTAGCGCGTATTCCTGTTGTTTCGTTCCATCGCGCGCGAGGTTGTTGTGGTAGGTGAATACGCCTGCGAGGCCAGTCACACCGATTGTAGCCGACGCGGTCTTCGTGTTGTCTCCGACCGCCGTCGCCGTGACCGTCACTACACCTGCTGCGGAAGGGGCCGTAAACATGACGGCGATGCCCGAAGTGCTGCTGCCCGGAGAGAAGCCGCCGCCGCTCGTGGAACCTGTCGAGGTGAACGACCACGTCACCCCCTGGTTTCCCGTATCGTTGGTAAGAGTTGCTGTGACCGCCAGGGTGTGCGACGTGGTTATTCCGCCCCGTTTAGGCGACACGCTCACTGTGATGTTTGAGCCGCCGGAGGAAGAAGTCGTTGCCGGAGCGGTGTTCGAATAACCGCTGAGATTCCCGGCAGCGTCGGTTGCGCGAACGCGATAGCGGTAGGATGTGGACGCAGTGAGGCCGCTGTCGGAGAAAGTTGTCGCTCCGCTGGTCGTACCGATTTGCGCGAACGAACTGCAGCTCGCGCCGCTGCAGCGCTCGACGCGATAGCCGGTCACCGCGAGGTTGTCGGTGGACGCGGTCCAGGTAAGTCCGATGTGACTGCTGGAGGAAGCCGTCGCGACCAGGTTCGAGGGCGCGGTCGGGGCAGTGGTGTCGGCGCTCGCCGAAGTCGTGGCGGAGGCGGTATTCGAATATTTGCCGAGATTTCCTGCGGCATCTGTGGCGCGCACTCGGTAACTGTAGGATGTCGAACCGCTGAGGCCGGTGTCCGTATATGCTGCTGCGCTCGTCGCGGTGCCGATTTGCGCGAAAGACGAGCAGCCCGCTCCGCTGCACCGCTCGATGCCGTAACCGGTGACCGCGACATTATCCGTCGAAGGCGCCCAAGCGAGGGCAATTTGCGAACTAGACGACGCGGTCGCTGTGAGGCTGGCCGGTGCGCTGGGCGGCGTACTATCGGAGCCCGCATCCGTATTGGCGTACGCAATATTCGAGTAACCGCTCTTGTTTCCAACCGCGTCCACGGCGCGGACGCGAAAGCCGTACGTGCTGCCGGCAAGCAAGCCGCTATTGTCAAAACTGGTCACCGTGGTGACGAACACCTGCGCAAAGGCGGTGCACAAATTCCCGACACAGCGTTCAACACTGTAGCCGGTTACCCCGACATTGTCCGTGGAAGCCGTCCAACTGAGATTGATCTGCGTAGAGGAGGCAACGCTTGCAGAAAGAGTGGCGGGAGCCGATGGGGGAGTGGTGTCGGTTGGGTCCTGGTTCGAAGACGGACTCGATGAACAGCCCTGAAGCATCAGAATCGAGAACAATGGCAGAATGGAAAAGCACGAGCGAAGACGCAGCTCTGGCAAGCGGTTAAAGATTCTCAATGGACTCTCCGCAATCTTTGTCACACGCGCGGTTATGACGAAAGGTAGGCGGGCCGGTGGGACACCACCTCTCAAGGACCCATAAAAAATAGCACGAAATTCGGGAATTTGGACACATGACCGCCAGACGCGCCTGCCGCAAATTGTTAAAATATTGTTAACCGGTCAGTAGGTACCCGTAGGCCGTTCGTTCTATAACCACGCCCTGCCGCTTATGAACTCGGTGTCCAGAGGCTTCTAAAGAAGCTTTTGACGCGGTCCACAACCGAAGAATTTGTGGGCTGCGCATTTTTTGCGGCGGCCTGTTCCGGTTTCGAAGCAGCAGCGTTCAACGCACTTGCTGTCGTCTGTGGCAAAGGATCCCCTTCGACTCGACTCTGGAAAATCAGCGTAGGACGCACGCGGACGCGTCGGACCAGCACGATCAACCTCGGGTCGGGTTCGTCCTGGATTTTTGCACTGGCATCGTAGCGAAGCGGCGGCATGAAGACTTGATAGGTTGGTTCGACCGCTGGCACCTTCGCGAGATCCGGAGCCTTAGGATCTGCCATGACGCGGGTTGAAGGCTTGCGCGGCGTGGAGTTCCTTTTCACTTCATCACTGCTCGCCAGCGTGCTAATCTCCGGCCCAAGCCGGTTTGCTGAGGTCGGTCCCCTATCAAACGACTCACACGCGCACAGTCCAGAGTTGCTCCGCAAGCCTTGAAGCTGTCCATTCGCCACCACTACATCTCCGCCCTGCGGCACCATCACGCTCTGCCCGCCGAATTGTTCTTCCAGACGCAGGGCGCCGCGGCCCGCGCGAGCACACAGCAGCCCTGGGGTGTCAAAGCCCACGAGCACATCCTGCGGCCCGTCGCCGATAGCCACAGTTTTTGCCAGAATCTGCGCGGTGAAAACGTTTAGCGTCAAATTGCCTTCCACGTGGGCATGAATCGTGCCGCTGTCCACTGCCACTGTTAGTGCGTTTCCCGCCTTCAGCATGGAAATGTGTGCCGGCCCACAGACCGCGATCGTTCCACCCTCGGCAAGGTCGATGCGCGCGCGCCCCATCTTCACGCGGACATCCGCGCCGCTCCGCAGGAGGGTCTTCACCTCGTTGCCTACCACCTGAACACTCATCGGTCCCTTGACCGCGATGGCTTGGCCTTCGATCGTGCCGATGACTTCGCCTTGCGGTTCCTGCGGAAGAGGAGTGGCAAGGGCAACCGCGCCGCCGGCTAGACAAAGAACGAGGATGAGTACGGCTCGGCGTGCAGACCGAACCTCTATCCAGCGCTGGCCTTTCATTTCGTGTCGTGGGCTGTGCATAGTCGACTTCGAAAGCCGCCGGACCGCTCTTCCCTATAATATACATCTGACTGGTTATCGCCACACCGAAAGGGATTTCCCGGTTTCAGCGCTTGATACATGCAAGCCCTGAAGTGAACCAACCCCCTGGATACGTCTGGCGGTTGCCGGCCTTGATATTAAGATGACCCCCGCACACCAACAGAACCAATCAACGCGCGCGGAAGACGCTCCGAGCGAGCTTCAAAAAGAACCGGCGAAAGTCGGCCTCCACTACGACACGCAACTCCCGAACCTTCCCTGGTCCCGCCGCATTCAGGTCCCCATCATTGCAGCCCTGGTCTACTCGGTAATTCGAATCTTGGGGCCCACCCTGCGATTTGAGGTTCTCGGCTGGCAAAACGCCGAAAACGTTTACGCATCGGGCCGCCGGTGTATCTGGTCGTTTTGGCATCGCGTAATTATTCCAATCGTTTGGTGGCGCCGCAACTGCGGTGTCGTGGTTATGAACACGACTGCCTTTGACGGTCAGTGGACCCGCAAAGTCATCGAATGGATGGGCTACGGTACAGCCCAAGGCAGTTCCTCACGCGGCGGTTTGCGCGGCCTCGCGGTCATGGCCAAGCGCATCGAGGAAGGGAAGGACTGTGCGTTCACCATTGACGGTCCGCGCGGTCCGCGTTACGTCGCCAAGCCCGGACCCGTAATGCTCGCGCGACGTACCGGCGCGCCGGTCATGGTGTTCCACATCGGAGTGGAACACGGAAAAACCTTCGAGAAAACCTGGGACCATTTTCTGCTGCCGAGTCTCTTTACAAGAACGGTGATGATCTTTGCTCCGCCAATCGAAGTACCCTCCGACGCCGACTCAGCTTCGTTGGAAGCAAAACACGCCCAAATGCAAAAAGAACTCGAACGTGTGCGCGATATTGCCGAAGCCTGGTTTACTCTGCCGGAGCCTGAACGCAGCCGTTACCGCTCCGAACTCGGAAAATAGAGCGGTCAGTCTGCAGTTCCAAATTACGGACAGCCGTGAGCGCGGGCTCGTTTCTGCTTCCAATTTTTAACATTAGACCTTGAACTTCTGCTCAATTGCCCGGCCGCTCGCCCAGCTTCACCTGCACATCCATCTTCTTGCCGCCGCGGAACAAGCTGACCGTGACCACGTCGCCCGGGCGCCTCTTGTTCAGCGCAACATTCACGTCCAGCGGGCTGGACACTTTTTGCGAATCAATAGCCGTAATTACGTCGCCGCCGATGTAGAAACGCCGCATCCCGGCCTGGGCAACGCGATCGCCGCCACGAATTCCTGCCTCCGCTGCGGGTCCATTCCGCGTGGTCGTTTGCACCAGCAAACCCTCTTGTGCCGGAAGCCCTAGCGCCTCTGCAAACGACTCGTTGATCGGAATCGTCTCAACGCCCAAAAATGCCTGGTGCACACGACCGTCGGTAATGAGGTCGTGCGCAATTCGCTTGGCGGTGTTGATCGGAATGGCGAAGCCGATACCCGCCGTCGTTCCGGTCGGCGTGTAGATCGCGGAGTTGATTCCGATGACCTCGCCATGGGTGTTGATCAGCGGCCCCCCGGAATTTCCACGATTGATCGCCGCGTCGGTCTGAATCGCTTCGTCAATCAAGGTGTTCTGTCCGGTTTGCACCGTGCGGCCCAGCGCACTGACTACGCCCGTGGTCAGCGTACTTGTAAATCCAAAAGGATTACCGATGGCAAGAACTTTTTGGCCAACCTGAAGCGCAGCGGAATCACCGAGAGGCAACGCTGCCAACGCTTTTGCCTTCGGCTCAATCTTGATCAGCGCCACATCGTTGCGCTGGTCCGCCCCAATGAACTTTGCCGAATGGCGCGACTGGTCGCCCAGCACCACTTCAATCGTCTGCGCTCCCTGCACCACGTGAAAATTCGTCAGGATGTATCCCTTCCCGTCAATCACGAAGCCAGATCCCGCGCCCTCTACCGGAACCGGATCCATCCAAAAATCGTATTCGGTCGCCTTCGTCAGAATGTTGGCCACAGCAGCGGAAGACTGGCGGTAGATGCGGACGTTCAGCGCTTCGTCATTACTCAACGCCGCGTCACGCTCCGCATAGTTCACATTCCTGGCGGCCGGGGAATCCGCAGGGCCCGGCACTGCCTCTACCTCAATAGGTTGTCGCGAACCCCAGCGCGCGCCGGCCCAGTAGGCGCTTAGAATAAGGATCGCGATAACGGCAAGGGACCTTAGAAATGATGTCTGATTTCGGGGTGGCATAAAAATCCTTCCAGTCCGATGTACTTGCTTTCGATGATAACGCAAATCGTGGAACGCCGATTAGGCGCCCGGCGAACTCTCGCGCAGCTTCGCGGCGAGCGCCTCCACCTGCCGGCGGGTTTCCCCAATCGAACCGGAACAGTTGATTTTTTCCGTGGCCAGTGCCAGTTTTTCGCTCACCGGCATTTGCATTGCAATACGTTTGCCGGCCTCGGCTTCGCTCAATCCACGCTCTTTTAGACGCGCAAGTTGCTGTTCTGGCAGGCACCACGCCACTACCACGCCGTCCAGCTTCTTGTGCAGACCAGCTTCGAAGATCAGCGCTGCCTCCATGAAAGCGACAACATGCTTGCCGCTGCTTTCCAGTTCCGCGAACTTCCGCTGCACCTCTTCTGCAACCCGCGGATGGATAATTGCGTTCAGCTGATGCAGCTTCTCGCGATCGTTGAACACAATGGCCGCGAGACGCCGGCGATCGACACGTTTATCTCCATCGAGAATCGTTTCGCCGAAAAGGGAAACCACTTTGTTATATGCCGGCTGCCCAGGTGCCATCACCTGATGCGCCATGGGGTCGGCTTCCAGCACCGGAAATCCCAGCTCCCGTAGAATCCCCGCGACGGTAGACTTTCCACTCGCGATTCCTCCGGTCAGGCCATATCGCAGCATCAGAGAGTCAGCGTGCCACGGACGCCGGTTGCGATTTGCCCGTCACCCGGCGCAGCCTCGCGGCCTTCACGGTATTGCTCATCAGCATCGTGATAGTCATCGGCCCGACTCCGCCGGGCACAGGACTGAGTGCCCCCGCCGTGTTAACAGCGTCGGGGTGCACGTCGCCGATCAGCACATTTCCCTTGGCGCGGAATTTCTCCAGGCGTTCCGGAAAATTCCCCAGCAGCCGCTCCGCTTCCGCGGCATCGGTAACCTTGTTTGTCCCGACATCGATCACCGCGGCGCCCGGACGAATCCAGTCGGCCTGCACAAACCCCGCGCGCCCGATCGCGGCCACAAGAATGTCCGCGCGTCGAATCATTCCAGGAAGGTCGCGCGACTTCGAATGGCAAATCGTCACCGTCGCGTTTGCGTGGAGCAACAGCAGTGCCATCGGCTTGCCGACAATGTCGCTCCGGCCAAGCACAACCGCGTTCGCACCCTCGATCGCAATGTTATTGCGACGCAAAATCTCCATGCACCCCGCGGGCGTGCACGCCACCAGTCCTGGACGATTGCTCATTAGCATCCCCATGCTGACCGGATGAAAGCCGTCCACGTCTTTCGCCGGAGAAACGGCCTCCAGTACGCGCTTCGAATCGACCTGCGCCGGCAGCGGCAACTGAATCAGAATCCCGTCCACGTTGTCGTCGTTGTTCAAATCACTGACCAGCTGCAGCATCCATTCCGTGGGCACGCTCGCAGGAGGCGTGTGCAGCCAGCTGGCCATGCCCAGTTGCTCGCACGCGGCCACCTTGCTTTTCACATAAAGCTGCGAAGCAGGATTTTCTCCGACGAGGACCGCCGCGAGCCCGGGGCGCACCCCCTGCGCGGTCAGTTGCGCGACCTCAGCTTTCAATTCCGAGAAAATCTGGTCGCGAATCTTCAGTCCATCCAAAGTCCGTGCCGTCATGCCAAAAAGAATAGCACACGCGCCAAAAAGCGATTTGGGTGCCGCACCCTTCGCCTGCAGCGGTGCGGGTTGGCGAGCCGCCGCGCAGCACCCTAGACGCGAGCACTCTGGCACAATAGTCCAATGACCCTCTTCCCGGCAGACGGCGACCGCAAGCAACTCGAAACCAAGGCTCGCGCCGAAGGCCGTCTCCCGCCCGGCCAGTCCCTCACTCTGAAATGGCCCGTCCTCCACTACGGCAGCATTCCCCGCTTCGACGAGTCCCAATGGGACTTCAGAATTTCCGGCCAAGTCGCCGCTCCGTTGAAACTCTCGTGGAGAGAATTGCTCGCGCTCCCGCCGACCGTAGTCACCTCCGACTTTCACTGCGTCACGCGCTGGAGTCGCCTGGACAACACGTGGAAGGGCGTGCTGTTCACGGAGGTATTGAAGCTGGTCAGTGCGAAACCGCAAGCAAAGCATGTCCTCGTCCTCGCTGAGGAAGGCTACACCTCAAACATTCCGCTCGAAGACTTGCTCCACGAGAATGTGTTGTTTGCGTTTGAACACGACGGCGAGCCGCTCCCTGCGGAGCATGGCGGCCCGCTACGCCTGGTGGTGCCCCACCTTTATGCCTGGAAAAGCGTCAAGTGGGTTCGCGGCTTCATGTTGCTCGATCAAGAGCGCCTCGGCTTCTGGGAACGCAACGGCTATCACGCTTACGGCGACCCCTGGAAAGAGCAACGCTACTCCGGCGGCTAGGCAGCCTTCATTCGCGACCCGTTCCACTTGAAATCTCTTCATTGGATGATTTCTCTCTGTAAGCTCATGGCGCACGTTCCTAATTCTTGCCGCTCACTGAGCCATTTTGAGCGATTACCAGCGGCACATCCTGCACTCTGAATGAAGCCGGCAGATCTCGCGCGATCGCCACATCCTTGTCCCCACTGACATTCATGGACGGAATTATGGACGGAATTAGCCGATACCGAGTTCCGCATTGAGCGAACCGACGAGATATTTCCAGGCGAGATAGTACAGGATCATGCCGATCGGAAGGCCGATCGGAGCAAGTTGCAAAACGTGTGGAGGAATAGGGAATTGCAAGAGGTGCGCAACGGTGTAACCGAGCGGCGCCAGTAGGAGAGGGAGCAAACCGCCGAAAATCCCGAGCGACACGTGGCGCGGCGCGAAAAACACCGCGTACAACAGGTTCCACAATCCCCACACGTTGGGTACGAACGCCATAGGGAACACCAGCACCCGCTCGACGGGTATCGGAAAACTGTATACGTAGCGCACAAGGGTGAACACGCCGGCTACAATCACCAGAAAAACCGTGGGGACGGCAATTCCCGCAAGGTACGCGCGAAGATATGCATGTCTGTTCATGATGCCTCCTCCTTAGAGGTGATACAGGAGCGCCGGAATCAGAACTGGGAAGAACACGAGAGCAGCGCCAGTGAGAGCCAGCAAAGTCCAATCAAACCAGGGAACACCGACCGGAGGTTTTTCGAGGCGTCGCAGCATGAGCGGCCAAAGGTCGCGGCGAAGTTCCGGCCGCCCGAGCGGGGAAAATGCGCCACGCAACTCCTCACGAAGATCCTCAAATGTGTCTTGGTTCGATTGGTTGCCCCTCACGGACGCACTCCTCCTCGTTCCAGTTTTTTGCGGAGCAGCCGGACTCCGCGAAACATTCGCAACTTCACTGCGGCGAGAGAAATTCCAAGCGACTCGGCAATGTCCTTGTACGGCTCATCCTCGACCAATCGCAGCTGGACTACGATCCGCAGACGAGGTGGCAATTCCGCGAATGCCTTGCGAAGGGCCACGCGCGTTTCCCCCTGCACCGCGGAATCCGGCTGCCGCTCAGCGGGAATGTCGTCCGGCAGGTTGACGTCGGGCCGTTGACGGCGCAGATGATCCAGGGCCACGTTGGTTGCGATGCGGCGCAGCCAGCCGACGCAATTCCCGTCAGGATGAAATGTGTCGTGCGCCCTGTGCACGCGCCAGAAAGTCTCCACGGTCAAGTCCTCCGCTGCGGCCGGATCGCGCACGATGCGCACAATCCAGCGGTAGACATCGCTCTGGTATCGCCGGAAGAGCGACTCGAAGGCGTCCGGGTCCCCCGCCGCGAATCGCTGGAGCAGTTCCATGCGCCGCCCTCTACCTGTTCTTACCGCGCGCCAGCCGCGAAGGTTACATCTATTTTGGAAAGGCTTCCATGGATCTACAGGAAAACGCGGACGTAACCAGTCCGATGGAACAGCGGAATCCTCAGAATTTCCATGGTGGCCCACTTCGAGACTTCGCAGGAGAAGGAAGGCCAAGAGACAAGGCGCGTTTCATGATGGAGCTTTCAGCATCATCTAAGCCTTCATCCAGCCAAGTCCCAGGTCTGGCGGTACTACCGCCAAGGAGAGCGGATCTCGGCAAGACACGCCATGCCCCGTGCGAAGCGCGCTTTCTCTAAGGACCAGAATGCAGCAGGGCGCGGAACACAGAGTCTGTTGCCGGGTCGACGGACCGACGAATATTCGGATGTGGATCTCGCGCTGAAGGAAATAAAGCGCACCGGTTTGCAGGACGCCTGCTTTTTCACGCAGTGGAGCGCGTGGAGCAGATTCAACTCATTCCGCGTGTTGCAAAACAAAACGCCCGGGCGAATCACCCGAGCGCCTTGTCTTGAATGAAAATGAAACTGAGAACCGACGGCTAGTAGATGTCGTATTGTTCCCAGTGAAGAGTGGCGTCGGACTGAATGATGATGTGCTTGTGCGCTGTCTGTTCGAGTTCGTCGATCAGCATGGACTCACGCGTCTTTAGCGCTTTGGCGATTTCCGGATGGACGCGAAGAGTCAGGTTCGGATTGTCACGGTCGGCGGTAGCCATCTTGCGCGCTTCGTTCTGGATTTCGTAGCACAGCGTCGGGATGGACTTGACCATACCGGATCCGGTGCACGACGGGCAGGGCTGGCAGAGCACGCGTTCGAGCGCCTGCTTGGTACGCTTGCGCGTAATGCAGACGAGGCCGAATTCGTTGAAGGAGAGAGCCTTCGACGGAGCCTTGTCCTGATCGAGCGCCTGCTGCAGCGCGGAAAGAACTCGTTCGCGGTTGCGGCGTTCTTCCATATCGATGAAGTCCACCACGATGATGCCGCCGAGGTCGCGCAGACGGATTTGCCGCACGATTTCCTTTACCGCTTCGAGGTTGGTCTTGACGATGGTGTCCTCGAGGCGAGTGGATCCCTTGCCGACAAATTTGCCCGTATTGACGTCGATGGCGACGAGCGCTTCCGTGTGATTGATGACGATATAGCCGCCGGACTTCAGCCAGACCTTTGCACGCAACGCTTTGTCGAGTTCGTGCTGGATGCCGAACTCTTCGAAAATCGGCTGTTCTTTTGCGTAGAGTTTTACGCGGCTCACGAGCTTTGGCTGGAAGCGGCTCACGAATTCCGTGACTTTCGTGAATTCTTCCTCGTTGTCAATCCAGATGGCGGTGAAATCGTCGCTGACATAGTCGCGCAGGATGCGTTCGACGAGATTCAAATCGCGATGAAGAATGGACGGCGCCTTGCGTTCGTCGTGCTTGTGCTTGATTTCGTTCCAGGTCTTGCCGAGGAACTCGATGTCGGTGCGAATTTCGTCGTCGGTCGCTCCACCTGCCGCTGTGCGGACGATAAAGCCGCCAGGATAGCTGCCGCGAGCTTCACCGACCAGACGCCGGAGCCGCGAGCGGTTTTCCGCACTGGCGATTTTGCGCGACACGCCGATGTGGTCGATGGTCGGCATGTACACCAGGAAACGGCCAGGAAGGGCGACGTGGCTGGTAATGCGCGCGCCTTTCTTGCCTAGAGGTTCCTTGGCGATTTGGACGACGACTTCTTGTCCGGCCCTTAGCATTTCGGAAATGAGCTGAGGGCGGCGCGGGTGCCCGTGGCCGGGATGGCCGTGGTGCCCGCGGTGTTGATGATGTCCGCCGCCGGGTCCCCGACGTTCGAAACGGCCGCGGCCACGGCGATCGCCGCCGCGGTCGGGGCGTCCGCCGCGCCCGCGATCCCTGCCGCCACTACGGAACGGACGCTGGAAGCGCGAGCGCGGATTTCCTCCTACGCGCGCGGACTGACGCGGAAATTCGCTGTACGGTTCCTGCGGCTGTCCCGGAGTCCGGGAGCGAGTTTCGCCGGGGAGAAGAACGATGTCTTCAACAATCGCCGGCGCATCTTCCGCGGGGTGCTCATCGGATTCGGGGACTTCTTCCTGCGAGTCCCCATGGGGCGCATCGGTTTCCACGTGGTCGCCCAGTGCAGCGACGTGCAGGGCGTTTTCGTGAGCTGCATCGGCTTCCGCTTCGGCGATTGCTTGCGGCGAGCTGACGATTTCTTGAATGTCCGCCTCGTCGTCGTGCTCGTCGTCGGCTTCTTCGGAGTGTTCCTCTTCTTCTTCGTCGGCAACCGATGAGGATTCATCTCGTTCTTCTTCGTCTTCTTCCTCCTGCTCGTCTTCTTCTTCTTGTTCGTCCCCTTCAAAGAGGGCGCCGCCGGAAGCGGAGTCCGCCGAGACTTCTTCTCGAACCAGATCCTGCTTGGCTTCGATCACGCTGGCGGAAAGAACGGTGGCTTCCTCTTCGCTAATGTCCACTTCTTCGCGAGCTGTTTCGCTTTCGCTCGGTTCGCGATCAAGCGATGCATTGCGTTCCGCTTCAATTTCCGCGTCTGTCAAGCTGCGTGCTTCGTTGGAGAGGTCTTCCGCGATTGTTTGATTTGGTTCAGTTGCATCCGTTGCGTCGGTGGAAGCACCGGCAAGCAGCCAGCTGGGCAATCCGCCGCGGGAACGACGCGGGGCGTTTGCCGGCGCGGGCTGTCCTGAGATGCGAGGCTGCGGCTCATCGGGCTCAGGCCGCGGTTCGAAGCGATCGGGCTCCACAACGGGAGCGGCAGCTTCCGGAACCGGACGCCCACGATACTTGGCCAGCGATTCGCCCGGCAGCACAAACGGCTCCTCGGTAGATTCAGCGGGTGACGAAGGACGAGGGGCTTCAGGGCGGCGATTGTCAAAGTCGCGCCGCCCGCGATTCGAATAGCCGCGGCCTCCCCGATCGTTGCTGCGATCCCCGCCGCGGTTTTCGCCTTGAGGCGAAGTGTACTTGGAGGGAGGAAGATCGCGGCCTCCCTGACGGAAGTCGCGGCCGCCACGGCCACGTCCCCGTCCCCCGCGACCAAAACGTCCGCGGCCGCCGCGGCCGCCAAAGTGCTGGCGATCTCCGCCGCGGTCGCTCCCGCGATCTGAGCCGCGATCACTGCCTCTGTCACCCCGAGGCCCATAGCTCGGCGCCGGGCGGTACTGAGTCGGGTTGTAGCGCGGAGCGAAATTCTGCGGTGCGGATTCGTTCGAATCGGGCTGGCGTTCCTCTTCCGCAACGTCAAGGTCGGCAAGTACAGACTCCGAAGCGAGCCGGGGTTGTGGTTCGTTGACGCCGGGTGCACCAGGCTCCGCTTCTTCGAGGTGCGTGCGGATGTCATGCCGGCCGGTCTCCGCCAGGCTTTCGTCGATTCCGGATTCCGCGGCGGGCATTTCGTTCGAACGCGCCAGGGTCTCTCCGGGAAGAGCTTCCACGACCGCTGCGCCACCGTTGCCGGAAGCAGGCGCAGGAGCATGCTCGTGGCCATGGCCGTGGTCGTAGTCCTCCAAATTTTCGAAAACGTCGCTTACGTAAAGGAAGGCGTCGCCATCCAAGCCGATATCGACGAACGCAGACTGCATTCCGGGTAAAACTCGGGTGACTCGGCCTTTGTAGATACTGCCGACGAGTGCGAACTCTTTTTCGCGCTCGATATAGATTTCCACTAGCTGGCCTTCTTCGAGAATGGCGACTCTCCGCTCATGGGAGGTCGCGCTGATGACCAATTCTTTTGACATGAAACTCCTCTTTTTCCGGCTCAGGATTTGTAAGTGCGAACCCTGAGACCCTCATCTTCCCGGGCGAGCCGGGAAGTGGACGCATCGCCGCTGGTTCATGCCCAACAGTCGTTTTTGGCGCAAGGTTTGCAAGACCAACCCTGCAACCCGCCGGAAAACGGAGCCTTCTCCGGGTAAACCGGAGCACACACAAACCACACCGACCTGATTTCAGGGTCTGTAAATGCGACTTCTTTATCCCAGGTCCCAGGGTTTGTGTTGCAAACCCTGAGACCCTGGAACCCTGACACCTGTAGGGAAGCGGCTTGTGGGTCGTAGCCGAAGGAGAGATTGAACTCTGCGCAGCTTACGAGGCTGGTCCGTTGCCGGTAGGGGCGAACGGCGGACGATGCTGTCCTCACTCGAAATTACCTAATCTTTCTTTCTGTTACTTCGTTTTTATTACTGGGGGCTGCCCGGAAACCGGGGAGCCGAATTTGGCTCACGGCTTAATTGACGAAGCGGCGCAGCCGGACATTCATCACCAAGCCGATCGCCATGAACACAAACAACGTGGCCGAGCCCCCGTAGCTCATAAGAGGTAACGGTATGCCGGTCACAGGCATCGCACCTATGACCATGGCCACATTTACCAAAACGTGAAAACCTAACGCCGCTGCCACACCCATCACAAGAAACATCCCTGCGCGATCTTTCGCGCGTTGTGCGTTCTGTACGAGTCGTAGCAGGAGCGCCATGTACAGCCCTAAGGCAAGCAGCACGCCTTTGAATCCCTGTTCTTCCGCCCACGCCGACATGATGAAATCGGAATACCGGACGGGAATGTAACCCAGTTGATTCTGACTGCCGTTGCCGAACCCTTTACCCCAGAAGCCGCCGGAACCTACAGCAATTTTCGATTGCAGCAACTGATAGCCTGAGCCCTTGGCGTCTTCTTCCGGGTGGAGGAAAGACGTAATCCTTTCTCTCTGATACGGCTTCAGGATGTGCTTGCTAACGGGAGGGTAAAGCACCGCTCCAACAAGCAGAACCCCGGCCAATGTAAAAATTCCGGCGTGTAGCCACTTCAAGCCCGCCAGGAACGAGCCCACCGCAAGCATGGGAACGAGCACGAGAGCAGTGCCCAAGTCTGGCTGCTTGAGGATTAACGCGAGCGGCACGCCAACGAGCATTCCTGCCTTCAGTAGATCGCGCAGATCCAGCTCGTCCGACCGCACCTCCGCAAAGAAGCGGGCCAGTACAATGATTATAATCAACTTCGCGAGTTCCGACACCTGAAAGTCTTGGCCAAACATGTGAATCCAACGCCGTGCGCCGAATCGCGTGCTGCCTAGTACTAGGACTGTGGCGAGCGCTGCCAGACAAACGACATACAGGATCAAGGCCTGGTCAAGAATCAGGTGATAGTCCACGCGAGACAGACCGAACATGATCCCGAACCCGAACAAGAGCCATTTGATCTGCTTGATGTGCATGCCGGCAAGATTGCTGGCGTGCGTTGCGGAATAAATTTCCAGAACGCCGAGGGCGCAAATGGCCGCCAGGATGGCCAGCAGCCACCAGTCGTAATCGCGTGTTCCGGGTGCTTCTTTCATCGCGGGTCCGGATTTCCTTGCGCTGAGTGACTCTGCGCGGCCGGATGTTCCTCGGGTTTGATGGCGGCAACCGGAGCCACGACGGCTGTGCCGCTCGCAGGATTCGCGCCGCGTTCTTCCGCGGTTACGGTTCCGGGCGTTCTGCGATTTTTCTTGTCGTAATAGGCTTTGATGATGTCGCGGACGACGGGACCAGCGGCTTCACCGCCGTGCTGGCCGCTTTCCTGCACCAACACGGCAACGACAATCTCCGGATTGCGCTTCGGGGCATAGCCGACGAACCAGGCATTGTCTTCAAATTTTTTCTGTTTTCCGAGGCGATTGCGCGTGTCGTATCCGATGACCTGGGCGGTACCGGATTTTCCGCTGAGTTCGATTCCGGTCAGCTTGAGTTGCGTTCCGGTGCCGCCGGTTTCGTTGATCACGCCGTACATGGCATCGGTGACTTTTTCCACCGTGTGATCGGAAATGGGGAAGCGCTCTTCGGCGACAGTCTGCGCGTCTTTGATCATGTGCGGCTGCTTGAAAACGCCGCCCGAAGCGATGCCGGCGATGAGGCGAGCGAGCTGCAAGGGAGTGGTGGTGACGGCGCCCTGGCCGGTCGAAACAGAGATGGTTTCGCCGGCATACCATTTGCGGTGAAATGCGCGTTCGACCCACTGTTCCGAAGGCATGAGGCCAGATTCCTCGGAAGGGAGATCGATGCCAGTCTTGTGGCCGATTCCGAGTTTGTCCCCGAAGTAGGAAAGGCGATCGATGCCGAGGCGCATGCCCACGGTGTAGAAAAAGACGTCGCAGGATTTCAGGATGGCTTCGTGCAAGTTTGTGGCGCCGTGTGATGTTGCGCCCTTTTTGGAAAAATAGACCCAGCACTTGAACTGGCGGCCGTAGAAGGTGCCGTAACCAGGGCAATAGGTGGTGAAACCCTCCGGCGGGTTGTGATCCTCCAGCATGGCGGTGGCTGTGACGATCTTAAAGACGGAGCCTGGCGCGAGTTGAGCCTGAATGGCGCGGTTCAGCAGAGGGTGGAGAGGATCTTCGTTGAGCTGCTTCCATTCCTTTGCGGAAATCCGTACGGCAAAGTCATTGGGATCGGGGGTCGGTCGACTGACCATGGTGAGAACTTCACCGGTGCGCGGATCGAGTGCGACCACCGCTCCAGGACGCTGGCCGAGAGACTGTTCGGCGACCTGCTGAAGATCCAGGTCAACCGTGAGCTGGATCTGCTTGCCGGGAATAGGATCCTGCTGGGTGAGGTGATCGACCTCTTTGCCAACACTGTTGACGATGACGCGGCGCATGCCGTCCGTGCCCATGAGGATGTCGTTGTACTGGCGCTCTAGGCCAGACTTGCCGACGACGTCGCCGGGGCGCAGTTTTCCGTTGCTGGCTTCAATCTGCTGTTCACTGGCTTCACCGACGTACCCGGTGGCGTGGGCGAGAAATCCGTTGGGCAAGTAGCGGCGGCGCGAAACGGAGAGCATTTCGAGAACCGGAATATCCGCGCGATGCGACTCGATGAAATCGAGGTCGGCGCTGCTGGCTTCCGGCTTGATGACGATGGGCTGAAATTTCGGCAGGTTGCGGGTGTTTTGCAACTGGTCGTGGAGATCGTCGATGGAGATGCCCAGGCCGTCGGAAATAACGGGCAAATACTGCTCGACCAGCTTGAGATCGTCGCGCAGGAGGAGAACGCTGAACGAGGGGCGATTGTCGACAAGGACACGGCCGTCGCGGTCAAGCATGCGGCCGCGAGGCGCGATGATGGGAATGGAACGGACGCGATTCTGTTCAGCCATCTGGACGTACTTGTCGCTGTCGATGACCTGCAACTTCCAGAAACCGAGCAGCAGCAGGCCGATCATTCCCACGATGAAGTAGGAGACGACCGCGAGCCGCGTTTGCGGCAACCGATTATCATTGCGGAACCAGTACGACACAAAAACCCCGTGCGAGAAACCATTCCCTCTTCATGTCAAGGAAGAATCTGCGCAGAACTTCGCTCAGCGCGATTTGAACTCAGCGTTTGCAGATACAAACCCTGAAACCCGCCGAAGGCTTTTTAAACGTAACACCTAGGGAAGAGAGCCGCAACCCGTCCGGAGGGACAGGTTGCGGGATGGTCAACGAAGGGGAGCGGCGGTGTCGCGAAAGGGGCGATAATTTTCGCGACGATCAAAACAGGGCGGTGGAACGGCGAGCCCAAGGCCTGCCTTTTTCTTTGGCTATTCTTTCAAGGTCGCCGACGTGGGCTCCGGCTTGGGTCAGAACGTGATGCAAATCGTTGCCGATGCTGATGAAGGAGAAGCCTTTGTCGAGAAATTCGCCGACGCGCGCCGTGCCGAAGAGAAAAAGTCCGAGGATCACATTGTTTTTGCGTGCGGCTTCGATAAGGCTTTGGGTCGCGGAATTGAGTTCGGGCGAAGTGTACATGTGTGGGAATTCGTACTTTTCATACAGGCCCATGGACATGCAGAGGTCGTTCTGACCGAGGAAGAGGATATCAACCCCCTGGACGGCAGCGATTTCGGCGATGTTTTTGATGCAGTCCGCGGTTTCAACTTGCAGGGCGACGATGCCGTTGGTGTTCCAGTTTCCCGCGTAGCCGAGAAGACCTTCTTTGTTCATGCTGCGCTGGGGAAAATAAACGGAGCGCGTGCCGGAGGTAGGATATCTCGCACAGCTTACGGCTTGTCTGGCTTCTGCGGCAGTGTTGATGTAAGGGATGAGCACACCGTCGGCGCCGAGATCCAGCGCTTGCTGAATGCCGCCGCGGTCGTGGTAGCCTTCGACACGGACCAGCGATTTTGCGCCTCCGCTGGCGATCCCCGAAATCATTGCGGAAAGGCGTTCAAAGCCCATTGGGCCGTGCTGCGTGTCGACAAGCAGCCAATCGTAGCCGCTGTGGGCGAGCTGTTCGGCGACAGTGGGGCTGTGAGAGTTGAGGAAGAGGCCCATCTTTGGCTGGCCCGCGCGCAGCTGCTTTTTGAATTCGGCCCCGGTTGGGATTCCGTTCGCCATTGTTTGCTCCTCGAATGAAATAACTTGGAAGACCCGAATGTATTTTGTCGGTGAAAGCGTTTCTACACTACACGGCTTGCGCGATTTCGCCAAGTGAGCCATCAGCATTTCTAATACTTGGCCGCGAGAATGCACGTTTATAATTATGGGATGACGGCGACGCGACCGAGCAGTCTGATGGGTCGTGGTGATAACTGATTCTTAGATGAAATCTGAAGAAATTTCGGCGGCGAAAGCACGGGAGCCTGCCCCGCTCCGTCTGGCTCTGATCGGCATGTCGGGAGCGGGCAAGAGTTTTTGGACGCGCCGGATGGCGGAAGCGGGCGCGCCTACGATTTCGTGCGACGACCAGATTGAAGAGAAGCTTGCGGCGCGGCTTGCGGCCGGGGGCTTTGCAGGAATCGCCGGAGTGGCGGCGTGGATGGGATGGCCGGATTCAGAGACGTATGCGGAAAGGGAAGCGCAATATTTGGCGGAAGAAATTGCGGCGCTGGGCGAGATCTTGGGCGAGCTCGAACGTGATCGGCAGAAATCGCTGGTTCTGGACACGACGGGCAGCGTGATTTATACCGGAAATCATTTGTTGCACCGGCTGCGGAAGTTGATGACGGTGGTTTATCTGGCAGCGAGCGACCAGGAGCAACAGCTGCTGATTGAAAGATATTTGAGCGATCCGAAGCCGGTGTTGTGGCGCGGCGCGTTTGTCGCGAAGCCGGAGGAAACTCCGCGCGAGACTGTCGCGCGGTGCTATCCGCATTTGATTGCGGCGCGGCGACAGAGTTATGCGGCGCTGGCGCACGTCACCTTGCCGGTTGCCGCGTTGCGAGAGTTACCGCACAGCGCAGCGGGCTTTCTGAAATTGTTGCCGCAGCGATTCTTGCCGCAAGGGACCGGCGGTTTTAAATGAGATATCGCAGCACGGGTGGAAAAGCGCCGCTGACTTCACTGCGTGGTGCGGTATTGCGCGGGCTTGCGCCCGATGGCGGGCTGTACATGCCGGTCGAGATTGCGCGGCGCTCCCCCGAAGAGCTCGAAGAGTTCCGCGCGCTGCCGTTCACGGAAGTTTGTTTTCGGGGGGTGAAGCCGTTCGCTACGCCGGATGTTCCGGAGGACGTGTTGTGGCAGATCGTGAGCGAGGCGATCAATTTTCCGGTGAAGCTGGTTTCGCTTTCGCCGGGGTTGCACATCCTGGAGCTGTTCCACGGGCCGACGCTGGCGTTCAAGGATTTTGGCGCACGGTTTATGGCGCGGCTGATGGGATATTTCGTGCGCGGCGAGGACCGGCAACTGACGGTGCTGGTGGCGACTTCGGGCGATACGGGCAGCGCGGTGGCGCACGGATTTCTAGGAGTGCCTGGGATTCGCGTGGTGATTCTTTATCCATCAAAGCGAATCAGCGAAGCGCAGGAGAAGCAATTCACCACGCTTGGGGAGAACATCACTGCATTGGAAGTCAGCGGAACGTTCGACGATTGCCAACGGCTGGTGAAGCAGGCGTTCGCGGATGAAGCGTTGAACAAGCGCGCGTTTCTGACTTCGGCGAATTCGATCAATATTGGGCGGCTGCTGCCGCAGATGTTCTATCACGTGGCGGCATATCAGCAATTGCCGGTGGCTTCGACGCCGCTGGTGGTGGCAGTGCCCAGCGGAAATTTCGGGAATTTGACGGCGGGAATCTTCGCGAAGCGCATCGGTTTGCCGGTGGCGAAGTTTATCGCAGCTACGAACGCGAACGATGTGGTGCCGCAATATTTGTTGAGCGGCAAGTACGAGCCGCGGCCCGCGCAGGCGACGTATTCGAACGCGATGGACGTGGGGAATCCCAATAATTTTCCTCGGCTGCTGGACTTGTGCCGCGGGCGGCCGGAGTACGTGCGGCGGGAAATCTGGGGGCATGGAGCGAGCGATGAGGAAACCTTGAGAGAGATGAGGACAATTTGGGAAAGGTACCGCTACATTGTCGATCCGCACACGGCAGTGGGGATTTTGGGCTGGGAAGCGTACAAGAGGGAGCATGCGGAGCCGGGGCAGGGGTTGGTGCTGGCGACGGCCCATGCGGCGAAGTTTGCGGAAATTGTCGAAAAGGCGATCGGCAGCGCGCCACCGTTGCCGGACCGGCTAGCGGCATATTTGAAGAGGCCGAAGTTGTCGGTGGCGATATCGAGCGAGTATGGAGAGTTTAAGCAGTTTTTGTTGAGGCACTGACGTTAGCAGTTCGCCGACGAGTATAAACACCAGAAACGATGCCGAACGAGCACCTCGCGCTCGAAGCACCGAACATCCAGGACGTCGCGAGCTGACTTGTCCGCGGCTACGAAGATGAAATCAGCGTGTTATCCCGTTTGAAAAAGCTCCTCGAACCATCGGCGTAGATTACCGTGGAGTTGCATGCTGCCATTTTTGTTTCTCGAGTCCGCGAACTCTGGTGGCAAAGGCAGCGGCCAGGCTGTCAGGACTCTTCCGCCGAGCCAGAACATCTTCCATTTTGATCTACGATGCTCCCCTAGTCTCCTGCGGATACGATCTGTAGTCAGCGATGTAGGATTTGGTCATCCGACACCTCTACACGATGGAAGATCTGCCCTGCCCATGGTGCATCCTCGCCGCGCATGGCTAGGCGCGATTATGGAGATCTGGTTTCAAGTCTTCGGGAAGTTGTTTGTAACGCGGCAAATCTTGTCTCGTCGGTGTCAGGATTTGCGGAGGCGGTCGAGTAGGAAATAGAGGAAAACGCCGAGGAAGGCGTTGACCAGGCAAGCGACGAGAAGACGCATGGTGAACCAGGGCTGAGGTTGGGCGAGGAGCAGCTTTTGGATGAGAATGACGATGCCCTGATGCAGCACGAAGAAAGCAGCGGTGAGGGCGAAGCGTGCTGCAGGGTGCTCGGTATCGAGGCGCGCGCCGATGGATGAGGCAAGATAGCCAATGATGGTCTTGGCGATGCCGAAGAGGCCGAGAGGGGTTTTGCTGAGGCTGTCCTGAAGGACCCCGACGACGGTGCCCAGAAGAAGTCCGGTGGAGGGATTGCGGCGGCTCAGTCCGAAATAAATGGTAATGAGCAGCGGCAGATCGAGAATGCCAGCTTTGGAAATATAGACGGGCAAAAAGGACTGTAAGACGACAGCAACCAGCAGGCTGAGCAGAATCGTGCCACTGTGAAATTTGTGGACTTCAATGTGCGACTCGCTGATACGCAGATCGTATGTGTCGTTCATGGGCGCTTGTCCGTGGGCTTAGCGTTGGTTGCGGCAGAGGTCGGCTGAGTTGCTGCGGCTTGAGGAGCAGGGGAATTGCCGCTGGCCTGAGGTTCCTGTTTCAGGACAAAGGGATCCGTGGTGAGGAGCACGATGACTTCTTCGAGCTTCTCGAGATTTGCGGAGGGACGAACGCGAATCTGTTTGTACTGTCCGCCGGGCTTGACCTGGGTAATGACACCGACGGGCAGGTCCTTCGGAAAGATGCGATCCATACCGCTGGTAACGACGCGAGAGCCGACGCTGACTTCGTCGTCGTTGCCGACATATTTCATGTTGAGAAGCGGTTCGCCGGTGCCGCCGACGGGACTTTGAATGCGCGAATCGGCGATCATGGCTCCGACGCCGCTGTCACGATCGGTAAGCAGGAGCACCTGAGAAGTGTCGCGGAAGGCTTCGATAACTTTGCCGACGACCCCTTCAGGAGTAATGACGCCCATATTTTTGCGAATGCCGTCGCGGTGTCCCTGATCGAGATAAATCACGCTGCTGTTGGGATCGGCGCTGGAGCCAATGACGCGGGCGACGACCGTCGGAACTTTGGCTTGTTTTTGCTTGAAATTCAACAACGCGGCGAGGCGGTCCGCTTCAGCGGACTTTCCCTGCAACTGCATGATTTCAAGTTTCAGCTGGCCGTTTTCGCGGCGCAAGGCTTCGTTCTGCCGCGCGGTATCGCTAAGGGCGAAGTAGTGGCGCCAGGCATCGCGAAATTTTCCGATACCCCAAGCGCCGCTGCGTTCGACGGGAGAGACCGCGGAAACGGTCCACACCCGGATGAGGCGCCCCTGCGAATCGCGCTTGATCTGTACCGCAAGCAGCAACACCTGCAGCAACACTACTCCCGCGAGGAGAAACAGCGAGCGATGCCGAGAGGGTAGACCGACCATTGAGATCCCGAAACTCGAAATTCGAAAATCACCTGGAGTGACTAGCGAAGAGTGGCTGAGGACTCGTGACTAGTGACTCGTGAAAAACCGCTAACACCCTTATCAGATCCGTTCAACCTCTAATCGATACAAACTTGGCGCAACAGCTTGAAATCGCTGAGCATCTTGCCGGTACCGAGCACAACAGAAGCGAGCGGATCGTCGGCAATCGAAACCGGCAAGCCGGTTTCTTCGCGAATGCGCTTGTCGAGATTCTTCAGCAGGGCTCCGCCGCCCGTCAGAACGATTCCGCGGTCGCTGATGTCCGCAGAAAGCTCCGGCGGAGTGCGCTCTAGCGCCACGCGTACCGCATTCACAATGGTGGCGACGCACTCACTCAAGGATTCGCGGATTTCGCTGTCATCGATGGTGACCGTGCGGGGAACGCCTTCGATGAGGTTGCGGCCTTTCACTTCCATGGTAAGGGGCTTTTCAAGCGGATAGGCCGAGCCGATTTCCATTTTGATTTGTTCCGCGGTGCGTTCGCCCACAAGCAGGTTGTACTTTCGCTTGAGGTACTGCATCACGGCTTCGTCCATTTCGTTGCCGGCGACGCGGACGGAACGGGAGTACACGATACCGCTCATGGAAATGACTGCAATGTCCGTGGTGCCGCCTCCGATGTCCACCACCATGTTGCCGCTGGGCTCTTCAATCGGAAGACCTGCGCCGATGGCCGCGGCCATCGCCTGTTCCACCAGGTAAACCTCGCTGGCACGCGCGCGATAAGCGGAGTCCTGAACGGCGCGTTTTTCAACAGGAGTGATTTCACTCGGAACGCCAATGACGATACGCGGATGAACGAGAACGCGCCGGTTATGTGCTTTCTGAATGAAATACGTCAACATTTTTTCGGTGACCTTGAAATCTGCGATCACCCCGTCCTTCATGGGCTTAATAGCAACGACGTTGCCGGGAGTGCGGCCGAGCATCTCTTTCGCTTCGCGCCCTACCGCCACAACTTCGCCGCTGACTTTGTTGATGGCAACGATGGACGGTTCGTTCACCACAATGCCTTTGCCGTGCGAAAAGACGAGGGTATTGGCCGTTCCCAGATCGATGGCGAGGTCGGACGAAAACAGACTGAACACCGACCTCATGTTGTAACCGTTCTTGTTCATTCCCCCAGTCCTTTCACTCTAGAAAAAAGCGAAGCCCGAATCGTTTGATGTCGGGGCTTCTAAGGCAAACCCTGAAACCCTGCGGAGGGCGTCAAGTTTCCAGCGCGGCACGCAACTCCCTATTCTCTCCAAACACGGCGCGTAGGGCAAAAGCCACATTGCGCAAATCGATCCAGGATAAGGCTATTTCGGCACGACGATCGTCACCTGCTGCTTTGCGGTCCCGCCGCGCCGGTTTTGTCCGACGATTACGATGGTGTGCTCGCCGGGCTCCAAAAGTTCCGTAAAATAGCGGAAGCCGCCGTCTCCCGCGATGCTGGGTACCGGTTGGCCGTTGATGATCAACGCAGCGCCGGGCTCTGTCTTGCCGAAGACCTCCACCACGCGGCCGTGCAACTGAGTACCGCCGATCTCCAGCATCATCTCCTGGGTGCGGCCCTGGGCGACGATCGAGAATTTGAATGTCTCGCTCACGTCGCTGGTCTTTTTGTACGCATCAACGGAGATGACGTTCCAGAAATAATCTCCGGCGTCCAGCCCGCTGATATCGGCCGCCGGGCCAGAGATCTTTGCTTGCTTCACCATCTTGGTGAACATCGCGGTCGCGCTGATTCGAACAATATAGGAGACCGCGCCTTTCACGGGTTTCCATTCAAAATGAATGGTCGCAGCCCGCGGAACTTCCACAATGATCGGAGCAAGGTTCAGAGGCTGAGACAGGTCGGGAGGCGCTAGGACGTCAGACTTGGTGATCGGACCGCTAGATGGAATATTCGCTTTCTGGAATTGTCCGAGTTCTACTTTTTCGTTGCCTCGCCGAACTTCCGCACTGCCGCTGGCCACGAGAATTTCACTTTCCCTCGATTGCGGATCCGATTTCACGGAAGCGCGGCTGTTTGGACGAATCTGCGCGACGGTATCCTCCACGCTCACCGCGGCGTGGGAATTCGGTGAGCTCCAGCTCGGTGTTGAAAGGTCAACCGCGCCGGTGTTGATGCGAACCGCCGTGGTCGCCTGGTCGCGTGTAACGTTGTTTTCTTCGACGGTGACCAGGGTGTCGGGTTTGATCGTGTATGACGTTGTGTCGGCGAAGGTGATGCGGGCCGCTCCGTCGGAAGCGGTCTGAATCAAGTCGCCTTTGTCGAGGGTGGTGCGGTAGTCGGCGTCGACCCACTGAACGGAATTTACTTTTTTGATTTGGACGCGGCCGTCCAGATTGACAAATTTCGCTTGAGTCGTAGCCAGCGGCACAGGATCACTGTCTGAGCCGCTCACCGCACTGGACACTTTTTTCAACACCGCGGCGTAGAATCCTGGCGTCACAAAGTAAAAGGAAGCAAAAACAAGGGCGCCGAGAAGCAGGACGTAGAGGACCAAGCGCTTGTAGGAGACTGCGTGCCAATACACCTCCACCCGTTTGACCCGTTCGGGGCTATGTTGGTGGCTTGGATGGTTCGGCAATTGACTGTTCACGGTTTCGGGCGCGCATCTGCCGTCAATTTCGCAATCTAACACACGGCTCGCGCGCCAGGGCACCGGCGCGGCAGGTCGTGGTCAAACTGCAAATAGCGATCCGGTTACAATGCCTGCAGGGCGCGCTCGAGCCGGTCTCGGCCCTACCTGTCCTATCGGCCAGGTTCAGAATTGCGATAGGCTAGCAAGAGGATCAGGAGAGAATTGTACAGCCTGTTATGTCCAGTCTTTTTCTTCGCCGACGCTTTCTGCCGCTGATCATTGCGACCCTGGTTTGCGTGCGAACACCGCCCTGCGCCGGGCAGACTGCTCTTGATGCCAAAGCCGTTTCCGCTCGGGCGGACGCCTGGCTGAAGGCGTATCAGGCCGCAGGGGATTTCAGCGGCGTGGTATTGCTCGCGCAAGGCGACAGGGTGCTTTTTCAAGGGGCCTATGGACCGGCCGACCCTCAGGTCGGCTCGCCAAACCGGCTGGAAACGCGTTTTCGGGTCGCTTCGGTGAGCAAAACGTTTACCGCGGCCGCTATCGAAAAGCTAGCGAAAGACGGAAAGCTTCGCTACGACGATCCGTTGAGCCGCTATGTGAACGGCATCCCCAACGGAGATTCAATAACGATTGAACAACTTCTGCTGCACGAATCGGGTGTCGGGGTTCTGGATTCGGAGGAAATTTATCGCGATTGTCTTTCGCGGCAAGAGGTGGTTCGCAGGCTGGCTTCCGCCAAGCCTCTTTTCCATCCCGGAAAGGAATCGCGGTACAGCAACGAAGGCTATTTTCTGCTGGCCGCGGTGATCGAGCGGGTCACCGGCGGATCATATGGAGAGTTTCTTCGCAACAATTTCTTTGCCCCGCTGCAGATGGAAAATTCAGGAACCGCATGCCGGAATCTTCCTGAGGGCCGCAACGCGTTCGGAGGTGTGGCCACTGCCTCGGAGGCGCACCTACGCCCGCTCCCTTACAATGAAGCGGCGCTCGATGGTCCAGGCTCGGTTTTTTCAAGCGCGCAGGATCTCTATCAGTGGCTTCGCGCGGTCGACACCAATCCAAACTTTGATCTCAGCAAGCTGAAATATCCCTATGGGTGGGGCAAGCGCAAATATTCTTCGCGCGATTTGATCGAACAGTCGGGCCAAGTCGAAGGTTTCCAGGCACACATCGCGATTTATCCGCGGGAGCACATCTACGCCGTCGTGCTGAGCAATATTCAGTCCGGTTTTTCAGGCCGGATTCCTCGGGATTTGGAAGCCGTCTTGTTTGGCGGAGAGGTTTCTCAGCCGCCGCAGATCACGACGATCGTACTGGGAGATCGCTCCATGCGCCAGTACATCGGCGGATATCATACGGCGGACAAGTCCCACTCACAGACGCTTGATATACGCGAAGGGCACATCACGATGCGCTGGGACAGCGATCAGTTCTGGCGGGAAATGGTGATGATCGAGGGCGACACGTTCTTCTTGCGAGCCGAATACGCGCGCATTCATTTCGAGCGCGGGACCGACGGTTTGGTTTACCGCATGACATGGTCCTGGCCCGGCGGCACACGTCTTACGTTCAACAAGGACGAAATCAGCGGCAATCCTCAGCCGACCGTGCCCGGAAAGCCCTGAGCTCTTGACCCATATTCGGTCAGCGCTTCGATTACGCGGGCGGCACTTTCTGGCCGGATGTAACGAAAAAAGGGTGCCCTGCTTCCGCAAGCAAGGCACGGGCCGTGCAATTTCTGTGAGACTTCCTTAGAAACGGATGTATGGCCCAAAGGCCGCACGCAAGTTGTGGTGTGTTCCGTCGTTAAAGTAGATTTCGTCACCGACATCAAACCGCAGCCCAACGGGACCGATGTGGCCCTCGAGGCCCACACCGGGGTACAGCGAGCCCATCAGATCCTGCGAGCGCAAGTGCTGCACATTGCTGATGAATCCGCCGACGGTGACGGGAGCGGTATCAAATCGCGTGTTCAGGAACCCGCCTTTCAATGTGACGAACGGATGAAGATTCCCGTGTCCCAGGGAAACTTTGGGCCCAAATAAGCCGTGCAGGAGCCGCATGTTGGAGCGTTGAACCGTCAGCGTCGTGCCATTGAAAAAGTCTTCGGTGAATGTCTGGCTGAAGTCGTAGCTCATTTCCCCTTCGAGCATCACGCGGGGAACAATGCCGACGCCAAGCCGGACGCCGACGCCGACAAAATTGGTGTTGGTTTCCGAAAGCCGGAAATAGTCCGCGTAGGCCCCGACGGCAAAATGATCCTGGGCAAACGTCGATGGGGCGGCCGTAGCTCCGCACAACAGTAAGAACAACGCGATACGCCTCATTCGGGTCTCCTGAATTAGATGCTTGTATTTTTGCGAGAGAGCCGTGGGGCTTTGGGCAACGCTGGACGACTTCTCTTGTCCTGCAGCTTAGACGCGTTTCTGTATTTGCCCGTTGCCCGTGGTTTTTCTGTAGAAGCGATGGTGAAATCCTGCAGGTTTCCGGACGCCGCCTCAAGAAATTATATTTACAAGCAAATTTAGCGTTGACGCTTGAAGAACGGTGTATTAGCGTACTACTCGCTAGGTGAGGGGTTCTGGTACTACTCCTCTATTGTCGCCCTTGGCGGCGATTGAGAAGATCACCGCAACGTTGGGTTCCATCCATCGGTGCGGGATGTAGCAAGAACGCGGTTCGCTCCCGCAACTGCTTTCCATGGTCGAGCCCACCGAGGGAAGAGTCCTTGAGCTTTTGAAACCAGCAGGAGTACCTGGCCTTTTTTTATGTCCCTACTGCACTTTCGCTGTAAAGAACGTCGCCGCACACAACGAGTCTCGCTGACTGTACCGCTTGCATTGCACGGGCACAATGAAGACGGAACGAAATTCTGTGTGCATGCGAAATCCAACGCCGTCAGCCAGCACGGCGCGCAAATCGAAACCGAGCATCCCCTCGTCATCGGCCAGATCATTCTGGTTGTCAATGAAAGCAGCGCACGCAAAGTAGAAGCGCGCATTTCCTCGATCCAGCGCAAGCGCGATGGAAAGACCCATGTCGGCATTGAGTTTCTGTCGACGGAAATCAATTTCTGGAGCATGACTTTCCCGCTCTCGGGTGCCAAGCCTCTAAGGCGCGCGATCCCCAAGGTCCCTGCAAACAAAGTCACTGCCTAATCCCGAGTCCTGCGCCGGCCCGCGGATTTCTCGTTTTTCCTTGGCGATTTCTTGCGGGAATTGCGCACGGGTCGGGACAGCCGTTCCTTCACGCCTTTCGGCAATTTTGCAAATACCAGGTCGTACGACGCGCGCAGCAATTCGGCAAGTTCGCCGCGCGAAATTGCTTCCGGAGCCTCCAGCGCGATCCACTTGGCGCGCGCCAGGTACGGCGCAGGAATCACTTTGGGACGTTCGGTCAGCTCAGCGAACGCTTCGTCCGAACATTTGAAGGCAAGACACACTGGAGCAGGCTCGAGCGGGGAAAGCGCAAACATCTTTCCGCCCACCTTGAACAGAAGATCATTGCCCCACTGAATCTGCTCGGTAGCATACGGAAATTCGAGGCAGGTCTGGCGTAGCCAGTCGATATTCATCATGTCCGATTCACTTTCCGCGGGAAATTACAAGCGGCGCGGCGAAACGTAATCTATTTCGTCTGACTTTGTGCATAACGGCGAAAAAACGAGTCCGGCTTCCATTGCGGCCGTTCGTTGGCATTGGCTGTTTCGACCAGCAGTCGCCTGACGATCCCTTCGTAGAGCGCCGCGGAGTGCAGATCCACCGGTTGGTTCACGTCGTCGCTTGGCGCGTGATACCGCTGCGTGAGCCAGTCCTTGAAAATCTTCGCTTCCGGCGAATTTGCTTCGTAGAAGACATCCATGATCACCGCTGGGACGCCTTGCCGGATGAAGTTGTATTGGTCGCTGCGGACAAAAAGATTCCGCAGGGGTTCGGGGTCGGGCACGGCTCTTACCCCAAACGCGCCTGCAACCGCAGCGGCGCGATCGCCCAGCGTCGAATCGTTGATTCCTTGCACGCGCAGAATTTTCAGCGGCACGATGGGAAGGAACATGTCGATGTTAATGTCCGCCACGATCGATTTGGCGTCTACAGTCGGATGTGCAGCAAAATATTTCGATCCGAGCAGGCCCTTTTCTTCGGCCGTCACCAGTACAAACAGGATCGATCGCTTTAGCGTCTCCGGATGTTGTTTCAGGGACGCCGCGATGTCCAGCACTGCTGCAGTGCCGCTCCCATCGTCCATCGCTCCATTGTAGATGCGGTCTTCGTTCACGGGCTCGCCGATTCCCACGTGGTCAACGTGAGCGGAAAGAATTACATGCTCGTTTTTCAACTTGGCATCCGTGCCGGAAAGCTTGGCCACAATGTTCGCCGATTCGAGGTTGAACTTCTGAATCACCGCGCGGGCTTTCAGGGAAACATTCAGATCAAAATGGGGAAGAGGCTTTCGTTCGCGGCCGAGGTCCGCGATTTCGGCGAAGCTGTGACCTGAGCCATTAAACAAAGCTTCCGCAGAGGCGGGATTGAAAACCATGGCGAGTTTCAGCCCCGCCACTTCATTAAACTCCGGATCCGCGAGGTCCATCGAAGGGTGCGCGCGGTTCAATGACATGCGCGACCAGGGAATGTCCATCGAGGCCGGATTGGGGATCACGATCATCCCGATTGCTCCGCCTTCCGCATACTTCTTCCAGCGTTGTGCCAGGCCTCCGTAGTGCGCCGCCAGCGAACCGTCGACGGTGGAAGGCGATCCGGCGAGATACACAACAATCTTTCCCTTGAGGTTCAGCCCCGCCAGTTCATCCAGGTTGTTTTCCGGAACCTGCAGCCCGTTTCCCGCAAATACCAGCGGCGCGTTAATCTCGTCGTCGGAGCCTTCGACACGCGTTGAAAAATAGCCATCGTCACCCAGCGCCACGGGGTTCGCTTGCCCATGCTGAGAAAGGAACGCGTAGGAATTCTTCTCATCAATTTGCCGCTGTACGAATTTCACGTTCTGGTAGTAGCCGTCGGTTCCTGCAGGGGCCAGGCCGGCGCGCTTCAATTGCTCCACGGCGTAGGCTTGCGCCTTGCGCAGGCCCAGGCTTCCTGTCTCGCGACCCTCCATGCTGTCGTCCGCGATCACTTTTACCTGATCCCACCATGTTTTTCCGTCAAAGATTGTTTTTGGCGTCTTTGCAGGTTTTTGCGCGTGCACCAGTGAGGCGGAGAACAATGCAATGAAGAGTGCGAGCGAACGCTTGAGCAGAGAACTGTGATTCATGGGATTTGGTCCCGCCCTTGTCCTGTTCGTCTTCCGCTAGATCGAGTTTGCTACGGTAAGAATTTATTATTTCGAGCGGCTGAATTCCACAAAGTCGCGTCCCGCGTACAGCCGGTATTTTCCGTTTTCCGATGCGGCGACAATCTGCAGCGGCACCGGCCGCTTCATTTCAGCATCCTTTTGCGAGCCCGCTTGCAGCAGATCATTGGCGGCCAGATCAAGGACCACAAACTTTCCGCCTTCGATGAAACCCATTCCGTATGCGCCTGGTTTCAGTTTCTGCTCGCCAAATTGCAGCGGCACTTCGGTGATCAGGTAGCCCTGATATTTTTCGCGAATTCCTGTCGAGTATCCGGAGTTGTCAACCAATCCGGCCAGCATGTAGAGATCATCGGAGAAATGAATTCCGCCCGTATTTCGCATTTGCGCGGGAGCCGTCTGACCGCGGAAGAATACTGTCTCCGGGAAAAGCTTCGGCTTGATGTCCGAGGCTTTCAGTACCGTATCTTTCTCCGGCTTCGGCAAAGCGGATTGCGCGCGCAGGAGAATTGGCGAGGTAAACAAAATAGAAAAAAATATGGCCGATCCGTACAACGGAAATAGAGTCCTGCTGCGTGCCATGTAGCCTCCCGCGTTTCCCGGTTATCGGCAGTAAGAGTACATCAACTGGCGTGATGAAAGCAGATTTCCCCGTCCCGCTGCGTCCTCCTTCGGAAGGGCCTCTCCTTACTGTGGTAATGTACGCCCGCTCGATCAGCTTGAGGGGGTTTCGGCGATGCTTCAGCGGCGCGAATTCATGAAGGTATTCTCGGGGGCGGGACTGAGCGGCACACTCCTGCCCGGCGTGCTTTGGGCACAGTCGCAGGATAAACCGGGCATCACGCGAGAAATGATCGATGACGCCGCGAAGATCGCAGGAATTGCGATTCCCGATGAATACAAGGAGATGATGCTGGAAAATCTCAATGGGCGCGCCAAGGGATTTGACGAAATCTATCAACTTCATCTGCCGAACTCCGTTGAGCCTTCCTTGCTATTTCTGCCCGATACGTCGCGGGCGAGACTCGAAACTCAAAAGGTTCCTATGAGCATGTCCGCCGCGCCAGCGATCGTCGCTTTCAAAAGAGCAGACGAACTTGCGTTTGCCACGGTGCGAGAGCTCGCCGAATTGGTCCGCGCCCGCAAGATTTCGTCGACGGCGCTCACGGAAATGTGCCTGGAGCGCCTGAAGCGCTATGACGCGAAATTGAAATTTGTCGTCACACTCACGGAAGACCGCGCTCGTGCCCGGGCAAAAGAAGCCGACCGCGAAATCGCCTCCGGAAAATATCGGGGCCCGCTTCACGGTTTGCCGTGGGGCGCAAAGGACCTTCTCGCGGTAAAGGGTTACCCGACAACCTGGGGCGCGGGTGGTTTCGAGAAGCAGGTGCTCGAAGAAGATGCGACTGTCGTAAAGCGGTTGGACGAGGCCGGCGCCGTGCTGGTTGCAAAACTTACGCTCGGGGCTCTGGCCATGGGCGATCACTGGTTTGGCGGCATCACGCGCAATCCCTGGAACACTCGCCAGGGTTCCAGCGGTTCGTCCGCGGGTCCCGCCTCCGCAACCGCGGCAGGTTGCGTGGCATTCAGCATCGGCTCGGAAACTCTCGGCTCGATTTCCTCACCCTCGACGCGCTGCGGTTGTACCGGATTGCGACCGACCTTCGGTTTTGTGCCGCGTACCGGTGCCATGGCTCTTTCCTGGAGCATGGACAAGCTAGGCCCCATCTGCAGAAGCGCGGAAGACTGCGCACTGGTGCTCGATGCAATACACGGGCCCGACGGCAAGGACCGAACCGTCGCCCCAAACGCCGCATTCAATTGGAACGCAGACCTCGATTGGCGCCGGCTTCGCGTCGGCTACTTGAAGCAGGATTTCGAATCCGCGCCGCAGGCGCAGCAACAAGAAACGGCGGAGAAGCCCGCCACGACTCCCGAGGAGCTTGCGAAACGCGAGAAGGCGCGGAAGCGCCGTGAAGCTTCTCACGTTCGCGCCGCATATGATCGCAAGTTCAATGACGCCGCGCTCGAGAAGCTCCGCTCCATGGGCGTACACCTGATCCCGGTCGAGATGCCGAAATTTCCTTACGACGCAATGGTAATGATGCTCGAATCGGAAGCCGCAGCGGCATTCGACGAACTGACGCGCAGTGGCCGCGACAAACTTCTTACCGAGCAGGGTCCCGACGACTGGCCCAATAGTTTTCGCTCGGCACGATTCTTCCCCGCGGTTGAATACATTCAGGCCAGCCGCGCGCGCCGACTCGCCATGGACGCGGTCGGCAAAGTGTTTTCGGAATTCGATGCAATCGTTGCGCCGACGTTCAGCCAGCAGCTGGTCATCACCAATCTCACCGGCCATCCTGCGCTAATTCTTCCCAACGGTTTACGAGGCCCCGATGCGCCCTTGCCCGCATCGCCGGCCGATGGCGCCGAGGAAAACGTTGGCGGTCCGGGAACACCCGTAAGCCTGACATTTCTCGGGAATTTGTATGGAGAATCGAAACTGCTTGCGCTCGCCCGCGCCTACCAGGAGGCCACCGGTTTTCACAAACATTATCCGAAGCTCGACGGGTAATTCGCGGCGACCCGTTCAGTCGCCTTTTTGAACCGGATATCCTTTTTCCACCCAGTCGGCACTGAAACTCGTCGGCAGGATCAGTACTCGGAAGCGGGCGAAACCCATTTCTCGCAAAGCAGCGAAGGCAGGTCGCAGATTCGGACACTTTTCCAGCGGGCAACAACCGCAATACAGCAGCACATCGGAATTTTTCGGCAATGTCGCGGCATATTTCTTGAGCTCGGCGATCCCTTCGCGCGTCGATCCCGGACCATAAAACACCGCGCCGGGAATGTGTCCCCCGTTATACAGCGCGCGCACTCCAACGTAGATCACAGTCACGTGGGGATCTTTTTCTAGCTGCAGCTCCTCCACGAGCTTCGCGGGTTGCACCGTCTGTTCCGCGGTCCATGGGTCGGATGGAGCCGCGCTCGCAAATCGTGCCGCGAGCACGCAAGCAGCGCCAAGTGCAATCAACCCAAACCAGTGAAGATGGTTGGGAGAAAACTTCCGGGCGGTTCTCATGCCGCCGATGATAGCGGGTGGCCCGAGCGTCCGCAAGTTCTCAACCTGCGCCTTACCGGTTCGGAAGCGGGCTACTTCTTTGTTTCGTTACGCTGCCGCATGAGCTTTACTGCGGTCGAGCGCAGCGTTTCGGGAATATTCTTGTTCATTCCCAGTTTTTTCAGATCGGCGGGATTGAGCATGGGAAGCAGGTTCAGGGTAACATCCAGCGGTGCCTTCCCGTTGTTCATCAGGTTGCGAACGACATTGTAGTTCTTCCGGAAATTTCTGTTTTTTCCGATCAACCTCAGGATTTCGTCCGTCAGATTAGCCATTGAAGCAAAGGCCTCCACTTCCTGGTCCGTCAAGCGGGGCGATTGCAAGACCGCGCGCTGCACGACCTTGTTGGTGTCGCGAATCAGGGTGCGGCGCGCTTCGGATCCGCCCTTCATCGCAAATTTCACGCGCTGCGAAACGGTCATCTGGGAGATCTGCTGCAGCAAGGTTTTACGGCGCTCGTCATCGGGTTCGGATTCTGCCAGAACTTCTTCCAGCGCGGCGAGGTCCGGCTTCGCGTCGCTCAGCAATTCATTCAACTGGCTCTTCTGGTCAAGGGTCGCGGAACTGGATCTTTCGAGCGCCGAAGCAAGTTCGCGCGAATCGCTGACGCGTTCCAGTTCATCCATCAGTGCTTGCACGCCGAGCGCAGAGAGATGCTCCACGAGGGGAACCAGATGTTCCGCCGGGCAATTCTTGTTCTTAATTAATGCGTCCGCAACGCCAGGCTTGGCTGCCAGATTTCGTGCGGCGAATTCGAACAGCGGTTCGAGCGCCTGCTGCCGGTTCAACGCCTCCACAAAGTTTTCTATGGGCAATGCGAGAATCGATTCCTGCGCTCGGGTCGAAACCAGTTCGTCGGAATCTAGCGCCAGCACGGTCAGAATTTCCGCCAGATCGGGCGCCGGGAGTTTCACCCCGCCGGTGCACACAGCGAGCTTTTCTTCGCGGCTCGCGTGTCCTTGCCGCAATTCTTCCAGAATTTCAGCCTTGAGTGGTTCCACTTGGTGGCCTGCCTCTGATCCTTCGACCATGAAATTGTACCGGAGGAGTTGGGCTTGCCGTTCAAAGTAACCGTGTGGCCGTTCAACTGCAGCAACACCGCGGACGAGTCGGCGGCGGCCACAGTGGCGGGGTTCTTTCGTTGGCGATCGTAGAGTAATCGAGAGGTCCATAGGGCAGAAAATTTTGCGCGGCCGGAGCGATGGGAAGGCTGACCACGGCAGATGCTTTCTTCGCGGCCCGGTGCGCCAGGTAGCGCTGCCAGGCGTACCGCCCGCCGAGAACCAGGCCGACGACTAGCGCAACCAACACAATCAACGCCGCAGCCGGCAGCCATTTCGGCGGAGACGGAATCCGTTCCTCCGGCTTTTGTTCAACTGGCTGGTTGGTTTCGCCGCGCGCAAGGTCGTATTCGGAAAGGAGATTTTCTTCACTCAAGCCAAGGTATCGCGCGATGGTGCGCACAAATCCGCGGCCAAACACGCCACCGGGAAGCTTTTCCCATTGCTCGTTTTCTAGGGCCTCGAGAAATTTCGGAGCGATGCGCGTCGCGGAAGCAATTTCCCTCACCGTAACCTCCCGCAGCTCCCGTTCGCGCTTCAGGCGCTCCCCAAACGTACCCTTGGCCATTTCGTCGGACCGATCCTCGATTTCATTGGCGGATGCCACGGCACCGCCGGGCCGGAAGCCCCCGCAGGAATGGGCAAAAACTTGCCTCGTCGCACTATATGTGTGGTGCCAGAGCGTGTCAAACCGATGAAAAAGAAATAGATGCCCGAAGTCTCTGTTGGGCTTATGCGGCGGCCTGCGGTTGTCCGCCAAACGTGGATGGCGAGATAGCAACGCCTGTACCACGGATAGGTTGCGCGCGTTTTTGCAGGGTGCCTATACTGGCCTTGGAAACGCAGACGGGTGGGAAGCTGCGAAGGGTTCCGTGTATGCAGACGGCTGCACGGCCTCCGCAAATGAAACCAGGGGATAGGACTGCTCAGCGTGGAGGAAACAAAACAGTTTCCAGCCATTGAACGGCGCCGGAATCCGGGGCTGCCCGGGGAGAGACGCGAAGCAGGCGAGGTCGCGGTCTTCCAGGAACTCGGGAAGGCGCTCACGTCGTCGTTGCAGCTCGACCAGGTGCTGCGGACGATTATGGAGAAGATCGACGAGTTTCTGCGCCCGGACAACTGGTCCCTGTTGCTGCTCGATGAGGCGAAGCAGGAGTTGTATTTCGAGCTGGCCGTCGGAACCGCTTCGACGGCGCTGAAAGATGTGCGCGTCAAGATCGGGCAGGGAATCGCGGGCTGGGTCGCTGCGCACGGCGAGACGGTGGTTGTGCCGGACACTTCGAAGGACACGCGGTTTTTCTCGCAAGTAGACGAGAAGACGAAAACGGAAACCCAATCGATCGTCGCCGTACCAGTGAAATTCCGTGACACCTGTCTGGGCGTCATTGAGCTGATCAACTGTATCGGCCCGGACGGATTTGATGCGCGGGATCTGAAGCTGCTGGAAGCGCTTTCCGACTTTGCCGCGATCGCTCTAGAAAATGCGCGGCACGTGAAGCGGATTCACGAACTGACGATTACCGACGATTGCACAACGCTGTATAACGCCCGGCACATGGGCTTTATTCTGGAAACAGAAATTTACCGTTCGCAGCGCTACAACTACGAATTTTCGCTCATCTTCATCGACCTGGACCATTTCAAGCAGGTGAACGACACGCAGGGGCACCTGGTCGGGTCCCGGCTCTTGTGGGAGATCGGGAACGCCCTGAAGGCGCATTGCCGGCTGATCGATTTTGCCTTCCGCTACGGCGGCGACGAGTTCGTGCTGCTGCTGCCGCAGACCTCGAAGGACAGTGCGATAAATGTGGCGCGCCGTCTCCATAAGATGCTGCGGGAATCGACCTGGCTGCACGGGGAGGGGCTGAACATCAAGCTCACGGCGAGCATGGGAGTGGCGTCGTATCCCGTCGACTCGCGTACCAAAGAAGGATTACTTCACCTTGCGGACGAAGCGATGTACCTTGCGAAGAATACCAATCGAGACAGCGTGGCCGTCGCGAATGTCGGAATCCTGCCGCATCTGCCGGCGGCGACCGCCGAATCGGCGGGATAGAGTTGCCTCTAGCGGCCACTCATTGCGCTCTGGATTTCAGGACTTCCGGTGAGGCAGCGTGCTCAACGGTTTCTTTTCGACCGGAAATCCGTGCGGTTGGTCGGAAACCATGACGGAAGCCTCGACAAATTTTCCCTCTGGAAGCTTCCTTTCCCATACCGTCGACCCCGGCAAGATTCTTTCTTCGGCTGAAGGCGATACAGAATCTTACGTCTCCCCCAGCGGTTGGGAGTTGGCAGGGGAAAGCCCGTAACCCGGCGGACTAGAGGCGCCTCCGACCAGGTCCAGTCACCCGCGCGGGGCGTTCTATACAGTCGATGGCAATTCTGATTAACTGAAAGAAGACGCTACCCTAAGGGCTTGCTACACGATGAGGAAAAGCGAAGCGGCGAAGTATGCGCGATGGAGTGCGGCACTGGCTCTGGTGTGCGCGGTGGTAACGGCCGGAGTGTATTTCTATCGCGGGTGGACGCGACACGTCGAAAGGAAGAACGCCCCGCCGGCGCCCGCGGTGAACGTGGAACGGCAATCAAGCCTGCTGACATTTTCAAAAGTAGAGCAGAACCAGAAGGTCTTTACAGTCGAAGCGTCGAAGTCGTTCGACTTCAAAGGCCTGAACGCAACTGACCTCGAAGGCGTGAAGATTACGATTTTCGGCAAAGAAGGCAATCGCCACGACACGATGGAGACGCACGCATGCCGGTATAAGAAAGACAGCGGCGACATCTCTTGCTCGGGAGATGTAGAAATCGTGCTCATGAGCGAGGACGAGTGGGAAGCCGCGAAAGGCAAGCCGGGAGCGCCGGGGACGATGAAGGTCGAAACGCGAGGCGTGTTGTTCAACCGGTCTAGCGGAGAGGCCAAGACGGACCAAGAAGTGCGCTTTGAATTTGCCAACGGCAGCGGACAAGCGCTCGGCGCGCAGTACCTTTCAGAGCAGGGTGCGCTCAGGCTGCAAAGGAATGTGAAGCTGACGTTAGATCAGCCTCCCAGCCCCAAGGGCGCTACGAACGGAAAGAGGAACGCGGCTGGCGTCAGGAAAGACCCGCTGGAGATAACGGGAACGCGAATGGATTTTTCACGCGATGTCGGAACCATCTATCTGGCGGGACCGGCGGAAGCCAAGACCCAAGCCGAGCGGCTGACTGCCGCGGGAATGCTGCTCGAGTTGGATAAGAATTTCCACGCGAAACGACTGACAGCGAAATCCGATGGACGGAACATGCGGCCCGAGTTCACCGCGTCGAAGGGCGCCGGAAAACTCTCCGCCGATGAGATTGCGGTGAATTTTGCGCCCGATGGGTGGCTAACCCGTGCAGAGGCGACAGGGCAGGTGAGCGGCGAGTCTCTAAGCCCAGAGGGGATGCACAGTATCAAGGCAGAGAACGCATCGATGGAAATGATAACGGGTACGAACGCGCCGAAGACGCTGACGCTAAAGGGTGGCGTGGACGCGCGCGCGAACACGATTGCCACCGGCGAAAGAAGCAGCGAGGCTCGAGATACGCGGAGGCTGACGACCGAAGAATTGCGACTGGCCTTTGCCGAGACTAGCCGCGGGAAAGGAACTCGGCTGGCGAAGGCACAGACGCCGGGTGCGGGGCGCATCGAGTGGAATGAGGCAGCAAGCGCGAGAGCGAAAGCTTCTCGAACCGTGCTGCAGGCGAACCAGCTGAATATGCAGTTCGACGAAGCGGGGAGGGCCTCGCGGCTGGACGCCAAGGGAAACGTGCGGACCGAGCGGAATCTTCTAGGAGCGGACAAACAGACCGCAACGGCGAAAAGCGGCTTTGTGGAATTGCAGCCGCAGGGTGGATGGTCGCGAATGGAGTTGAACGAAAACGTCAAGTTGAACGAAGGACCGCGCTCGGCGCAGGCGGACCGCGCGGAATTTGCGCGAGCCGAGCAGACGGTGACGCTGACAGGGCGTGCGACGGTGAGAGACGCGACAAGCATGACCGCTGCGACGAAATTGACATTTTGGCAGGCAACTGGAGAACTGCGGGGCGAAGGTGGAGTGCGGTCGTCGGATTTGTCAGCGCGCGGCGGAGCCGTGCAACTCGCGCCGGTTGCGGCGAACATCAGCGCAGACCAGTTAAGCGGAAATTCCATCAGCGGACGAGCACTCTATAGTGGACATGCAAGGCTGTGGCAGGGAAATTCAGTGCTCGAGGCGGACTCGATTGAATTGTTCAGGAGCGAGCGGGCGATGGTTGCGGTCGGCGGCGTGCGTGCGGCCTTTCCGCAAGCGCCGAGGAATGCGAACGGAACACCATCAGCGAAGCAGCCTACATTGTGGCAAGCGCAGTCAGGCAAGCTGTCGTACTGGGATCAACAGAGCCGGGCTAAGCTCGAGAACAACGTCGTGGTGCAGTCGCCCGACGATAAGATCAGCAGCGATGTTTTGGATTTGTACTTTACGAGAACAAAAAGCGGGGACAGCGGCGGCAGAACGCCCGGCGCACAGCAGATCAGCCGGGCAGTGGCCACAAACGGTGTGACGGTCGATCAGGGCGAGCGGCGCGCCACGGCCGAGCGAGGCGAATACACCGCCGCGGACGGAAAATTTGTGATGTCCGGCGGAACGCCGACCATTTTTGACGCCGCGCAAGGCACTACGACGGGACGTCAATTGACCTTCTTTCTAGCGGATGCTACGATCATCGTCGATTCCGAAAACGGATCGCGCACGCTGACCAAACACCGAGTCGAGTAATACTAGTGAACACAAAAGCGTGACCCTTTCGTGGTCACCCGTGACGAGGAATGCTGAAGCTCCAGGCCGTCGAGTTGAATAAGTCGTATCGGGGCCGAAAGGTCGTAGACGACGTTGAGCTGGAGATCGGACAGGGCGAGGTCGTTGGGCTGCTAGGACCCAACGGCGCCGGTAAGACGACTACTTTCTACATTCTAGTGGGTCTCGCCCGTCCCGATTCCGGCCGCGTATTGCTGAACGGCGAGGAAATCACCGACCTCCCGATGTATCTCCGGGCGCGAAGCGGGATCAGCTACCTTCCTCAGGAACCCTCGGTGTTTCGCCAGCTGACCAGCGAGGAGAATTTGCTAGCTGTTCTCGAGACACTCCCTCTAACTCCGGAACAGCAGCGCGATCGTCTGGAAGAATTGTTGGTACAAATGGGTCTCGAAACCGTGCGGACAAGCAAAGCCTACATGCTATCGGGCGGAGAACGGCGGCGCCTCGAAATTGCGCGGTCGCTGACTCTGGAGCCCTCGTTCATTTTGCTCGACGAGCCGTTTTCAGGGATCGATCCACTGACTGTGAAGGACCTGCAGGAAATTATCCGCAACCTGGCGGAGTCTGGGATCGGTGTGCTGATCACGGACCACAATGTGCGAGAGACCTTGACGGTAACGGATCGGGCGTACATCCTAAAAAGCGGCAAGATTTTTCGTAAGGGGCGTCCGGAGGATCTGAGCAATGATCCCGAGGTGCGCCGAGTGTATCTGGGCGATCATTTCCGCCTGAACTAAGAAGCGCTAACGCGGCTAGAAGGAAATACTTTTTCCCGAATATGGCTTGGCAAGGACTCAAACTCAATCTCAAGGTGGCGCAGAAGCAGATCCTGACGCCTGGCCTGGTGCAGATGGTCAGCGTGCTGGCGCTGAACCGGCTTGAGTTGAGAGAAATGATCAACACCGAGATGGTGGCGAATCCCGTGCTGGAAGAACTGAGCGAAGAGGCCACTACCACCGACAACTACAGTGACGAAAACTTCCTGAAAAATGAAACGGAGAAGGTGCCCGAGAAACCAGAAGCAAATCCGTTTGACGAATTTGATGTGGGCAGCTTCTTCAACCAGTATCTGGACACCGGCGGAGACGGGGGGCAGTCGCAGGAGCGCGAAGTTTCCGAACGGCCGTCATTTGAAAAATTCTTGTCTTCGCCGGCTGGCCTCTCCGAGCACTTGAACTGGCAGTTGAGCGTCACGGTTTGCTCTGACGAAGTGCGCGAAATTGCGGAGAGCATTATCGGCAATCTCGATGAGAACGGCTATCTGACTGCTTCGAATGAGGAATTGCTGCAAGACGGGAGATTCACTCAAGACGATCTGGAGGACGCGCTGGCGGTAGTACAGGATTTCGACCCGATCGGCGTGGGCGCGCGGGATTTGCGGGAATGTCTGCTCCTGCAACTGAAAGCGCTTGATCCAACGAATAGCCTGGCGCAGCAGGTGGTGTCCGAGCACCTGAAGCAGGTGCAGGCAAATCAACTGAAAGAAATCGCGCGGGCGCTGAATCGGCCGATCGAAGTTGTGAAGCGTACGCTGGACGTAATCAAGAAGCTCGATCCGCGGCCCGGACTTCGCTACAACAAGACGGAACCGCGGCTGGTCGAGCCGGATGTTTATTTCCGAAAAGTGGACGGCCTGTGGCAGGTTTTTCTGAACGAAGACGACATGCCGCAATTGCGGCTTAGTCCGACGTACCGCAGGTTGCTGGCGCGCGACGCGGCGGATCGCGAAGTGCGAAACTACGTGAAGGAACGGTTCACTGCCGCAATTCAACTTCTGAAAAATATTGAGCAGAGAAAACACACGATTCTACGGGTGTGCCAGTCGATCATCGCGCGGCAGGGAGAATTTCTGGATCACGGGCCGGATGTGCTGAAGCCCATGATGATCAAAGAAGTTGCGGAAGAAGTTGGCGTGCATCCATCCACGGTAAGCCGCGCCGTGGCGAGCAAATACGCGCATACCTCGCAGGGAGTGCTGGAACTGAGATCATTTTTTAGCGAATCGGTGAACGGGCCGGAAGGCGGGGGAATGTCCCTGCTCACGCTGAAGCGGCTGGTAAAGAAGATGATTGAAGAAGAAGATTCGACGAAGCCGCTTACCGACGAGCACATCGCGCAAAAGCTTGAAGATGCGGGAATCCACGTGACACGGCGGACGGTGGCAAAGTATCGCGAAGACATGCGCATCCCAAGCACCCACCAGCGGCGAGTGAAAAGCTGAGCGCTGGATTGAAAGTGAAACCCCGAGCCAAAAGGGAATCCAACCAGCTCGTAATTCTCACCGGACTTTCCGGTTCCGGAAAAAGCACGGTCCTCAAGGCATTTGAAGATATGGGGTTCTACTGCGTGGACAACCTGCCGGTAGAACTCATTCCAATCTTTGCCGAACTCCATGAGGCCGGAGAAGACAACTTAAGCCGTGCAGCGCTCCTCGTCGATGCGCGCGAAGGCGCACATCTCCAGAAATTGCCGGGACTCCTGACCCATCTGCGCAAGGACCACCCGATCTCTCTGGTCTTCATCGAAGCCAACGACGACGCGCTTCTGCGCAGGTACAGCGAGACCCGCCGTCCGCATCCGTTGGGACAAGAGTATTCGGTGCGCGAGAGCCTGGCGCAGGAACGCGAGCTGATGGCGCCGATCCGTAAGCTGGCCGATGTGGTGATCGACTCGACGCAATTCAATGTGCATGAATTGCGGAGCTTCATCACCAGGCGCTTCAAGAATCCCGACCGCCATCCCATGCTCATTTCGGTTGTGAGCTTCGGCTACAGATACGGTGTGCCGGCCGATGCGGACCTGATCTTTGACGTGCGGTTTTTGCCGAATCCTCACTTCGTTCCCGGCTTGCGAAGGTTCACCGGACGCTCGGACAAAGTGCGGCGGTTCATCCGGTCCTTTCCGCAGACCGGCGAATTTTTGCGGCGTATGGAAAGCCTGCTTGCGTACCTGATGCCCCATTACATTGAAGAAGGCAAGAGTTACCTGACGATCGCGTTTGGCTGCACGGGTGGCAAACACCGCTCCGTGATGCTCGCGGAAGAAATCAGGAAGGCGCTCGAGAAGCGCAAATACGCGACGAAAGTGGCGCACCGCGATATTGACAAGTAGAATCGGACCCAGCGTCCGGCGCCCCGCCAAACTTGACACATCCCTCCACGGGCGAATAGCGTACAAAGGTATCCAGCGGGAGAAAATCTTGGCGTCTCTGCTTTCACCACAACTGAAGCGGCTGCTGGGGTACGTATGGCCGTACAGGCTTCGAATGGGGGCGGGGATTGCTCTGCTGATGATCGTAGCGCTTGCGGAGGGCGCCATCGCACTGCTGATCGCTCCGATTATCGACCGAGTGTTGAATCCAGCGAGCAGCGATTCGAGCGTTCCACTGTTCCACCTTCCCTTCAGCAACTATACTTTTTATCTCAACAAGTTTTTCCCGCCCAGTATTCACAACGTCAAAACCGTCGTCATTATTTCTCTTCTCATCGTATTCCTCGCCAAGTCGCTTGCGGAGTTTGTTGGCGGCGTGCTGATCCAGTCCGTGGGCCACCGGGCGATTACCGAGCTGCGCAACAAAGTCTATGCGAGGGTTATTCGCCAGCCGATGGGATTTTTTCAACGCGAGCCCGCGGGTCGCCTGATTTCCGCAATCATCAATGACGTTGAACGCGCCAGGCTCGCGCTTTCTGAATACTTGGCGGACGCCTTTCGGCAGGCTTTCAGTCTGGTCGTCTTCTTATGCGTGCTCTTGCAAATCGACTGGAAAATGACGCTGGGCGCCATTCTCCTCTTGCCGATGGTCGTCTGGCCTGTGGGGAAACTGGGGCGCCGCATTCGCCGGTCGGTCGAAAGCAGCCAGACCAAACTCGGCGAGTTGAATCAAATCCTTCAGGAGACGGTAAGCGGCAACCGCATCGTAAAAGCGTTCGGCATGGAGGATTTCGAAATTCGCAAGTTTCGGACCGCCGCGTCTCGACTGTTGCGCGAAACCATGCGCTGGGTCCGCGCGCAAATCGTGACATCGCCCTTGATGGATTTGCTCCAGCCAATCGTGATTTCGCTGCTCTTGCTTTACGCTCGCGACAAAATTCGTTTGCACGAATTGACCGTTGGCTTGTTCTTCACCTTCGTCTACACGCTCTTCAAATCCTACGAGCCCGTAAAGCGCATGGGTTCCGTCTATCAGCAATTTCAGCAGGCTCAGGGCGCAACAACGCAGGTTTTTGCCTATTTGGATCTTCCAGAAGAGCGCGACCCGGTCGGCGCGATCGAGCTGCCGGCTTTCTCGCGCGACATCGAGTTTGATGGCGTGAGCTTTTCCTACGAGGCTGCGCCCGTTCTGCGCGGCATCAGCTTTCTAGCAGCGAAGGGCGAAGTGGTTGCCTTCGTAGGTTCGAGCGGGGCCGGCAAGACGACCTTGGTCAATTTGATTCCACGCTTCTACGAGCCAACCGGCGGAGCGATACGAATTGACAGCCAGGACACTCGTGGCGTGACCCTGCGCTCCCTTCGTTGCCAAATCGCCGTCGTCACCCAGGAAAATATTCTTTTCCACGACACTGTCTGGAACAACATCTGCTATGGCTTGGCCGGAGTCGAGAAAGAACGAGTCGTCGCCGCCGCACAAGCGGCCCTGGCCCACGATTTCATTCAGGAACTGCCTCTGGGTTACGATACCTTAATCGGCGAGCGCGGCACACGCCTCAGCGGGGGACAACGGCAGCGCATTGCCATCGCGCGAGCGATCCTGAAAGATTCGCCCATCTTGATTTTGGACGAGGCGACTTCGGAGCTCGACACCGAATCTGAAATGTTCGTGCAAAAAGCGCTGGCCAACCTCATGGTGGGAAGGACTACCTTCGTCATCGCGCATCGACTGGCGACGATCCGCCGCGCCGACAAGATCCTGGTACTCGAAGAAGGCCAAATTCGCGAAACCGGAACGCACGCCGAACTGCTTGCGAAAGGCGGGACTTACGCACGCCTGCACGATTTGCAGTTCGTGGACGATGAAATGGCGGCTCCGATGCAAACGGTTTTACCCCCACTGCCCTCTACGTCTTCTACAAGGAATCCAATATGAGCGAAAAGAGCGCAGTGCAGGCCAAAAAAACTGAGTGCCATTCGATGACCGGGTACGCTCAAGCAAAGGGCACGGTCTTGGGATGGGATCTCCGAGTCAGCGTCAAGAGCGTTAACCACCGGTTCTTGGACTTGAAGGTGCGTCTGCCCGAAGGATTTGATCTGTATGAATTGCGGCTGCGACAACTGGTGCGCGAACGCATCCACCGGGGCCATGTGGAGGTTCACGTGAGCGTCGAACCGGGCAGTGCGACTCCCATCCAAGTAAACCGAGACCTGGTAACAAACTATTTGCGCGCTGCGGACGAACTGCGTTTGCAAACATCCGTTTCTGCGGCCTTGGACGTCGTCGCGCTGCTGCGCCTTCCCGGAGTCATTGGCGGACTGGCTCCGGCAGTGCCTGAATCGGAAGAAGAGCAGGAAAAACTTGGCCGTGAACTGGAGCGGTGTTTGCGGGATACGCTCGGAAAACTGGATGAGATGCGGCGCGCCGAAGGCCGCCACCTGACCGAAGACCTTCGTGCGCGGCTGGCTCGTATCAGCGAGCAGACCGAGCAGGTTCGCGGATTGGTGGTCCAGCTTCGTCCGGCCTTCGCACGCCGGCTGGAGACTCGGCTGAAGGACTTGCTGAGTGCGACAGCCATCGACCCTGCACGCATTGCACAAGAAGCGGCTATGCTCGCCGAGCGCAGCGACATTAGCGAAGAACTGGACCGCTTGAAGAGCCACCTTCAACAATTCGGCAAACTGCTGGACGGCGCCGGCGAGTTGGGCAAGAAGCTGGATTTTCTGTTGCAGGAAATGCATCGCGAAGCCAACACTATGCTTTCCAAAACGCCCGGCGTCGAAAGCGAAGCGCTGAAGATCACCGGCATCGGGCTAGAAGTCAAGGCGGAGATTGAAAAATTGCGCGAACAGGTGCAGAACATCGAATGAACCGGGAGAGAGGTCTCGCGCCGCTGGTGTTGATCGTGTCCGGGCCCTCGGGATCGGGAAAATCCACATTGGTTCAACGACTACTGCAAATGCCGGGCACGATGGCCTCAAGGTCGTGTACCACCAGGATGCGACGCACGACTGAGGCCAGCGGGAAATGTTATGATTTCGTTACGGATCAAGAATTCGAAGCGATGGTGTCGCGCGGCGAATTCCTGGAGTACGCACGCGTCTTCGGCAAACATTCCTACGGCACGCCGAAAAAGTGGCTCGAGGAGTCGCGCGCCAAGGGTCTAGACCTGGTTCTCGAAATTGACGTACAGGGAGCGGCACAGGTAAAAGAGAAGCTGCCGGAATCTGTGGCTATCTTCATTCTGCCGCCGTCACGCGAAGAACTGGAACGTCGGCTGCGAAGCCGCGGACAAGACTCCGATGAAGAAATCGCACGACGGTTAGCCAGGGCGCGCGCGGAAATTGAAGCCTTCGGCAAGTACTACGATTTTTGCGTGATGAACGCGGACGTGGAACAAGCCGGAGATGAAGTCGAAGCGATCTTGACCGCAGTGCGCTGCAGCAGCGTGCGGCGGCGCGGCAGGGTGGAAGAACTTCTGGCATCATTTGGAGGGAAAGACTGAAATGACCGTGCAGACCAAAGCTCCGGAGAGCCAGTTCGCGTACGTGGTGCTTGCGGCGCGGCGTGCACGCCAGATTATGGCGGGAGCGCCGCCGATGTTGGAGAACCCGCGTACCTTGAAGCCGACGCGCGTGGCATGCGAGGAAGTAAATAGCGGATTGATTGAATATGAGTTCAGTCCGGGTAAATCCGTGGATGAAGATAAGGACGGCGTAAAGCGGCGCAAGTAACTGGGCCGCGAGACTTCCATGCGTATTACTCTTGGCGTCACTGGCGGAGTGGCGGCCTACAAGGCGGCCGAGCTGGTGCGCCGCCTGCAACAGGAAGGTTTCTCGGTTGAAGTTGTCATGACTCGCGCAGCGTGCGAGTTTATCACCCCTCTTACCTTTGCGGCGCTGACCGGAAAAAAGGTAATCACCGGACTGTTCGTCGAGTCCGGCGGGGAAGCGAATTTGGAAAGTGCCATCGAACATATCGCTGTTGCCCAGCGGACCGACCTGTTGTTGGTTGCCCCAGCCACGGCGGACATCCTGGCAAAATTCAGCCGCGGAATCAGCGACGACTTTCTAAGCACCCTGTACCTGGCGATCGCAGCCCCTGTGGTTGTCGCTCCCGCGATGAACGTGAACATGTGGAATCATCCCGCGACCCAGGAGAATGTCGAACGTCTACGTGGCCGTGGCGTGCATGTTGTCAGTCCCGATGAAGGATACCTGGCTTGCGGCATGACCGGCGCAGGCAGGCTCGCGGGCCAAGAAGCGATTGTGGCCGCCGTGCGGGAAGTTTTGCAGGTACGGCGGGATCTGGAAGGGCAAACGGTTCTGCTGACAGCTGGACCTACGCAGGAAAGCCTGGATCCCGTGCGCTTCTTGACCAACCGTTCTTCTGGACGAATGGGATATGCGGTTGCGGAAGCGGCTGCGCAACGAGGAGCAAGAGTCATCCTCATCAGCGGACCGACCGCGTTGGAGACCCCCGCCGGCGTCACGCGAATCGATGTACTCACGGCGGCTGGGATGCTGGAGGCGGTCGACGCGCACTTTTCCGAAGCGACGATAGGCGTTTTTGCAGCGGCCGTGGCCGATTATCGTCCAGCGGAAGTAGCCGACCGCAAGATGAAGAAGAGCGGTGAAGGACTCACGCTGAGGCTGGAACCGAATCCCGATATCCTTCTGACTGCCGCGCGCAAGAAAGGCAACCGCCTGGTCGTCGGATTTGCTGCGGAGACGGACAAAGTCGCGGAAAATGCTCGCAAAAAACTAAAAGAGAAGGAAGCAGACTTGATTGTCGCGAACGATGTGACTCTGGCGGGCGCAGGATTCGATGTGGACACAAACGTGGTCACTCTATTCGCGCGCGATGGACGCGATCTTCCGCTGCCCAGGCTGACCAAGCGCGAGGTCGCGCACCGCATCCTCGACGAAGTCGTGCGGCTCTCGGCCAGCGTGAAGCATCAATCAGCCGACTGAATTTCACCATGCCTGACCGCACGGACGCGACACTAAGGGAAAAACTCAACGAACGTTTGAGATTCTATGAGGATCTGAGGCTTGGCCCGTTCTACCGGGACCGCAGAACGGTTGGGAGACAGTCGTTGTCTGCCTTTGCGGTCACTCCTGAGGATAACTCAACCACCACCGAGGACTCCGCATTGCGAAAAGCCCCGCCAAGAGTCGCGTCTGCGCCGAGTGTTGCTTCACCCAGCCCGGCTGCTCCAGTACCCGCCGCGAAGCTACCGGCGCTTCCGGTCAACCTGGGGCCATCGCTCTTTGAAGGCAGCGACAAAATCGTCGGCGACACTCTAGTTAAAGTTCGCGAAGATCTCGGCGAGTGCACGCGATGCAAGCTGCACAAGGGGCGCAACAAAATCGTCTTTGGCGATGGCAGCTCAAAAGCCGATCTCGTATTCGTCGGCGAAGGGCCAGGGGCGGACGAGGACGCACAGGGATTGCCGTTCGTCGGCCGCGCGGGCAAGCTCCTGACACAGATGATCGAAGCGATGGGCCTGCAGCGGCGGGACGTCTATATCTGCAACGTTGTGAAGTGCCGCCCGCCCGGAAACCGCCAGCCGGAACCCGAGGAAGTCGAAAAGTGCTCGCCATTCTTGTTCCGGCAACTAGATGTATTGCAGCCGAAGGTGATTGTTTGTCTGGGCGCCACCGCCGCGCAGACTCTCTTGCAAACGAACCGTAGCATTTCTCACTTCCGCGGCCAATGGCTGGATTTTCGCGGTTACAAAATGATTGCCACGTACCATCCCGCCTACCTACTTCGCAACCCCAACGCGAAGGGCGATGTCTGGAAGGATCTTCAGAAAGTCATGGCCGAGCTCGGCCTCGAAGTCAAAAAGACTAAGGCAAAGTAAATGCCCAGCGGTATCGCGCTCGGTGTCGCCACCGCCGTGTCCTGGGGCAGTGCCGATTTTCTCGCGCGATTCGCCACCCGGTCTCTCGGAAGTGTTCGCGCCGTTTTTTGGATGCAAGCGCTGGGCGCCGTTTTTGTCACCATTGTTCTTCTCTTCGCACGCGATTGGGGGCACTTGTTCGATGGCTCTGGTTGGCAACCCTGGGCCTGGGGAATTCTTGCTGGCGCCATAAATACTTTCGCCATGCTCGCGCTCTATCGTGCGTTCGAAGTGGGGAAGCTTTCGCTCGTCGGCCCGGTCTCCGCCAGCTACCCGGGGCTCACCGTCATCCTATCGCTCCTTTCCGGCGAACATCTTTCCCTACTGCGTGCTGCCGGAATCGTCGCCGCGTTAATCGGCGTGCTCCTTGTCGCCACGGGAGAAAAATCTCCGAGCCTACCCGATCCATTGCAGGAATCGCGCGGTGTTCGAGGCCTCGCCTGGGCCGTCGCCGCCGCACTGAGTTTCGGTGTTCTCTTCTGGCTCCTGGGCGTTTGCGTCATTCCGCACAGCGGAGCGCTAGCCTCCGTCTGGCTAATCCGAGTTTCCGGCTCCGTGTTCACTTGGTTCGTGGCGCTCGCCGCAAAATTACCTGTGCGTCTGAAAAACCGGCAGACTCTCGGCCAGGTCTACGGTATGGGCTTCCTCGACACCGCCGCCTTCGTTCTCAACAACCTCGGCATGCGGATCGAGCAGGTCGCTATTATCAGCGTCCTCGGCTCGCTTTATGGAGCCGTCACCCTCGCTCTCGCCATGTTCTTCCTCCGCGAACGCATCGCCGTGCGGCAATGGATCGGCATCACTTCCATCTTCCTAGGCGTCGGCCTCATGAACGCTTAGTCGCGATGTCTCCCCGCTTGTTCTCTGCGCTTTCTGTGGCCTTTTGTGTTGGAATCGCTTTCCCGCTACAACTCGAACCCCTACTTCCTCGATTAAGAAGCGCCGCCGCCGTCCCCTGCTAAACTACTCGCCTCAATGATCGAAAAACTTTGCAACGTAGCCGTCGCCGTTCCGCTGCGCACAACCTTCACCTACAAGGTCCCGGACCGTCTCGCTGCGGAAATTCAGCCAGGCTCCCGAGTCCTGGTTCCCTTTCGCAGGAAGTCCCTGGTCGGCGTCGTCACGGAATGGGCCAACACGCGGCCCGACGGTACTCAGCTCCGAGAAATCCAGAAGTCTCTCGACCTCGTCCCCGCGCTCACTCCCAAACTGCTGGAACTCGGCAAATGGATCGCCTCCTATTACGTCGCGCCCATCGGCGAAGTCTATCGCGGAATGCTCCCTCCGCTCACCGAGCTTCGCGCACAACAGAAGGTCTTTCTGACGGCTGCCGGCCGCGCCGCCGCCGACTCGTTCACCGCCAGCGAAGATCCGACGGCAAAGCTCCTCAAAAAACTGAAGGTCGCCAAGTCCGACCCCGCGCTCCAAGCCGCTCTTCGCCTGGGCATTGCTCTTTCTGACCTCCTGAAGCTCCAGCGCCGCGGCCTCATCGAAATCCGCCAGGTAGTGCAAGATCGCCAACGTCGCACACAGCGTATCGTTGCCTGGAAGGAGAGCCCTGTCGATGAAGCCACTTCGCCTGACCGGCCGAGAACTGCATTAGATGAAAAACTCAAGCGCCTAGAACACATTCTAGCCGTCGAACGCGGGCCGCTTCCTCTCCCTCAGCTTCTGAGACTTTCCGGCGTCTCGCGTGCGGTCATCGATCGCCTCGTGCGCGGGGGAAAACTCGAAAGCTGGGAGGAACCCCTCGACCCCGCCGAAGATGCCTTCGACATCGGCTACACGCCGCCCGCGCACGCCCTCAATCCGGAGCAGGAGCGCGCCTTTTCGTCCATTCGCGCACGCTTCGAGCTGGGCGAATTCGGCGTGCAGCTCCTCCACGGAGTCACCGGCAGCGGAAAGACTGAAGTCTACCTTCGCGCTGTGCAGGACACGCTGGCTCGCGGCAGGACCGCCATCATCCTCGTTCCCGAAATCGCGCTCACGCTCTGGACCGGCCGCCAGTGCCGCGCCTGGTTTGGCGCACGCTTCGAGGGTGTCGCGGTCCTGCACTCCGCGCTCAGCGAAGTCGCACGCGCCCGCGAATGGTGGCGCGTGCGCAACGGCGAAGCACGCGTCATTGTCGGAACGCGCTCGGCCATTTTTGCGCCCGTCGAAAATCTCGGCCTCGTCATCGTCGACGAAGAGCAGGAGTCCAGCTACAAGCAGGAAGAAACGCCGCGCTACCACGGCCGCGACGTCGCCATCGTCCGCGCCAAGCTCGAAAGAGCGCTCGCTCTGCTCGGCTCCGCCACGCCGTCCCTAGAAACCTACTACCACGCCCGCAGCGGCAAGTACGAGCTCCTCACGATGGCCCAGCGCGTCGCCGAGCGTTCGCTTCCCTCCGTCGAAATTCTCGACCTTCGCGAAGAATTCCGGCAGACCCGTCAAACCAGCCCGATCTCTTCTCGTCTGCGGCAGGGAATTGAAGAATGCCTTTCGTCCGGCACACAGGCGCTTATCTTGATCAACCGTCGCGGCTATTCCTGGTCCGTCATCTGCCGCAGTTGCGGCGCCACCGTACAGTGCGTCAATTGCAGCATCTCCATGACCCATCACAAATACCGTAACCGCCTCGAATGCCACTACTGCGGCTCAGTGCAGTCCATCCCGGAAAAATGCCCAAAGTGCGATTCGCAGTATGTCTATTTTTTCGGTGAAGGTTCAGAACAACTCGAAGAACGTCTTCGCAAGGAGTTTCCCAGAGCCCGCATCGCGCGGCTCGACCGCGACACTGCCCGCACCAAGCGTCAGTATCAGGAAACCCTCGGTGCTTTCGCCGAAGGCGCGCTGGACATTCTTGTCGGCACGCAGATGCTTGCAAAGGGCCACGACTTCCATCGCGTCACGCTGGTCGGAGTCGTCGGCGCGGACAGCTCGCTCAGCATGCCGGACTTTCGCGCTGCCGAGCGCACCTTCCAGCTAATGACACAAGTAGCCGGCCGGGCTGGCCGTGGCGATCTCCCCGGCCGCGTCCTCATCCAGACCTTTTATCCCGAACACTACGCCATTCAGGACGCCGTCAAGCAGGACTACGCCGCCTTCTTCGAACGCGAGCTCCACTACCGGCGCTTGATGGCCTATCCACCGTTCACTTCGCTCGCCAACGTCATCGTCAGAGATCGCAGCCTCGAGAAAGCCATTCGCTGGTCCAGACAGCTCTCGCAATTTGTTGCTCCGAACAGCGGAGACGAAATCCGTGTTCTAGGTCCAGCCAGTGCCCCGCTCGCCCGCCTCAAGAGCGAATACCGCTTCCAATTTTTGCTAAAGTCCAAAAGAAAAGCACAACTCACAAAACTGCTTGCCGGCGCGCTCGCCTATTGCGACGCCAAGGAAATCCCCCAGACCACCGTCCTCGTGGATATGGATCCGTTGCAGCTCCTGTAGGGCCACGACACATCTTGTCCCGGTCTACGCGGGATCGTGCCGTCCGTTGGCGCGTTCACCAAGACGAAGAAGCGCGCAAATTCCGATAACGCCAGAAAAAATATGCTGGTATACCCAGAATCAGCAGAATGAGGCCCGCAAGCACGTGGCGAAATTGATTGGGATCGCGCGTGGCCAAGAAAATGGCGTTGCCCACAACCGCGGTCGCCGCCAGTAAAAACACAATCGGTGTCCAGGGATATCCCGGCACGCGATAAGGGATCTGTTTTCCCGCCAGCGCTGCTCGCAGCGGAAAAATTGCCGCCGCCCCCAGCCCGTAGAAAATCCAACCGATAAAAACCACGCCTCCAATGAGCTCTGAAAATCGTCCGGCGAAGGTCAAAATCGCCGACCACGCGCAAAGAGCGACGATTGCGGCAGCGGGCGTATGAAATTTCGAGTGAACTTCTGCCAGCGTCTTGAAAAATAGATTGTCTTTCGCCATTGCGTAAAATACACGGGGCGCCGTCAGCACCACGCTGTTGGTCGCGCTAAAAACCGAAATGAGAATCATGAGCGCCACGAATTTGCCAGCCCACGGACCCAGGACGGAGGTCGCAGCTGCTGCCGCGATGGCTTCGCTCGTCGCGGCGCGGGCAGGCCCGAGCGCCACCAGATAGCCCAACACCGCAACGACGTACAGGCCAATCAAAATCAGTGAGCCCAGCAAAAACGCGCGGGGAAAAACTTTCTGCGGTTCAATCACTTCGCCGGCGGAATACGTTCCGAACTGCCACCCTTCATATGCCCAGAGAACAGCGATCATCGCCAGGCTGAAACTCGAAAACAAATTCAAGCCATGAAGCGTTGCGCCTACCGCGGGTGGAATCTCGCCGCCATGCCCGCCGAAAAGCAGCAAGACTACGCTTAACACGATAACCAGGCCGCCTTTGACGAGCGTCGTCCAATTCTGCAGGTCCGAACTTTGCCGCGTACCTCTGACGTTGACCACCATTACGACGGCGATCATTGCCACCGCGACCGCGGACGATTCCCACGCGGTCAGCGAAACGACCTCCGCGAAATACTGCGCGAACGCACGCGCAAGAGCGGCGACCGTGGCCGCCGAAATCACCAGGAACAAGCACCACCCGTACAAGAACGCCGGCAACCGCCCGAACCCGTCGCGAATGTAGCAGTACAGTCCACCTGCCTCAGGGTTCGTCGCGGCAAGCTCCGCATAAGTCAACGCGCCCAGCAACGACATCACGCCGCCGGCAACCCACACCAGCATGGACAAACCGACCGAGCCATGCACCTGCAGCAGAATCAGCCCCGGCGAAAGAAAAATTCCCGAACCAATGACCGAGCCGACGAAGAGTAAAAGCAGGTCGCGCAGGCGCAGCGTGCGGATGAGTGTGGTCATTCAGGGTTCAGCGTTTCAGGGTTTGTGTACCAACCTTAGATAAACAAGTCGCTCCTGCGAACCCGCATCAGGATTGACGTCCATCCGTGATGACGTCTTGCCGCAAGCATCATAGCCGCAGCCAGCGCCGCGTCAATGAGAACTTGGAGATTGCCACAGCGGCACCGGCATGAAGGACAGAATCATCACCAGCAACGCCACCGCCGCCAGCGCGACGCGTTTTGAATCGAGCCGTCGCTCATCATAGATCGGCGGAATCCGCAGAAAGCGCAGCGCAATCAGAATCCCCGCCCACATTGTCCACACAGTCATTTGACGATACGCGAGGCCAAGCGCGATGAGAATCAACGGAACGATCCAACCGATCCATTTATGCAAGCGCGGGCTGAGCGAGCGCAAAATGTGCCCGCCATCCAGTTGTCCCGCCGGCAAGAGATTCAGCGCCGTGGCGAAGAGTCCCACCCAAGCGGCCCGGCCGACCGGATGAAGGAGGAGCGTAAGGGGATTCACTCCCGGAAAAAACCAGCGTGCCAGCATTCGCAGCGCAAGTGGCACGCCGAAAACGACATCCGCGTCCGGCGAAGCAATGCTCGGCACCACTCGCGAATGCGCTACGCCGTAAATCAAAATGGGAATTGCAACGACGAAGCCCACCAGCGGCCCGGATGCGCCGACGTCAAACAACGCGCGGCGGCTGCTAATCGGCGACCGCATCAAAATGAAAGCGCCCAGCGTTCCGATCAGCGTCGGAGCAGGAATAAAATAGGGATAGCTCGCGCGAATGCCGTGATGCTTGCATGCGAAGTAGTGGCCAAGTTCGTGCACCAGCAAAATGGCCATCAGCGAGACAGCGAACGGCAGGCCCGATGCAAGAGCTGTCGGGTCCTTGTACAGCAGCTTCAGCGACACCACGAATTCATCGAGAGATGCAGCTTGGCCGTTTGCAAACGCAACCGCGAATTGCCGCCCGGCTGCCAGGCACGTCAGGAATGTCACAGCGAAAAGGAGAAGTGCGAGCCACAGACGCTGCGGTTTCGGCCGAAGTGCTTGCCAAACCGAGGGCCCCGGGATTTCCTCTGTGAGCTGTTCTTCGGTGGTTTCAGACGTCGACTGATTGTCTTGGTTCACAAAACTTGTGATGCCGGTCTGAGGCAGAACGTCAGTTGCCGAAAAATAATTAGCGTCTACCCCTCAAGTCCTTGCAGCTCTTTGCCGGGTTTGAATCGCACGGCCTTCCCCGGAGGAATATTTACCTCTTCGCCGGTACGCGGATTGCGGCCAATGCCGGTTTTTCTCGGCTTAACGGTGAACACCCCGAAGCGGCGGAGTTCGATGCGCTGGCTGCGGCCCATTCCGTTCTTCAGTGATTCAAAGACGGTTTCCACGGCCTGTTCGGCCTTGACGCGGCTCACGCCCGCTCCTTCGAGCTTTGCCAACACGGCATTTACGATATCCAGTTTTATCAAGCGTGCCTCCGCTGCTCCGTGGGCAGATGCTAGAGGCTGCGCGCCGGGTTGTCAAGACGTGACGCCTCGACTACACTGACTTCCTTCACCTTTGCTTTTGCCAATGCAATTTATTCGTGGAGGAGTGGATGTCGGTCAAGCCGGATCTCTGGATTCGCCGCATGGCGCTGGAACATAAAATGATCGAGCCGTTCACCGACCGGCAGATTCGGGAAGGAGTCATCAGTTACGGCGTCTCTTCCTACGGCTACGACATTCGTGTGGCGGACGAGTTCCGCATTTTCACCAACGTGAACACGACGATCGTGGACCCGAAACATTTTGATCCGCGCTCGCTCGTCGAATTCAAAGGCGATGTCTGTGTCGTGCCGCCGAATTCGTTTGCCCTTGCGCGTTCCGTCGAATACTTCCGCATCCCGCGCAACGTGCTCACCGTCTGTGTCGGTAAATCCACCTACGCGCGTTGCGGCATCATCGTCAACGTCACACCCTTCGAGCCCGAATGGGAGGGCTTCGTAACGCTTGAAATCAGCAACACCACCCCGCTGCCCGCAAAAATTTACGCCAACGAGGGCCTCTGCCAAGTGATCTTTTTCGAGTCCGACGAGGATTGCGAAATCAGTTACAAAGACAAAAAGGGCAAATACCAGGCCCAGGGTGGTATCGTCCTGCCCAGGCTGTAACCCTGCCGCCGACGAATGTCGGCACTTCACCGAGGACTCTAAACGCGCCGCGGCCTATCGCGCCCGGCAATCCCCCCTCTTGGGGCATGCCCGGGGCGGGAGCCCGCCCGGCTCAGCAAGCGGGCAGCCTGCTCGTTTGGGCCCGCAGGTACCAGCCCCAAGGGCCAAGTTCCGCAGGCGAAACCTCAGCACTCTTCCGCCTTGCCGGACGAGGGGTCCCGAAGCCAGCATAGTCGTAGTCCAGTCTTCATCCTAGCTCAACGTCTTCTGGAGGGAAGAATGCGTAAGTTGCTGATTGCATGTGGTTTACTATTGATGGCAGGGACTTTCGCCAAAGCCCAGGAAAACCGCGGGTTTGAGGTTTCCGGTAACTATCAGTATGTCCGTTTCAATCCAGGCGGCGGCTCCGACGGAGTCAACTGCCATGGCGGTTCAGGCTCGGTCGGCGCCTATTTAACGTCGCGGATTGGCGTTATCGGCGAGTTCGGCGGTTGCAAAGTCACCGGCATGCCTGCGGGTACTACAGCGCACGAGCTGAACTACTTGTTCGGGCCCAGGGTCTATTTCCCGACGTCGCGCGGACGGGTGTTTCCATTTGTCCAGGCGCTCTTTGGCGGCGAACAATTCTCGGCCGGGGCCACCGGTTTGGGGTCAGCGTCCAGCAATGCCTTTGCGTGGACGGCGGGTGGCGGAGCCGATGTCACCCTAACGCGGCATGTTTCTCTGCGAGCCATTCAGGTCGAGTATCTCTATACCCACTTCGGCGGCGCTTCGCAGAACAACTTGCGGCTGCAGAGCGGCATAGTGTATCGCTTCGGCCGCTAACGTCTTCGTTCCGTATTGCCGGTGCGCACCGCGAATCTGTAAATCGCGCTGGGCACCTTCTATTTGGGCTCGAAATCAAGAGAGTGGCGCTGACTTAGGTCACCTTCTTCTAGGGGCCGAATGAAAATCACCCGGTCCGGTCGACAAGAGTGACGAAGTTTAGGCGATACATCCCTGACTCGCCCCAGGACAACGACCGTGCCGCTGCCAACGAGCGAGCTCCGTTATGCGGTCGGGACGAGAATTTGCGTGATGAGCTGATGTAGTTCTCGATGTTGAAGTCATCACGAACTGCGATTTTCTGACGGGAAATCATCTGGAAAACGCGGCCGGATGCTTCGGGCAGATTGGAATACGGTCCGGTCAGAACGAAGCGGCAGTACTTGCCGCTGTGAAATTGGAAATAGTTCAGGCCAAGGGGAAGATTCCTAGCTTCTGCGGCGAGCGAAACACCTGCCCGATAGATCTGTGGTCCGACCTTGTACGGGCTCGTGTATCCGGTAATCTTGTTGTGCTCGGAAATCGCAGGAACAACTGCATGCAGTTCTTTCCAGGCTTGAGCGGCGGTGTGCTGGAACGGGCCAATCTTTTCGACGAAGACGTAATGGGTCAGGCCAACCGACGACTTCTGGCTTTTCAGTGAGATTGAGTGAAGTCTTCGGCGGAGTACATGCTGATCTCCCTTGCGTTAAGCTCTCCGAGGAGAAGTTGATTTGGCGGGTCAACCGAGCATCCGCTAAGTCGCTTGCTGAATGCAAGTGAAATCGACCGGTTCAAATCCCGGCGTATCGTGGCGGGTCTGGTGGTAGCTGACCGGGCGGGGTTTTCACCCTGGTGCGAGCGCGTCGGCCAACCGTGGCCACCTCAAACAGGCCCGAAACGAGTTGGCTTTGCGGAAGCATTGGATGGTGAATGGAAACTCTCGGTTCTCGAGGGAAGCTCTAGAGAGACTATAGGCTCGAGATTAGCAATGAAATTGAAGGCTTCTGAAATCGGCACTCAGGTTCAGGTTTGTCTTACCAACCCTGACCTGAATAATTCCGGCTCGCCCTCGGGGGACAAAGGTTTAGGCCGGCGTTGCCGCGGCTCCGCCATTCTGCACGGGATAGCCGAGCTTCCGCCAAGCGTCGAGTCCGCCCTGCAGCGGGCGAATCCGCCGGATGCCTTGTTTTCTGAGGAGGAGCGCCACACGGGCGCTCGTGGCTTCGTTTGGTCAAGTACAGTAGAGAATGACTTCACGATCGCGCGGCAGGCGATCGTTTTTCTCTTCCAGCTCCTTTGCGTCCATGCGGAAAGCGCCTGGAATGGTTTCCGGATCGGCTTCAAAATCCATCGAGTGCCGCAAATCCACGATGACCATTTCTTCTGCTGCGTCGATTTTCGCTTTCAACTCTTCCGCAGTGATTCGCGCGATGCGCAGATCGCGTAGAAATTTTTGCCGCGCAAGAAACTTCCACACGATGTAAGCGGCGAGTCCACCGATAAGCAAAACGGCTAGCCAGCTTCCTAAAGTTGCAGCGCGTTCCGCGATGCGTTCGATCTGCTCGCTGAAAATGTAGCCGACTCCAAGGAAGCTGATCCCCCACAAGGCCGAGCCCAGCGCGTCGTAAAGCAAAAACATGCGTGCTCGCATGTGAAAAATTCCCGCGAGCGGCGGCGCCACGGTGCTCAGCCCGGGAATGAATTTTGCGACCAGCAGCGAACGTGCTCCCTGCTTGGAAAAGACTCCTTCGGTGCGCCGCACGCACGAATCCGGCTCGAGCGAGATCTTGCAAAGAAACTGCAGAATGCGGATCCCCTTTCTCCGGCCGAGGAAATACCAGACGGAGTCAGCGGTAAGCGCCCCGATGGTGATGAATAGCAGCGAAGTCCAAAAACTGAGGTGACCCGTACCGGCCAGCGCGCCCGCCGCCAGCATCACGGGAAGGGAAGGAATCGGCAGACCAAGCTGCTCGGCAAAGACCCAGCCGAGCAGCACTACGTATCCATGCTTGATGAGGAATTCGAGAGTACTGTGCATCGACCTGGGCTGGTTCCTTGCTATGGGAAAATCGCTTTACGACCGTGGTGCGGCACAGCGCCGCTCCACGGTCATGATCTCAGCAGTATGCCCGACTTTTCGCTCATAACAAATTCATGAAGGGGCATTTGCCGGCTGCGAAGTTCGGTTGTTCGATCGAGCCGGCGGCGACCGAATTACTTCGCGGCCTTCTTGACCATTTCAATGTCAATTGTGATGTTTACGTCATCGCCCACAACAACGCCGCCGCCATCGATGTTCGCGTTCCACTTCACGCCGTAGTCCTGGCGATTTACTCTTGTGGCTGCGCTCGCTGCAACGCGGGTGTTGCCCCAGGGATCTTTAATCGGTCCGGTGGGGCCCTCGACATCCAGCACAACTTCTTTTGTCACACCATGTATGGTCAGGTCGCCGACGATTTTCAGTTTACCCGAAGAGACTCTTTCAATGTTTTTCGATTTGAAGGTGATAGTGGGGTATTTTGCGACGTCAAAAAATTTGTCGCTTTTCAGATCTTCATCGCGCTTGGGTTCACTGGTGTCGATGGTGGTCGCGTCGATGGTCACATCTATCTTGGACTTGGTGATGTCCTGATCGTCCCAGACGACGGTTCCACTCACGCCCTTGAATTGCCCACGCACGGTCGAAATCATCAGGTGCTTGACCGAGAATCCGGCCGCCGTGTGCGCAGGATCAATTTGCCAGTCCGTGGTTGCGGCCGGCAAGGAAAATGCCAGAACTGCCGTAAGCGCAGCGCCGAGGGTGAATCTAGAGAATAGCTGGCCCATTCGAATGCTCCTTTTCGCTGTGAAGTGTGGTCCTTGGAAATCTTGCTAAGGCTGTTCCGCTGTTTTCGGGAAAATCTCCTCGAGCGTGGCAGCGAGACTTTTCAGCCGATCCGCTCGCATGTGGCGAAACTGCCGCTTGTGCAACTCCTGGACGGGCGCGTCGAGTTTCCGCAGAAGATCGAGTCCCTGCGAGGTGATGCGCGTTTTCACTACGCGGCGGTCATCGGTCTGGCGCTCGCGAGTGATCAGTCCGCGCTTCTCCATGCGGTCGAGCAGGCGCGTCATGTCCGGGTCATGGGAAATCATGCGGTCGCTGATGCCTTTGCAGGGAAGGCCGGCGGGCTCCGCTCCGCGGAGGATACGGAGCACGTTGTACTGGGTGCTGGTGAGCGCATGCTCCTTTACCAAGTGTTCCGCGTCCTGGCTGAGGCGATCCGCGGCGGTGAGCAAGGCAACGAAGACGCGGGATTCGAGGGAAGGAGAGTTGTGTTTCAGATTCCTGCCGGGAGCCATCATGCGAATATAGTCGTGATAACGACTATTGTCAAGAGGAAAAGTAACAGCTTCAGGGTTTGGCGAGGGGCCGCAAATGGACCTCGCTCAGGAAGCTCTGCGGCCCCTGGGTGGCGACCATGGCCACGGCGTGGGCTACATCCTGCGCGGTCAGTACTTTGCTGGCGTCTTTCGGTCCGCGGCCGGAAAATTCCGTGGCCACGCTGCCCGGACAAACGGTGCTGACGCGGATTCCGTAAATCCTCAAATCCTCCGCCATGCAACCGCTCAAGCCTTGCAGCGCCCATTTCGAAGCGCAGTAGATTCCTCCCCCCGCGAAGGTATTTTTTCCTGCTAGCGAGCTGATATTGATGATGTCGCCGCCCCTGCGCTGAATCATGCCGGGAATGACTTTACGGGAGACGAGAAACACACTCTTCAAGTTGGTGTTCATTAGAGTGTCCCATTCGGCTTCGGTTCTCTCCTGCACGGGACCGAACAGTCCCATGCCGGCGTTGTTGACGAGGATGGAGATTCCGCCGAGGCTTGCTTCGGTATCGTCTACCAGCGCCTCGACGTCTGCCGATTGGGTGACGTCGGCGCGCTGCCAGTGGACACGAGCGCCTCTCCCCTGAAGTTCGTTTGCGGTCGCTCCGAGCCTCTTGATGTCGCGCCCGCAGATGGCAATGGCTGCGCCCAGAGCGGCGAGGCGGGCGGCAATCGCTTTGCCGATTCCGCGGTTTCCTCCGGTAACTAAAGCCACTTCGCCGGAGAGCGGCGCCTCGGCGTTCCCATCGGCGCTATGAATCCTGGTCATGCGAATTCTTCCTTTCTCAAGCCACGTTTTTTGTGCAATCCTCATCTTAGTATTCAGAGCAGGTCCCGGCAAAAAGCCGGTCTCACAGGTGCAGCGGCCACACTGATTCGATGAGCACACAATCGAAGCCGAGTAACTTTGCAAGCATTTTTGCCCCCACATTTCACCAGATGGAATTGTCTGCGCCTCAGCGACATTTTCTATCAAGATACAAACTTTGTTGTAAGAGAACGGCTTGCGATTCGGGCTGGGCTTTTCCTATAATCCCAAGGATTTCTGACGCAGCGGAATCTCCGCCTGCAGGATTTTCTGCGCACCTCCCGGTAATGGATGGTCCGGGCTGCACCGGAACAAAATCTCAGGAGCCTGAAGATTCAGTGAGGAGAATCGGAATGAATCGAAAAAGACGAGTTGCGGTGCTCGCGATTTCTGCGTCGCTATTTTTTGTGCTTGGGAATACGAACAGCATGAGCGCACAGGCTCCGGCGGGACAGGATGCCGGTGCCGGCAAGCAGCCTTACACCATGCCCGAATACAACGCAGAGCAAGCTTGCGGCAACGACAAGAATCCCACGACACAAGTGAAGTGCCTGGACGATTTTGTTTCGAAGTATCCCAACTCCAACCTGCTGATCTACGTCTATCCGATGTATTACCAGGCTTACAGCCAATTGAAGAACTGGCCCAAGGTGATCGAATCGGCAGATAAGCTGGTGGCCCTGGGCGACAAGGTTGGCGCCAACGAGAAGTACGGCGCGCTGTACGCGCGCGCATACGCCTTTAATAACTTGAGCGCCGCGGACCAGGTGGCGCAGGCAAAAGGTGCGATGACGGCTGCAGTAGCCGGGCTGAAACTGATCCCCGATCTCAAGAAGCCGGACACGCTCGATGACAAAGCGTTCGACGAGCAGAAGAAACAAGCGGCCATTTACCTGAACGGAACGGCGGCTCAGGCTGCCGCAGTGCTGAAGGACTACCCGAACGCGATTACGAATTACAAGGCCGTGCTGGCATTGAATCCCGATGAGGCAGTAACGAACTATCGTCTCGGCCAGGCGTACATGGCGTCAACGCCTCCTCAGACGCTCGATGGCTTCTGGTACATCGCGCGCGCGGTATCTTCGAAGAGCGCCACCCAGCAGCAATCGACACAGCTTAAGACGTATCTTCGCAAGCTGTTCGTTAACTACCAGCAGGCAGCGTGCGACACGCTGGTTGACGCGCAGTTGAACGAGCTGCTGCAGCTTGCAGGGAGCGCCACGGAACGCCCTGCGACGTACAAAGTCCCGAGCGCTGCCGATCTTGACGCTGCACGCAAGGACATGACGATCGCGTCGGTGATTGCGGATCTGAAGGCCGGGGGCGACAAATCAAAAGTGACGTGGCTTGCTTCATGCGGTCTGGAATTTCCGGATGTTCCGGGCAAGCTGCTGGAAGTGGCTGCACCTGCATCCGCCACCGATCCTGTCGTCCTGAAGCTGGCCTTTGTGACCAGCCAGGCAGAATTCGAAGCCGCGACTACTCCGAACATGGAAGTGAAGGTTGTCAGCCAGCCGGAAGCTGGGAAGCTCGATAAGGACACCACGCCTGCCCCACGGTTTACGGGTACGCTTGTTTCCTACGACCCGGACCCGGCATTCATGCTTCACTGGGACAAAGCCAAGATCAACGCGGAAGATCTGCCGCAGGAAAAGGGTCCTGCCAAGAAACCGCCAGTGAAGCGGCCGGCCAAGAAGCCCTCGAGATAGACCGGTCGCATCATTTGGATAAGAATCTTGCGATTGCGGCTGAGGGTTCCAATGAGGAGCTAGCTACCGTCGACGAGGCCCGTGATGATCGAGCTTATATTCGCCGATCTTGCGGCTTAGGGTGTTCCTGTGAATGCCTAGCATTCTGGCCGCACGGCACTGATTTCCTTGCGCGCGTTCGAGAGTTCGCTTGATAAAACGTTTTTCGAACTCTCCGATCGCTTCTTCAAACAAGATTCCCCGCTCCACCATTTGGCTGACTAGCCCTTCCAATTGGTCCTTCACGATTTGGCGCTCCATTTTGCAATACGTTCTCTTGAAGGGGCCGGCTATCTAGTCCAGTTCGCGGCCAGCCAGGATACGGTACGCTTCCCGGTACTTGCCACGAGTTGCCGCGACCACGTCGGGGGGCAGCACGGGCCCAGGCGGCGTTTTGGGCCACTGGATCCGTTCGAGATAGTCGCGAACAAACTGTTTGTCGAAAGAAGGCTGCGGTCCGCCAGACCTGTATTCGGCTGCAGGCCAGAAACGGGAAGAGTCCGGCGTCAGCGCTTCGTCAATCCAGATCAATTCATCGGCCGCCTCGCGGCCAGAAGCCGGACTGTCGAGCAACCCAAATTCAAATTTGGTGTCGGCGATCAGCACGCCGCGAGGCGCAGCATAGGCAGCGGCACGATGGTAAATTGCCAGGCTCACGGCGCGCACCCTCTGGGCTAGCGGCTGGCCGATCAAATCCGCGGCGCGTTCAAAGGAGATGTTTTCGTCATGGCCGCTGGTGGCTTTTGTAGCCGGAGTGAAAATCGGCTCCGGCAGCTTGTCCGATTCACGTAACCCCTGAGGCAGGGGAACTCCGCAGATTTTTCCTTCGACCTTGTATTCCCTCCAGCCAGAGCCGCTCAGGTAGCCTCGCACGACGCACTCGATGGGCAAAGGCCGCGTCTTGCGTACCAGCATGGAACGTCCAGCCAACTGCCCGGGAAACGCGTCGAAGGGGGGTGGAAACTGTGTCGCGCTCAAAACGTGATTTGGAATGACATCCCTCAGAAGATCGAACCAGAAAAGCGAAAGCTGCGTGAGCACCTTTCCTTTGTCCGGAATCGGGGTAGGCATGACCACATCGAACGCGGAAAGACGGTCGGTGGCGACAATGAGAAGCTTGTCGCCAAGATCGAAGATGTCGCGCACTTTCCCGCGAGCCGTGGGCGCGATGCCGGGAAAATTTGTTTCCTGTAGGACGCTCATGGCAGGCGCGGATGACACAGAACGCTCCCCGAATGAGCGAAGATTCTAGCGCAGCGGAACGCGAACTCCAAGCGGGCAAGCGGTGGATTTCAGTGCAAAACTTTTTAGATGAAGTGCGAAAGAAGATTCGCCTCGAGGAAACCGCTCGATAGAGGCGGCGCTCCTCGCCGCGCTCGGAATGACGATCGGAAGTTCTTGGCGAGCGGCAGAACAAAAATTGCTCTGCACGGTTCTTGCGCTAGAGTTCAGAGGAAAGAGGAGCGGGAGCCTCTCTCGCTCCTTGAGACGCAACCGTTCGTATCTTTCTTACGCCGCGGTGGCGGCGGCTCGCTTCGGCGCGGGCGTGTCTTCGCCTTCCCAGCGCACGCTTACGATTTTTGAAACTCCGGGTTCCTGCATGGTCACGCCGTAAAGAACGCTGCCGGTTTCCATGGTCTTGCGGTTGTGAGTGACAACAATGAACTGTGTTTGCGCGCTCATGTCGCCGATGAGGCGCGTGAAGCGGCCGACGTTGGCTTCGTCCAGAGGCGCGTCGACTTCGTCTAGGATACAGAACGGACTCGGCTGATAGCGGAAAATCGCGATCAGCAACGCCAGGGCGGTCATGGCCTTTTCGCCGCCGGAAAGCAAGAGCACGTTCTGGAGGCGCTTGCCGGGCGGCGACGCGACGACATCTATCCCTGCGTCACCGGAGCTATCCGGTTCGGTCAAGCGCATTTCCGCCATGCCACCACCAAAGATGGCGTGAAAGGCCGTCGAGAAATTTGCGTTGATGGCGTTGAACGCCTGCTCGAACTTTTCCTTGGAGATCTGATCGAGTTCAGCGATGGCTTGCTGGGTGTCGGCGATGGAATGCAGAAGGTCGTCGCGTTCACGGGTGAGGAAGGTGAATCGTTGCTCGCACTCGTTGAATTCTTCGAGGGCCATCATGTTGACCGCACCCATCGAATCAATGCGCTGCTTCATTTCGCGGTAGTTTCCTTCCGCCGCTGCGAGCTCTTCGCCACTCATGAACACGGCTTCGCTGGCAATCAGGTCTTCCGGCTGGGCGTTCACTTCGCTGACGCAGGTTTCGCGCAGATGCTGGCGGTCACTTTCGTTTTTGGCGCGCTCGACTTCGGCGTGCCCGCGCTTTTCGCGGAGCTCCTGCAAGGACTGCCGGCCCATGCGCAGGTGGTCTTCCATCTGCGTCAGGCGCGTGCGGCCCGCTTCCCATTCCTGTTCGAGTTCCTGCTGGCCGACATCCAGCCGCGATTTTTCAGCACGTAGCGCCTGGAGATGGCGGGTAAGTTCTTCGCTTTGTATCGCGAGCGCCGCTGCTTCTTCCTTGATGGCAACTTCCTGCTGGCGCAGACTGCCTTTCCGGCGATCGAGCTCTGCGCGTTCTCCAGCCAGCCGCGCAGCAATTGCCTCCGCTGCGGCGAGGCGCTCCTGTCGCGCCGCTATTTCCGCGCGTCCGGCAGCGAGTTCGTCCTGCTCTGATTGCACGGAGCCGCGCAGCTGGACGAGTGTTTCCGCAAGACGCTCGCGCTCGGCTTCTGCTTCGGCTCGGCCCATTTCAGCCGCTTCATGCTCGGCCATCGCGCGTTCCGCGCGTTTGCGCGCTTCGGCGACGTCTTGCCGCAGCCGGGCGAGATCGGTTTGGCAAACAGTCAGTTCGAGCCCGAGCCGGGCCAACTCGGCTTGGGCGTGCTGATGTTTGTGGGTGGCGCTCAAAACTTCGCGCTCGGCCTCATGTTGCTTTGCGGTGACGGTCTCGAGAGATGCTTGGGTGTCGCGAATTTCAGTAGCGGCGCGCTCCAAGTCGGACTGCATTTCGTTCATCCGGCCTTCGAGAGCGGCAACTTCCGCGTCGAGGGCGCGAAGCTCGCGCTTCATGCCGAGCGGGCCTGCTTCATCCGGCCGTCCGCCGGTAACCATGCGTCCCTGGTAAGTGGTTCCGTCGGGCGTCACGAAAGCATACTGGGGATTCTCTCGCGCGAGCTTTTCCGCGCCCGCGGCGCTGTCGGTAAGATAAGCGCCGCGCAGTCTGGGCAGAAATTGCTTCGCTGCGGGTCCGAGAGGATCGCGGAATTCGACGAGTTTATCCATGCGCGCGAAAACGCCGTCTTCGGCGCGGAAGGGAATAATGGGCTCGTACTCGTTGACCTGAAGATTCTTGGTGGAGTCGACGAAAAATGTAGCGCGGCCTCCGACTTCGTCGCGCAGCAGCGATACCCCAGCGCGGGCGTGGTCGAAGGTTTCGACGACGACATATTCGAGTTCGTCGCGAAGATACTGCTCAATGGCCGCCTCGTGGGCTTCTGGCACCTCGGCATAGTCGGCAAGCACACCGACGGCGCGGAAGTCCTGGCCGGCTCCCCGCTCGTTAGCCGCGAAAAGCTTTTGCACGGCGTCGGCAGTATAAGAGCGATCATTCAAAATTTGTGTCAGCGTGGCATGCCGCGCGCGAACTCCGGCAAGCGAGTCGCGCAGAGTCTCCGCGTGCTTCAAGCGTTCCTCTTGCCCGGAGCGCGACTGGACGAGAGTGCCCTGGAGCTCCGCAACCTGCTCTGAGAGTACGGACATTTGACCGCTTGCGGCGTTTAGCGCATAAGCCGCTTCTTCCGCATCGCCACGCACGCGGATGGAGGTCTCGAGCAATTCGTGTTCGTTCACTTCGCGCTTGCGGAGCGCTTCGCCCTGATGAACCAGGGCTTCTTCCGCTTGTTTCTGCTCGCCGTGCAGGCGAAGCAGGCTCTCCCCTGCTTCAGAAGTGGTCTTGCGCAGCGCTTCGATTCGCAGTTCGGATTCCGAGATTTGTGCCTGACGGGACTGCGCGCGTGACTGAAGTTCTTCCACCCGGGACGCGAGGCCCGTAGCTTCTTCGCGCAACATCGCCACAGTTTGCTGCTGCGAAGCGCTGCGGGTTTCCCATTCAGCAGTTTGGGCGTTGACTTCGCTGAGGTCTGCGCCGATCTGTCCCTGCCGGCCGGTGAGCTCACCGGCGCGCTCGGTGTTGAAGGTAATCTTGTTTTCCGCGCGGTCCACTTCGAGAGCGGTCAGGTTCAACTGGTTCTGGTTCTGACGAATTTCCGTGTCCAGTTCATAGTTGCGGTGGCTCAGGCGATCCCGCTCGCCTTCCTGCTGCTGGATGGCTTGTGCATGCTGGGTTTCCGCCGATGTAAACTCCGCAAGCTCGGTTGAAACGCGTTCGGCTTCGGCTTCCAGTTCGCGCGCCTTGCCTGCCAGCATTTGGCGGACGATGCCGCGCATCTGGTCGCGGATTTCAGAATATCGTCGCGCTTTGGCTGCCTGACGTTTGAGGGAGCCGAGCTGCTTTTCGACTTCGACGACGATGTCGTTCACGCGCGACAGATTGACCTTGGACGATTCCAGCTTGGCTTCGGCGAGGCGCTTTTTGGTTTTGAACTTGGTCACGCCCGCCGCTTCCTCGATAATCGCGCGGCGCTCCATCGGTTTGGTGGAAAGGATCTGTCCGATGCGTCCCTGTTCGATGATGGCGTAGGAGTCCGGCCCGAGACCAACGCCCATGAACATGTCCTGGACGTCACGGAGGCGCGCCACGCGTCCGTTAATCAGGTATTCGCTTTGACCGCTGCGATACAGCCTGCGACTGACGACGACTTCGCCGGGTTTGGTTACCAGCACGGGTTTTTCTGATTTCTTCCTTCGTTTGCCCTTCAGAAACTCCGGTTTGCCGGAATCGGCAGCGATCGCTGATTCTTCTGAGGGAGAATCGCCTGCTGAAGCGCTCTCTTCGAGTGGGGCCGGCGCGGGGACCTCTGCGAGAAATTCGTTAGTTTCTGAGGCGCTGTCGGCGATTTCTGCGTCGGCGTTTTCCACCGATGCGCTTTCGATTACGAAGCGTGCCGCTTCGGCGAGTTCCGGGTCCTCCATCGTGATCGTGACTTCCGCCAGCCCCATGGGTGGCCGCTTTACCGTACCGTTGAAAATGCAATCGCTCATCCGGCCAGCGCGGAGAGATTTGTGGCTCTGTTCGCCCAGCACCCAACTGATCGCGTCCACCACATTTGACTTGCCGCATCCGTTTGGGCCGACGATGCACGTCGTGCCGGTTCCGCTGAACGTGACGACCGTGCGTTCGCAGAAGGACTTGAATCCGGTGATTTCCACTTTTCGGAGTTTTAGCAAGATGTCCCCTTTAAGTCTCTCATTCTTCGCGCAATTGCAGTCGCGAGCGAAGAATCCTTCTCAAGCTCGCATTCGTTACATTTGCAGGTCATCGAGACACACTTCACGCGAAGAGAGACGACTCATCGTTCCCTGATGGAGGGATTCTTTTCGCGATGCTCTCACCGTTGCTCGATGAAAGCTGTCCGTCAACAAGGCTAACTTGTTGACCAGACACACGTTTGGCAGGTTCTCAGTCAGAGGCCCAGCCGCCTGGCGCATGGATGGCGGTACGGGTGGAAAATGTAGCATGTAGCCCGGTTGGTGTAAAGTCTTACCCCCACAGGTTGTGGCGTATTCTGCACAAACGCTATCGCGCTGATTTCCAAGCTGCGATGCGAAGCCTGCGGTAGTCCAATTCCCAGTTGACGGTTTTCCAGAGGTTCGGGCGGGCTGCGTCTTCGACAGCGCGAAGGTATTCGTCGCGTTTCGTTTCCGGCACCCGCCGAAGGAAGGAATCGCCGAACATGGTGATCCAGGCAGCCAGGCCCTGCTCGTGGTCTTCAAGTTTCGTGGGCCGCTCAAACAATGCCGCTTCGCGCACTTCCAGGCCGTGCTTTTCGAGCAGTGTGGAGTATTCGGCAACGCTCGGATAAAACCAGGGATTCGCGCCGTGCGGGGAAACGCCGAGCTGTAGCAGAGCCGATTCGAGCGCCGCGACCACGTTTCGGACGTTTCCTTTGCCGCCGAATTCGGCCACGAGTCTTCCGCCCGGTTGCAGAGCTCGTGCAATTCCCTCGACGACCCGCTCGGCCTCGGCAATCCAGTGCAGCGCTGCGTTCGAAAAGATCGCGTGGAACTCCCCGGAAAACGGCAAGGTGCGAGCATCGCAAACTTCAAATCGTAATTGCGGAAATTTCTTGTGCGCTTCGTCGATCATTTCTGCCGAGCGGTCGACCCCTATGACTTCGGCGCCGCTTGCGGCAATTTCGGCGGTGAGGGTCCCGGTTCCACATCCGAGATCGAGAATGCGCTCGCCGGGTTTCGCCGCGAGCAGCTCCAAGACGCCTTTCGCTTTCTCCCAAACGAAGGCATGCTTCGCGTCGTACAAACCGGCGTTCCATTTTTCCTGGCCCATCCCATTGCGCCTTTCGAGATTCAAGGTGTCGCTTTGGCGGTCGCCTGTACTGCGCGCTAGTTTTTCTGATCGAGTTTTTCGCGAAGTTTCTGCGCCAGATACTGCGATCCGTAAGGCTTTGCCAGCACCGTCGAATCCTCACGAGCTTTGATGGGGATAAGACTGGTTTCGGTCGCATAGCCGGTGGTGAACATCACGGCCATGTGCGGCTTCGTCTCCGCCATCTTCAGATAAGCCTCCGGCCCGTTCAGCTTAGGCATGACCACGTCCAGGAAGACCAAGTCGATCGTGTCGGCGTGCTGTCTGAATACCCGCAGCGCCTCGTCGCCATCCTTTGCAGTGATCACTTGATAGCCCAGGCTGGCCAAAATTTCCCGAGCCGCCTCCCGCAAATCATCGTTATCTTCGGCAATCAGAATACGTTCTGTGCCGCCGCGCAGCGAGCCGACCGAAGGTTTCTCGGGCTGGACTGCGGGGCCGTTGCCCAAGGGAAGATAGACGCGAAACGCCGCGCCTTCTCCTGGCGTACTGTCGACATCAATGAAGCCTTTATGCTGTTTGACAATGCCGTAGACAGTCGCCAGACCGAGCCCCGAACCGCGCCCGACTTCCTTGGTGGTAAAGAAAGGCTCAAAAATATGAGCGAGCGTCTCGGCGTCCATTCCAGTGCCAGTGTCGGCAACGCGCAGCAGGACGTAGGATCCGGGAAGGGCATATGCGTGAGTTCGCTGGTAGTCTTCGGTCACCAGGACATTCCTTGACTCAATCAGCAGGCGACCTCCGTCAGGCATGGCATCCCGGGCGTTTAAACACAAATTCATTAATACCTGCTCGATTTGGCCAGGGTCCGCCCAAATGATGCTTAGGTCATCTGCAAGCTTCATGTCGATTTCGATGCGTTCGCCAATCACATTGCGGAGCAGGCTGATTTCCTCCCTGGCCAGTTCGTTCAAATTCGTGTTGCTCGGCTGGAGCATTTGACGTCGCGCGAACGCCAGCAATTGCCGGGTCAGTGCGGAAGCGCGATCGGCTTGCGAACGAATCTTGAGAAACTTGTCCTGCAGATCGCTTCCTTCTTCAGCAGTTCTGACTCCGATGTCGGCCCAGCCCATGATGGCGCCTATGACGTTGTTAAAGTCGTGCGCGACGCCGCCGGCGAGCCGGCCAATGGCTTCGAAGCGCTGCAGCTGATGTACCTGCTCCTCCAGACGCCGGCGCTGCTTGCGCTCTTCCGACTCGCGCAACTCGCGCTGCACTGATGGAATTAGGCGGCCAAGATTCGATTTCATCAGGTAATCTTGCGCGCCGACTTTCAGCGCAGCGACCGCCGAGTCCTCGCCGATTGTTCCTGAAACAAAGATGAAAGGAACATCGAGACCCTTCTGACGGACAAGTTTCAGCGCCTCGGTTCCGCCGAAATGTGGCATCGAGTAGTCGGAAATGACGATGTTCCACTGTTTTACGAGCGCTTGAGCAAGGCTTTCCTGCGAGTCCACGCGTTCGTACAGGACGTCGTAACCTGCCTGTCGCAACAAGCGAACCTGCAGTGCGGCGTCGTCTTCTGAGTCTTCGACAAACAATACGCGGAGTGGAATGGGCACCTTATGGTCTCCTGGGGACTGGCGCGGGATCATTCAAGATAAGCCAGTAGAGCCCGAGCTGCCGAACCGCTTCGATGAATTTTTCGAGCTCCAACCATCCTCCTGACGCGCCAGCCATCATCCTCAAAATGGCCTTGTTCTCTGGCGACGTCGAGTTCGTTGGTTGGTTTACCAATCGCGATGTCTTCGGGAAGATAGAACACGGATAAGTGCTTGCTCAGAATCTCCTCGGTGCGACATCCCTTGATTCTTTGCGCCCCGCCGTTCCAACTGGTTACGCGTCCTTCCGGATCGAGCCCGATGATCGCGTAGTCCTTGATATTCGACACGATCAATCGGAAACGCCATGTGGCATGAAGCTCCCCGACGAGAACATGCCATTCAAGAAGTCCATGGTTTCCTCCAGGGCTCTAATGGTTTTAGGCACCGCTCATCTACTGAATCCTGATTGCACAGATCAAGGCAGGGTCACATAGGTGCAAGCAGGTTGTTTTCTCTGTGGACTTAATTGAGCAGTTTCATTTTCAGCCCAAATACGTTGTGCGGTCGTCGGACGGCAATTTTGGTCCTGAACTAGTAAATACTCGATCGCATGTGCTTTTCCGGATTTTTTCCTTTTGATTAGTCGGTAGGATTGCGAGGGAACTTGAAGTACGGAAGTCTTACGCCGTTGACGAAAATCTGATCTGCGCGAACGGCTGCCGGCGCCTCGAATCCCTTCGTTCCGGCGCTGGTCACAAAGTCATCCTGGTCGACGCCATCGCCGCTCACGCCCAGGCCGCCAACGAGCACGCCGTTTCTGTACAGCCCCGCGCTTCCGGGAAAAAACACGATTCCGCTTCTTTTATCGTTCGGCGCGCCACTTTGGAATCCTTGCGTACAGGGATTTGTAGTATCCATCGTGTACAAATTGAAAAACGGCCCGGCGCCTGAACCGTCAATCCCGGCGGGAAACAGCGGCTCTGCGCCAAAGCTGATCGTGCGGTTGGTCACGGCGGTTCCCATCGGGACTTGGTTTAAGTCCGCTGCCAGCCGAGCGCTTCCGTTGAAATAGACCATGTTTCGCGCTTTTGTCGCAGCGACGTCGATACTGAAGACCGTCGAATCCGGCATGCGACGCAGGCCGATGATTGTGCCGTCGAGATCGGCCACGGAAATCACCATGCGAGTTCGTGAACCGAGCGGAAGTCGAATCGCCGCACGCGTCAGGTTAGCTTCGGCTTCGGCATTGTCCAAAATCTGCTTCACTTCGGCTGCGCTCAGCCCGCCCGAAGGGCCAGCAACGGGGGCGATTAAGTCTCCATCGGGCGGCTGCCCTGCGCTGCTGGACGGCGCGGCTACGAACGCACCTGCACCTGCAACCGGCCCCCCTAGGAATCCCGCGGGGAGCGTTGTTTGCGTGACGAAGGGCAACGCGATCCCTCCGATGAAAACGACGCCCGGCGATGCCGGCGTTGGACCGAAATTTCCGTTAGCCGCGCCGCGTGGTGCCGTGGCTCCCACAAGTGCCGCATATTCGGCCACATTCAAGTTTGTAGAAGACGTGACAACACCGATTCCGCCAAGGACCACGTTTTGACTGAAGATCGGAACGCCGCCCGGGTTCACAGAGTTGGGATCGGAATCCATCACGTCTTTCTTACCGGTGATGACACCGGGGCCGAAGCCTCCGCCGAGCGCAACAGAGGGCGGCACCTGGCTCTCATAGACTGGATCATTGACCAGCGTGCAACCACGGTTGGTATTTTCGATGCCGTATAGATCGGCCGGGGACTGGTTTTCGACTCCTGGGGGGAAATGAATCCCGCTGATGAAACGGACTGTCCGGGAGGAAAGCGGCGCCTGATTGTTGCTAAAAAATGCGCCAGTTCGCGCGAGTGCCACCGCAAGATCATTGGCGTCCACTATTGCGCTGAAATTTCCAGGCGCGGTTACCGGCGCACTCTGCGTGCGGTACAAACCCAGAACGAAGCCCGCACGGTCGACCACGGCAACGACCATATCCACGTTGGTTGAATTCACCGCGGCCTGGACGATGTTCTGGACGTCGGCGACTAGCAGGGGCTGCACAGCCGGCGCTGGTGGCGGCGGTACTACGACACTACTGCTTTGGCCTCCGCAACCCGCCAGCAATAGAGTCAACGCTCCTGCGAATCCCAGCATCAGCGCAATGCCCAGCACCAGGATTTTCTTGCGCCGATCGAGTGCGCGATGAGAAGCGACGGGTTTACGCAGAACTCGGGGTCTTAGCACAGAATTTGCCACGGTATGTTCGTAACATAACCGACAGAGAGGCCTCAATCTCCATGCATGCCTGTGCGGCGAATCAGTGAATGAGTCTGCTGACGTTGGTCGTTAATCGACTGTTCTCACCTGGCCGCGAAAACCATTGCTCGCAGTGCGTGCATGTTGTTAGCTAGCTGTTGATTTTCGTTTCCTTTCGTCCAATTCAGGATCGCCAAATTTAGGTGGCCGTCCAGGGGCTGCAACTTCGGGGCAGTGTTCTCGAGCATAAGGCATGAACACACACTTACCGTGCTTCTCGCGCCGGTCGCTCGGCCTGTGCTTCTGCTTTTTGCTTCTTCCTGTGGCCAACGCGCAGGAAGTCCAACAGTCGCGCGAACCCGGCGTACCGCTTCGCTTGCCGCGTCAGCAGGCTCAGACAATCGCCGCTCTCGACGGCGTAGTTCGTTCTGGTGGCGAACCAACCGCGCAAGCGCCAGTAGCTGGCGCAAGTCTTCGACTGCAAAATCTGGCCACTGGCGTGAGCACCGCCTCATCGGCAAACGGCGAAGGTGTGTTTCGCATGTTTCCATTGCCTGCTGGCGACTATTCTTTGCATGTACAAGCCGACGGGCATGCGCCCTTGGCGCTCGACAAAATCACGCTGCGAGCGAACGAGGTGCTGACACTCGAAATCTCGCTGCGCAAGGAGCCATCCGACGAAGTTCGCTCGCGTCTGCCGCGTCTTCCCGAGCTAGGAACACCGCTTCCTGCCGAATTGACCGGGTTGTCCGGCAGCTATCGCGAATTTCGCCATCGCCTCGATTCCGACCCCGCCTACGTCTTGAATCCGGCGTCCGAGAGCTTGCCTCCCGTTGCCGATGTTTTCGCCACGGTTTCCGATCGCTGGCCGCTGCAGCAGCCCGAGTACAAGCGCTACAAATCGCAAGGCGAGTACATCTATTCGCGGCCGCGGTGGTACGATCCATTCAATCGCAACAAGCTGAAGGGCGATGAACCCATCTGGCCCGATCGCTTCGGCCAGCAGGTGTTCATGAACCTGTCTGCGACATCGGATACGACCTTCGACGCCCGGCGCGTACCTTCGCCGAGCAACGTCAGCTCCGCGAATCCCGGCAGCGACGAATTTTTTGGGCGTGGCGAGCAGGAATTTGTCGATCAGACTTTGCGCTTTAGCTTCGATCTTTTTCACGGCGACGCTTCATTCAAACCGGCGGACTGGCGCGTCCGCGTCACGCCGGAAATCAGCATCAACGACTTGAACGTTCGCGAACTCGGAATTGTCGGACCGAACGTGCTCAGCGGAACGAATCGCTTTGACACCCACATCGGCCTGCAGGAAGCCTTTGCCGAGGTGAAGCTCCATGACTTCGGACCGAACTATGACTTCGTCAGCCTTCGCGCGGGCATCCAGCAATTCAATGCTGACTTTCGTGGATTCCTTTTCGTTGACGAACAGCCTGCGGTGCGCATCTTCGGCGATTTGCATTCGGACAAGATCGAGTACAACGCCGCCTATTTCCAGCTTTTGGAGAAAAACACAAACAGCGGCTTGAACACCTTCGAACGCCGCCATCAACAGGTTGTGCTGGGAAATGTGTACCTGCAGGATTTCTTCTTCCACGGATACACGGCGGAGTTTGTTGCCGCGTGGAACAAAGACGATGCAACAATTCGTTATGATGACAACGGCTTTCTTGTGCGTCCGGCGCCCGTCGGCAATGTCGTCAATCAGAATCCCGGTGCTGGCCCGATCCCGCACGGAATCCGCGTCGGCTACTTTGGCTGGCTGGGCAGCGGCCACATTCACCGCGTCAACATCACTCACGCGTTTTATCAAGCTGTCGGTGAAGACACCTTCAATCCCGTCGCGGGGCGTCCGGTTACCGTCAACGCGCAACTAGCCGCCGCGGAACTTTCCTATGATCGCGACTGGGTTCGCTATCGCGTTTCTGCCTTTTATACGAGCGGCGACGCAAATCCGCGCGACAGCCGTGCGCGCGGATTCGATTCCATCCTCGATCTTGAGTCGTTCGCGGGCGGGATTTTTAGTCTCTGGAATCGCGAAGGATTCCGGCTTACGGGCTCCGGTGTGTTGATGACCACACCCGGCAGCCTGATTCCGTCTCTGCGTTCCAGCAAAGACGAAGGCCAGGCGAATTTTGTGAATCCCGGCATTTTTCTGGTCAATGCGGGCGCGGATTTTGACGTAACGCCGAAGCTCAAGGGGTTTGCGAACGTAAACTTTCTGCGTTTCGAACGCACCGAATCGCTCGAGGACATACTTTTTCAAGCGCCTATTCGACACACCATCGGCGTGGACTACGGCGCGGGTGTAACCTATCGCCCGCCGCTTTCTGAAAACATCGTGCTCACCGGCGGCGCTGCGATGCTGACAGCGGGGGATGGGTTTCGAGATATTTACGGCGGCAAGACTTTATTTTCGTTATTTGGCTCGGCGAAATTGACGTTTTGACGAGTTCTGAGCTGGATTGCTAAACGATGGTGCGATGGTCATTCCGGATGGGGTCTGGGCAGTGAGGAATCCTCGTGCAGCCCGCGGCCTAGCGGGCGTGTTCGTGTACCGCTCCGGGAAAACCTCATTCGTTGGGGTCTTCGCGACCCTTGCGATGGTCTGCCTGGGGCTCGCTCTTCGGGGAAATTCCGCACTGCAGGACCCGGCGGGTGCGGTGCGCGGTCAATCGCAGGAGGCGGCCGAGCGCAAGTCTCGAGGCTGCGTTACTTGCCACTCGCCGATGGATGAAGAGACCATGCACCCGACGAAAACCGTTCAGCTCGGGTGCAGCGATTGCCATGGCGGGGATTCTTCCGCGAGGATTGCGCCAGGGACCCACGCCAATTCATCTGAATACACCGCCGCCAAGGACAAGGCGCACGTTCAGCCGCGGGATCCGGCGTTCCGAAATCGCGGCGCGATACCGGAAGGTGTGTTCGCCAAATGGTTGAAGGAACCCGCCGAGTACGTAAAATTTGTGAATCCGGGCGACTTGCGCGTTGCACCGGAAACTTGCGGCGCTGCAGGCTGCCACCCCAACGAAGTTCGCGCGGTTTCCACCAGCATGATGACCCACACGGGTTTTCTGTGGGGGGCGGCGCTCTACAACAATGGGGGAATTCCCACCAAGAACGCGCGCTTCGGCGAAAGCTACGACCGCGAGGGCAACCCGCAAGCGATCAAGACGATCCCTCCACCGACTGGCGAACAAACTCGTGCCAAGGGAGTTCTTCCGGAACTGACTCCACTGTACCGCTGGGAAATTTCTCAACCTGGCAACGTGCTTCGAGTATTCGAGCGCGGCGGGGAGAAAAAAGCCGAGCTCGGAAATCCTTCGCGCAACGAGCTGCCCGGCAAGCCCGACGACAAGCTAAGCGAGCGCGGACTCGGAACAGAACTTCGCACTGATCCCGTCTTTCTCGGCTTGCAAAAGACTCGGCTCGTCGATCCGGTCATGTCGCTGCCCGGCACAAACGATCATCCCGGCGACTATCGGGCCAGCGGCTGCTCTGCATGTCACGTAATTTATGCGAACGATCGCAATCCTTCGCATTCCGGCGCTTACGCTCCGTTTGGCCACTCCGGGACCAGCGCAACTTCTGATTCCACAATCAACAAAACGCAATCTGGCCATCCCATTCGGCACGTCTTCACGCGTTCGATCCCTTCGAGCCAATGCATGGTTTGCCACATGCACCCCGGAACGAACATGCTCACTACTTATTTCGGGTTGACCTGGTGGGACAACGAAATCGATGGGGACAAGATGTACCCGACAAAGCAGAAGAATCCTACAGAGGAAGAGCGCTACCAAGCAGCGCTGAAAAATCCGGAAGGCGCCGCGGCGCGCGGGCTCTGGAGTGACAAGAAATTCCTGGAGCAGACAGGCAGCCCTGAATTCAACCGGCAGCTGAAGACCACGCAGTTCGCCGATTTTCATGGCCATGGCTGGGTTTATCGAGGCGTCTACGCACACGATCGAAGAGGGAACTGGCTAGACAAGGACGGCATGAAAATCGACTTTGACGATCCGGATCGCTTCGGCAAAGCCGTTCATCTCGCCGACATTCACCTCGAGAAGGGCATGCAGTGCACCGATTGCCATTTTGGCCAAGACAACCACGGCAACGGGAAGATTTACGGTGAGCCTCGCGCGGCGGTGGAGATTGATTGCGTCGATTGCCACGGCACCATTGTTTCGCACGCCAGGCTGATCACCTCCGGTCCTGCAGCTCCCGTTGGCGGACGGCATCTCGAAACACTGCGCACCCCGTGGGGCTTGCGCCGCTTTGAATGGCGCAGAGGCGCGCTGATCCAGCGCTCCATGAGCGAACCGGGTAAAGAATGGGAAGTTGTGCAGACACGCGACACTGTGACGCCAGGGAACGTGCACTTCAGTCCGAAATCCTATCGCGCGAAGCTGACGAGCAAGTCCGGCGAAGTTCTCACGGCGTTTCCGAACGACGAAACGATGCTCGCTCACGCGAACAGTTCCATGACTTGCTACGCGTGCCACACTTCATGGACGCCCACGTGCTTCGGCTGCCACCTTCAGATGACCGCGAACGCCAAGCGCGACATGCTGCACAATGAAGGCGTTACTACGCGCAATTACACCAGCTACAACTTTCAGGTGTTGCGCGACGACATCTACATGCTTGGCGTGGACGGGACCGTTACGGGCCATCGCATTGCGCCGGCGCGTTCCTCCTGCGCTGTGCTGGTGAGTTCGCAAAACGCCAATCGTGAATGGCTTTATTACCAGCAGCAGACGATTTCTGCGCCGGGGCTTTCAGGCCAGGCATTCAGCACGTTTGTTCCTCACACGGTCCGCGCGAAGGAAACCAAGCAGTGCAGCGATTGCCACCTCTCCGCCGCCAATGACAACAACGCATGGATGGCGCAGCTTTTGCTTCAGGGCACCAATTTCATGAACTTCATGGGCCGCTACGTGTATGTTGCTACCGGCGAACACGGCCTGGAAGCGGTGGCCGTTGCCGAACATGACGAGCCCAATGCCGTTTTCGGCAGCGACCTGCAACGCATCGCGTATCCGGACAACTACAGGAAATTTATCGCCGGCGAACGTAAATTGCGAACGATTTACGAACATCCGGGAAATGTGCTGGACGTGCAGGCGCGCGGCGAATATGCCTACGCGGCACAAGGAAAAGGCGGCTTCCGGGTTTTTGATATCGCGAACATTGATAACAAGGGTTTTTCTGAGCGCATCTCGACCGCTCCGGTCTCGCCGCTTGGCCAGAAGTTCTTTGTTCCAACCAAGGACGCCGTCGCCGTGGCCTCTCCCACGACGCTCGGCGTCGATCCGCTGCGCGCGCAGCTTCCTGAAAACGAAGAGCAGCCGATTCCCCTGATTTATGGCTTCCTCTATGTCGCCGACCGGGAAGAGGGCTTGGTCGTGATCGGCAATCCAGACCTAAAAGCCGATAGCCCCGGCGTTGGCACGTTGCTCGACGGAAATCCGACAAACAATTTTCTGCGACGTGCTCTGACTTTCAATCCGCAGGCAATTCTTACCGGCGCGCGGCGCGTTGCCATCGCCGGAAATTTTGCCTATGTGCTTACGGACAAAAATCTCGTCGTCGTCGATCTTGAGAATCCGCTCGCGCCGAAGGTCACCGCAACTGTCGGCTCGCCGTTTCTCGACGACCCTCGCGGAATCGCGGTGCAATTCCGTTATGCCTTCGTCGTGGACAGCTACGGCATGAAAGTGCTCGACGTAACCGACCTCGCGCACCCGAAACCTGTGGAGCGAGCAAGAATTGCGCTTCCGGATTCGCGCAACATCTACGTTGCTCGAACTTATGCGTACGTCGCGGCCGGCAGCAATGGAATCGATATCGTCGACGTCGAAAACCCGGAAGCTCCACGCCTCGATCAAGTCTTCAATGCGAACGGCGCAATAAATGAAGTAAACGACGTCAAAATCGGGATGGTCGCTGGTAGTGCCTTTGCGTTCGTCGCCGATGGACACAATGGCCTGCGAGTTTTGCAAATTGTTTCGCCGTGGGACGACCCGGGCCATTTTGCCGGATTCAGCCCGCGACCCATGCCAAAGCTCATCGCCACGGCAAAAACCAGGGGCCCCGCGCTCGCGATCTCCAAGGGAATCGATCGCGACCGTGCGGTCGATGAATCTGGCAACCAGATCTCGGTGTTCGGAAGGCGCGGCGCCAGGCCGCTCAATCGTGTCGAGTCCGAGACTCTGTACCTCCGGAACGGGCAGCTGTACCGCGTCACAGACGAGCCGGAAGAAAAGCGATCGTTGAGCGAAGCGGACCTGACCAGCCGTACTTTCTGGAAGGGCTGGTTAGAGAAGGCCGGGAACTGGATCTCGCCCCCGCGACTGTCGCGAAACTGATTCTCTTTTTCTTCGCCTTGGACCTTCGTGCAGGTTTCGCCTCGGTCGCCGCGATAGTCATCGCTAAAGTCTTTAAATTCTTTCGTTTTAACCTTTTACGCAACGCCTGCATCTAACAAACTGCAACGAGCCATTCACGTTTCTGTGCATAGCACCCATTAAAATAATTCGTGACCCTCGCGCTCTGAAACGCGGGTAAGGTGTGGATAGAGGACGAATCAGCCGCTAGGCGGCCACAGGGCCCGCAACGGCGGGCCGCAAGAAAGGGGTAGCAATTAATGGTGCAGCAGTATCTTCTGGCCAGCGATTTTGACCAGACACTGAGTTTCAACGATTCGGGCGTCGTGCTTGCCGAGCTGGTCGGTGTGCACGGCTTCCATGACAAGGTCCGGGGATTGGCGCAAATTAACTTGGTGCAGCAGGGTGCGGAGCTTTCGTACCTGATCCTGCACGATCCGGAGTTTCGCCGCATTCGGCGGGAACATCTGGTCGAAGCCGGAAAGCTTATCCGGCTCAAACATGACGTTTCACTCTTCGCGAAACAGCTGGACTCACTCGCGGAGGGCTACAAGTTCAATTTTCACGTTATTTCCGCAGCGCCGCAGGAAATTATTCAGTCGGCGCTTGAAGGTATTGTGCCGGCGGAAAATATTCACGGCACAAAGTTCTACTACGAGCCGGGCAATGGCGAGGTGAAAGCCATCGTCCGTGCCTCGGCTGGCTGGGGAAAAGTCACTGTGCTCGAGGAAATTCGCGCGCAGCTCGGTATCAGCCATGATCACATCATTTACATGGGCGACGGCAGTTCGGACTTGCCGGTGATGATGCACGTCAACCAATACGATGGATTGACCATTGCCGTCAGCGAAGCCGAATACATCACCCGCATCGCGCGCCGTACCGTGCTCAGCGACAACGCAATGAGCGTTCTTGTTCCCGTGCTGGAAGAGGTGTTGCGCTGGGACTCGTCGAAAATCCGGCGTTATTTTGCCACGCAGGGATTGATGCTGAGGGAATGGGGCAAGACGCGCACGGACCTTCTTACCATTGAGGAATCGCCGGAAGTTCCACCCACGGGGGAGAACGCGCCTGCCCAGCCGCCCCTGATAACGCAGTAACTCGTCGGATTTTCTTCTGTTGCGTCGTGAAGCCGACGAAGTATTCTTTTTCAACTCTTGGGCCAGATTCTTCAGCTTCTTAGGCAGATGTTCGATGGCGTTCGTGTGCTTATGGAGGCGCACCGAAAAAACGGACGCAGAATCGAGCTGGGAGTCGCTAAAGCTTTGTTCCCTTTTGTTCCAGAAAAAGGCGCTTCGCAACCCGATTGTTGCGCCTGGTGCGAGTCATGGCTAACCTCCGCTTTGGCCGGGTGTTTTACGCGGGCTCCTTATGAGCCAATTTTAGTCGCTGTCAAGATTCCGCGCGAGCTGCGCCCAAGGCATGGAGGGTTTACTCGAATCGTAGAAACGGCCATGACCGATCCGAGATGTGCTTTCCGGGCGTCACGCGTTTAAGATGAGTCGGGGGAAGCGAACCTAAGGAGACAGACATGGCGAAGAAGAAGATTCTGCTGCTTGCCGGTGACTACGTGGAGGACTATGAAATCATGGTGCCGTTCCAGGCGCTGCTGGTGGTCGGCCACGTGGTACACGCCGTGTGCCCCGGCAAAAAGGCGGGCGGCCAGGTACGCACCGCGATACACGATTTCGAAGGCGATCAAACCTATTCCGAGAAGCGCGGCCACAATTTTTCGCTCAACGCCACTTTCGATGATGTAAAAGCCGAAGAATACGATGCGCTCGTGATTCCTGGCGGACGCGCTCCGGAGTACATTCGCTTGAATGAAAGAGTGCTGGAAATCGTTCGCCACTTCGCTACGAAAAACAAGCCCATCGCGGCGATTTGTCATGCGGCTCAGGTTCTCGCCGCTGCAGGTGTGCTTGAAGGCAGAAGGTGCAGTTGTTATCCTGCCGTGGGGCCTGACGTGACGCGAGCTGGCGGAACGTTTGTGAACGTTGCGATGACCGAGGCAGTTGTGGACGGCAATCTTGTCACCGGGCCTGCCTGGCCAGCGCATCCTGAGTGGCTGGCCAAGTTTCTGACCGTGCTCGGTACCAGAATCGAGCCGTAAAGTTCCAGCTACGCGATTTTCATGCGGATTTCCGTGCCGCCCTTTTCGTAGCGAACTTCGTCCACAAGTTGATTAATCAGGAAGATTCCGCGGCCGTGCGTAGAAAAGAGATTTTGCCCGACAATCGGGCTGGGAATCGACGCCGGGTCGAATCCTTTTCCGGGATCGCGAATCACAATCAGCATCCCGCGCGATTCGTCGCACGCCACAAAGCACTCCACTTTCTTCGTCGGGTCTTTTTCACACCCGTGCACCACGGCGTTCGCCAATGCCTCGAGGAGCGCCATTTCGACAACGCGCTCTTTTCCTGCAGCGCAGTCCATCGCCTCGACGATTTTCATGACGTCCTCGACAAAGGGCGGAATCGCCTCAATACGGCCTTCGAGGGTCCGCTGCAGCTTCAGGATCAGCTTCTTGCTTTCGAATTCGCATCCAGGAAGCGTGTCTGCCATGAGGGCTCCCTTCAGCCCTTTGCGAGATTCTTGAGTTGCTTGGCGAGACGTTCAATCTCGCCTGCCTCTTTGTAAATCCTAACGGAAAACACCTCGGAAGAGTGCAGCGCTTGCACTTCTTGCTTCAGTTGGTTCACGCGTTCAGACAGCGCCTCAAGCGAATCTCGAAAAGTCTTTTCGCGCTGCTGCAGTACGGCCCGCTGCGAATTTCGGATATTCGGGTTTTCCGGCGCATTTTGTTGTGGATCGGCGGGCGCAGGCGGAACCGGCATTCCGCGTCGCTGTGGAAACCCGCCAAAAGCGACCTCACAGAGCGCGCTCGAAAAGGCGGCCCCTGTGGCCCAAAGAAATTCGCGGCGTGGGCTTCTCATCGCATGCCTCCGGTGGTGCGCTCAATGCGCGCACAGGGATTCGCTCAAATGGACAGTCATCTCGGGACGCCAATCCCGGTGGCTCCTGTTTTCTCCTGTCCGGGCGGCGGTGTCAATCGTTCGCTGCCGCGCCCAGTTTCGCCACGGAAGCTTCTCCTCCAAGCAAAAACTTGTTCCCGCAGCGTGTTCAAGCTATTCGCCATGCGGTCCGCCTCCACATTCGCAAACACGTAGCGTTCGCGTTGAGGATCTCCGGCTTGTATCAGCCGCAAATGCGCTTCTCGAAGATCCGGAAATTCGCGCTCCGCGACGCGTTGCCCGCGCAGCTTCGCGGAAAGGAGTACAAGCGTGTTCGCCACATCATCTGAAAATGCCTGGAACTCGGGACGTGGCGGTTGTTCCGCGGTCTGTGGAATCCCGGCCTCCAACGCGATCATCGCATGCGCAAAGCGATGGGACGCCGCAAGCATTGCGTTCCACTGCTCCGGTTGTGCCGACGATACGCCCGGTTCGGCCGCGAGTCTTTCCAACGATGTCTCCAGGTTGGAGCGAGCGATCCGCGCCGCCTGCCGCGTAAGTTCGCGTTCTCTTCCGGATGATTTCGCAGGATCAAGCAACTTTCGGGTGATGGAACGAAACGAATTGTGATACGCGTCCAACAGGCTGGCAAACAACTCCGGCAACTGGTTGCGCTCCCATGTAGGCCAGATGGCGTAGGCGAGCAATGCAAATCCCCCGCCGACAATCGTGTTGATGCCCCGCGCGACGATTACTTCTTTGGGAGCAAGACCAGCGATGGCAATCAGCAGCACCACCAATGCGCTGACCGCGATGCCAAAGATGCCGTAGTTTGCCGGCCCAATCCACCGCATCAGAAATGTGAACACTCCGACCAGAACAATCTCTGTGGCAGTGTGGATCGGCAGGTAATGGAAAAGCGCGGTCGCCAGCAGCAAGCCGGAAAGCGTACCAGCAATGCGCAAGACGCCGCGACTGAACGTCACCGCGAATTCCGGCTTCAGCACCAGCACGATCGTCATGGGAATCCAGTACGCACGATAGGGATGAAGCACTCGGCCGAAACTATCGCCCAGCGCAACACAAATCGTCAGCCGAACCGCGTGCCGGAAGGCTGCAGACGTGAGGTTGAGATTTGCTCCGAGTGTTGCCACTCGACTCGTGAACCGCGTCCACAGAGGTTGAACCGCCTCACGCTCGTCAAACTTGGCTTCGCCCGACGGCGTAGTGTTGCGCGCGAGATCCATCGCGGCGCGGAGTTGACCCCCGAGGGCGTCTGCCTGGAACTTGACGTCGCGCACGACTGCGTTCGAGAAGCTCTGCGCGGTTTCCGAGGATGATTGACCGAGTTGTTCAGCAAGTGCCATGCCGAGGGCCAGACGGTCCGCTTCAAGCCCAGTTTCCTTTCCGGACTCCAGGCTCTGGGCAATGGTTTCGAGCAAATGCCCGGCATTGCCGCGATATCGATCCAGCGTGGCAATCGCCGGATGAAATGCGTTTTCGCGAGCCAACCGAAACCGCAGCCGCGCCAGTGTCGCCAGGCTCACCCGAATGCGCTCGGCTTGCGACAGCAACGAACGGTAACGCAACGCAGTGAGGGTCATGTTCGTCGTCAAGCTCGACAGCACGTCGTGTGCTTGCGCGATTTCTCGCGTTCCTGGTGGTGCGGACGTGGCCTCGCTCGGGCGCGTCGCGATCCGTCCCAATCCAGCATAGAGCGCCGCCAGCGATCTTCGCTCCGGCTCGTACCGGCGCACCGGCCACAACGCCACCGACAGCGCGATCTGCAGCAAACCGCCGGCAAGCGCCAGGCCTGCCGCTTGCAACGCCTCTAAGGGCGTCAGCGCTTGTGCCGAGTAAACCAAGAGCACAACCGTGCTGATGACTCCTACGTCGCCAGCACTGCCGCCGAGCGAGACCAGCATTCCCGCCGTGAACGCCCATACCGTAGCCACCACCACGGCGATGGTGTTGCTGTGCGCCGTCAATCCTCCCAGCAACACCGCGATTGAGCACCACACGGTTGATGCCAGCATTCGTTTGGCGCGCTGAGCATATGGATCGCTTCCGTCCGAGTACGACACGTTCAATGCGCCACTGGCCATTGCTAGCCCGCCCCGTGGCATCCCCAGCGCATAACCCGCAATCAGTGGCGCGACAACTCCAACCGTATTCCGCAGCGCCTGCCACGCGTTGATTTTTGAGCGATCAACGTGCGTGACAATCCGCCACAGCGCCAGAATCGGGCTTGTTTGTTTGATCTGCGGGTCGAGTAATTTGCCCGGAGACGAGGGAGTTAGAGGAGCAGTTGCCATCGAAAATAGAACTTACACCTGCTGCCGAGGTCGCCAGGATCTGGCGAGCAATCGCGAACAATGAATTTATCCCAGGTAACGGGCGAATGTATCGCGCGAAGTCGAAAAGCGGGACTTTAACACGATTCTCTCACGGCGGCTCGTACCCTTCGCCAAACTCAGCACATCCTATCGGTTGACCCCACGGGTCGGAGGAATTATGGAACTCAGAAGATTGGGCAAAAACGGACCCCAGGTCTCGGCCATCGGGCTCGGATGTATGGGCATGTCCTTCGCCTATGGACCAGCCGACGAAGGGGAGTCGCTGCGCGTCCTTCGCAGGTATCTTGAGCTGGGCGGCAATTTCCTGGATACGGCGGAAATCTACGGGCCTTACAAGAATGAAGAACTGCTTGGGAAGTTCTTACGAGAAGTCCCGCGCGAAACCGTTGTAGTCGCCACCAAGTTTGGTTTCCGCATCGATCCCGATGGCATTCGCCGCGGACCCGATAGTTCACCCGCCAACGTGCGCCGAGCCTGCGACGCCAGCCTGAAACGCCTGGGCATCGAAACCATCGACCTCTACTACCAGCATCGTGTCGATCCCAAGGTGCCGATTGAAGAAACCGTAGGCGCGATGGCCGAGCTTGTCTCGGCCGGCAAAGTCCGCACCCTGGGCCTTTCCGAAGCCGGGCCTGAGACGCTGCGCCGCGCAGCAAAGATTCACACAATCGCCGCTTTGCAAAGCGAGTACTCGCTGTGGACCCGGGACGTCGAGACCAACGGCGTCCTCGCCACCTGCCGCGAACTCGGCATCACCTTCGTCCCTTACAGTCCTCTCGGCCGCGGATTCCTGACCGGAGCGATCCAGAAACTCGATGATCTCGATCCGACGGACTGGCGCCGCGCGAACCATCCCCGCTTTGCCGAGCAGGCGCTTCAGGCGAACCTAAAACTCGCCGCGGCCGTGAAGGAACTTGCTGCGGGAAAGGGCGTCACGCCCGCTCAACTGGCTCTTGCTTGGATTCTCGCACAGGGAGAGGACATGGTGCCGATCCCGGGAACAAAGCGCGTTCGCTATCTTGAGGACAATATGGGCGCTTTGAAAGTCACTCTCAGCGAAGCCGACCTTAAGAAAATCGGCGCTCGCCTCGCGGAATTCCAAATTATCGGTGAACGCTACAATCCGGACATGATGGCTCTGGTTCAGAGCGCCTGAGATCGGCGTGGCAACCCAGCCAAACCCAGCTCTTTCCGTTTCCTAGCGCCCGCCTGCTCGCAAAGCAGGCAAGGTAAACGCTGGCTTCACTTCTTTGCGGTTCGCCCAGTCGTGATACGTGTGGCACTCAAAGCACCGCGACTCCGCATAGCCTGGCCCCGGCGCGTGGCACGTCTGGCACACGGCAATCCCGGGAATCAGAATGTCGGATGTCTCAGTGCTCACCAGCGCGTTCTGATGACAACCGGTACAGGAAAATCCACGATGCGCATCGTGATCAAATTTGGAGTGTGGGAACCACTGCAGCGTGAGTCTCGCTTTAGCGATCACGGGCAAAACGCTCGTTGCAGCCGGGGTCGCGCTCGCTGGCAAACTCGACACCACCGAACCGCTGGGGTGAGCGTTTGCCGCATCCCATCGTGCGATCTTTACGTCCTGAAGCGCCGTGCTCGAAATGCCATGGCATTGAGCACAAGTTTTGTGCCACAAAAGCTCTTCTGAAATTGCCACTCGCTCCGCAACCCATTGTCCCGGCGAAAGTGACCTCGTAACCGCGCCCGACGCTCGCCCCACAAGCTTGCGTTGCGGGTCCTGCACTTCGTGCAACTCCGCCGGGTGCGCGGCGATGTATTCCGAAAACTGCTTTACCAAATAGCTGTGAATGACTTCCGGCTTGTCGTGCGGCACGCCTTCGTCAAACCGCTTGTCAAACGTCAGCAGGTGGCAGCCTGCGCAGGCATTCGCAAACTTCGTTGGCGCCATCAACTCGCGACCCGTAATTGGCCGCAGGGGTTTTAGTGAACCGCGATCGATCTGCGTCACGACATCGCTGTCCAGGTAGCTGGTCGCGGTGCCGCGATACCGTGAATCGGAATACGTTAAATCCGGATCGGTCGCTCCCGAGCTGTGGCAGTTGACGCAATCCAGCTGCACCATCGGTCCGGTCGGTCCACGTCGAATGGACCGCATGTGCAGAGCGTGATTCAGCTTGATTGTCCCCGGGTCATTCGCTTCAGAACCAGCGACCGAACGCCGTGCGGCAAACTCCGGATGCCCGTCTTCAAACGTGCGGATGTGTCTGGCGTAGGTGGACACGCCGTCTGCTGCCGAAAGATTCGCGTGGCAATTCGCGCACGACTGATTGCTCGTAGCCGCCAAACTTACCCGGCCGCGGTGTTCCGAGTGACACTCCGCGCACGCCAGCCCCGTGTTCAAGTTTGAGGTGTGGTGTGGAGGCCCGTCATGGCATGCAAGGCACGCGGAATCTGCGGCCTTTGCGGAAAACCCGCCCGCTTGCCGAACGTGACACGCTGCACACTGCTTTTCCAGCACCGCATGAGCTGCGCTCAGTCGCCCGCTGGAATAGACACGGTTGTCGCGCCCAAAGAAATAGAAGCCAATCCACACCAGCGCGACAGCCGGCGCAAGAATTGCCAGCCACAATTTCGCGCGCTTGAACGGAGTTGGCCTCTTAAAATAGTTCAGGTCAATCCGTTGAGCGACCGTCTTGGTTGTGCGCGTTCTCGCCATCGAATTCCGTCAAATGTTCTCGGCCCTCGGTCCAAAAGCGTTCCGACGACTTGAAGGTTCGAACCCCTCATTCCGAACGAAGTCTTCGGAGCGAGGAACCCTTGGGGCTTCAAGCCTATCGCTGACGACCGCTGGCTCAATACCTCAGCGCCATCAACGCGTGTACCGCGCCCAGCAATATCAGCGCGAGCGAAAGCGGAATGTGCAGCAGCAGCCAGCTGTGCAGCCAGCTGTGCAGCCGTTCCTGATGCAACAGTTGCCGCGCTTCCTCGCAAATGTCTTCAAGATCGGACAATGGGTCGTGAGCCCCGGCTGGAAGCAAAGTTTTCAGCCCGGAAAATACGCTTGATGCGCGCGCTGCATCCGCAAGGCGTCGCCCATGCGAGTTCGGCTGCTCCAGGAAAGGCCGCATCTCGTCGAGATAAAAACTGCGCAGCGGCGAACTTTCCGTTTCGCTGAGCAGCTGGATCTCCGCAGCGGGAGCAACCGCGGCACTCGTTCCCGCACTCACTGCTGCCGATGTTCGCAGCGGAGCAGCGCTCGCCGCGATCGGCCGCAGCGCTGTAAATCCTCCGGCGCGCTGCACTTCGCCGGCCGATGTTTTTGCGAGCCCAAGGTCTCCGCAAAGCGATTCCATTGCACGGTCAGCTTCCTCTCGCAACAACACCCGAACGTGAGAAATCTCGTCGTAAATCGTTTCAAGCGGAAGGTCGGCCGTCATTTTCTTCGGAATGAAATTCTGCAGCAGCGCGCCGTAAACTCCGCTGCCCACAGTGATGATCAGCAGCCACATCAGCACCTGGGTCAACGTGCCTCCAAAATGAAATCCCCCGTGGAACAGAATGAGCGGAAGCGATAGCAGACCCAGCCACAAGTGCCCCTGCATCCACGCCTTCGCGCGACCAATCCGCCACGTCGGAACTCGCTTCCGTGCGCCAAGCGCTGCCGCAAAAATCATGAACCCGAATCCCACGACCCCGAACGCAAGCCCGATCGCGCTGCCACCTCGCGGCCCCTGCGGCGCGCTCCACGCATACAGCACATACGCGAGGAGCGACGCCGCAAAAATCCCCAGCGAAGCGAGAACCCATCCGCGTTGTGACCGGTCTAGCCGCATGTATTCTTGACGACGCCCTTATCTCCCTGTTGCAACGAGTCCAGATTCCGAACCCGCCTGTCCGAAGTCTCTCGCCCTACAAGTAGTGCCCCGATTCCGATCGGGGCGCGAAGGATCTCAGGGTTATATCCAAGCTAGGTCGCATCGGTATCATTTCACCGCGCCCTGCGCCAGAATCTCTGCGAAGAACGTGCGCGGATCTACGCGATGGGCCGCATCGTGCGGACACGCGTACACGCAACTCGGCTCCTTCAAGTGGGTACACAAGTCGCACGATGTCGCCTTCTGCTTGATCACTGCCTTTTGCCGCCCCGCTCGCTCCGGATCATCCCCCATCACTTCAAACGGATGCAGGTTGATGTTTCCGTAGGGACAATTCCGAGCGCACAGCCCGCATCCGATGCACCAATCCTCGATAATCACTTCCAGTGAATTGCGCCTCCGAATCGAGCCCACCGGGCAGCCGACCATGCACAGCGGATCGCGGCACTGCCGGCAGCTCGTCGCAACCAGGTAGTGATCGAATCGCAGCCCGTCGCGCACCAGCCGCGTCACGCCGTCGTGCGCGTCCGCGCATGCGTTGACGCACGCATCGCAGCGCGTGCAATTCTGCAGGTCCAGCACCAGCAAACTTTGCGCTTCCATCAGTCCTTGCGACAAAAACTGATCGATTGGAACGCTGTGCACCGTCTGCATGCGCTGCGCGTTTGCCGAGCGGCGTTCTTCCGCCACGGCCTCCAGCCCCCGCCTCACGCTCGGGAACCGTTCGACCATCTGGCGAAAATCTTCGCCGGAAACGCGAACCACTTCCACGTGGTCGAGGGCGGTGCACGTGGCGGTTCGCACGCCGCCACCCAGCAGTCCGATTTCGCCGAAATAGTCTCCGCGCGAAAGATACGCCAGAACGAGCTCGCCGCCCGGATAATTCTCCGAAATCTTCACGAAGCCGATGCGTACCAGGTAAAAACTGTCCGCGGTGTCTCCTTGACGAGCGATGACTTGGCCCGGAGCGAATCGAAGCAACTCAACACTCTCCTTCAAGTGCGCGATAAAATCGGTCGAGAGGTCCGCAAACATCGGCACGCCGCGCAAATGACTTTCAAGGGCGCGTTTCCGGTAGTTCTGGTCCACCTGCGCGCGGAACGTTTTGTTCTTGAGCATGATGTCCAGAACGTTGCGCAGCATTTCGTATGCGACAACGTCGGACTCCGCTCGCACCGTCGCCGATCGCGGGTAGAAATTCATGCAGGTCATTTCGCCGAACAGATCGCCCGGGCCAAGCTCCGCAACAGGGTTTTCATAGCTCAGGTCTACCGATGCATCGATGGGGATCGTTCGGTCGCGCGCTTCTTCATCACGCTTGTCGGTCTCGCGGGGAGCGAGGGTACTGGTGAGCCGCTTGAAAAATCCCTGGGCTCCTCCTTGCGTCTTTACGTGGGCCATTGGCGACGAAATCGAGACGCGCGCTTTCCCTTCCAGGATGTAAAACGCTGTCGAGCCGAACTCGCCTTCCTTGCAGATAAGTTCACCCTTGCGAAACCGCCGTTTCACGATCGCGCCGCGGTTTAGCTCGAGGAACGTTCCTGAAACTCCCTGGAATATCGGAATCTTTAGCAGATCTTCCGCTTCGAAGCCCTCCGCGCCCGGCCCCGCCGAAATCGCCGTGCCCACCACGCTCTTGTTTGTCAGCGCACCAGTTGGGCATGAAACCATGCATTCTCCGCACGAAATGCACGTCGAATCGCCCATCGGCGAGTTCAGGTCGAACGCAATGTCCGCCGCGTATCCCTTTCCCATGCGACCGAGCACAAAATTGTTCCGCACTTCATCGCAGCCACGAATGCAGCGGTCGCACAAAATGCACGCGTCATGATCCACCGCAATGGAAAGGGAAGAATCGTCGTGCCCGCGCGAAACAGTCCGCCGCGCGTAGCGGGGTTCGCTCACGCCCGCAGCCGTCGCCAGCGTCTCCAGTTCACAATCGCCGGAATTCTTCTGTCGTGCGCATGGCGACGCATGATCCGCCATCATTAATTCGAGAAGTGCTCTCCGCGCCGCAACGACTTTCTCGGAATTTGTTACGACTTTTAGTCCAGGCTCAACTGGCCGCACACAAGCCGCGGCCAGCACGCGCGCTCCCGTGTCCACCACGCAAAGGCGGCACACGCCGACCGGCGTTTCGTTTTGCAGGTGGCACAACGTCGGAATCGAAATCCCCTGCATCCGCGCCGCATCAAACACGGTGGTGCCCGCAGGCACTCGAATTGTATGCCCGTCAATCGTGAGCTCGACGAATCCCGGGGGTGCCGTCGTCGCGCTCACGGCCGAATCCCCACGCGATTCGCCTCGCCGGCCCGAGCCGCCGGGGTAAAGCAAATCCCGCTCGGACACTTTCCCTGTAAAACGTGCGCATCCACTTCCGCGCGAAAGTGTTTCAGCGCTGATTGAATTGGCGCCGGCGCAATCTGCCCAAGCCCGCAAATTGATGCAAGGCTCATCGCCTGCGACAGCTCCTCGAGCAGCGCCAGATCCGCGCGGTACTGCGCTTCGGGCAGGCCCCCCTGCGTCCATCGAACCAGCAAATCCACCATTTTTTGCGAGCCTATCCGGCAGGGAACGCACTTACCACACGACTCATTGCGATAGAAACGCACTGCATTCAAAGCCATGTCCAACATACATGTCATGTCGTCGCAAACCACGATTGCACCCGAGCCGAGCATCGAACCCGCTTCGGCCAGAGCCTTGAAGTCCAGCCGCACATCCACCATCGATGCGGGTAAATACCCCGACGACGGTCCAGATGGCGCAAATGCCTTCAACGTGCGGCCGCCGCGCACGCCGCCGGCATGGTCAAACAGCACTTCGCGCATCGTGATCCCCAGCGGCACTTCATAGATTCCCGGTCGTGCAATGTGGCCGCTTACGCCCACAAACTTGAACCCTCGCGAGCCGTTCCGTCCCGCCGCTTTGTACCAATCCACACCGCGCGACAGGATCTGCGGCACATTGATAAACGTCTCGACGTTGTTGATCACGGTTGGTTTTTGCCACAGCCCAACAACCCCGGGGAATGGCGGCTTGTTGCGAGGCTCCGCACGATGACCTTCGATCGCTTCGATCAGCGCGCTCTCCTCGCCGCAGATATACCCGCCTGGACTCACGAACACCCGCAACTCAAATTCCAGGCCGCTTCCGAGAATGTTTCTTCCAATCAGTCCCGCGCGGTAACACCGCCGAATTTCTTCGTCAAGAATTTCTTCCTGCAAATGATATTCGTGCCGGATATAGAGAATGCCTTGCTTCGCTCCCGTCACCACACCGGCAAGGATCATTCCTTCCACCAGTAGATGCGGAAGGTGCGTCATAATGAAGCGATCTTTGATCGTTCCCGGCTCGCTTTCATCCGCGTTGCACACGATGTATTTTTCGACATTCGGCTGTTTGCGCACCAGGTCCCACTTCATCGAGGTCGGAAAGCCCGCGCCCCCCATTCCGCGGAGTTCCGCCTCCTTCAATGTCGAGAGCACGCCGTCCCAGTCTTTCGTCGAAAGTACGGCGCGAAGGGCTCCGTATTTTTCGGCATCCGGATACGGATCAGAGGCACATGCCACCCGTGCTCGTTCCGGATGGCCGTCTCGCAATTCTTCTCCGCGAATCGCCGCGCGGACTAGCGCCTCCGCGCGATCGACGATCACGTCCGTGAAAATATGATCGTTCACGGCGATTGCTGGCGCGTGGTCGCAACGTCCCAGGCAGGAAACATCGCGGATTTCCACATCGCTGCGGCCCGCATTCCGAAAGCGCCGTTCAAGATCGCTGCGTAATTCGCATGCACCGTTCAAATGGCAGCTCATGTCCGCACACACGCGTACTTCGGCGCGCGCCGGGGGAACCAGATGAAAGTGCGGATAAAAACTGGCTACGCTGTGAATCTGATAGAGGGGAGTCTGCGTGCGTGACGACAACGCTTCGAGCTCCGCCTTGGGCAGAAACCCGTGGCGAAGCTGGATGGCCCGCAGGTCGTCGAAAATCACGGTCTGGCGTCTCGCCCAGAAATACACCACACGGAGAAGCGCAAGCCGCGTGGAGAAAACTGGAGTGTAAACTCCCCTGCATACTAATCACCTCAGAGCGGCGTGTAAATAGAGCCGAGTTAGCTTTTTGGCGCAGGGGGCGAAAAAGGCAACGAGCCGGCGTTGACTTCTCCAAGCCTCGAACGATATAAGCGAGGAGATTCCTTGCGGCTTTCCTCGATGCATTCCTTCATTCATCGTCTTTTACGTGTGACGCTTGCCGCAAGCGCAATCATTCTCCCCTCTGGGCTGGCTGCGGTCGCGCAAACTTTCAAATCAGGCGGAGAGCCGCAGAAATATATCGGCCCGGGTTCCTGTGCAGCCACCAGTTGCCATGGCAGCGTCAAACCTGTCGCCGAAAGCCGCATTTTGCAGACTGAATACACGACGTGGATCCTGAAAGACAGGCACAGCCGCGCGTATCAGGCACTCACCGGCGCAGTCGGCGAACGCATGGCGCGCATTCTGAAGCTTGGCGCCAAAGCCGAAGAATCACCAAAGTGCCTCACTTGCCACGCGCTGTACACAGCACCGGAACAGCGCGGGCGCGCGCTTGAAATTTCTGAAGGCGTGAGTTGCGAGAATTGCCACGGTCCGGCTTCCGCATGGCTGGGTTCTCACACGACGCGCGACTGGCCGCACGAAAAATCCATGACCCTGGGCATGTACGACACGCGCGACGTGATTCATCGCACGGAAAAATGCCTCCAGTGTCACCTCGGCACTAAGGACAAATTTGTCGATCACGAAATGATCGCCGCCGGGCATCCGGATCTTTTCTTTGAGCTTGATTCCTTTTCTGCGGTCATGCCGCGGCACTGGAAACAGCCGCGCGAATCGGCTCCCGGCAAGCCCGCCGAGGATCCGAATTGGGTTGGGGTTCGCGATTGGAGTGCCGGTCAAGCCGTGCAGCTAGGAGCCGCGATGGACCGCCTCACGTGGCGCGCAAATGGCGAGCGCTATGATCAGAAGCAAATCTGGCCCGAATATTCAGAGCTTTCCTGCTTTGCGTGTCATCATTCCCTCGGCCCGGCAAAAGATTCCTGGCGACAGGAACACGGCTACAGCGGCCGGCGTCCCGGCGATCCCGCGTGGAACGCCTCGCGCTACCTCGTTTTTCGGATTCTTGCGAGGCAAGTGGACGCCCCCTCCGCTCAAGAACTGGATCGGCGTCTCACCGCCGTCGCCGACGAGATGAGCAAGCTGAATCCCGACCGCAACTCGGTTGCGTCCACCGCGGCTTCTGCCGCTCCTGTGGCCCGGCGCTTTGCCGAACGCCTTGCCGCGATGTCCTACGATCCCTCGATCGCGTTGCGCTCGATGCAGGGAATTACGCAAGACGCCGAAACCATCTCCTTGGGCGATGAGCGCACCGCCGAGCAAGCCGCGATGGCTCTTGATTCGTTGTATATCGCATACAGCAAGCAAGCGAACCCGCCGAATGCGGCCGACGTCCGCGGCGCCATTAACGGCCTCTTCCAGCAGCTTGAAGACCCTTCCGCTTACGATGCCAACCAATTTGCCTCTGCCCTGAGGCGAATTCATGATTTGTTGCATTAAATTAATTTGCTTCCCTCCTTCGGCCTGGCGGGTCTAAATTAGGGAGACCACGCCGGATTGGCCTCCGCCTATGAATCGTTTTGAAAACTGGTTTTGCGCATCTTCCATTTGGCGTCTCTTCTCTGAACGAAAGCTGCTGCCATGGATCGTTTCGGGCTACCCCTTGGGCGATCACGTGCTCGAAGTCGGCGCCGGGCCGGGTGCCACCACCGATGAGTTGCTACGTCGCGCGGGGCGGGTCACCTGCCTTGAATACGATCCCGGATTCGTTGCGACTCTGGCGGCGAAACACAAAGGCTCACGCGTGACGGTGGTCCGCGGAGATGCGGCGACGCTGCCGTTCCCCGACCATTCCTTTTCCTCCGTCATTGCCGTTCTCATGCTCCATCACCTCCGTTCGCGCGAGCAGCAGGACCATGCATTTCAGGAATTTCATCGAGTGTTGCGCCCCGGCGGAATGTTCTTCGCCTTTGAGATTCGCGACGGCTGGCTGCACCGTGTTGGCCACTACAAGAGCACGTTCGTTCCGGTTTCGCCGGCCTCTGCGTTCGGGCGACTCACGGTTGCAGGATTCTCCCGCATCGCCGTGGACATTGAGCGTTCCGCGTTTCGCGTGTGCGCCCTGCGCGCCAGCGAAGCCTAGAGCTGAATTTCGATTCGTTGCATTCGTTCCATTGACCGCACTCGTCCCCTTCTCTAGCATCTCTGCATGAGCGAATCTTCTGTAGCGGTTTCCCGCCGAGGTCCGGAGAAGTTTCCCGCCGGCCCGCCGCCCAATCTGCTTCGTTCGCTGTTTGGAGCGATGCAGCAGAATCCACTCGATTACTTCACCGAAATGACGCAGAAGCATGGCGATGTTTTTGGCATGCGCATCGGGAATTTTCGCTCGTTCTTCATCAACCATCCGGACTTGATCGAAGATGTGCTTGTCAAGAACGCCCGGAAATATCACAAGGGACGTATCCTGCGGGCCAACAAGTACCTCTTCGGCGAAGGGCTGCTCACTGCGGAAGGCGATTTCTGGCTGCGCCAGCGGCGACTCTCGCAGCCGGCGTTTCACCGCGAGCGCATCAACGCCTATGCGGCGACGATGGCGGAATACAGCGAGCAGATGGTGGCCACTTGGCAGAGCGGCGAGGAGCGCGATGTCCACGAGGAGATGATGCAACTCGCGTTGCGCATCGTCGGCAAAACTCTTTTTGACGCCGACGTAACGCGCGACGCCAAGGAAGTCGGCGAAACTCTCGATTTTCTGCTGCGCATCGCCGCGAATTTTGGCCGAACGGTACTGGTTCCGCTGTGGGTGCCCACGCCGCGCAACCTCCGCGCGAAGCTGGGGGTAAAGCGCCTTGAAAAGGTGATCTATCGCATCATCGCGGAGCGGCGCGCCAGTGGCCGCGATGCAGGCGACCTGCTCTCCACGCTGCTCGAGGTGCAGGACGAAGACGGCACGCGCATGAACGACCGGCAACTGCGTGACGAAACTATTACGCTGTTCCTTGCAGGACACGAAACGACGGCCAACACGCTGTCGTGGACATGGTGGCTGCTGGCGCAGAATCCATCGGTCGAAGGAAAGCTTCATGACGAACTCGACGGGGTTCTCGGCGGCCGCACACCAGCCATTGAAGATTTGCCGAAGCTCACCTATCTCGGCCACGTGCTAACGGAATCTCTGCGGTTGTACCCTACTGCGTGGGGAATGGCGCGGCTGGCGGCCGAAGAGCACGAGATCGCAGGCTACCCGGTGTATCCCGGTTATGGCGTGGCGTTCGCACAATGGGTGGTGCACCGCGATCCGCGGTGGTTCGATGCTCCGCTGGAGTTCCGTCCGGAACGGTGGGAAAACGGCCTGGCAAAGCGGCTGCCACGCTTCGCATATTTTCCGTTCGGCGGCGGCCCGAGACAGTGCATTGGGAACACCTTTGCGTTGATGGAGGCCAGCGTGGTCCTGGCTACCATCGGACAGAAATTCCGGCTCCGTCTCGTGCCTGGCCGCCAGGTTACTCCTCTGGCGTCGATCACGCTGCGCCCGCGTGACGGGATCCAGGTCAAGTTGGAGGCGCGCTAATCGCTGGCCCCTTTGCAATGGATCGTTAGGGAGAATGGCTTGCGCAAGCTCTTAGACTCGATACCTGCGAAAAACAGAGGTCGGGGTCGCTAAAGTAGGTTCTCTCGGGTCCTCCTCTGCGCCAACAAAGAGGGAAGCTCGCGGGGCGGTGGGCAGAGAATTTTTCAATCCGCAGAGTCTACAGGACTTCTGCGGAATGCGTTGTCGTCATAAGTCTTTGTTGTCATGAGTTGGAACTACTCCCCGATTGCCCCCGCGTTTTTCAGCAAAGAATTTCACGCAGTTTTTCCTTCCGGGAAAATGTCCGAAAAATGCTGCATATTTCGGACGTTGTCGCTTAGTGTCGAAGTCCATGCGGTATCTCCCACTGCAGTATGGCGGTGGGGATCGAAATCTAGCGCGCGCCGGGGCAATTTAGGGACGGGAGCGAAAAGCATAGTTGGAGATGGAAAAGGGGAGTAAGCTTGCGACGGTCAGAGCGAGCTACGGAGGTTACGATGAGTGAAGGGGCGAAGACTGCGAAGGAATTGATGGCGAGGACCAAGACATCGATCGCGCCGATGCTGTCGGTGAGGAAGGGGCCGAAGGCGGTGGAATTCTATCAGGCGGCGTTTGGCGCAGAGGTGTTGTTCCGGATGGACAACGGCGACTCGGTGGTGGCGCGGCTGGCGGCGGAGGGCGCGGAGTTCTGGGTGGCGGACGAGTCGCCGGAACACGCGAATTTCAGTCCGGAGACACTGGGCGGCGGTACGGTGCGGATGGTAATGATCGTAAATGATCCGGACGCGGCGTTTGATCGGGCCGTAGCGGCAGGAGCGAATGTGGTCGTGGGAATGAAGAACGATTATGGATGGCGGCTAGGGAGGGTAGTCGATCCTTATGGGCACCATTGGGAGATCGGGAAGCCCTTGGAAGAAGGGTTGTAAGCGGAAAGGATTACGTGGCTTGTGGAAGGAAGTTGCGCTCGGCGAGGGGGTGCTTTCTAGGGTAGCGCCAAGGCGACAGACGGCGAAGATGCCTTATTTTCTAAACTAGGTCATGAATCTTCTGAGTTTGATCGCGTTTGGCCAGGTGGTTCAGGACGGACTCGATCGAAAACATCAGCAACAGGACGAACAGACCGAGTAACCGGGTTTCAAACCGGTGGGCGTGCCAGATGCCGTAAAGCACTCCGGCAATCATGAGAAGAGGACGCAAGGCAGTCAGTGGGCCGAGAACGAAAACACTGGTGGCGCTGCGGAGGTCGGTAGAGGGAACGAGCCTGAGCGCCAGATTGAACAAGACCGCAGCCGCATAGGGTACGAAGATTTGCAGCATGCGCCTTGCCGCGGTTTCGAGGTCGGTGTGCAGTTCGAGCCGATAAGACGAAAAATGGAAAACCAGCACCAGGACACTAAGAGAAAAAAAACTAGCGATTTGTGCTGCTAGGAAGCCGTGAAAAAGGGCACGAAGATAGAATGACCTTTTCCCTATAAGGGGGCAGCGGCCCAAAGCTGTACGGCACCCGCAAAGCAGGCCGTCCAGAGTTGCCAGAAGATATAGGGCGAACAGGGTCAACGCATTTCCTCGAGACGCCCGGCGCGAAGCCCGAGTTCCTTTTTGACGTCAGACAGCAGCGCCGGGCGAAGGCCCAACAGCGTGTGAAAGACGCGTGGCGCTGGGGTGCGCCAGATCCTCGCGCCATAGATTCCCGAGACAAAACCGGGAAGCGCAAAACGAGACGCGGTCAGCAGTGTCAAACCAGAATGTGCGCGCGCCGTGGAGAGAACGCCATCGTGCCTGGCGATGGGGGTTCTCATGCGCAAGATGTGAAAGAACCAGGAACCAACGGGAGCCAGCAGCCACGGGCGAAAATCGAAGTGAAGAAATGCCCGGGTCTCCGGGTGCTCATGCCGAAGAAGAAAATCCAGAAGCGCCTCGCCACGGAAGTGGTGGATAACTCCCGTCGAAAGATAAACGTGGCCTGCCTGAGCTGGCGAGAACGCATCTCCTTGCACAAAACGGCAAGCAAGGTTTTCCGCCGCGGCGAGGCGGCTAGCTTCTCTGATTAACGTTGAATTCAGATCCATGCCAACCAACTCGATGTTTTGGGAAGCGAGCGGCGTGCGCGCAGCCAGCCAGCGGATGGTGTAGCCGATGCCGCAGCCGACATCCACAATTCGCAGCGGTCCGGAATGGCCACTGCCTCGAATCGCGCGAATCACAACGCCAAGCAATTCGTTTACACGATGTCCGTGAAAGAACTCTTCGGCGAGCCGTTGCATTTCCCAATGGACCGCAAGGAGTAGACGATCGACGGCTTGTGGATCCAAGAAACCGTCTTGTTCCGGAATGGCATCGATGGCGGCGACCGCTCTTTGGTTTCGAAAGGAAGAAAAAATTTCCAGGACTTCCCGTTTGCGAATTGGAAGGCGGCTCAGAGTTCCCGGTTCATAGCCGACGATTGCGTCGGTGATCTCCGGCTGGGATGGATTCCACGATGCGAACACATCGCCGAGGGTAATACAAACGGCGGGGGCAGAGAAGGAGTCGAGGACCTCGGGTGTCTCAAGCTGACAACCTTCAATCGAAGGAAGGCGTGTCTGCGTCAAAGGAAACACGTCGTGTGTAGCACCCCACAAAATCGGTGGGCTCTGTCTTCCTGTAAGTATCCTGTTATCAATTACTTAAAGATGGCCGGCAAGGTGCGATGGTGTCTCCGTACGGCAGGAGGTCTGACGTGGAGCCGGTGGCAGAATTTGCAGTCTTGACGATCGCAACCGTGATAGCGGCGGCTGCAGCGTTTGCAGTAACTTGGGCGTTTCTCCTTGGGGCCTTTCATCTGATGCAGCCGGCGACCGCTAGATCTCGACGGTCACAGGCTGCAAGCACCGCCCACTATTCCCGTTCTGAACTCGTAAGAGGCACGCGCGCCGTCGCGCAGCAGTTAGCTGCGCGCCGCTAGGTCTTGTCCGGACCGCTGACAGGCGGCGGGCGCCCTGCGCTTCGCCCCATCGGTCGGGAAGTCCCTGGCTGAGGCCGGGGAGAAAGGATTAGGGCGATGATTGCTTTGAAGTGGTTTCTCGTTATTCTCGGCATTGGGTTGTTCGGCAGTGCCGTCGCTCTGGTTGTTTACGACGTCTACATTTCTTCGCAGTTACGGAGGCTGCTCGGACGCTCGAGCGAGGAGGGCACAGGAGGCGCAACGCCCTTTTTACCCACGCGCCCTTCGGGACCGGTGCGCTGGCAGCGCGCACTCCAGTTGGCCGGGATGGCGGTCGTGCCGCTGCTGATTTCGAAAAGCATCTTCGTGGTGCTGGATGGCCAGGCGGGAGTGCGCGTCAGCCAATTCTCGGGCGCGCGGCCCGGCACCTTGTACCCGGGCGTGCACCTGGTCACGCCGTTCGTCGACTACGTGGCGCTGTATGACACACGCGAGCAGGTCTATGTCACCGCGGCGGCGGCGATGCCGAGCAGCAGAGATGCGAAGGAACTCCTGACTGTACAGGCGCGAGAAGGATTGAACATCGGCATCGCCGTGGCGATTCGCTACAGGATCGATCCCCGGCGGCTCGCCTACATCCATGCCAATTTGCCGGGTGCAATCGGAGAGGAAGTCGTCGCGCCGGTAGTGGCCTCGACCTACCGCTCGCTGGCGCCGAACTACATTACGCGCGAAATTTTTGCCGTGAAGCGCGAAGAGCTGCGATCAAAGGCAGCCGATGCGATCAAAATGCGACTCGAAACGGATGGAATCCTGGTTCGCGAAGTGGTGCTGCGGGACATCAAGCTGCCGGAAGAGTACGCGAAAGGCTTGGAAGGATTGCTCTTGAAAGAGCAGGAGAGCGAGCGGCTCGGCACCGAGCAGGACATCAAGCAAAAGCAGGTGAAGATCGCGGAGCTGGAGGCAGAGGCGCAGAAGGCGCGTGATGTCAAGCAAGCGGAAGCGCAAGCCCAGGTGCGAGTGCTGCAAGCGAAGGCCGAGTCGGATTCCATGCAGTACACGCTGCCGCTGAAGCAAAAGCAAATCGAGCAATCGAAGCTGGAAGCCGCCGCGCGCAAGGAAGCGACCCTGCAAAACGCCGAAGCCGCCGCACAGGCAAAAATCATCGACAGCAAAGCCGAAATCGAGAGACAGAAGAATCTTGCTGATGCGGAAGCAAATCGGATCCGCGTGACTGCCGATGCTGAGGCGAATCGGATCCGGGTCACTGCTGCTGCAGATTCCGAACGCATGAAGTTCGAAGCCGCGGTGCTGAAGCAAAATCCGATGCTGATTCAGAAGATTATTGCGGAACGCCTGTCGGACAAGCTGCAAATCATGATGGTTCCTGTGGACGGAAAAAATTTCTTTGCGAACGATGTTTTCCGCTCGGCGTTCAACGGAGTGCCGGTGGGTGGGGGGGCAGGTGACGAAGAAGCGGAAGGCAACTCGCAAGGGACGAAGCTTTCGGCAGAGAAACGCGGGAATCGCAAGCCGTAGATGCATTGAGATTCGTGCGGACGAAAGTTCGTGCGAGAGCGCCAGCCCAAACCCCTGTGGGTAGCGCGTCGCGCGGAGCGGGAACCGACGGGAGAACTGGCAACGAGGGCAAGCACCGCCGCGCTTCGCCGGATCGGCCAGGGTCACCCGACAAGTCCAGCTTCTTCAACCCGCGCAACGCGCCACCCGGTTGGCGAAGAGGAAAAGCACAAGGGCAGAAGGGCGGCAAAGGTAAGAGTTAAGCGCAGTCGGGAGACAGAAATGAACGCGAATACATGGGGCAGTGGTATCGAAGGAGCTATTCGGAACGTGCTTGCGTCAGGAATCGCGGGCCTGTTCGCCGGGGTGACATTGCTGGCGCCGGTCGCAACGGCAGGCAAGGTGCACGAGGCGAGTCGAGTCGTCGACGAGCGCCTGATCGACCACGTGCGAGTGGAGAGCCTGCAGCGTTGGGTTTCTTCGGGACACGCCGACTGGTGCAGGGATGCGCGACTGGTCGCGGCCGAGGAACTGTGGAGGCTGGCTCCTGACTTTTCTGGAGATGGATTCGAATTGAACGAAGCTAGCGAGGGCGCGACGCTGAACGGAAACAACCGAGTGACTTTTGAATGGGCGCCACTCGATGGCCGGACACTCTATCGCGTGACGGTTGAGCGCTTCAATTGGCTGCTGCCGATCGCGAAGGATGCGAAAGCGATCGTTTGGGTACCGACGAGCACGGAAATTCAGGTCCATGAATGAATTTCTCCGAGACCAGAGGGTCCAGAGCAAGTGGCTCCAGAGCTTGGGGAAAAGGTGCGGGGCTGCCGTGGCAAGTTCAGGGCTGAAGCGCGGCGTGCCCCGCTTCCTTGTCGAGCGACGTGCTAAACTCTCGGTTCAGTCCCGTGAACTACGAACCGGCCCGGCGATTTTCGTTTGTCCTACTCACCACAGCGTTGTGCTTTTCCATTTTCTTTCTATTCATAAGCAATCCGGTCAGCGCGCAGCTGCCGACGTTCGAAGAAAGCGTGGAGCATTTGGCGCGAAAGACCGTTGCTTTGCTGCATGAGCGCCGCATGTCTCTCCTGTGGATCAATCACTCCGGGCTTTCAGAGCAGCGCGCCGAGTATTTGCGCACGCTCTTCGTGACGCACTTAGAGGCGACGCAGGTTCGATTCGTGCAGGGCGAAGCAGCGCCTACGCTGCGAGTCTCGATCGAGCAGACGCCTTCGCAGATTGTTTTTACCGTGTCAGTACCTGCGGAAGGCGGTGCAAGCGTGGTGATCGAAGAAGCGCCGCGCTCGCTGGCGGGAATCGATGAACGACCGGCAAGTACGGTTCAGCTCGAAAAGGAATTGATCTGGCAGCAGGAGACCAGGATTCTGAGCGCGAGCCTGCGAGTCGATTCCGCTGCCGCGAAGAAACGACTCATTCTCCTTACGGAAGATACGCTCTTGATCTATGGCGAAGAGCAGGGAAACTGGAAACTGCAAAAGACAAAGCCGCTGCCCGGAGCGAGATCACCCCAGCGCGCGGCTCGCGGACAGCTGGTGACCGCGGAAGACAATCTTGCGCAGGTGGGGATTTGGTTGCCGGACCGGCGTTGTGAGGCAAATCTGGCCGATGATTCGCCACTGATTTGCATTCGCGCCGGGTCGGATCTCCCAACCGGACGTTTGCTGGCGTTACCGGCGTGCGGCGCCCAAACCTGGTGGTTGAAGAGCGACGCCACGGATTGGGCGAGCGAGGACCGCTTGCTGCTTCGCACTTCCGGCGCGGGCAGCGACGCGGCGCCTGTGGCCGAGCTGAATTTTTCTGGCCCCGTGTTTTCCATTGCGGCAGGACCGAATGCCGGGTCTGCAGCGGTGGTGGTGCGGAATTTGTCCAGCGGAAATTACGAGGTGTACCGAGTTGCGTTGGCGTGCGCAAACTAGGAGCTTGACGTACCTTGTCGTCGTCGCGTTGCTGGTTGCGACGGAGACCCAATCTGCTGCGCGCCCGCAATACGGCGGCACTCTCCGCGTCGAGCTGCGCGCGCCCTCCTTCACGCTGAATCCGCAACGTTGGAGGGTGGGCTCAGCGGACTACGCAACCAGCCAGCGGCTTGCGGAGCTTGTGTTTGACCGGCTCGTTTCGCTCGACAATTACGGCAGGTTTCAACCGCAATTAGCGACCGAATGGAGTCACGACGTCGCCAGAAAACGCTGGCAATTTGCACTGCGCCAGGGCGTCAAGTTTTCGGATGGAACACCACTCGCGTCCGGCGATGTCGTTGCGGCGCTGCAGCCGGTTCTGCCGAAGGGCATGCAGATTACGGTGGCCGCAGGCGGGATCACGATTCAATGCGCTGGTCCGGCGAGCGACCTGCTTGAGCTGCTCGCGTCCGGCCCGTTTTTCATCTATCGAGCGGATGGCAAGGGCGCGATGCTCGGCACGGGCGCATTTGTGCTGGAAAGTTCATTGGGTTCGGCGCAGGCGGAAAAGAGTTCGCCCGACGGCGCGATGCCTAGCACACCGCGTCTGCGATTTCGCTTCAACGAACTTTGCTGGGGCGGGCGGCCATACTTGAATGCAGTTGAAGTTGTCTTGAACGTGCCGCCCTTGCGGGCCTGGCTGGATCTGCAGCTGGGAAAAGCGGACCTCGCAGAACTCTCCGAAGACACAGCGCGCCGCGCGCAACAGTCAAACGTGAAGGTTTGGGTATCTTCTCCACTCACTTTATACGCCCTGAAGTTCAATGCGCCGGCCAATTCGCCCGGTGAGCGCGGACTTCGCGAGGCTTTGAGCTTGTCCCTGAACCGCGACGCGATGGCGCGGGTGTTGCTGCAGAAGCAAGCCAACCCGGCTCCGTCCTTCTTGCCGCAATGGCTCTCGGGATATGCTTTTCTGTTCGATATGGAAAGCAATTTGGAACGCGCGAAGGAATTGCGAACAAGCTTGCCCGTGACTGTCGCGGGGGCCGCACAGCCGCTCCGTGTGGCCCTGGATGCAAGCAACGATCTGTCCAAGCTGATCGCGGAACGGGTGGCCGTGAATGCCCGGGCAGCTGGAATCACGATGCAGATCGTGCAGCGGACCGCGGTTCGGCCGGCGAGCGATGGCGCGACGACGAAGGTCGATGTCGACGCGCAGCTCATCTCCTGGCGGTACAGCTCTTTGTCGCCGCGCGACGCTCTGGAGAGCCTGGCGACCGCTTCGCGCTGGAAAATTCCCGAAGGAGGCGTGCCGGCGGATGGCGATGCGCGCTATGCTTGGGAAAAGCGAATGATGGACGAAAAAAATCTTTTGCCGTTGGTGGTGGTGCCGGATTTTGCCGCGCTCGATCCGCGCGTGCGCAACTGGTCGCCGGCTCCTTGGGGCGAGTGGCGGCTTGCCGACGTGTGGCTGGAGCAACCCGAAGCTGCGGGTCCTCTGCGCGATGCACCCGGGAAATCTCCAGCTGGAGCGAGGCCATGAGCTTCCGAATCAAGCTCTTCCTGCTTTTTCTCGTGACGGTGCTCGCTTCCGTGTCGGCCGTCACATACAGCGTAACGCACTATACACGCACCGCGTACGAAGAAGCGGATACTCAACGCACTCAAGCTCTGGTCGAGCAGTTTCAGAAGGAATTCGCACAGCAACGTGAACTGGTTGCGCGCCAGGTAGAAAACGTCACCAATTCCGAATTCACGCTCAAGATGGCGATCGACCTGGAGCGTCCCAACGCGGACCAATCGCTCTACGTACGTGACGCGGCCGGCGCTGCCCAAGAGCATGGCCTGAACTTCATGGAGTTTGTGATTTCCGACGGCACGCTGATCTCGTCCGCGCAGTATCCGGCGCGCGTCGGCTACAAGGAAGCGTGGGTCACCAACAACCGGGATTGGAACGGCACGGAGTCGTTTCTGAGGAAAGAGGAATTGCCGAACGAGTCCGCAGTTGCCTTGACGGCGGTCCGGACGCAGCCGAACGTCACACGGCCTTTTTATGCGATCGGCGGCCGACGGCTGGACAAGAACTTTCTCGGCTCGCTGGTTGCTCCCGCCGGGATGCGAACATTGCTTTATCTGAATCTGGATGCGACGTTTGTGCCGGGCGATATTACCGCAGCGGCTGGCGAGGTGGATCAGCCCGAGCGGTTCGCGCCGATCATCGCACAAATTCAAAAGCAGCCGGCTCCGCTGGTTCAAACCATTCAATGGAACGATAACGCGGCTTCCGCCGAAGTCTTCCACGTGCTTCCATTAACCGGGCGCAATGGAGAGTTGCTTGGGGCGCTTCTGGTCGGGAGCTCCCGCAGCGATCTCGTGCTTTTGACCCGCCACATCGTGAAGCTTTCCGCCGCTGTTGCCGCCGCCGCAATTCTGATCGGCTTGCTGCTGACGTGGTGGGTTTCCGCGCGCATCACTCGTCCGATCGAGGAACTTGCCGAGGGCGCACGCGAAGTCGCCGCGGGACACTGGGACACACGCATCAATTTGAGCGGGCGCGATGAAACCGGGCAACTGGCCACAGCTTTTAACAACATGACGCAGACGCTCGCGGCGCAACGCGAACGGCTGGTGCAAACAGAACGTGTGGCGGCCTGGCGCGAGCTGGCGCGGCGCCTGGCACATGAGCTTCGGAATCCACTGTTCCCGTTGCAGATCACGGTGGAAAACATGCAGCGCGCGCGGCAGCTGAGCCACGATCAATTTCTGGAAGTTTTCAACGAGTCGACGGCGACGCTGAAAGCCGAGCTTGCGAACCTCAACTCCATCGTGAACCGCTTCAGCGATTTCTCCAAAATGCCGCCGCCGGAATTTTCTCGTGTGGACATCAACGATGCGATCCGAAGCGCGGTACGGCTTTTCGAACCGCAATTTCATGAGGTGGGCAAGCCCAACATCGCTACGGAATATTTCTTGAAGGAGAATCTGCTGGACATCGACGGCGATCCGGAGCTGCTGCACAAAGCGTTTCAAAATCTTGTGCTGAACGCCCTGGATGCGATGCCCGCGGGAGGGGTGCTTACCTTCCGCACCATGGAGACGCAGTCTGGAGTTCGCATCGAAGTGTCGGACACCGGCAAGGGACTTACACCCGAAGAGTGTTCGCGGCTCTTTACGCCGTACTATACGACCAAGCAGCAAGGAACCGGCCTGGGATTGGCCATCGTGCAGTCCGTGGTCAGCGACCATCGCGGCACAATTTCGGTGGCCAGCGAAGAGGGGCATGGCACCACCTTCCGCATCGAGTTGCCGCGCCGCCAGCCTGGGTTGCCCGCGAAGAAACTGGCCGCAAGCTCCGCAACCGAGCAGGCACCAGTCGCGCCGGAGACCGCGGCGGCGAACGACTGAGCATCCTGAAAGCAACGTGACGCGAAAAGCTCATCTCCTTCTTGTGGACGACGATGCCAATACCCTGGCATCGCTTTCGCGCGCGTTCCGCCTCGCCGGGCACGAAGCGACGGTTTGTGACAACGCAGCCCGGGCCGTTGAGCTTCTGCGAACCGAAGAGTTCGACGTTATTTTCTCCGACGTCGTGATGCCGGGTAAGGGCGGCCTGGAATTTCTTGAAGAGATCAAGAGCGCCGGAGTGAAAGCTCCCGTGATTCTGATCTCCGGCCAGGCCAATATCGAGATGGCGGTCCGCGCCACAAAGTTGGGTGCGCTGGACTTTCTGGAAAAGCCGCTCTCCACCGACAAGCTGCTGGTCACCGTGGAAAACGCCCTGCGCCTCTCACGTTTGGAGGACGAAAACCGCGAGCTGAAGCGCCGCCTCGGAAAACATCAGTTGGTCGGCTCTGGGCCTGCGATGAAAAGGCTCCTGGCGCAGATTGACCGTGTTGCGGGGAGCGAAACTCGTGTTTGTATTATTGGCGAAACCGGGACCGGCAAGGAACTTGTCGCGCGGGCGATTCACGATCGATCTCCGCGCCGCGAAGCTTCTTTCATCACACTGAATTGCGCGGCAGTGCCGGCGGAGTTGATCGAATCCGAACTGTTCGGGCATGAGAAAGGCGCGTTCACCGGAGCGGCGGGGCGCCACATCGGCAAATTCGAACAGGCCGAAAGCGGCACACTGTTCCTTGATGAGATCGGCGACATGCCCGTCGCTATGCAAGCCAAGCTGTTGCGCGTACTCGAGGAAGGCGAAGTCGAGCGTGTGGGCGGCGACAAGCCGGTGAAGGTGAACGTGCGCGTCGTGGTGGCCACGCACCGCAATCTTGAAGAACTTGTCGCGCAGAACGCGTTTCGCCGCGATCTATTTCATCGCATCTACGTATTCCCTCTCCTCCTGCCGGCGCTTCGCGAACGGCCGGAGGATTTCGCCGAACTCCTGGAACACTTTGCGCGTCAGGTAGCTTTGCAAAATAACTGGAAGGAAAAGGAATTCGCCGCCGAGGCCATCGCCGCGCTGCAGCGCTACTCGTGGCCTGGAAATGTGCGCGAGTTGCGCAATGTGGTCGAGAGGCTTGTCCTGCTCGCGGAAAAGGAAAAGGTTTCCGCGGAAGACGTTCAAGTCGTCTTGCCGCGGGGCACGTCATCGTTGCACGGCAATTCAGTTTCGACGCTTGCGGCTGTCACGGGAACGCTCGCAGCGCGAACAGAATCTTTCGAAAAGGAAGTCTTGCTCGCCGAGATTCGCCGCCATAATTTTCACATGACCAACGTGGCGCGTGCCCTCGGCCTTGAACGCAGCCATCTCTACAAGAAGTGCCAGCAACTCGGAATTGACTTGCAATCCTTGCGCAGGCCGGAATAAATCAGAAGCATGCACCCTGCACTGATTGGCCTTCCCGCCACCGCTGCGCTTGCCGCGGGCGTCGCTTCCTACGCGGCGCGTCATCCGCGCTCACAACTGTTCGGAGCGACACTCCGGCACACATGCTCTCGGGTGCAATTCGCACTCACCTTCGATGATGGTCCCAACCCCTCGATCACGCCGCGGCTGCTGGACGTCCTCGATCAATACCGCGTTAAGGCCACATTTTTTGTCATCGGGCGTTTTGTCCGCGAATGCCCGGCACTCACGAGAGAAATTTCTGCGCGCGGCCACTTGCTTGGCAATCACACCCAAACGCATCCAAATCTCTTCTGGCTGAGCCCGCGGTCGATTCGAAGCGAGGTGGAGCAATGCCAACTCGCGTTGCGGGATACCGTCGGCGCCCCGGCGAAGTATTTTCGCCCGCCGTTTGGGCTGCGCAATCCCTGGGTTGTCAGCACAGCCAGCGAACTCGGGATGCAAACCGTCATGTGGACCCTGCTCCCTGGCGACTGGCGCGAGAAGCCGGTGGACTGGCTTACCACGCGCATGCAGCCGATCGCGGTCCGCGCAAAAACAGGGGCGCATCGCCGTACCGGCGACGTGCTCTGTTTGCACGACGGCGCGCACCGCCGATTGAACAGCGACCGGTCCCGCACGCTCGCAGCTCTTGAATACTGGCTTCCTCGCTGGCGTGACCTGGGCCTGAAGTTTGTTACAATCGGCGAGGCGGTGAGCACACCCGCCGCCTAACTATGGACGAGCGCGCGTTTTATACGGAACGGGAAGAAAACAAAGCACAGAAGCTTGTCTGCCCGAGCTGCCGCAACGAATTCACGGCAGCCGTTCGCTGGAAGGTCTGCACGAAGCGCAGGGAACTCCCGCGCGGCGCGAACAGCGAAGATCGCGCTAAATTCGCCAAGGCAACGTCGTACATGGTTCGGCTGGACGATCTTGTCGCTTGTCACAAATGCCGCAAGCGCATAGAGCTCACCGGCCAGTCGACCGTCTTGATCAACGACAATCTCGGCGACCGCAACGCCGACCCGGAAAATTTCGGGAACCGATAGCTTCACCGGAAGCAGCTCGCCGTTCACCCGAGTCAAGTGAGGAGTTCGCCCCGATTGGCAGGGAAAGAGAGAGGTTCCTCACTCCGCGGATTCCGTTTGGAATGACGCTGCGGTCAGGCGTCAGGCGAAAGCCAGAGCTCAAATTTCCGGATACATCTCAAAGAACGCCTGCACCGATTGGTGAAACGTTGCCTCAATTTCTTCCTTGCTGCCTTCGATCAAGTGCATGGCGATTCGCGCGGTTTTGCCATTCTTGAGTACGACGGTCGCGTCCCGCACTTCTCCCAAATCCTCTTCCGGCAGCAACCGCATTCCGTAAATCAACGCCAGCTTTGCCATTCTGATTCCCCGTGGACGACAAATAGAAGTGACAAACAGGTTGCCGGGCGGAATCGTCACTGTCAAACCTGGAGCCCGAGCCCGGCGGGCCTCGTCGGCCAAAGGCTCCACGGTAGCGCTCCCATCCTGGAACGTGCGCAAACACGCCGCATAAGTCATTGCAGTGCAATGAGATTCGGAGGCCCTTGATTCGTTTCGCTGGCAGGGGCATTGCTTCAGCAATGGGCAGGTCACGACGTTCCTCATCGGGGGTGAAACTCATGCTTAACCGAACTTTGCTTCTGGCTTGCGCCGCATTGGCCCTGGCTGGCGTGCCCAAGGCGGTCGCGCAGGAGGCAGGGGGTGATTTCGTGAATATGCCTTACGAACTTTCCAGTGAGCGATTGACGAACTTTCAGCCCCTCTTTGCGGATCAGATTCCGGTGCCGCAAACGCCCATCACTCTGTCTCCGCGATTCTTTACAGGACTCTTTGAGCACCCGCGGCCTCCGCTCGCTGACCGCGCCCGGCGGACCGTGAGCCAGTACGAAAAGCAGCGCGGACAGTACATAGAATGCAAACTGGAGGGCGGACGCGTATTGGTCGGCACAGTCGGTTACGCGACTTCAGAAGGCTTCGAGCTACAAACGGGAGCGATTGGGACACACTGGGTCAAGTACTCGGAGCTCGCGTCGATGCCAATGCCGGTCGATGCCACTGGCCGCAAGTTTCTTCGTGGACTGGAAATTGGCGGGATGGTCGTTGTTGCAATCGTCGCGATTCCCATTCTGGTTCCCATTTTGACGCTCCTTTGCGCAAGCGGAGACTGCCCGTGCTAGTAGTGTAGGTTGGAAGCAGAAAAGGGCGCGTTGACGCTATACTCTCGGACATCCGATTCGGACTTCCGCAGCATCCGACATCTATGACCGGGGGTTGTAATGAATCTATCCAGCCGATTCTTTTCAAGGATGGCCACATTGATGGTTGTCGCCTGGACGATGGCTGCGTTCTCGGACGCGCAAGAGTCCCAGGGCCCTCAGGTGGGTGCCCCTACGCCGGTCGCACCGCCCGCAGCGGTATCGCGCACGCCCAGCCAAAAGCTGACAGTGCCGGCAGGGACCAGAGTCGCTGTTGTGCTTGAAAACGGCATCTCTACGCGCAGCGCAAAGGCGGGCGATTCGCTCTATTTCCACACCGCGTTTCCGGTCACCCAGAACAATCAGGTCGTCATACCCGTGGGCTCCTACCTTCGCGGGTCGTTGCTCGACAGCAAGCGACCGGGCCGCGTCAAAGGCAAAGGAGAATTCCGGCTTCGCCTGGAATCGTTGATCCTTCCCAACGGCTATACGGTTGATTTGCTTGCCGCGCCACGCAGCGCGGACACCGGAGGAAAAGAGACGACCGACTCAGAAGGAAAGGTTTCGGGCTCGGGCGGCAAGGGAAAAGACGCTGGCACAGTGGCGACGACCACGGCCACGGGCGCCGGCATCGGAGCCATCGCCGGCGGCGGTAAGGGTGCTGGCATCGGAGCAGGTGTCGGGGGCCTTGTGGGACTCGGTGCAGTGCTGCTCACAAGGGGGCCGGAGGCCGAGCTGCCGCGCGGTTCGACTCTCGATATCGTCCTCGAGCGCGACTTGACGCTCGATTCCAGCTACGTTCAATTCTCAAACACGGGCCACGCACAGCCCATCACTCCCCCGCCGCTGCGCGAGCAGTAATTTTAGAGCGAAGACGAAACCTAATGGGTGACGCCCGAGGCTTTCGCGGTCTGTCTCGCGGCGGGAAATCGCATCGGAGTGAATCTTTCGCAATCCACGCTTGCAGTCCTGCCTAAGACCAAGTCGCCAATCAGCTTTGCCGTGACTGGCGTCAACAGTACGCCGCTGCGGAAGTGTCCGGTCGCGATCAGCAATCCTTCGATTTCTGTCGGACCGAGGATCGGCAGATGGTCGGGCGTGTCCGGTCGCAGGCCTGCCCATGTTTCTTCCATGCGCGCCCCGGCCAGCACGGGCACGAGCTCGATGGCCGCGTCCAGATTCGCGCGGATTCCGCCTGCCGTTACTGTTTTGTCGAAGCCAACGTGCTCGACCGTCGCCCCGCAGAGGATTCTTCCGTCATTTCGCGGCACGACGTAAATTCGCTCTGACCAAAGAACCCGTTCGATGTTTGCCGCTTCGCACCGCAATGAAACCATCTGACCCTTTGCGGGACGCACAGGTGCATATTCTTCGGCACCGGCGATTTGAGAAGAGAAGGAACCGGCGGCAATGATCACGTATTTCGCAGAAATCTTCCGGCCGTTTACGATCACGCCCAGGCATTGCGCGCCTTCGCGCCACACCGCTTCGACTCCCTCACCTGCGCGAACTACCGTCCCGCAACGTTTTGCAGCTTCGAACAGGGCCTTTACGAGCAATCGGTTGTCCACCGACGCTTCGTCGGGACGCAGCACGGCGGCCTCCATCTCCTCGCTTAACGACGGTTCCAGCTCTCGTGCTTCTTTCGCGGAAATCGGTTCCGCATTCAGCCCGATCCCGCGATGGAGCGCAACAATGGTGTTCAATTCCTCGCGCGCATGCCGTGAGAACAGCGCGTGGATTGTGCCTTTCGCACGAAACCCGGTTTCGATGCCACTCAGCTCGTTCACCTGAGCGATAAATTCGGGATACATCGCCAGACTTGCTTTACCAATCGGGACCAGCGAGATCATTGCGGGGTTTTCCGGCGCAGGAGAAAGGATTCCAGCGCTGGCCCACGACGCTTCACGTCCGGGATCCCGCGAATCAAACAGCGCGACGTGCAGACCGTTGCGTGCCAATTCCAGCGCGATGGCGCTACCGATCAAGCCCCCTCCGGCAACAATCGCGTCGTAGGTCTTCATTGCTGCATTCTATCGCATTTAAACCGCGCTCATTCCGGCTTGCGGCCAGAGCACGAGCCATCGGTCGGACCGTCCAGCCGGGAACAGCACGCGTGGGCAAATTGCCCTTTGACTATAGGGATCCTGCAAGCTCTTCGGAAAGGACCTGAGCCTTTTTCGCCAGGTTCCTTGCGCGAGTCCAGTCGCCTTCCTTTACCGCCGCTTTCGACTCGTCAAGAAATAAATTCACCTTGGAGGCCAAATCCGTCTGTGTCGCGTTCAAACGATGCCCCTTCGCACTGGACAGGTTTCGTTGCGCGACCATAATGCTGTCGTTCATTTGCTGTTGTGCCGAGGCAATTTCCTGCTCCGAAAGCTGCGGCGCGAGCAATGGCGCTTCGGTTCTTCCGTTGCCAGCCGGCTCCGCTGGCGTCGGTTGCACTGCAATTCTAGGCCTCGGCGGTTGCCGGATCCCGGCCAGGCGTGACGGCGGAGGGGCAACCTCCCACGTCAAATCAGGGGACGAGTCGTCGATCGGTGGGGGTTTGTATCCCGGCGCGGGCAGGGGCGCGCGGGGCCGCACAGCGATTGCCGTGGCCCAGGGATACGCGCGTGGTTTTCTCTCCGCGCAACCTTCAGAAAGTATGGCGATGGCAGCGACTGCGGCTACCGCCCCGGCGTGCCTGCACTTCAACCTTCCACCTCTCCGCAAGAATTTGATGCGCTTCATGCCGCAAGGGGCAATTCGATCCGGAACGTGGTTCCGCGCCCTGCCTCCGATTGAAAGTCGATCGAGCCATTGTGAAGTTGAACGATGCGAAAGGTCGTCGCCAATCCGATCCCGCTGCCACCCGGGCGTGTGGTGAAAAACAGCTGGAAAATTTTCTGCCGGTGTTCGAACGGGATACCCTTGCCGGTGTCGGAGACGCTGATTTCCGCCATTTCGCCGCGACGAGCAAGTTCGACGCGCAGTTCGCCGCCTGACGCCATGGCTTCTCCGGCGTTCAGTATCAGATTCAGCACCGCCTGTTTCAACAAGTCACGATCGGCCCAAACTTCCGGCACTGGATTACCCAGCAACTCCTCGACTTCCACTCCGGCCTTTTGCATTTGTGGTCGCGCCACGCGCATCACCTCGCGTAAGAGTTCGGCGAGATCGGTGGCTTCGAGTTTGAGTTCCAGCGGCCGAGTGAAGTCAAGGAATCGCTTTACAACCGCGTCCAGCCGGTCAATTTCCTTGTCCAGCACCTGTACGGCCTGTTGCGTTTCGGAGTCTTGTTCGGGCGCCAGCGACTCCTTCAGATTTTCCAGCCATAGCCGCATGGAATTGAGCGGATTCTTCACTTCGTGCGCCACGCCTGCAGTGATTCGACCGAGCGCCGCCAGTCGCTCGCTCACCTGCAGTTGAGTATTGATGCTTTCGAGGGAATCCAGGTCTCTCAGCGTGACGAGGGCGCCCATCTGTTCGCCGTTTTCCAGTATCCCTTGCACGCTGACTCCCACCCGTCGCACTCCTCCCGCGGTTTTCAATTCTGTTTCTGCAGCGGTTTCCCGAAATGCGTCCCCCTCCAGATGCAGCGCCTGCCGAAGCGGATGGCCCGGCGGGAAAATCTCCGTGACCCGGCGCCCCAGGAATTGCCCCGCCGGAGCCCCCAGAAATTTCTCCGCTGCGGGGCTCACCATCACTGCTCGGGCGTCGCGGGTGAAGAGCAACAATCCATCTTCCAGGCCGGCCATCACCGAATTCAGGTTTTCCCGCAAGGTGCTGAAAATTTCATGCACCCCGCGCAATTGCTGGCCGACTTGTGAAATTTTCCGGCTGACCGTGCCGAGTTCGTCCGCGCCGCCCCCGAAACTTCCGAATCCGGAGAACACTGCAAAACTTTTCGGCTCCGCCGGCGGCGCATCGTATTGCCCGGCCGAAATTCGATCAAGTTGTGCAGAGATATCTCGCAATGGTGCCAGCGTCGCTCCGCTGACCACCATCGCGAGGCCCGTTGACACCAGAAGTGCAACCAGCGCGATCGCCCCCGATGTTCGCAGACTTGCTGAATTGGCGTCGCGAAGGAGAGGAATGGAAATTCCGATGCGCACTTCGCCAAATGGTTCTCCGGTCATGGTGAACGCGTACGAAGACTCGAAAACCCTCTGTGGCCCGTAGAGAAGCTTCATTTGACGAAAGAAGTTGCTGCGGTCAATTTGCGCGAAAGGGGGTCGTGTTTGAGCGATGGTGCCCAGCATCTTTTCGTCGCTTGAGACCAGTACCATCCCGTCGCGATCAACAATGGAGACATCGTAGATCCACGGATTTGATCCGAGCGGCGACTGCAGCGCAGCCAGCAGTCCATCGCTCGTCTCAAACGCACGCTTCACGTAGGCATGACGGTCTTCCGGGCTGTTCGAAGCGGGGCGCATCCCGGACTGTTTCGCATCTTCCAGCGAGTGCTTCGCTTGTTCGAACATCTGCTGGGCCAGTTCACTCGCCCGCGTATTGGTGTCGTGAATCACCTGACTGGTAAGGCGGGAGACAAATACCGCAGACAGCACGACCACGACCAGAAACACCAATCCCGTCATTACCAGAGTCAGCTTGGTACGGAGCCCGAGCTGCATCTTCGCGGTTTACTCCCCTTCGGCTCGCTCGCCGCCATACTCTTTCAGCTTGTTGTGTAGCGTCTTCAGACTGATTCCCAGCAATTCCGCGGCGCGCGTCTTGTTGTTTCCTGTGGCGGCCAAGGTTTGCAGGATCAACTCTCGCTCCATCGCATCCACGGTAGTGCCGATTGGAAATTTGATCGCGCCCAGATCGTTCTGGCTTTTCACGGCGGACTTGCCGAACTCCCCGGGCAGGCAGGCTCGCGTGATCAAGTCCTTCTCACACATGATTGCCGAGCGCTCCAGCACGTTGCGCAACTCGCGGATGTTGCCCGGCCACGTATGGCTCATGAAAATGTCCATCACTTCCGCGCCGACGCCCTTTACGCTTTTGCCGTGCTTGACGTTGATGTCCCGGAGAATGTGTTCCGCGAGCAGCGGGATATCCTCTTTGTGCTCCCGCAGCGGCGGCAAGTGAATATGGAACACGTTCAGGCGGAAATAAAGATCCTGCCGTAGCTGCGCGCTGGACACTGCCGACTCCGGGTCCTTGTTTGTCGCAGCGACCACGCGAACATCCACGGGCGTTTCCACTTTGCTGCCCAACCGCCGTACTTTGCGGTCTTCAAGGACGCGCAGTAGTTTTGCCTGCGTTGGAGCGGGCATCTCTCCGATCTCATCAAGCAACAGCGTCCCGCCGTCCGCCAGTTCGAAGCAACCGATCCGCCGCTCTGCCGCCCCGGTAAAAGCTCCGCGCTCGTGCCCGAAGATTTCACTTTCCATCAACGATTCGGGAATCGCCGAACAGTTGATGGCCACAAACGGCCCTCCGGCACGCGGAGAAAGCTTGTGCACGGTCCGCGCGACAATTTCCTTTCCCGACCCGGTTTCTCCAGTGATCAGAACGGAAGCAGAACTTGGCGCCGCCATTTCTACAATCCGCATTACGTCCTGCATCGGCTTCGAAGCGCCCACCAGATCGCCCAACCGGCCAGCTTCACGCAGCTGCCTTTGCAGCACCACCAGCTGCCGGGCGTCCCTGGCTTTTCCAAGCGCCCGGTCAAGCAAAGCGCGCAGCACTGGGCCCTTGAGCGGCTTCTCGATGTACCAGAACGCTCCCGCCTCAATTGCCGCCACCGCCCGCTCTTCACTGCCTTTTCCCGTGATGATGATGGTTGGCACGTCCGTCAATTCCGACCCCAGTTGACCCAGCAGATCCAAACCGTTCATCCCCGGCAATTCTACGTCGGCGATCAGCGTATCCGGTTGATAGCTGCCAAATCTTGCCAGCGCGTCCTCGGCGGTACCAACGCTCAAAACCTCGTAGCCCCAGCGCTGCAGCAGTTGCTCGTAACCTTTACGTGCGTTCTCTTCGTCTTCGACGATCAACACGCGGTCTCTGCGTTCTGCGTAATCCACCGCGCGCACCGCTGCTCTTCTCTCGTCCACCATTCGCTCAACCTCGCTCCCGACGCCGTCCTTATCTTCTCAGAAATCTCCCGCAGGCCGGACTATTTCAATTTATCAATCATTTTGGAACCCTGCAAAGCTGGGGCCGGCAGCAAGTTGAAGGCGATCGGCGCCTGGGTGAAACTAGGTGATTTCAGCAGAAAGTTACGGATAGAGAGGCCAAACGGGCAATAGGAAGCTTTCCCTGTAAAGGGGCTTCTCGAACAAGGCGAGCGGTCCGCCTCGGCTATTCCTTCACAAGGTACAAGGCCCGTTCCAGTTCCAACTCCAGCTTCGCGCCCTTCGGCAGATTCAATTCGTGTCCGCGACCCGCTTCCATCAGGTATGCCTCCAGGGCCCCGACAGCTGCGCCCTCGGCAGCTTCCTTCGCATTTTTGCCCTTGATTCCTCGAATCGCTCCTTTGCCGGCCCCTTCAGCTGCGGCTTCGCCCGCGGCTTTCTGCGTGCTCGTCTTACTTTCGATCACACCTTCGTTTTCTGGCTTCAGGCGGACACTGTGGTCGCCCGGTACGCCAACAACCTCGGCAACAATCGGCAGTGGTCCGAACTTCGTTCGAATCTCGTCAAAGACCAGCCAGATTTTTGCGCGGCCCGCGACCCCCGCTGGATCAACGCGGCTGACGTGCCCTTGAATCTCGGCTCCTGCAGGCAGATAGATTCCGCTGCCCGCTTGCAGTGGCTCAAGCGTTCTCGCTCGGAACCGTTTGCCTTGTTTCGTTTCTCCGGTGTCGATTTCCTCCTGCAACCGGACCAGCACGCGAGTTCCGGGGACGACTGCGTAAGCTTCCAGAGGTAAGTCGGCTCGTTGGCGCCCATCGGCGGGAAGGGACGCCGAAGAATGAGGCTCGTTTTCTTGCGGGATTCGATCAACCGACACAACCGGCGGACGGTTATCCTGCTGCGGCTCTTGCGCCTTCGCAATGCCTGCGGGTCTAAGACCGATTCCTGCTGCTACTGCCGCTGTCAGAAGCCTTGTCGTGATTCGCGAGCCCATGGCCGCCTCCAAAGATTCCTTGCTTCATAGTGCAAGGCGAAGGCCTGAGCCCAAAAACTGCGGGGCCTTGCAAGTTACGTAAATTCAGTCACTTGCGATTTTCACCGAGGGCGGATTTCGGATGTGCTTTGCAGGTGTCAGGGAAGTCCAGCAGGGCCGACAGATCCTTCTTGCAGAGAATCAGGTACGCCCTCGCGCGGCCGGGCCTCAAGCCGACGATTGAGCCGAGCCGAGGTATCGCTTGATTTGCTTCAACACGCTCGAGTACATCGCCGGCGTGACTCGCCCGGTCTGCGTATTTTGCTGGCTTGGATGATAGACCCCGATCAACAGCGGCAATCCGCCGGCCAGCTTCACTTCGGCTCCGTGGGCGAACGCGTACTTTGCGCGCGAAGCGATCAATGCTTTTCTCTTCAGGATTTCCAGATATGCGTCCCAGGCGATCTTCCCGAGCGCCAGCACCACTTTCGGCCGAACGATTTCCAGCTCACGCTCAAGATAAACGCGGCAGTTCTGCAGCTCTTCAGGCAAAGGTTTGTTGTCCGGTGGAGCGCACCGTCCCGCCGCCGTGATGTACGCATTCTTCAACGTCAGTCCGTCGTCTCGATCATGACAGCTTGCCTGATTCGCGAAGCCCGCCTTGTGAAGCGCCGCATACAAGAAATCACCGGAGCGATCCCCGGTAAACATGCGGCCGGTACGATTCGATCCGTGCGCTCCGGGAGCCAATCCCAGCAGCAACAACTCGGCACCAGAATCGCCAAATCCAGGGACCGGTTTGCCCCAGTACGTCCATTCGCGGTATGCGCGCCGTTTGTCCCTGGCCACTGTTTCGCGGTACGCCACCAGACGCGGACACTTCCGGCAGGCCGTGATCTCCTCGTTCAAAACCCGCAGCGCCGCTTCTTTGCTCACGCCTTTCCCTTCAGCACATCGCGCAGGACCACAGCTTGAACGGGCCTTTCGTCCTTCGCTCCAAACAGCAACGTAACCCCTCGAGGCCAAAACCGGTCCACCAGCACACGCCATCCATCGGCGTTTCCCGGCGGTTCGCGCCGCGCAAATCATGAATCCCCAGCGCGGCGAAAGCTGTGGCGATCGAAAATTTGCGCCCCTAGCCGCGTCCCAACAGGCGATTCACTTCGGCATAGGGGACAGCGTCAGCGAATAACGACCAATGATCCCTCCGCTCGAACATTGCCTTCGCAATGTTTCGCGCGGTTCCGAGAGAGGCTCTCATCAGTCCGGACCCGATGCTGGCGCGCGCTACTCCGAGCTTTTCCAACTCGCCGATGCTCGGCGCTCCGGGCATCAATAGAATATTCAGAGGCGCGTCGACCGCCTTCACCAACTTTCCAATCGTCTCGGCGTCTTTTAGCGCCGGCGCAAAGACGCAGTCGGCACCCGCTTTGGCATAGGCGCGCAGCCTCTCCACGGTTCGTTCGAATCGAGTTTCTGCGGGGCCGATCGGCATCAGATAAACATCCGTTCGCGCATTGATCACCAGCGGCGTTCCTGCGGAGGCGGAGGCTTCACGAATGGCGCGGATTTTTTCGACTTGAAAATTTACCTCGACTTGGGTGGATTCGTCGTCGCCCGTAACGTCCTCCAGGTTTAGTCCCACTGCTCCGGACGCGATCAATTCCCGCGCTGTCTCCGCCATCTCTGCCGGAGTCGTGCCGTAACCGGCCTCCATGTCTGCCGTGACCGGCACTTGCACAGCACGCGCGACCCGCGCGATCACTTCGAGCATTTCGCCTCGCGAAACCCGTTGTCCGTCCGGATATCCAAGTGCCGCGGCCACCCCCGCGCTCGTTGTGGCGACCGCTGGAAATCCCATTTCTTCGACAATTCGCGCGCTGATTACGTCCCACGCATTCGGCAGTACGAGAATCTTCGGTCCTTCGTGCAGCTTCTTCAACTTGGCCGATTTTTGTGCTTGTGCGACTCTATCCATGGCAGTTTCTCCCGCGGAGCAATAAAGCTTGCCTCCGCCCGCAGGCTAAATCGGCGGGAGTTCTTTGGAAGCGCCAAATTGGAGGCAAAAGTATGTACCAGCCGCCTTTTACCTTGAGGCCAGCAGGGGGCGGTGGCCATCTACGTTAGCGCGACCCTACTTCAGCACCGCAAGCGTTTCCTCGTGGATTCTTCCATTCGTGCTTAACAAACTCTGCTCATAGATCGTCGCCCGCCCGCCGAACGATGTGGATTTACCCCCTGCTTCCTCTACCATCAAAATCAGCGGCGCCAAATCCCACGGTTTCGACGTCCAATCAAGTGCCGCTTCGATTGCTCCCTCGGCCACCAGCATGTGCTGCCAGAACCCGCCAAACGACCGGCTGTTCCGCGCTGCGTCCAGGTAGCGGCGAATCCGGGTCTGGTCCGACGAATCCTTGCTCGGGCCTGTGCCCGTCGAAAACACCATGGAATCCCTTAACTTTGCAATATTGGAAACGCGCAGCTTCCGGCCATCTCGATAAGCGCCTTCGCCGCGGTAGGCCTGCCAGCGAGAGCCGAGCGCCGGGGCGCTTACCATCGCCGCCACAATCTCGGCATCGCGTTCGATTCCAAGCAGCGTTCCGAACGTGGGAATCCCGCGAGAAAACTCCTCCGTTCCGTCAATCGGGTCGATGATGAGTCGCGGCTTGGCGCCGGGCACGGGAGCCGCCTGCGGCCCGCCGCCCATCTCTTCGCCGAGGATATCCAGCTCCAATCCGCTCGCAGCCACTCGCGCCCTCGCCATCTCCTCGACTTCACGGTCAGCCTGCGTGACTGCGGTTCCATCCTTCTTTCGCTCCACGCGCAACTCCACCGCCCGGAAATATTTCAGCGCGATCTCATCCGCCTCCTGCGCAATTTCCTCCAGCAACTGTCCGTACGTCTCTTGAAAACCCATCGTTAACCCAGCCTTTTCTTTCCCGTCACCGATCACAAATCACCCAATCGCTTTCCTTAACCACGTTTGACTCCCACAACCGCTCCACCTAGCATACTATTTCGCTCCCATGCAGACCCCATCTCCCACAGGCACCGTTCTCGACCGCATCCTCGAAGCCCGTTTTCACGAAGTCGAGCACCGTAAGAAAGTTCTGCCGGAAACCGCTCTCAAGTATGGGGTCAAAGCCGCAACTCCGCTCCGCGATTTTGCCGCCGCCTTGCTGAAGCCAGGAACCAACGTCATCGCTGAACTGAAGCCAGCTTCTCCTTCGCGTGGCGTCATTCGCGAACCGTTCGACCCAATAGCGCTCGCAACCTCGCTTGAATCTGCGGGAGCCACGGCACTCTCCGTGCTCACGGAAGGCGAATTCTTTCGCGGCTCGCTCAAGAATCTTCGCGATGCCCGCAAGAGCGTTCAACTGCCTGTACTCCGCAAAGATTTTATTTTCGATCCGTGGCAGGTTTGGGAAACCCGCGCCAACGATGCCGATAGTTTTCTCTTGATCGTCGCCGCGTTGCGCGATCCGCAACTCGCGGAGTTGATAGCGCTCGGCAGGGAACTCGGCATGGAGCCGCTCGTCGAAGTCCACACCTGCGAAGAACTCTCGCGCGCCATCGCCGCAGGCTCAAAAATAATAGGGGTCAACAACCGCAATCTGAAGACCCTCGAGGTCCGCGTGGAGACATCGTTCGAATTGATCGAACAGATTCCCGACGACTGCATCGCGGTCAGCGAGTCAGGAATTCGCGCCACGGATGAGCTCGCGAACTTGCGCTCGGCGGGATTCGATGCCTTTCTGATTGGCACTTACTTGATGCTCTCCGCCGATCCGGCCGTCGCTCTTACCGGACTTCTTGGCAGTAAGCCTGAGGGAGCATAGCATCGGTGGTTCGCGTCAAAATCTGCGGAATCACTCGCCTTGAAGACGCACGGCTTGCTATTGAACTCGGCGCCGACGCGCTCGGCTTCAACTTCTATGAAAGAAGTCCCCGCTGCATCGCTCCAGCCGACGCCTGGAACATTGTCCGAAAACTGCCCGCTCTGGTTTCCACCGTCGGAGTGTTCGTCAACTGGGATTCCGGTGCGGTCATCGCCCTCGCAAAGTCACTTCAGTTAAGCGCAGTCCAGCTTCATGGCGACGAATCTGCGTCCATCACCGGCAAATGCGCGAAGCACTTTCCCGTGATCAAGGCTTTTCGCGCTGGCTCTAAATTTCCGCTGACGCAGCTCCGCTCTCACGGTTCTGCGTCCGCCTTCCTGCTCGACGCCGCGCCCGCGCCAAGAGAATCGCAGGCTTACGGCGGCACAGGGCGCCCCGCCGACTGGAACATCGCTCGCCGCGCCGCAGCAGAGTATCCGATCCTTCTCGCCGGTGGCCTGACTCCGGAAAACGTAACGGAGGCCATCCTTGCGGTCCGTCCCTACGCCGTTGACGTCGCCAGCGGTGTCGAGTCCTCCCCCGGCGTCAAAGATCCTGCCAAACTCCGCGCCTTTTTCTCCGAAGTCGCCCGCTCCAACCGGGAACTCTTGGCCGGCCGCAAAGACAACAGCCCGTCATCCTGAGAGGTCAAAAGGACCGGCGCGAAGGATGTCAACGCAAAGATTCGCCCAGAATTTTCAACATCGCGCTGGTTCGCGCCGCTCACTCCAGTCCATTCAGTACCGGCCGTCGTCGACCCACGCTTGTACTTCGCCTTGTACTGAAAACACCGCGGCCGGATTCAGCGCAAAACGCCCATCCAATTCATAAGCGTGTACTTCGATGGGAATGGTAGCGTGCAATCCGGTCTTCAGCACCGCTCGGACGTAAAGTTCGAGCCATGTCGGCAGGCCCAGAATCCGTTGCCGGACAAAATGAACCAACCCGTGAAACAACAGTCGCTTGTTGAATTCACGGTGAAAAACGATGACCTCGAGCAGCGAGATTGCGTTGAGGTGGTTGACATCGAACAAGAATTCAAAACCGCGTACACGCAACTCCGCAATGAACTCAGGATTGTGCATCGCTTCTTCTTCCAGCACGAGTGCGTCTCGAAGTACTTCATCGGGGAAGAAGGCATTACGGCGATTTGTGATTCGGACAGAGGCTCCGCTCTGGAGACAAAACGCTCGCGCTGTGCTTGAAAGTACCCGGCGGCCTGCGCAATCAGCGCGTTGAATTCGGTCACGGTAAGCTGGGACAGCGCCATGGTGTGCCATCCCAATGTGCTCTTCCGAAATACTAGGTTAAACTGTTAGTTCGCTCAATGGCCTCTCAACTAACCATCCCGGCTTCTGTCCCCGGCCGCTTCGGCCCCTACGGCGGACGCTATGTCCCGGAAACGCTCATGGTGCCGCTCCTCGAACTGGAGCGTTCCTACGAACTGGCGAAGTCTGATCTAGCTTTTCAGGCGAAGTTTCAGGATCTTTTGAACAATTTCGCCGGGCGACCAACGCCCCTGCAATTCGCGTCGCGCTTGACCGCACATTTGGGCGGTCCAAAGATCTATCTGAAGCGAGAAGATCTTCTGCACACCGGCGCACACAAAATCAACAACGCCATCGGCCAGGGCCTTCTCGCGGCGCAGATGAAAAAGCCGCGTGTCGTTGCAGAAACCGGAGCAGGCCAGCACGGTGTAGCCACAGCAACTGTCGCCGCGCATCTCGGCCTCGAATGCACTGTTTACATGGGCACGGAAGACATGGCCCGGCAGGCACTCAACGTTTCCCGCATGCGCATGCTGGGAGCCGAAGTCGTAGCCGTCCATTCCGGTTCCCGCACGCTCAAAGATGCCATCAACGAAGCCATGCGCGACTGGGTCACCAACGTCCGCACCACACACTATCTGCTTGGCTCGGTCCTCGGCGCCCATCCTTATCCGACGATGGTTCGTGATTTTCATTCCTGTATCGGTCGCGAAGCTCGCGCGCAAATCCTGGCGGCCGAAAATCGCCTCCCGACCCACCTCTTCGCCTGCGTCGGCGGGGGATCCAACGCCATCGGCCTCTTTCACGAATTTCTGAAAGACGATTCGGTAAAAATGGTCGGCATCGAAGCCGGCGGCCGCGGCAACGCCCTCGGCGAGCACGCCGCTCGCCTTGCCGCCCACCAGGGCTTTGCCGGAGCACGGCCGGGCGTCTTGCAGGGTACCTACACGTACGTCCTGCAAAGCGAAGACGGTCAGATTGCTGCCACGCATTCGGTTTCGGCGGGCCTGGACTATCCCGCCATCGGCCCGGAGCACGCCTGGCTCGCCGATCAGCGCCGCGCCGAGTACTCCGCGGTCTCCGACTCCGCCGCCCTCGACGCTGCCCGCCTCCTCGCCCGCACCGAAGGCATCATCCCTGCCCTAGAATCGGCCCACGCGATCGCCGGCCTCATCGAGCGCACTAGCCCGTCGAAGGGCTCTATTGCGGGTGCCCCACCGTCGTCCTTCGAGGGTGGGTCCTCTCGCCTCTCTCCGAGAGACTTGGTAATCCTCAACCTCTCCGGCCGCGGCGACAAAGACATGCCTACCTACGCGGCGCCGGGTAAATGAGCGCTGGCGATTCCCATCCTGCATGAAACGCGTTTCACTCCCTGCGTCAGGCAGTAGAACGGTCCGGACAACCCGCAGGTCCCTGGGCTTTCTGGCCCTGCAGCCTTCTCCCGGTTTCTGCTAATCTTTCTTTTTCACCTATGCCACTTGTTTCCGCCAATCCGTCCCGCATCTCCCGCCGCTTTGCGGATCTCCGCGGCTCCGGCGAAATGGGCATTGTCGCCTACATCACTGCTGGCGATCCTTCCTTCGACGCGACGCTGAAATTCGTTGTCGCCATGGCCGAAGCTGGCGCGGACGTCATCGAACTCGGCGTGCCCTTCAGCGATCCGCTGGCTGACGGCCCGACCATCCAGCGCGCTTCCGAACGCGCATTGAAAAATGGAGCAACGCTCGCCGGTGTGATCGACCTCGTCCGCGAGATTCGCAAGCGTTCCGAAGTTCCTCTGATTCTCTTCAGCTACTACAATCCGGTCTTTCAAATGGGACTTGAAAAATTTGCTGTTGCAGCCTCATCGGCCGGGACCGACGGCGTCCTCATCACCGATCTCACGCCCGAGGAATCCGACGAATACCGCCGGATAATGAAGGCCCATCAACTCGACACGATTTTTCTCGGTGCTCCGACTTCCACAGACGACCGTCTTGCGAAAATTGCGGCGTGCTCGTCCGGCTTTCTGTACCTCATTTCGCGCACTGGTGTCACCGGAGCGAAAGACGTTTTGCCCGACGACCTGCCTGCTTTGCTCCGCCGCGCGCGTAACGTCACGCAACTCCCCATCGCCGTGGGCTTTGGCATTTCACTTCCCGGCCACGTTTCCGTCCTCGGAGGCCTCGCTGACGCCGCGGTTGTCGGATCTGCGCTCGTCGCTGAAATCGAAAACGCCACGGCGAAAAATCTCACGCCCGCCGCAATCGACGCTGCCGCTGCTGCCCTCGCCGTGCGTCTCCGTTCTCTCAAAGAGGCCGCCCGCACTGGCCTCTCCCGTCGTTCGGAGGTTGCGCCATGAAGGCTCGTCGATGGCGTACCGGAGAACAGGCATGACCCTTGCCGATTGGCGGCGTCGCATCGATGAACTTGACCGCAAACTGGTCGAGTTGCTCAACGAACGTTCGAAGTGTGCGCTCGAGATCGGCAAACTCAAGCAGCAGGCGAGTCTTCCGCTCTACCAGCCGGAGCGCGAAAAGGAAGTCTTGGAGAATGCGGAACGCAACAACCGGGGGCCGCTCACGAACGCGGCGATTCGCAGGCTCTTTGAACGCATCATTGACGAAGCGCGCTCGGCCGAACGCATCGCCATGCATCCCGATGGCGACGTCGAGAAGGATTCTTGACCTCTGTCTTGATGGCTTCACCGACTGAAGACTGAGAACCGACTGAAGCAAGGAAGGAAAAGCGTCACCAGCCATGGTCATTGTCATGCAAGAGGGCGCATCTGACGCCCAGATTCAGAACGTGATCGACAAACTGATCGCTCACGGTTTTGACGTGCATCGTTCGACAGGTGCTTCGCATACCGTGCTCGGCGCGGTCGGCGTACACCGCGATTTCGATCACCGCGACTTCGAACTTCTCGAAGGGGTGCGCGAAGTGATGCGCATCACGCAGCCGTTCAAGCTCGCGAGCAGGCAGTTCAAGCCCGAAGGAACGGTCATCGATCTTGGTCGCGGCGTAAAAATCGGCGGAACCGAAGTGGTCATCGCCGCCGGCCCATGTTCGGTGGAATCGCACGAACAGATTCATTCGGTCGCCGAATCCGTTTCCAAAGCTGGCGCAAAGATTCTGCGTGCCGGCGCATTCAAGCCGCGCACATCGCCATATGCCTTCCAGGGAATGGGCGAACCGGGCCTGAAATGGATGCGTGAAGCCGCGGACAAGTTCGGCCTGTTCACGGTCAGTGAAGTAATGGACCCTTCACAAGTCGAAATGATGGGCCGCTACGTCGACATCTACCAGGTCGGTGCGCGCAACATGCAGAACTACCACCTGCTCCGCGCGCTCGGCGAAGTTCGCAAGCCGGTTCTGCTGAAGCGCGGAATGTCCGCCACGATGGAAGAGCTGCTGCTCAGCGCGGAGTACATTTTGGCCGGCGGCAACTACAACGTCATTCTGTGCGAGCGCGGCATCCGCACTTTTGAAACCTACACGCGCAACACGTTCGATCTTGCCGCGATTCCGGTCATACAAAAACTTTCGCACTTGCCCATGTGGGCCGACCCGTCGCATGGCACGGGCCGCCGCGACAAAGTTCCGCCGATGGCCCGCGCCGCCGTGGCCGCCGGCGCCGACGGTCTGCTCATCGAAGTGCACAACGATCCGGAGCATGCGCTCTCCGACGGCGCGCAGTCGCTCGAGCCTGCGACGTTCACGCAACTCATGGCCGAACTCCGGATCATTGCACCTGCGATTGGCCGGCGCATCGCGTAATCTTTCTTCATGACTGCACACCTCATCCGCCGCGTCACCATCCTCGGCACGGGCCTCATCGGCGGTTCGTTCGCCCTGGCGCTGCGTAAAAATCTTACCGACATTCACATCCACGGCTGGGACCGTGCGCCCGTTGTTCAAGAAGCCTTCGGCCGCCGCATGATCGATCAATTTTCGTCAGGATCGCTGCAAGCGGCACTAGCGGATGCGGATCTCGTCTATATCGCGTTGCCCATCGGGATCACACTGGGCCTTCTTCCGGAGATTGCCAGCCACGCGCCCGCGACTGCGTTGATTACCGACGCATGCAGCACCAAACTGCGGATTACCGAAGAAGCGGCGCAGCACTTTCCCGTGGCGTCGCCGAAAACAACATCAGGCGCAATTTTCCTGGGTGGGCATCCGATGGCGGGCAAGGAGCTGTCCGGACTCGCCGCCGCCGACGCGGAACTTTTCCGTGAGCACTCTTACGCTCTGATTGCGGAAGGCGATGCGATTGCTTCGCCCACGGCCAGCGAACCGCGAATTGCAGCATTCGTGAAAATCCTGGAAAGAATTGGCGCGCAGCCGCTGTGGATTGGCGCGCAGCGGCATGATTACGCCGTGGGACTCGCTTCTCATCTGCCGCAGCTCGCGGCCGTGGCCCTGGCAGCTTTTCTGTATGACCGATTGGATGAAAACGGGTTACCCATCACACTGGCTGGGCCGGGATTGCGCGACACGTTACGCCTCGCGGGAAGCCCGTACTCCACGTGGCGCGATATTGTGCTCACGAACAAAGAACTCCTCTCCGTCTCACTCGACCTTTTCGCGCGTCGCCTGGACGATCTTCGCGAACGCCTCGCCTCCCGCGATCTGGAAGCCGACTTCGATTCCGCCAACGAACTTTACAAACTCCTTAAAGGAATCTAGCTCTCGCTTTGTACGCCGCCGATCGCTTCGCCGACTGTTCTTTTATCGTCTCGGGTCTGAAAATCAACTTCCCTTCGCGGCATCAATTCGAACGGGATGGGGATGGTTTGGCCCCCGCGGCCTCTCGACCAAAGCGCTGGTCCTTTTCCTCCGATTTCTTCTTGGAAGCCGGCAATCTGCCAGATTTGCGTTAAGTCCTTTGTTTCTATACCTACGAAAAGGGAGGGGAAAGGGCGCAGGGTTCGGCCGCAGGGTCAACCAGTTTTGGCAACCACCGGGCGTGCGGTACACTTCTCCTCCATGCGTCTCGTCCTGTCATCTCGCCCGACGTCGCCGTCCCGCTAGGGGTCTCAATGGATAAACGTGTTCCTTCCTCTGACCACGCAATCGAAAATCTCCGCGATGGAATGACTGTCCTCATGGGCGGCTTCGGGCTATGCGGTATTCCGGAAGATCTCATCTCCGCCGTCCAGCGCAAAGGCACAAAGGGGCTGACAATTGTCTCGAACAATGCGGGCGTGGATGGCTTCGGAATCGGCGTCCTGCTCGAGAAGCGCCAAGTCAAGAAAATGGTTTCGACCTACGTTGGGGAGAACAGACTTTTCGAGCAGTTAGTGACCAGCGGGGAACTGGAACTCGAGTTAAATCCGCAGGGAACGTTTGCGGAGCGCATTCGCGCTGGTGGCGCGGGGATTCCGGCGTTCTACACCCCGACGGGATTCGGCACGTTGGTTGCCGAAGGAAAAGAGACGCGCGAATTCAATGGCCGGCAGTATGTGATGGAGCGCGGCATTCGCGGCGATTTTGCCTTTATCAAAGCGTGGAAAGGTGATCGCTGGGGCAATCTGATCTACCGCAAGACCGCGCGGAATTTCAATCCGATGATGGCGACGGCCGCGGAGTACGTGATCGCCGAAGTGGAAGAGCTTGTCGAACTCGGCTCGCTCGATCCCGACAACGTCCACACACCGGGCCTCTATGTGAACGCAATTTTCCAGGGAAAAAACTACGAGAAGCGGATCGAACGAAGGACGGTGAGGAAGGCTTGAGATGACCACCACGCAAAACCTGGAAGGTCGCCCGATTCCGGGGAAAACTCTTGCCTGGATCATCGCCATCTTCATTTCGTTAGGCTGCCTTTTTACATGCTTTGTTCTTTTGCGCTCTATCCGCATGTTTGATGAGTTGTTCAAGGGTCTTGGAGTAGAGTTGCCCGTTGCGACAAAATTCCTCATTAGCAATTATGTCTGGATATTTCCAGCCTTCTATGGAGGAGCAGCGGTCTTCTCAATTGGCAAAGAGCTTATCGTTCGTAGCGTGCCGCGTCGCCTGGTGACAAGTGCCGCGGTGGTTGTCGCTGCAGTCGCGTCGTTGGGTTTGTTGCACTTTGTTCTGTATTTGCCAGTATTGAATCTGGCGCGAACGCTGAACCAACCGAGATAGGCTTCACACTATGGCCACAACTGAAGAGCAAAAGCGGGAACGGATCGTGAAGCGCATCGCCAAGGAATTGCGCGACGGATACTACGTCAACCTCGGGATCGGAATTCCTACACTCGTCGCAAACTACGTCCCACAAGGGATGGAAGTGATTCTGCAATCGGAAAACGGAATGCTCGGCGTCGGGCCGTATCCGTTGGATTCTGAAGTCGATCCCGACTTGATCAACGCGGGTAAGGAAACCGTCAGCGAGCTGCCGGGTTGCTGCTATTTTTCCTCGGCCGATTCGTTCGCCATGATTCGCGGCGGGCATGTGGATTTGACGGTGCTCGGCGCGCTGCAAGTGGATGAAAAAGGGACTCTTGCGAACTGGGCGGTGCCGGGGAAAATGCTGAAAGGCATGGGCGGAGCGATGGATCTGGTCGCTGGAGCGAAGCGTGTGTTTGTGGCGATGGAGCATGCCACAAAAGACGGCAAGCCGAAGATCTTGAAGAGATGCTCTTTGCCGCTCACGGGCGTGGAAGTGGTTGATCACATCGTGACCGAACTCGCCGTGATCGATGTGATGCCCGAGGGTTTGCTGTTGCGTGAGATTGCGAAAGATACGACGGTCGAACAAGTGCAGGCATTGACGGAGCCAAAGTTGCTCCTAGGACCCGCAGGCCCGAAAACGATGGAGGCATAAGGAAGAACCTGGCGATTCCCGGAGGACACCCTTGGCGGTGCTCATCCTTTTTCTGGTGCCTGGCTTCAGCCCGGCCCTTTTCCACGAACGCGATCTTACAAGCTTAGGCGGCGAGCGGTGGCGAAGGAATAGTGGAATCCGGAGATGGTCGTAAGCGCGGCGACCAGATAGGAGAGGAGATGGTTCATTTCGGCGACCGCAGGATTGGCATAGCCGGCGGCAAGAACCGCCATGAAAACCAGAACGATCTGCAAGAAGGTCGTGGCTTTCCCGAGCAGGCTTGGCGGGAACGGCCGGTAGCCCGAAATCAATATGATTACGGCGGCAACCACAAGCATCAGGATATCGCGGCTTAACACCATGATGGTGAGCCACCAGGCGATTTTCTTTTCCATCGCGAGAATCACGAACGAAGAAGAGAGCAGAAGCTTATCGGCGATGGGGTCGAGGTAGGCACCGATGGAAGATTTCTGATTGAGCTTGCGCGCCAGCAGGCCGTCAATGCCATCAGACAGTCCTGCCAGAACGAGGATCAGCAGGGCCCAGCGGTAGTGCTCGTACACGATCAGGATGAGGAACAGCGGCAGAAAGCCCAGGCGGAGAAGGGTAATTTGGTTGGGAACCGTCCAGATCCGGCCTTGCATTTAGAGTTGAGAATAGCGCAGTTTGCTTCGATTGTCGCATCGCAGCCGTCGCTCGTCGAAACCGACTAAGCAAACTGCGCCAGATATTCCGCGATCGGACAGCCAACTTTGCGGGCGAAGACTTCGGAGAGCGAAGGAATGGATCCAGAGGACTCGTCAAGCGCGATGCGTTCAACCCGGTTCATGGGAAAGAAAAGCGTGGGCAAGCCGGTGCGCTCCTGATCCGGTCCATTGATTTGGTTGACGAAGTGATCGAAGGAGTTGAGATCGATGCCCCGCATGGTGATTCCCGCCGGATGAATCGTCAGCAATTCGCCCCAAAGCTTTTCCTTGGGAGTGTGAAGGCTAACGATGATGATCGAATGGGGTTCCATGGATTTGCTCGCTTTAGGTTAGCGCAATTTCAGGAGGGTAGGGCGTCTGCTGACGCCGGGCGATGTACGATGAGTGACCGCTCGAAGTGACCGGGCCTCCTTACCCAGTGACGGGCTTCGCGATGTGCAGAATCATGACGATGAAGCAGGCGATCACTGCTGCGAAAGCGGACCAGCCGAGGGCGTAGGCGATGTTGCGCTCGCGCGAATTCATGGGCTGGCGGTCTGCGAATACGCGGCCCAGCAGGAAGCCAGCCGCGAGTCCTCCGAAATGGGCCCAGTTGTCCGTGCGCAGGCCCCCGAAGAACAGCCCGATTGCGAAAATCGAAACCACCCAGGAAATCAGGCGGCCGCGCAGCTGCTGCATATACGCACCGCCGCGGCGTGAAGTAATGGCGATAAGCATACCGATGAGGCCGAGAATGGCGCCGCTCGCGCCGACGGAAGGATTTGAGCTGAAGGTTGCGCTCAAGAGAGAACCGGAAAATCCGCAAACCGTGTAGAAGAAAAAATAGCGTGCGGAGCCGTAAACCTCTTCGACGACAGGACCGATGTCGAGCAGCACCATCATGTTGAGGCCAATGTGAATCAAGCCGCCATGCAGGTAATCAGCTGTAACCAGCCGATACCAGCTGAAGTCGTCGTAGCGAAATGGAATACCCATGCCCAGGCGATAGAGAGCTTCACCATTCATGCCGAACAAAATCCCGAAACCCTGACCTTGGCCTCGGCTGAGCGAGACCAGCCAGGTGGCAGCGAACATGAGGATGTTTACGATGAGCACGACCGTCGTCACGGGTGCTTGACCGCCGAAAAAGCCGGAGAGGCCTTTGCTGAGGGCCGCGAGGGAAAAGCGCAGGTTGGCGCCGCATTCGTGACAGCGCGTAGCGTTGATACCGACGAGAGAGCCGCAAGCCGGGCAAAGTTTGGGTCGAGGCTGATTCTCCCCGCCGCCGAAAAAACCGCTGGTGGCACGCTTCCAGCCATCGATGCGTTGTTGCCATTGATAAGATAACGGCACTCGGCCTCCTTGCGAGCCGCTGAGGGCGTTTCTATAATACCGGAATTGGATTGCCAGCTCTGCTAGGGCTGCAGGGATTGAGGAAAAACATGGACAAGTTCGAAGAGATGGGACGGAGACTGGACGAGGAATTGAACCGCCTCCGCAAATTTGTGGAAAACGACCTGGCGCCCGAGACAGAGAAGCGCACTGCACAGTTCTTGCGGGAAGTTTCAGAGAAGCTTACCGATGTAGCGGGTTGGCTGGACGCGCGGCGCGCGGCACGGAGCGCTCCACGAGAGAAAGAACCTGCGGCGTAGCCTGGGCTAAACGTGAAATCTCTTCAACGTGGCCTCCCGAAGCAATCTGGAACTGCAATTTCGCTGCTGGTATTTGCGACGCTTCTAACGGGCTGTGCGGGGCGCAGGCCCGTTGCGGCGAGCGCACCGGCGCCGACGATCCCAGCCGCGACTCCGCCTGCTACATCGGAAAGAGCAAAACGAGCAACGGACACGGAAACGCGCCGCGCGGACAATGCGGCGCGAGGCGGAGCGGGGGACCAGCCCGCGGCCGTTGCGTACATGGAACAAGGAAATGCGTCTTGGTACGGAGCACCGTTTCACGGACGACGAGCATCGAACGGCGAAATTTACGACATGAACAAAATGACTGCGGCGCACCGGACGATGGCGTTTGGAACGGTCGTGCGCGTAACGAATTTGACGAACGGGAAGACGGCGGTGGTGAGGATTACAGACCGCGGACCGTTTGTGGACAACCGAATCATCGACCTTTCGATGGCGGCGGCGAAAACGATTGAATCGATCGGGCCCGGGGTGGTGCCGGTGCGGCTGGAAGTGATTTCCGGGAACGACCCGTTTGGCGGATGGTTCACGGTGCAAGTGGGGGCGTTCAAGGAAAGAGACAACGCGGAGAAGCTGCGATTGCGGCTGAACGGGTTATACCCGCCATCCACGATTCAGGAGGTGGCAATCGAGGATGCAACTTTTTATCGCGTACGCGCAGGAAAAATTTCCGGGGAGCAGGCGGCGCAGAAATTTGCGGATGACTTGCGCGCGAAGGAAGGATTTCGCACCATGGTTGTTCGGATAGATGACGTGCCTGCGGGAGGGGACCAGTGAGCGACGATTGCCTATTCTGCCGGATTGCGGCGAGGCAGATCCCCGCGAAGCTAGTGCACGAGGATGCGGAAGTGTTCGCATTTGAGGACATCAACCCACAGGCGCCGACGCATATTTTGATTTGTCCGAAAAAGCATTTCGCTTCACTGGCCGAAGCCACGGCGGAGGAACAGGCCGTGCTCGGAAAGATAGCGCTGGTGGCGGGGAAGCTGGCGAAGGATCGAGATTTGGGAAGCGGTTACCGCACGGTAGTAAACACGGGAAGCGGCGCGGGACAGACTGTGTTTCATTTGCACATGCATTTGCTGGGAGGGAGAACCTTTCGCTGGCCGCCCGGATGAGAATGGGGTATTGGGTCGACGAAGAAGGTTCCACCTGGAGCCGGTTGTAATCCCTGAACTTATTGCGGCGTCAGCACAAGGTCGTCGAAGGCGATGGGGTAACCCGAACTGCTGGCATTCTTTGCCTGTGACCGCGAATTTAGAGGAGTAGTTGCCAGCCGCGGCAAAATTGAAATTACCGAACTGGAAGCCAGCGGAAGAGGTGAAACCCCTTCCGAAGGTATCCCGTTATCGGGCAGTGGCCGTACAGCTGGCGCTGCTCCCCGCATTGCTAGAGAAATCCGTGGCGGTAGCGATGGCTTTGACGGTGGTCGTTGAGACGCTGATGGGAGCGGTGTACTTGGTCGAGTTTGTCGTCAGAGTCGATCCATTGGCTACCCGAAGTGGCATCGCTGATGGTCACGGTTGTTACAGAGGAGCAGGTCCCGTGCGCGGTGGTGGCAACTGGATGGTGTAGGCGGCGCTGCCCACGGCACTGGTAGAGAAACCCGCGGCAGTGGCGATGGCTTTGAGGGTCAGGCTGGATGCAACGGAGATGGCACCGGTATATTTTGTCGAAGCGGTGGTCGGGGTCAATCCGTTGGTTGTGTAGTAGATGACGGCGCCCGGGGTGGCATCGCTGATGGTCACGGTTTGCGCAGAGGAGTAGGTGCCGGCAACGGGCGAGAAGGTGGGAGTGGCGGCGGACTTTTGGATGGTGTAGGCGGCGCTGCCCACGGCACTGGTAGAGAAACCCGCGGCAGTGGCGATGGCTTTGAGGGTCAGGCTGGATGCAA
>JBKOXA010000096.1:0-28854 GCA_046724685.1 Acidobacteriota bacterium | reverse complement strand
GGCGTGGTTTGCTTCAAGTTTCGGCCCAGAGAACGGCCGAAAGATGGCTGAGATCTACTCCGAATCGCTAACGAAATGGGCAAGTCGGTTGAGGAACGCACTCCTAACCCAAGCCGAGCCGGGTGGGCAAGTCACGGCAAGCACCGCGTACGGGGGGCCCCAGCTACAAAGCATGCCGATTGCCGAAAAAGTCGATAAAGCAATACGAGAGTCCCTCCTGCGTCCGGCCACCTTCTATCTGGTGCAATACACTTGGAAATCAGCCAAAACGGGCTACCCGTACGCAGTGCCGTTCGGGTACGCGACCCTGGTGGACGGTAGCTACCGAGTGATTCCGGAAAACGTAATGCGTGCCTTGCCGAATATGCCCGCCCTGAGACTCCGGCAGGGCGGCGCCCTAACCGCCGCAAATCTGATAAGCAGAGTCCAGCCGGTTTATCCTGCTGAAGCCAGGAGGCAGCGCGTGAGCGGCACTGTCCGTCTGCATGCCGTCATCGGAGGTGACGGATCGATTGAGTCTCTTGAAGTTGTCTCAGGAGACCAGCTGCTCCTGGGGTCCGCACTCGATGCCGTTCGGCAATGGCGCTATCGTCCGACGACGCTACAAGGGGAACCTGTCGAGATCGATACGACCATTGACGTGATTTTCAGCCTGAGTCGGTGATGTCCGCAATTCGGATCGCGGGAAAATAATCATCAGCTAATTCGCAGGGGCAAAGCTGCAATCAGGGCGTCGGTGAATTCGTCCGTGCCGGCTTTGCCGCCGACGTCGTGCGTGGTGTGCTTGGCTTCGCCGTAAACTTTTTCGAGCGCTGTCTCAATGCGACGCGCAGCCGAACGCTCGCCGAGATGGTCGAGCATCAGAATGCTGCTCATCAAGAGGGCAGTCGGATTCGCAAGGCCCTTGCCTGCTATGTCAGGCGCCGTGCCATGGACCGCTTCAAAAATTGCTCCGTCGTCCCCGATATTTCCGCTGGGCACAACTCCAAGGCCGCCGACCAGCCCGGCGGCCAGATCGCTCATCACGTCGCCATAGAGATTCGGCAGCAGCAAAACATCGAACTGCTGCGGATTCAGGACAATCTGCATGCAAGCGTTGTCGACGATCATTTCCTTGTATTCGACATCCGGAAATTCGGCAGCGACGGAACGGACGGACTTCAGGAACAAGCCGTCCGACAGCTTCATAATATTGGCTTTGTGAATGGCGTGAATTTTTTTGCGGCCCTCTTTTTTGGCGTGAGTGAAAGCGAAGCGGGCGATGCGGGTGGAAGCACGCTCGGTGATGATTTTTAGGCTCTCGACGACGCCGGGAACCACTTCGTGTTCCAAGCCGGAGTAGAGGTCTTCCGTATTTTCGCGGACAATGACCACGTCGACGTTTTCAAAGCGCGACTTGACGCCGGGAAGATTCTTTACGGGGCGAAGGTTTGCATAGAGATCGAGCGTTTTGCGCAGGGCGACGTTTACGCTGGGTGCGCCGCCCGCTATCGCCGTCGCCATCGGGCCCTTTAGCGCTACGCCGTTGCGGCGGACGGATTCCACAGCGCTTTTGTTGAGCACTTGTCCCGCGTCGGCGGAACCGTCGGCTCGGGCGTCGATTTCTTCCCAGTCGATCTCAACGCCTGCGGCGTCGAGAATGCGCCGCGTGGCGCGGGAAACTTCCGGGCCGATTCCTTCGCCGGGCAACAGCGTGACTTTGTGTCGCATAGGTGCATCCAATTGTAGGAAATTCATGCAGGGTTGTCGAAGCACGGCGAGAGCTGCTGTTTCCATCTTTGAAAACGATTCGCACCTCGCGCTGTGCAAGATGTTTGCCGTTCTGTTATAATTTCTTGGTAGATATTCGCGCGGAAGCTTCCGCGGCGGGAGGCCCAACAATCATGATCAGTCTTACCCCAACGGCGAGCAGTAAGGTCAAGGAAATCATGGGGATGCAGAACCCTGTGCCATCGGCTCTCCGCGTGGCTGTGGTTGGTGGCGGGTGCTCCGGCTTCCAGTACCACATGGCGTTTGAGAACCAGACCAACGACAGCGATGAAGTGCTCGACTTTAACGGCCTGAAAGTTGCCGTGGATCAGATGAGCTCGATGTATCTGGAAGGCGTCGAAATCGATTACATCGAAACACTTGAAGGCGCGGGCTTCAAGTTCAATAACCCGAACGTGAAAAGCACCTGCGGCTGCGGCAGCTCGTTCAGCGTCTAACGGATCTTGGAGCGCCGATGGCGGTGCTCCGGATGATTCGCAGGGCTCCTGAGAAGGGAATTCACCCCACTCTTAGGAGCCTTTTTCCATCTCAGCGACCTTTTTTCTATGCCGACAACTCCAGCAGAGTGGGATGAAAAACACCGCCGCGATGCGAATTGCCACACCGACGAGCCCGCCACAATCTTGAAGGAGCTCTTGCCACTTCTTCCCGTCGGGCCGGCGCTCGATCTCGCTTGCGGATCGGGGCGCAACGCGCTATTTCTGGCGCGCCAAACGGGAGCCCAACAAAGAGGAGTAACAGCGGTAGATCGTTCGCAGGTGGCTCTTGAGAGCGTCGAAAGGCAAGCCATAGATGGAGGAATTGACATCTCCCGAGGCACGCGAATCGAGCCCGCGAGCAAAGGCCTGCATCTTGTGGCGGCGGACCTGGAGCACGCTGATATCGCCCCCGGGGCCTTTTCGCTGATTGTTTGCGTTCGCTATCTGGAGCGCCGAACTTTCCCCAGGATGGCTGCGGCGTTGAGCCCGGGCGGAATGTTGTTGTTCGAGACCTACACGAAGGCCCAGCTTGAATTTGCGGGCGGGCCAAAAAGTCCGGAATATCTGCTGGACGCCGGAGAGCTCGACGCAGCATTTCCTGAGCTCGAAACCGTCTTCTATCGCGAACTGCGAGCGGGACAGGGCATTGCCAGTTTGCTGGCGCGGAAGAGATCAGTGTGGCAAAGTCGCGTTTTCTGACTTCATTTCTCGCGAACGTTGATGTCACCGAGATTTGCAAACGTGGCGTCGCGAACGTATTCTAGAGTTCAAGCATGAAACTTGCGCTGGCGCAGTTCAATCCCACCGTCGGCGATTTTGCGGGCAATACAGCACGCATCCTGGCTTTGGCGGAACGCGCCAAAGAGCGGGGGGCGGACCTTGCCGTTTTCTCCGAACTTTGCATCTGCGGCTACCTTCCGCAGGATCTGCTTGAGCGTCCTGCCTTCATCGAAAGAAATCAAAAAGAGCTAAAACACCTGGCGGCGAAACTTCCGTTGCCCGCGATTGTTGGTTTCGTGGGCAAATACAAGAAAGCGACAGGCAACGGCATCGCAAACCGGGCGGCGCTCTTGGCCAGCGGTAAGGTTTTGTTTGAGCAGAGCAAAATGCTGCTGCCGACCTACGATGTATTTGACGAGTCTCGCTACTTCCAGCCGGCCACGGAGCAGAAAGTCTTCGAATTTGGCGGCGAAAAACTGGGAATAACGATCTGCGAAGACGTCTGGAACGACAAGAATTTTTGGGCGGTGCGGCGCTACGATCGCGATCCCGTAACGGAACTGGCCGGGCAGGGAACCAGCGTGTTGATCAACATCTCTGCCTCCCCTTACACAATTGACAAGCGCGCTTTGCGCGTTGACATGCTGCGGTCGATTGCGCTGAGTCATCAACTCCCTATCGTTTACGTGAATCAGGTGGGCGGCAACGACAGTTTGATCTTTGACGGAGCCAGCGTGGCGCTTACGCCGGACGGCAAAGTAGCGGCGCAGGCTGCGGCGTTCGAGGAAGACCTGGTCTTCTTTGATACCGCGACGGGCCAGGGCGAAGTTCACGAGCACGCGCCGGAAGAAATCGCCTATGCCTATCAGGCGCTGGTGCTCGGCACCCGCGACTACGTGCGCAAATGCCGATTCCAGAAAACGCTGGTTGGCCTGAGTGGCGGGATTGACTCGGCGGTTGTGGCGGCAATTGCGGTTGAAGCATTGGGCGCGGAAAACGTGCTGGGAGTTTCGATGCCCGGGCCGTTTTCGTCAGAAGGCAGCATCACCGACGCTGCGGAAGTGGCGCAGAATCTGGGCATCGAACTGAAGACGATTTCCATTTCGTCGGTCTTCGATTCGTATCTTGCGGCGCTGAAGCCGTTGTTCGGTTCGCGCCAACCGGATGTTACGGAAGAAAATATTCAGGCGCGCATCCGCGGAAATTACTTGATGGCACTGTCAAACAAGTTTGGTTCGATGGTGTTGAGCACCGGAAACAAATCGGAACTCGCAGTAGGGTATTGCACGCTGTACGGCGACATGGCGGGTGGGCTGGCTGTAATTTCGGATGTGCCCAAGCTGATGGTGTACGAGCTTGCGAAATTCATTAACCGGGGACGGGTAATCATTCCGCGGTCGACTATCGAGAAACCGCCATCGGCCGAACTGCGTCCCGATCAGAAGGACGAGGACAGTCTGCCGCCGTACGATGTCCTGGACCGGGTCCTAAAAGCGTACATCGAGGATCTGCGCAGTCCACAAGAGATCGCGGACAAGTATGGTTTCGACTTAAAGTTAATTCGCGAAATAGCCTTGTTGGTGGACCGCAGTGAGTACAAACGCAAGCAAGCGGCGCCGGGACTGAAGATCACTTCGCGGGCATTTGGATTCGGGCGTCCGTTCCCGATTGCGCAGCGGTTTATTCCTTAACGATGCGAGGCTCCCTTGAAGAAACTCCGGCTAACGATTCTTTGCGCAGGTCTGATGGCAGCAGCGCTATCTCTTTGCGCGCCAGAGCTCTTGGCACAAGCTCCTGCCACCGCTGAACTGAAGCATAAGGTGGACTCGTACCTGCGGACGATGTTTGCGTTCGGTCCGGATGTAACGCTCGTGGTCGGAGACTTCAAAGAAACGGGTGTTCCGGGCCTGCTTGAGACCAACATTGAACTGACGATCGGCGAGAACAAGGAGAACGTCAAGATGTGGGTCAGCAAGGACGGCAAATTCCTGATGCGCGGGGAGCTGAGCGACATGACCAAGGACGCGCTGGCGGAAAACCGGGCGAAGCTGGATCTGAAGGATGCCCCAGTTACCGGCAATCTGAACGCCACCATTACCATCGTCGAGTTTGCCGATTTTGAGTGCCCGGTCTGCCGCAACCTGCATCAAGCACTGCGCGGGATCCTGCCCAGCTATCCACAAGCAAGGCTTGTCTTTAAAGACTTTCCGCTTGAACAGATACACCCCTGGGCACGAACCGCGGCACTGGCGGGGCGGTGCGCTTACCAGCAGGACCGCAAGGCCTTTTGGAAGATGTATGACTATCTCTACGAAAACCAGGATGTGATCTCCGCGGCCAATGCCTGGGACAAGGTCGCGGACTACGCGGGCCAAGCTGGGTTAAATACGGCCACCTTTAAGGCTTGTCTGACGAGCCCAGAGGCTGCTGCCGCCGTCGAAGCCAGTATCGCCAACGCCAAACGAATGGACGTGACCAGCACGCCGACACTGTTTATAAACGGAAGGCGGATGGTGGGCGCCGACCCCAACCAACTTCAGCAATTCCTAAAGTACGAAGCACAGCAGGCATCCACAAAAAAGAACTGACCGGGCAAAGAGGGAAGCTGCGCACTGATGCGGGAACAACGTAGCTAGTCCAATCTGTCGGTTATTTACGGTTGCGAGGAAATGTGGCGCTCTCGGAAGGTAGGTCACCGCCATCCCTACCAAATCGGGCGCTACGCCAATATTTGGTTCACATCGTGTCAATTGAAGAGAGCTATTGGGTGACAGTTCTTACGGCGTCACCGACTTTGAAGCCGGCGCCGGAGACGGCTACGGCGACGGCAGAAATGTCATCGACATCCGTGACTTTGATCGCGCCGACAGCGGTGGCCATGCGGCGGAGAACCTTGCCGGTGGCGGGGTCCTTGATTTCCTTGGTGACGCGCTCAACCGTGAGTTGATCGCCGACCTTTAGACCTGCTTTGGCGCCGACGTTGACGACGATTTGGCCGCCATCGACGGCGGCGACCAGGCCTTCGACGGAAATGGTGCGGGCCTGCAGTTTGGAATTGTCAGCGATGACTCCGGTGCTGAGCTTCGTGACCGCGACATTGACAGCTTCGCCGAGAATGGTTTGCGCGAAGTCGCTGCTGCCGAAATCTACGGCGCCTCCACCCCATCCGTGCCAGTTGCTTCCGCCGCCAAGGAGGGAAGTGTTTTCACGAGAGGATTCGCCCTTGCCATCGGCGACGCCGAGGATTTCGGCGGTGTCGATGTCCACGATACGCGCGTCCACGGCGACGATGGCTTTGCTCTTCTTGTGGCTAAATCCGCCAATGCCGAGACCGCCGAAGCCGCCACCACCACCGCCGACTTTGGTGTCCTTATTCTCGTTTCCGAATTGCGTGATGCTGCCGACGATGATGGCATCCACGCCGAGGAGCTTGCCAAGCTTGGCAGCGGAATTGGGATTGGCACGGTCGCTATTGGAGAAGTTCTGTTCGGCCAGGATTTTGTCCATGGCTTTGCGTTCGACGACGGAATACGTGCCGTCCTTGACGAGATGCTTTACCAGCAGGTCGGCGATGCCTTTTCCGACGTCAATGTTTGTGCCAAAGGCCGCGTCTGAATATTTCTGGACGGTTGCGTAATCAAAATCAAAGACGGCGATACGCTTTTTGCGACCCTGCGGCTGAGCGGGAGCGGCGGAGGGAGCGGACGCGGCGGGAGATGCGCCAGCGGCAGGTGCGGGCGCTTGCGTCTGCGCCTCAGCTGCGACAGGGAGAAACACACAAAGGCCAAGCGTTGCCCACAGAATCTTTTTCATGATTGCCCTCTCGGTACCTGTTGCTTGAGGAGTCTAGAGAACCCGCAATGGGCCTAATCCTACTCCGCTGGGAATCGGGGTGTCAACGCGGGTTTCGTCGGCCGGTTTTCCCACAATCGCTCTGGGAAGCCGATTCGTGCGGCAGCGTCGCCGCACTGAACGGAAAAGTCGGCCCGTCTGCTCAGCGTCCCAGGAACTTTTCCAATCGTTCGACTTCCGGTTCCGCCAAATCCAGATACTTGCGGGCGGATTTGGGATCTTGAGCCTGAATTGCGGATTGCGCCTTGCCAAGATAGGTCCGCATGCGCGCTTGTGCCGCGACCATGTCGCCGCGCAGGTGCATGCCTTGGGCGTTTTGTTCTCTCGACAGGGCATCGAGACTGGCGGTGATAGCCATTTCGCGACTCGAAAGCTGGTCCAATTCGCGATCGAGCTCGTCGAGCTGCGCCGTGTCGGGCTGGGCCGCCTGCTGCGCATCACCGGCACTTTGCTGTGGAACTTCAGACCGCGAGGGCCGCTTGGCATCGCCGCCCATCTTCATGGCCGGCGTTGAAGCGGCCGGCGTTGAAGCAGCCGGTGCTGGTGCGAGCGGCTCGACGGAGGGAGCGGTGGGCGCCGCCTGCTCGGACTTGGCGGCTTCCGGCGCGGCCGGGATGCTTACGGCTGGACGCGACGCTGCATTATTGGCACGCGCCTTGAACCAGCGAGGAGCGGAGAAGCCGCCGGCAACCAGAACCACCAACACGATTAGGGCTCCCAGGGTGATATAGAGTCCGCGATGTCCGGTGCCGCTCGCCGGCTGCGGAGGCATTTGAAGCGCTCCCGCCTGCCGGGGCTGTGAAGACGTAGAAAAGGACCCTACCCGAGCAGGGTTGAGTGGAGTCGTGGAACCGCTGCGAGCTGCTTCAGGTGCTGGAACGGGAGCTGCAAGGGGGACCACACTCCCCGCCACAGTTCGCAGCGCGTTTGCAAAGGCATCCGCCGACTGGAAGCGCTTGGCGGGATCTTTCTCCATGGCCATCATGATGATTTCGCTGATCCCCACTGGCAAATCTGGCCTGACCTCTATGGGGAGCTTGGGCGGCTCCTGGAGATGCGCCTGCATGATGGAAAAGTTGCTGTCGGATTGGAAGGGCCTCTGGCCAGTGACCATCTCGTAGAACGAGATTCCGACGGAGTAGAGATCGGAGCGCGCGTCAACCGGCTCGCACTTCACTTGTTCTGGAGACATGTAAGCCAGAGAGCCGAGAGTGGTGCCAGTGGTGGTCATGCCGAGATCGACGTTGGAGCGCGCGATACCGAAGTCCATGAGCTTGATGGTGCCGTCCGGAGCGACCATCATGTTGGCGGGTTTGACGTCCCTGTGAATGATCTGGAGCTTGTGGGCGTAGCTCAGAGCGGAGAGTACTTGAGCGATATAACGAACCGCTTCGGCGCAGGGAATGGCTCCATGCTCGACGCGGGCGGCCACGGTTGTGCCTTCCACGTACTCCAGGATCATGACGAGTTGGTTGTTTATGGTGAGCGCGGTGCGAAGCGCTGCGATGTTCGGATGGCTGAGGCCAGCCAGGACCTTGATTTCGCGCAAGAAGCGGTCGCCGAGATCTTTCTGGTCTGCGAGATTGGGAAGGAGTACCTTCATGGCCTCGATGCGGTCGGAAAGAAGATTCCGGACCTTGTAGACCTTGCCCATGCCGCCAGTGCCAAGGACGCCGAGGATTTCGTAGTCGCCTTTTCTCGTGCCGATGGAATCTTCGCTCATGGCGTTATTCCTGTGTTAATTAATTATACCTTAAATAAAGCATGCGATTGCGCCGCTGAGAAGAATCCACATACCTGGGTGAGATCACAACCATGAATGGAACTCCTGGCGGCAACCGCCGCAAGAGTCCAGGGTGATGAGGATTCTGCATGGATTGTGGCGGGAAAGCAAGGCGGGCCTGGGCAAGGAGGGGAACGATTTACCGGCTCCGGTAACTTCAAACGTCAAGCTCTTACCAGTGCCATCGTTTTCACCGATACGTTCGTCCGTCAGTGTGCCAGAGGCCGCGGGCTTCGAGCGCGTCCGCTGTCGCTCGAAGCTTCTGTCGTTGCTGTTTGACGAAGGAGAAAGGGCGGTAGGTCTTGTTGCATCGAATGAGCGGAAGCTTGACTTGACGAAGTGCGGACGCGCGGCGTGGCCAGCGCCGCAAGCGTGCGGCCGGTAGCGGGAGAGGTTGCACGGCAGCGCGCAGTGCTCGCAATCGTACGGGCAATACTCACAGAAGGGGAAGAGGCAGCCGGATTCAGGGTTACAGGGTTTTGAACAGGAAACAAACAGGGCCGGAATCCAGCCCCATTTTGTAGTTAACATAATATAACTTATAGGACGCCATGTCAAGCAGAATCTATGTTCCGAGGGACTGGCTGTGGATAAATCTGTGAGAAGCCCAGTAAAAAAAGAGCCAAGAGCCAGGTGGCGCTAAATTTCGCGTCAGCTCGCTAAGAGCGCAATGCTCGTGTGTTTAGCAGTACCGAACGGAAGCGCGGAACCCCCGTGTTACACTCCGCCGCAGGAGCGATCGCCATGAAATCTCTTCTGCTTGTCTGTTCCCTGGCCGCTGCCGATTTGCTCGTCGCTTCCTTGCCAACTTTGTCAACCGGCCAGGGCCAGCAGCCGACCGCCGCCGAGATGAGCAAAAAGGAAACGGTTGCCTCCGCACTGCTTCGCAATGCTGATTTTGAGGAATACCAGGTGCGGTCGGCCGCCGAAGCCATGCCGGAGGGGCTGTACGGATATCGCCCCGCTGACGGAAAGTTCAAAACGGAAAAACCCGAATACGGACCTGCGGAGGTTCGCACATTCGCCGAGCAGGTTAAGCATGTTGCCTGCTCGAATTACGCGTTTGCCGCCGAACTCGAGGGCCAGAGACCTCCCGCCGTGTGCGACACAGGCGGCCCCGATCCCGCCAAAACGAAACGTGAGCTCCTCATCTACCTTCGCAACTCGTTTGCCGTCATCCGAAGGTCTCTTGGCGCCATTTCTGCCAACAATCAGTTCGATCCAATTGAAGGTCCGTACGCGGGCCCGAACACCCGTCTGGGCCTCGCCACGGTGATGATCTGGCACAACGCCGACCACTACGGTCAAATGGCGATTTATCTCCGGCTTAACGGCATCGTGCCGCCTGCCAGCCGGCGCGATCCGCCGCCCATGAGGGACACCTACTAGCGAGCCGGAATTCTCCTGGCTGGCGTGCTCGTGGGATGCGGGCCGCCCGTTCGCACAACGTGCTTGACTCTTGCCGCGCAAGAGCGCATCGTCCCGCTCTACCCGTAGAACGCCCACCCTCAGCGGAAAGGAGCCGCACATGCCTCGTTTTCTTCACCAAGTCAGCTACACCTCGGAAGCTATGGCGCGATTAATTGCCAACCCGCAGGACCGTTTTGAAGCCGTCCGCGGCCCAATTGAAAAACTGGGCGGGAAAATCGAACACGGCTACTTCGCCTTTGGCGAACATGACGCCGTGATGATCACCGAAATGCCCGACAATGTTTCCGCCGCCGCGATTGCGCTGGCGTTTGCCGGAGGAGGCGCGCTCAAGAATTGCACCACTACACCTCTGCTAACCACTGCTGAGGCGCTGGACGCGATGCGTAAAGCCGCAACTTGCGGCTATCAACCTGTAGCGAAGGCGACCGCCGCCGGCCGCTAGCGTCCCCGAGGGGGCGCGGACACTCGCCCGCGCCCCTCTTTTTCCTGTGCAGCCCTCCGTGTCGCCCAGTCTTCGCGCCAGCCAGACCTCAAATTCGTTCGGGCCGACCGCAAAACAGTCGGAATGGCGGGCGCGACTGTCTGCTAAGATTTTCGAATGCCCGGCGAATTTCACACCGCTTGGTTGGCGAACATTCGCCTCCACCCCATCAAAGGCCTCGACCCGGTCAGCGTGCCGGAGGCACGCATCGGGCCGAATGGCGGGCTCGAGCTCGATCGAGTGTGGGCGCTCTTTTCCGTGGATGGCAAGTGGATCAACGGCAAAAGCACCCGTGCGATCCATCACATTCGTGCTGAGTATGACCCTGGAGTTTCCCTGGTCACGCTTTCGCTACCCAGCGACTCGGCCAGAAGCGGAAAAATTAAGACGGGACGATTCGCCTTTCCTTTTGACTACGAACGCGCCGCGTCATGGTTCTCGGATTATTTTGGCGAAACTGTGCTTGTGCGCCATATTCCGGAGGGCGTTCCCGACGACGGACTCGCCACCGGGCCGACGATCGTGTCCACGGCATCGCTCGAGGCTGTCTGCGATCTGTTTCCCGAAATCGAATTGAACCAAGCGCGCGAACGCTTCCGCACCACGCTTGAAATTGACGGCGTGCCGGCATTCTGGGAAGACCAGCTATTCGGCAAGGACGAAAACTACCCGGTGCGCTTCAAAATCGGAGAAGTCGCCTTCGAGGGCAGCAATCCCTGCGCGCGCTGCCCCGTACCGCCGCGTAATCCTCGTACCGGGGAAGACTTCGTCGGTTTCCAAAAAAAGTTCACTGAAATGCGGCGCACTTCCCTGCCCGACTCTTCGCCCGCCGCCCGCTTCGATCACTTCTACCGCATGGCTACCAACACCCGCGTTCCCTCTACCGAACAAGGCAAACTCCTCCGTGTCGGCGACGCTTTGACACTCTGATACCCGGCAAGGAATTTAGGGTCCGGCAAAGAACGTCAGAATCGGGAGTAACTAGCGGGTTGCGGCAGCCTTGGGAAGGGCAATATCTTTTTCAAGCATTTGCTCCTTGCGGTAAACGAGCGAATTGATGTCGTACGGGGCAAGCTCGAATCCGTGGCCATGGGTTATCGCGTCTGTCGGGCACGCCTCCACACAATAGCCGCAAAAGATGCAACGCGAATAGTCGATGTTGTAGACCGAAGCATAGCGCTCGCCCGCGGAAATCCGGTTGGTATCCGTATTTTCCGCGGCTTCGATGTAAATACAGTTCGCCGGGCAAGCGGCGGAACAAAGAAAACACCCCACGCACTTTTCAAGACCGTTTTCATCGCGATGGAGCACATGGATCCCGCGATACCGGGGCTGGAAGTTGACAGGCTGTTCCGGATAGCTCTCCGTGACTGATTTCCGGAACATGGTCCGAAAGGTCACGCTGAACCCACCCAACATCGTCCGGAAAGTATCAAAAACTTCTCGAATCGGGGATGCCATGAGCTCGAGTTTATCAGACGCTCTCAGGCGGAGCAAACCGACGCACGCACTATACGGTCTGAGCGCGGCGCCCGGCGAGCGCAAGGGCGATCTGTTTGCCATGAAGGCGCCCATTTTCGATGAAGATTTCGCTGGTGTGCCGCCCCCCAATGACTACGCCCGCAAGATACAAGCCGCGGATGTTGCTTTCGTGAGTGTCCGGGTCCATCGAAGGCTTCTTGGTCACTGGGTCAAGCTTCACGCCGAGGCTCTCAATGAATTCAAAGTCGGGATGGTAGCCAGTTAGAAGAAAGACCTGCCTGGCCGGCAGACGCTTCTTCCCTTCCGAGTTTTCAATGATCACCGCATCTGCGGTGATTTCCTTTACCCTTGCGTTGAAGTGCATCGGAATTTGGCCGGCCTTGACGCGATTTTCGATATCGGGCCTGACCCAATACTTGATCGTCGCGCCGAGCTCCGCCTTCCGGTGAACCATCGTGACGCGCGCGCCATTGCGCCACAAATCCAGGGCTGCCTCGGCAGCGGAGTTTTTCCCGCCAACCACCACCACCTCCTGCTTCCAGTAGGCGTGCGGCTCCGTATAGTAGTGCGAAACGTGCGGAAGATTTTCCCCGGCTATGCCCAGGTCGTTCGGCAGGTCGTAGTAGCCCGTCGCAACGGCAATTTTCGCGGCATAGTAGCTATTCTTCGTTCCATCATCCGACAGCGTCGACACCACAAAGTTGCCGTCACTGCCCTCGAGCTTTGTCACCTGTTCGTAGAGGCGCAAATTCAGCTCGAAATGCTCCGCGGCCTTGCGGTAGTACTTCAACGCTTCCATGCGTGTCGGTTTTTCGGCGGCACATACCAGCGGCAAATCACCGATCTCCAGTAGTTCTGGCGTGGTGAAGAACACCATGTTGACCGGGTAGTGGTAGAGTGAGTTGCAGAGAGCGCCCTTATCGATGACCAAGGCGGTCAAGCCTGCACGGACCGCTTCGATCGCGCAGGCCAATCCCGTCGGTCCGGCTCCGATGCAGATCAGATCATATTTGTTCATAGAAAATTAGTTTGCCGAGGGGCCTATGGAAAAGCAAATCGGGTACAAGGCCTAGCCTTGTACCCGATTTGTCCGCCTAGATGGTTTTGGCTAGCTCAGGCCGCGGTCGAGTCAGCCGCGGACGCTTCACCCGAGGTGCCCTCCAGTTGCGCCAGGATCTCGCGCAGCGTCATGATCAGCTCGTCACGCGAAACATGGCTCTTCTTGAATTGAATGCGGAACTTGAAGGCATCGTTCTGCGGTTCGAAGTGAAAGATGAACGGCTGGGGCCGCTGCGGCCCTGCTTGTTCTTCCCGCCGTTCTCGACGCGCTTCATCGCGCGTCAACCCGCCTTGCAGGATGCGGTGGAGCATTTCGCCCATCTTCTTTTCGGTCGGCTGCCGTGCAATCTGCAATAGCAGCGACTTGGAAGTCACGCCCTGCTCCATGCATTTCTTCCGAAGCGACTCTGGAATGTTCCTGAGCGACAATGTTTCCGTCACCGAGGAACGCGCCCGCCCAATCTTCTTGGCCATGTCCTCGTGCGTGTATTCAAATTGCGTAGCCAGACGGTGCAAACCGTCGGCTTCTTCAAACGCTGTGAGGTCCTTGCGCTGAATATTTTCGATCAGCGCGATTTCCAGGGTTTCTGCGTCGTCCACCGTTTTTTCGATGCACGGTACTTCCCGCAGGCCGGCCGCGCGCGCTGCATGGTACCGGCGCTCGCCGGAAATAATGTAGAAGCACCCTTCGCTCGGGATGAACCGGACCAGGAGCGGCTCAAGCACTCCCTTTTCACGGACAGACTCCGTGAGCTCGCGCAAGTCACCCAAGGCCTTTCGCGGCTGCTCCGGATTCGGGCGGATTTCGTCCACGCGGATCATGCGGCCCACGGCAGCACCGCTGAAACTCGTCAGTTGTTCAATGTAGTGCGCGTCATGCCGCATCTTCAGCGTGACGGGCAACCCTGCTTTCTTCAACACGTTGGATGACCTCCGCGGCAAGTTTCTTGTACTCGACCGCGCCGGGTGATTTCGGCGCGAACGTCAGGATGGTTTCTTTGTAAGCCGGGCTTTCTTCAAGTCGCACGTTCTTGCTGATTTTCGTTTTGAACAACACCTCGCCGAACACGGTGCGAATTTGCCCGTGAGTGTCGCGCGAAATATTGGTGCGCTTGTCGAAGAGCGTGATCACGACGCCCAACACTTTGAGTGCGGGATTTGGCCGGGCGCGAATCCGCTCGTACGTTTCAAGCAGGTCGTCCGTTCCCTCAATCGCGAAATAGGCCGCCTGAATCGGCACCAACAAATGAGTCGAGCTCACCAACGCATTCACCGTCAAAATTCCAAGCGATGGCGGGGTGTCGAGCACCACGTAATCGAAATCCTTCAGGACTGGCGCAAGTGCGTCTTTCAAGCGATAGGGAGCATCGAATTGACCCGCCAGCACCTGCTCAAGTTTGGCCAAAGCCAGCCGCCCAGGTCCCACAAAGAGCATCGGGTCCTTCGTGGGCTTGATCACACTTGCCATTGGGTTGCGGGTGTCGCTCAGTACGTCATACATCGAAGCCGAAATCTCCCCGGACTCAAAAAATGCGATCGAGGAGTTTGCCTGAGGATCGAGATCGATAAGGAGTGTTCGTTTGCCGCGACTTGCGATGGCTGCCGAGAGATTGATCGCCGTTGTTGTTTTTCCGACTCCGCCCTTTTGGTTGGCAATCGTGATGATGGCGGTCATTCCAATGCGCCTCCGTTCGCGCGGTCCGCAATTCCTATTGCGATCCGGCAACCGGCTTCCCAGATGTAGATGCCGTTCGTAGCAAGCCCCCTACAGCTAGGCTAACTCTACGTTCGTAAGCGATTGAAGCGCAAGGAAAAAGTGGAATTTTCGAGGCGCAATCGGTGGAAAACTCCCACCTAGCTTTTTCTCCCAACCGAGTGGCCGCCTGCGGAGGAGGTGTTTCAGCTTGCTCCTGGGCCCGGCCACGGGCGGCGATTTCATACGCGTTCCGTTGACGGATGCCGTTCCGCGCCCCTAACATACCGAAACCAATGGACTCGCCGCGCCCATGATCGGCCAGGTCATTTCCCACTACCGCATTATTGAGAAACTCGGCGGCGGGGGCATGGGCGTCGTCTATAAGGCAGAAGATCTCGAACTCGGCCGGTTTGTTGCGCTGAAATTCCTTCCGGCGGACGTGTCGCAGAGCCCTCAGATCTTGGAACGCTTTCGGCGCGAAGCTAGGGCTGCCTCTGCGCTCAATCATCCCAACATTTGCACAGTTCATGAAATCGGCAAACACGACGGGCAAAGCTTTATTGCCATGGAATTTCTTGATGGCGTCACCCTGAAACACAAGATCGCCGGCCATCCACTGGATATGGAGACGCTAATCCCCCTGGCCATTGAAATTGCCGATGCCCTCGACGCCGCGCACGCGCAAGGCATCATTCATCGCGACATCAAGCCCGTGAATATCTTTGTTACTCGTCGGGGCCATGCCAAAGTTCTTGATTTCGGATTGGCAAAGATCAGCCCTGGTGCTGGCGCGGCGAGCCAGCTCGGGGCGCAATCCACCGCGACCATCGACGCCGCGAACCTAACCAGCCCCGGCACCGCCGTGGGCACCGTCGCTTATATGTCTCCAGAACAGATTCGAGGCAAAGAACTTGACCATCGCACCGACTTGTTTTCTTTCGGCACTGTCCTCTATGAAATGGCCACCGGCGCTTTGCCTTTTCGCGGCGAAACCACCGGTGTCATCTTCGACTCGATTCTGAATCGTCCTCCGGTACCGCCGCTTCGTATCAACCCCGATCTGCCACCAAAACTGGAAGAGCTGATCAACAAGGCATTGGAAAAGGACGTTAAGCTTCGTTGCCAATCCGCGGCCGAAATTCGGGCCGACCTCGAACGACTCAAACGCGACTCCGGTTCGGTCGGATCCGTCCGGAACGCGGCCGAGGCTGGTTCCGGCGTCGCTCGCATCTCCGCAACACTGACGTCTGGTTCGAAGCGGCCGGTTCAGTCACTCGCCACAAAACTCGGTCTAGGCGCGGTAATTATAGCGGTGCTTTTGACAATCCTTTTCGTACGATTCCGGGGACACTCCCCTGCCGAAATGGCAACTGCGGCCTTCCGCACTCCGGTGATTTCGGGGCTGACCTCGACCGGCGATGTCCAAATTGCGCGAATTTCGCCCGACGGCCGCTACCTCGCTTATGTATCGACTCGCGACGGACAGTTCAGTTTGTGGGTGCGGCAAATCGCCAGTCCCAGCGCAGTTCAGGTTCTGCCTCCAGGACGCGAGCAGATCGGCGAAGTGACCTTTAGCCCGGACGGAAATTCGCTCGACTACACCGTTTTCCCGCCGGAATCGGGGCTGACAAGGGTGTACCGAGTTCCTCTACTGGGCGGAGCTCCGCGTAAATTGCTGGATTCGACCTTTTCAGGCGTTACCTTCTCGCCCGACGGAACGCAAATGGCGTTCACGGAATTTGACGTTCCGGCTGCCGAAGTTCATCTCATGATCGCCAAGGCGGATGGCACTGGCGCAAAAAAACTGGCCACGCGTAAAGCCTCTGCTTCGTATGGAAATTATCACGCGCTTCGTTGGTCGCCGGATGGAGGGCGCATCGCTGCGCTGACGGTTGAAGAAAAGGGCCCCGGCGGAACATTATTTGGACTTTCGGAAATCGACGTCTCCACGGGCAAGGAAAAGCCCATTCCTGGTGCGGGTTGGCGCGCGCTGAAAGATTTCGCATGGCTTCCGGATGGAAGCGGACTGTTGCTCGCAGCGGGCGACAAGACTTCGGTTCAGATGCAACTGTGGGTCGTCAGCTACCCGCAGGCCAAGGTTCGTCGCATTTCGAACGACCTCAGCAACTATTTGTCGGTTTCCATCTCGGGCGATGGCAGCTTGATTGCCGCGGTGCAACAGAATCTGACAAGTCATCTTTGGCTGGGACCTTCGAATTCGCCCGAGCAAGGCCGTCAAATCACTTCTGGAAGACTCGACGGAATGGACGGAACGACTTTCGCGGGCAACGGCCGCATCATTTATACCGCGTACAACTCGGGCAACTGGGATCTATTTGGAGTCGATGCCGATGGCAAGAATGCTCAACAAATCGCCTTCGACGGCCACTTTCACGCGACTCCCGCGTCCTGCGGAGGAGATCGCCTTGTGGTCTATTTCAGCGACTTCGACGGTGCGGACCATCTTTGGAAACTGGATCCTAGATCAGGGCAATCCACGAAGCTGACAAACGGCTCCGGTGAGGATGGTCCACGATGCGCCGGATCCGGAGACTGGGTCTTCTATCGCGGACAAACTCCCGATGCCACGACCTTTATCTACAAGATTCCGATCGGAGGCGGTGAGCCCGTCCGGCTTTCCAAGGTAATTGCAGTCAGCACGCCCTACATTTCTCCGGATGGACGACATGTCGCCTTCGCAGGGCTCCGTGGCGACGGTACAGTCGGTATCTTCAACGTAGCCGCGGCAACCGGCCAGATTGACAACGAAATGCCCATCCCATCGACCGTCGATCCGAACACGCGCTCCGGTTGTTGGATGCCGGACAATCGCGCCCTTGCGATATCCGATGTTCGTACCGGCGTGCCGAACCTTTGGACGATTCCGATCGTCAGTCCTGTAACACCACCTAAACAGGTGACCCGGTTCACTTCAGGGGCTATTTGGGATTGCCACTATTCTCCGGACGGAAAAACAATCGTGATCGCCCGCGGATCGAACCAGAGCGACGCCGTGACATTTACGAACACAAAATAGCTTGCTGGTACAGCGAGCCTGAAGACGAGCGGAATTCGCCAGGTTCGACGACACTAAAAATCCAGGCCCCAGAAATCCTCCGGCGGGTCTTGAAGTTCCAGGCCCAACTCCCAGCCCGTGCGTCCTTCATGCCCCCGCCAGATCAGAACTGCCTTTGAAACGCTCCGGTTCACAAGATTCACAAGATCTAATTTCTGCCCCAGCGGGAATCCTTGCGGCACGATTGCCAGGCATCCCTTCGGGCTGATATCGACTGTCCATCCCTGCGCCGTGTGCCGGGACTTCGCTTCTTCCCACTCTATGGCCACCGGAACACGAGAATTGACTCGCATGCCTGCGCGTAGCTGCTTCATTCGAAGTTCAAAACCGTGTTCGCTCGCGCCCGTCACACTTTTCTCCTCAAAAACGCAAGGGAATTCTCTTCACTGGAAGTGGAGCTTGCTTCTGTTCAAGTTCCAGCTTAGGAAATGTGCGGACCAGCGTCAATGAATTGGCCGAACCGACTCTGTGAGTTAGTAAACCCGGGGCAACGGACAGGCTATGCGAGCGCCGAACGAAGATAGGTCAACATGCGATACCCGGCAAGATAGCTGAAGGGCCTCAACTCCAAAGAATAGTGTCCGCAGGGCAACTCCAGCGTCAGCGGGTTCGCGCCATGCTCATGTAGCGCGTCAACCATCTCGGCCGTGAGCTCCGGCAAGAATGTCGGATCGTACTTCCCGTAAACCATGAAGGTATTTCGATTCGCTCCCATGCCCAGCTCCACAAACGGCATCGGACTGATGGGCGCCCAATAACCTCGCAAGGCATCCACGGTCACGTGCGCGCGAAGACTTTCCCAAACATGATTGGTCGTCATCCCCTGGCTCACTACATCCGCAAAATAGGTCGATACATGGAAGAATCCGCCGGCGTGCACGCTTTCATCGTGCACCAGCGTGATGTAACCGACCGAAGATCCAATGCTGGTGCCGAGGATCCCGATTCGCGTGTACCCTTGCTGTTCCAGCCACCTCAAGCACCTCCTGGCGTCCTGCACTGCCTGCCGGTTCGCTTGCAGCGTCAACCCGATGTTCGAACCAACCAATTGGTCCGCCCTTTCATGACCCTTGGCCATTCGCCGGTTGTGGTAAGGCAGGCTCATCTTCAGCGCGGAAATCCCCAGCCGCTGGAGCCATTCGCACAGCCCATTCTGCCCGTGCCACTTGGCGTTCCAATTCGGCAAGACCAGCACTGCCGCTTTCCGATTCTTGCCGGGGAACAGTTGCGCGTGCACGGTGTTGTTTTCTGGCCAAGGTGACTCAATCGACGAGGTGAATGTCAGCACATTCTCCTCATCCAGCCGATAGTCTGAAGCCGGAGTGGTTGCGTACCACTCCCTGCTATTTTCCAGGGCGCGCCGTGCGTACTGCGCCAGGAAGAGTTTCGGATCGGCTTCGTTGGCACTTCCTCCAATGTGCTCCGTACCCCATTCAAACGGCCGCACACGCCGATTGTCGTCCGTCGTCCATCGGCGGTGTTCATACCGGCGAATTTGTTCCTCGAACCAGTTCATTGTTGGCTTCTTCCACTATAACGGAGCGCCTCGGCTCGGAAAAGTCGCGCATTCCCCGTTAGGCATCGGACACCGCATCCTGGCGTCCCAATTGAGGTGCTTTTAGCGCTATGTCAAAGTGAAGTGTGGCTATTGCTGCATTTTTCCTCTTCGGACTTTTGATCGGTAGCTTCCTGAATGTCTGCATCACGCGGATCCCTGCGGGTGTGTCGATCGTTTCCCCGTCGTCTCGCTGCCCCAATTGCGGCTCAGCCATAAAACCGTACGACAATGTCCCGGTCTTGAGCTGGATTGCCTTACAGGGCAAATGCCGTAGCTGTGGCACTCCAATTTCCGCGATATACCCGTCCGTTGAGCTCATCACTGCATTGCTGTTCGTCGGCTGTTATCTAAGTTTCGGCTTGTCGCTGGTCACCGCTAAGTGGCTTTTCCTCAGCTGTATTCTAGTCGTGCTGATTGTCACCGACTACCGGGAGCGCATCCTTCCGGATAAAGTGAACTGGTTTGGTGTAGGAGTCGGCCTGGCATTTGCCGCCAGAGTGCCGCCTGAGGACGGCGTTGCCAGAATGTTCCTTGGACGGTACGCCGGTGCCGGTTTTCCCCTGTGGACCGTCGGAGTGCTCGATGCTCTCCTCGGGGCCATTTTCAGCGGTGGACTCCTGTGGGCAGCCGCCGTGGTCTACAAGCTCGTCCGAGGTCGCGATGGCATGGGCTTTGGGGACGTAAAAATGATGTTCATGGTCGGAACGTTTTTCGGGCTTCGGGGGGCCTTCTTGACCATTCTCCTCGGTACGCTTCTTGGTACGGTTATCGGGATCGCTGTTATTACCGTGCTCTTCGTCTCCGGCTGGAAAAGTGGGTTGGCGAAGCGAGCCAGCAAGCGAGGCCTGGGCGGGGTCGGCAGTCTCCGCTGGGCTATCGCCAGTCGCTACCAGCTTCCCCTGGGGACGTTTCTTGGGGTGGCCGCGTTTCTCATTCTGTTCTTTGGCCCATGGACAAGTTCGCGCTGGTCTCTGCTTCCCCTTGGCTAGGGGGCTGAAAATGCCAGAGTGCTTCCTCACGTTCGCTACACCTCTCGAGCAAAGCGGACTTCCTTATCCATGGATCTTTCTTGTGATGACTGCGGTTCTGCTCGTCGGAGCCCTGGTGTTGGCCATTTTCCTGCTGAGGCGAATGTTCGGTGGTTCCAATTCCATCGCGGTCTCGGAAAAGGATCCCATTCCCCGCGAGGAGAACGCGCCCGCGTTCATGACGGCTTCCATGCAGGCGGTCATCCTCAAGCAGCGCGAACAGGAAAAGGAACTTGAACGGCTACACCGTGCCGAACGCGAGCGAGCCGAAAATACCGCCCGCTTGAGTGAAGAGGTGACGCGCAACATGCCTGCCGGCCTGCTGATCATCGGCTCGAATGGCTTGATCACCGGGACCAATCCAGCCGCCGAGCAAGCGCTTGGCATCCAGGGCCTGTTGTTTCGCCGCTACAGCGAAGCGCTTGGCGAATCGAGCGCCTTGACCGCCCTGATTCGTCAGTGTCTCGCCGATGGAAAAATCTTTCGCCGAGAGCAAGCCGCCCACGTCGCTCCCGATGGCAATCATCGCGAACTTGGCGTCACCATCTCCCCGATTCGCCGTGGCAAGGAGAAAGCCTCCGGCGCCATCTGCCTCCTCAGCGACTTGACTGAACTCGCCGCACTGCAAAAACAGATGCATCTTCGCGAAAACCTCGCCGCCCTTGGTGAACTCTCAGCAGGCATTGCTCATGAATTCAAAAATGCGCTGGCGACCATCTCCGGATACGCGCAAATGATTCATTCGGAGCCCGGTGCCCCCGACACAGCCGAAAACGCAGCAAGAATTCTGGATCAGACGCGTAGCATCGCCCACGTGGTTGCCGAGTTCTTGCGCTATGCGCGCCCGCTCGAAATCTCCGAAGAGCCTGTTGCATTACGTCCGCTGCTCGAACGGGTTGTGTCTGAGGTCCACGAACATCTGCCGCAAGTGCAAATCAACATTGCAGGTAATTTTTCAGAGATCGCCGGCGATGAAGGCCTGCTAAGGCAGGCCCTGTTGAACCTGGCGCGAAATGCCGCCGAGGCCGCCGCGAGCCATTCGCCGGCACCTGCGGTCGCTCTTCACGGCGAAACGTCAACTCTCTCCGGTGACAGCTCGCAACGCATCCGAATCCTCGACAACGGTCCGGGCATCCCCGCCGAAGTCTTGCCAAAGCTCTTTCGCCCTTTTTTTACGACCAAGGCAGACGGCACCGGTCTCGGTCTTGCCGTCGTTCAGAAGATCCTTCTGCATCACGGCGGTGAAATCGAAGTCCGAAACCGGGCCGACGGCGGCGCGGAGTTTATCCTTACGCTACCGGTATCCCGCGGGGTTTCTGAGGCGGTAGAATCAAGAGAGGTCACCATCTAACGATGAAGGGCGCAAGGCGCGCCCTGGAGGTAGTACCCGTGCGCACAGTTCGAATCCTCGCAGCAATCGCCTTTTTTGCCGCTTTGTGCGGGTCCTGCCGCACTGCCGCCGCTCAACAGGACCCGTCCCAATCCGGTTCCAGCGACCCCGTGGCCGACGCGGCACGCAAAGCACGCGAACAAAAAAGAACCGCTCCCAAACCGAAAAAGGTTTTCACCGACGACGATATCGCTTCGAAGCCCGCCCCTGAACCTCCCGTGCCGCACGCCCCTTCGACTGCCGCCCCTGAAGAAGGTTCTCAGGCAACCGCCGCCACTCCGAAAGACGACGGGGCCCAGAAGGAAGACCCCAACTCTGAAACAGCCTGGCGCAAGCGCTTCGCAGCACAAAAGCGAAAAATCGCTGGTGCCGAGCAGGAGCTTGATGTTCTCCAGCGCGAGGCTGAAAAGCTCGATGTCCAGTATTATTCCGATCCGCAAAAGGCATTGAAAGAACAGTACTCCCGCAACGAGATCAGCGAAAAGACGGTCAAGATCGAGGCCAAAAAGAAGGAGATTGCTGTCCTCAAGCAGCAGTTTAGCGACATGGAGGATGAAGTTCGCCGCATCGGGGGTGACCCTGGCTGGGCGCGTTGACGCCGCCTTCTCCGGGCATTTCCCTACCTCCCGTCTTCAATGCCGATGGAACCCTTACTTCTCGTCGAGGATAAGACCGAACTTCGCGCCATGCTCCGCAAGGCGCTGGAGCGAAACGGCTTTTCCGTGGAGGAGGCCCCTGACGGCTCCGCGGCGATCCAGAAACTCCGCGCCAAGCGTTATCAGATGGTGGTCACCGACCTGAAAATGCCCGGTGCCTCAGGTCTCGAAGTTCTGCGGGAATCTAAACAAGCCGACTCCACGATTCCTGTCATTCTGCTTACCGCATTCGGCTCCGTTGAGGAAGCTGTTTCCGCGATGAAAGAAGGCGCCTTCGATTTCATCCAGAAGCCCGTTGACCTCGACCATCTGAAACTTCTCGTCGAACGCGCCACGCGCCAGCAGGAACTGCTGCGGGAAAATCTCATCCTCCGCGAGGAGTTCGCCGCCCGCTACGGCTTTCCGCGCATCGTCGGCGACTCTCCCGCCATGCAAGCGGTTAGCCAGCAACTCCAGCGCGTGGCCCCGACCGGGACAACCGTTCTCCTGCTCGGCGAAAGCGGTACGGGCAAGGAACTCTTCGCTCGCGCCATTCACCACCTTTCCAATCGAAGCGCGCAACCATTTATCGCTCTGAATTGCGCAGCCATTCCCGAAGGGCTCGTGGAGAACGAACTCTTCGGCCACGAACGCGGGGCCTTCACCGGCGCTGGCAACCGGAAAGCCGGAAAAATCGAAATGGCGCAGCGCGGCACACTCTTTCTCGACGAAGTTGGCGAGCTTCCTCTCGCCAGCCAGGCCAAGTTGCTCCGCGTCCTCGAGGAACGGCGCTTCGAACGCGTCGGCGGTACGCAACCGGTCGACGTCGACGTTCGCATCGTTGTGGCCACCAACCGCGATCTCACCGAACGCATTCGCGAGAAACTTTTTCGCGAGGACCTCTATTTTCGAATTGCCGCCGTTCCACTCATCATCCCTCCGCTGCGCGATCGTGGCGACGACTTGTTTCTCCTCGTCGACCATTTCCTTGAAAAGTTCAGCAGCGAGTTTGGAAAACATTCACTTTCCCTCTCGAAGCAGTCACGGCGGCAGCTGCGCGAATACTCCTGGCCAGGCAACGTTCGTGAACTTCAGAACGCGCTTGAACGCGCGGCGATCCTCTCCGATGGCCCGGAAATCACTCCCGAACTTCTGCCTTCCATCGCAGTGCCGGTTCGAGCTGAAAGTGCGCCGCCAAATCTGATGCCCGAATCCTTTTCCTGGGAAGGCAGCTTCGATGACGTCACCGCCCGCGCTCAACTTCATGTTGAACGCGTGTTGCTGGAAGCCGCACTGAAAGAATGCCGTTGGAATAAGACGCGGGCCGCCGAAAAATTGGGCATTGCACCCAAGACCCTGCTTACCAAAATGCGCGCCACCGGCCTCGAAAGCTGACACCGCTGGCTGAAAGCCGGACGTGTCGGTCCGGGCGCAGCGAGGGACCTCGGCGACCTTTAAGCCTCCGACTAGGTTGCGGATTTCCGTCCCAGATGCAACGCCACCGTCCCAGCCGTCCATACTCGCGCTTCCGCACCCTCAAACCCAATCCGGACCATCAACTCCTTCAACTCTTCCGGCTGAAAAAATCGCGCCACCGATTTCGGCAAATAGGTATAAGCCGCCTTTTCTCCGGAAATGAACCCGCCCAGCCTCGGAAGCACCGCCCGAAAATACCAGCGATACAAATCTCCGAACCACCCCGGCTTCGGTTCCGTAAATTCCAGGATCGCAATCGTTCCGTTCGGCTTCAGCACGCGCGCAATCTCCAGCAACCCCGCCTCATAGTTCGCCAGGTTACGAAAGCCAAACGCCGTGGTCACGAGATCGAACGATGAGTCTGCAAACGGCAAGCACAATGCATCCGACTCCACAAACGGGATCATCCGCACCTCATCTCCCGTTCTCCACTCTTTCTCCTTCGCCCGCGCCCTCACCAGCATCGGGTGGGCGAAATCGGCGCCCCAGATTCGTCCCTTGGCCCTCCGCTGCAGCGCAAACGCTAAGTCCCCGGTGCCGCAACACAAATCCAGGATTCGCGCATCGTCCCGTTCGAGAATCGGACGCAAGACCCGCGCGGTTCGTGCTCTCCACATGCGGTCCATCTCAAGCGAGAGAAGATGATTCAGCAGGTCATAGCGAGGCGCGATCCGCGTGAACATTTCACGCACGCTTCGTGACGCATCAGTTTCGTTTACCGCACCTTCCGGCCGCGTTCCCTTGCTCGGACCGGACTCCGGCCCTTTGTCGGAAGGGTTGCGTCGTACCGCGGTCTCAGGCATGCAGCACCGGTTCGGCTTCCGCGATCGGTGCCGTCACGCGCAGGATCAATTCCAATTTTTCCGGATCGCGCCCTTCGTACGTTTCGGCTCTGCCAATCCCCGGTGTCAACACAAAACGCAATTTCCCGCCCCGCGCCTTCTTGTCCGAACCCATCAGTTCAACCAAACGCCTTGCGGGGACCTTCGGCCAGGCTGGCAACTTCCCCATCCGTCTGACCAACGCAATGATCCGCGAGGCATCGGCAGCCGGTGTAATTCTGATCTCATGTCCATACAGCGCCGCCGCCATCATTCCCCACGCCACCGCTTCGCCGTGTTGATATTTCTTGTAAGCCGTGACGCTCTCGAGCGCATGCCCAAACGTATGGCCGAAATTTAGGATTTCACGCAACCCTGATTCCTTCTCATCCCTCCCGACCACCTGCGCTTTGATTTCGATCGACCGCGCAATAACATACTCCAAAGCCCGTGGGTCGCGCGCAAGCAGCTTCTCGAAATTTTTCTCCAGAAATCTGAACAACTTCGCATCTGCGATCACGCCGTACTTGATCACTTCCGCCAGCCCGCCGCAGAACTCCCTTTGCGGCAGGGTCCGCAGCGCGTTGAGGTCCGCCACAACCAGGCGTGGTGGATAGAAAGTCCCAACCAGATTTTTTCCCTCGGGTAAATTAACGCCCGTCTTTCCGCCAATCGCGCTATCGGTTTGCGCCACAAGGGTTGTCGGCACTTGCGCCAGCGCCACGCCCCGCAAGTAACTCGCCGCGGCGAATCCCGCCACGTCTCCCACCACTCCCCCGCCGACCGCAATCACCACCGCACGCCGGTCCGCGCCAGCTCTGATCAGACTCCGCGAAATCTCTTCGACGCTCTTCAGATTCTTCCTTGCTTCCGCGTCATCGAACAAATGCACGCGCGCTTCCTTCGCGCCACCTAACGCGCGCAGTACCTTCTTCCCCACCGCCGTCCAGACCTTCGGCGACGTCAATACGTGCATACTCGAAAATTTGCCCAGTCTGCCGATCTCGATCGACAAGCGTTCCGTAGCCCCGGCACCGCACAGTGCCGCATACGTTCCCGCCGAGGATTTCACCAAAACGCGCTTCATTTTCTTCATCGATTTCTTTTCAACTCTAGCATACGACGCATCGCCTCCTGCGATGCATGCAATGCAGGAATCCAAATTGTTCGTGCTACCATACTTTGCGCGGGTTCTGGGTTTGTCTTACAGCCCAGAACTACAATTTGTAAAACTTCCGATGAATTCGTCCCCCAACACGTATCACGCTGACTTTGCCGTTGTAGGCTCTGGCGTTGCCGGCCTACGCGCCGCCATCGAACTCAGCTCCGCGGGGAGCGTCTTGGTCCTCGCCAAATCCAACCTCAGTGATTCCGCCACTGCCTGGGCCCAGGGCGGCATCGCCGTCGCCCTCAGCGACGAAGACGAAATCGGTCTCCACGAGCAGGACACTCTCAACGCGGGTGACGGTCTCTGCCGCACCGAATCCGTGGCGCTCCTCGTCGAAGAAGGTCCCAAATACATCACCCAGCTCATCGAATGGGGCACCGAATTCGATCGTGCCGGCACCAAGCTCGCCTTCACTCGCGAAGCGGCTCACAGCCGCTCCCGCATCCTTCACGCCCATGGCGATTCGACCGGACGCGAAATCAGCCGCGCTCTTCTCGCACGCGCGCACACCATTGCGCATCTCCATCTTCGCGCGCATTCGTTTACGACCGGCCTCATTCTGGAAGACGGCCGCGTCGTCGGCGTTCGCTTCATCGACGAAACCGACGGGTCGCTACACGAAGTTCGAGCCGGCGCCGTGCTGCTCGCCACCGGCGGCCTAGGCCAAATCTATCGCGAAACCACCAACCCTGACGTCGCCACCGGCGACGGCATGGCCATCGCCTACGAGGCCGGCGCCCTCCTTTCCGATATGGAGTTCATGCAATTCCATCCCACCGCTCTCGCCATCAAAGGCGCGCCGCGCTTTCTCCTCTCGGAAGCGCTTCGCGGCGAGGGCGGCATCCTCCGCAACATCACTCTCGAGCGTTTCATGAAGCGCTACGCCGAGGCCCAAGAGCTTGCTCCGCGCGATGTCGTTGCCCGCGCCATCGTCAGCGAAATGCATCGCACCCAGGCCGAGCATGTTTATCTCGACATGACTGCCAAGTCCGCCGAATTTCTGCAGAAGCGCTTCCCCCGCATCTACTCCACTTGTCTCAGTTATGGCCTGGACCTCGCCACGGACCTGGCGCCCGTCTGCCCCGCAGCCCATTACATGATGGGCGGGGTTAAGACCGATCTCTGGGGACGCACTTCGCTTCCCGGGCTCTACGCCGCCGGCGAAACCGCGAATACCGGCGTCCATGGCGCAAATCGCCTCGCTAGCAACTCTCTTCTGGAAGGTCTAGTCTTTGGCGCGCGCAGCGGTCAGGCCATGATTGGCGATGGCTCAGCCATCGCACACGAAAATGGCGGTGGCGGTTCTCGAGGCGCGCATCACGCGAGCCACTCTGCTAATGCGCACCGAGCCGGACGTTCTGCCGTCGCCCAGAAGAATCACGCTCCCGAGTTGAAGCATAGATCTTCGGCCCTTCCTGGCAGTCCCGCTCCCAGACCAGATTCCCACACATCAAATTCCTCGGCCGCACACTCCACGGCGTCCGCCTCCTCGCGTTCCGTCGCCGCTCACTCGGCGAAGCTGGCCGTTGCCCCCGGCTCCGCAGCTGCGACGCAGCACGCGGACGCGCCCTCCGTCGTCTTCGCTCAGATCCGCGATCTCATGTGGCGCCACGTCGGTATCCTCCGCTCGGGCAAGGAACTCTCCGCCGCCGTCGCTCTTCTTGAGAACCTGCAGCTCCCGCGCTCTGAAAACCCAGGCCGCCGCGACTACGAACTCATCAACCTTCGCTCCCTGGCGTCGCTCATGGCCCGCTCCGCGCTAGCTCGCGAAGAAAGCCGCGGCAGTCATTACCGCTCGGACTTCCCCTACCGCGACGACGATGAGTTCCAGAAACACTCCCTCATCCAACGCTCCAAAGACGTGACCTTCGAACCCTAGGTCCCAACGGCTTCGTTTGGAGTGCGGCTCCGACGCAGCTTTGTCATTAACGTCGCTCCGTATCTCAATGTTTAAGGTTGCCAAGGCTATCCGCGACTTCCGCTGGCTGTCCAGTCGTGGCGCTGCCAGTTTTACTTATGCGACGGCAGGAGTCCCCAAATTCCGGGATCTTCCATGCCCAGCACCCACGAACAGAATCCGGCGAGCCCCCACTGCCTCACTAGGTTGTAGCGCTCCCGGAAGGTTCGTACATCGGTGAAGAAAATCCACTCGCGGAAATCGTCGCGATAGAAATAGAGCCACGCCGTACGATCCACAGCGTCCCATTCCACTTTCCCGCCATATGCCTTCGCAAGATCGAGCGCGTCCTCCGTCGAAATGTAGTCAGCCGTCGGGTTCGGCTTGTCTCCCGATTTGTCCGCCGCCTTCGTTGGCGTGCCGGAAAACCAGTGCTACCCGTAAAGTGGAATCCCCAGCGAGAGTTTTTGCGCAGGCACAATTTTCAACGCGTAGTCCAGATTCGCAGTAGTCCAATTCCAGCCGGTCACCGGCCCTGGAAATTGGGAATAGAACTGCCGCATTGCATCCGGATTCTTAAGCAACTTGTGAAAATCGTCCTGGGCATCACCGGCACGTGGTGCTGTCGAGCCGTTTCAAGCACCAGCGGATTCGGCCCTCCCGTTACGAGACCATTTGAGTCGACCGTATACCAGTAGGGAACGACGATGTCGATCTTTTCAGCCTGCGCCAGGAATGATCGCACCGATTTAGGCTCCCGCGTCATGTAGAACAACGACTTCGCCTTTTGCGCGCGCGCGGGAATCGTGCCAGCAAAAGTGCAAACGGCAAGCAAACAAACGATCAAACCTCTAGGGAAGGTCGTAGCCGTCGTCATGCGCCAGTCAGTCTAGCGGCCACCCTTTCAGCTCGCAGGGTACGATACGCCCTTGCGTGAGTCATCGCGGCCAGACAAAAAGCTGTCGGCCCTCTACATACACTCAAGCTGCGCGAACAAACTCGGTCTAGGACTGCTTATCGCTTTAAAAAGTGAGCGGGCGGAGCCAATCTTG
>JBKOXA010000064.1:0-25728 GCA_046724685.1 Acidobacteriota bacterium | reverse complement strand
CTCCTGCCACGTGCCGTACGAAACGGTTGAGAAAAAATGGTCCGAGCAAATCGAGGCTTCCCACATCATCGGCCACAAGTTCATCGTTTGCCCGTGGATCGATCCGAAACAACGCACTGAACCCGATGGCTACAAGCGCGCCGCCGATCTTTTTCAGAAAGCCGGCGAAGCCAGTGCAAAGGCCGGTATTCAGTTCGCCTACCACAATCACACGTTTGAATTTCAACCTTCCGAAGCTCTCGGTGGAAAACTTCCCTACGATCTACTCCTCGCCACCGATCCGAAGTACGTCAAGATGGAGCTCGACCTCTGCTGGATCTCCGTGGCCGGCAAGGACCCGATCGAATACTTCAACAAGTATCCGGGCCGCTTCCCCCTGGTGCACGTAAAAGACATGAAGCAACTGCCCAAAGGCGCCGAAGGCCCCACCGCCAGCCCCGACAAGGAAATGCCCAACATGACCGAAGTGGGCAGCGGCGTCATCGACTGGAAACACATCTTCGCGAACTCCGGCAACGCCGGCATCCAGCACTACTTCGTCGAACACGACACGCCTGCCGACCCATTCGGCAGCATTACGAAAAGTTACGCGTATCTAAGCAAGCTGACTTTCTAAATAGCTTCTTCATTCCCAGGGAACGACGGACTCTTTCCCGGGATGCACAGGACAGGCAACCTTGCCTGTCCTCGTTACGAAGGAGGATTGGCCTCAATGCGCAAGACACTCACAGTGCTCGGCGTGCTGTTTTTGGGGTGCGCTGCTTTTGCCACACTGGCGCGCGGTCAGAAGGACAATTGGAAGCCGCTGTTCAACGGCAAGGACCTCACTGGCTGGAAACACGTCGGCCCGGGCAGCGACACCGTCGAGGACGGCTTGATTCGAACCCATGGCGGCATGGGCCTCCTCTATTGGACTGGCGGGAAAGTCGGCAACTGCCGCATTCGCGTCGTTTTCAAGATGCGCGACTTCAACAGCAACTCGGGCGTCTTTATCCGCATACCCATTGAGCCACGCGAAGAGTGGATGCCCGTCCACTACGGCTATGAAGTGCAGATCGACAATCACCCCGAGACTTCGAACGAGGACGATTATCACGTTACCGGGACGCTCTATTCGCTCACCAAGCCGCTCGCAAAGCCCGGCAAGCCCGGTCCCGAATGGAACACCATGACCATCACTCTCGACGGCCCGCGCACCATCGTCGAACTCAACGGCGAGAAGGTCACCGACTACACCGAAGGCCAGCCTGTTCCAGAACGCAAATACGATTTTGAGCCGCAACGCGGCCGCCGCCCCGACGAAGGCTGGTTCGGCCTACAGAATCACAGCGACAACGATGTCGTTTTCTTCAAGGAAGTCAGCATGCAGTCGCTGAAGTAAGCCGTTGATTGGTCATCGACTGCCGGGCTACAGATAATTTCTGCTCGGAGCTTTCAACCTAGGCCGGAGGCCACAATGAAAACCACTCGCCGTCAATTCCTGCAAAAAACCGCTGGCACTGCCGGAGCTCTCGCCGTTTCCCGCAACATCATCCTTGAGCCAGCCTACATTCCCACGGCACTTGAGGCTGCGGTTCCCGCAAGCGACCGTCTCCGCTTTGGCGTCATCGGCGTCGGCATGCAGGGCTCCGGCCTCCTCGCGAACGCCATTACCCTTCCCGGCGTCGAATGCGTCGCCGCCGCCGATCTCTACGACGGCCGCCACACGCTCGCCAGGGAGATCGCAGGGTCGAAAATAAAGACCACTCGAAAGTACCAGGAGCTTCTCGACGACAAGGAAATCGACTGCATCATCGCCGCCGTGCCGGATCACTGGCACAAGCAGGTCGTCGTCGATGCGGTGAACGCGGGCAAAGACATCTACTGTGAAAAGCCGATGTCGCACTCTCCGGCCGACGGCATCGCCATGGTTGCCGCGGCCAAAAAGACCGGCCGCATCGTAGAGATCGGCTCGCAACGCGTCAGTTCCGTTCTTTGTGCGAAAGCAAAGGAACTTCTCGCCCAAGGCATCATCGGCGAGCTCAACCTGGTGGAAGGCTCACTCGGACGGAATGATCCCTGCGGCGCGTGGGAGTATCCTCCGCCGACCGATGCGAGTGCGACAACCATTGATTGGGACACTTGGCAAGGCACTGTTCCCAAGCGTGCGTTTGACGCCAATATTTTCGCTCGCTGGCGCTGCTGGAAAGAATACGGAACGGGCCTGGCAGGCGACCTGCTCGTACACCTCGTGAGCGGCATGAATTACATGTTGGGATGGAACGAACCGCCCACGCGAGTGATGTCCGTTGGTGGAATTCTGCGCTGGCCCGATGGCCGAAATATGCCAGACGTCCACGCAGCTCTGTTCGAGTACGGAAAGTATCCGGTATATCTGCGGCTGAACGCGGGCTGTGAATCGCCGGAAATCTATCGCTTTCAGGGCTCCAAAGGCTATCTGGAAGTCACCGAATTCGGAATGACCTACTCGCCGCAATCCGGCAAAGACGAGTCTCCCTGCTACTACGCCGCCAGCTATCCCGGCGCCATGCGCGAAGCCTACATGAAGCAATGGCACGCCGAACACGATCCAAAGCCCGGCAAGGAACCGATCGTCGAAACTTACACCTACAAGGGCAACGACTTTGACGACGTAAAGCCGCACCTCTGGGCATTTTTCCAGGGCGTCCGCACTCACAAGCCGGTAGTCGAAGACGCCGTCTTCGGTCACAACGCTGCCCTCGCTTGCCATATGGCCAACGAATCTTACTTCCGCCGCTCGGCGGTCACTTGGGACGCCGCCTCCGGCACCATTAAGTCCTAAGGAGGAGTGGCCCGCCACAGCGGGAAGGAAGCCAGGCCTTGCGAGGTCCTACCCATGGAGCTAAAATTAGCTAGTTCTTGCCCCCGCCCGCTTCAACCGGGCTAACCGATGCCTCCAGCCTGTTAGCTTGCCAGCGCTTAGGAGGAACAGATGTGGGAAAAACCCAAGGTGCTTTTTCTGTGTACCGGTCACCCGGAAAGAAGCGAGATGGCCGAAGGTTTCTTGCGTTCTCTGGCAGGGGAAAGCGTAATCCCCGTCAGTGCCGCGATTGATCCCGCCCCGGTGAGCTCTCTTGCGGTCGACGCAATGAAAGAAGTTGGAATCGACATTTCACACCAGGAAGTCAAAGACGTTTCTGGAGCATTTCGGGAGCGTTTCGCTTATGCGGTTGGAGTAGGCGATCAATCGAAGGAGCGCTGCCCCGTTTTTCCGTTCGCTTTCCGCCTCTATCGCTGGAGTCTGGAAGACCCTGAGGCAGCCGAGGGTTCACCGGAAGAGCGCTTGGCCGTCTTTCGGCGCGTCAGAAACCAAATCGACCGCAACGTCCGGGAACTACTCGTCCAAGTTTCAGCGGACGGCCTGGCCCGCAACGGCAAGCCGACATAGCAGCCGTTTTGTGTTCAACCGCGTTTCGGAACCGGGCAACCGGCTCTCTTGCCGGGTTCCGCGGGCACGAAGATTGCGGATTCCCGAAGGAACCCTCGCCTATTCCCTTTCGTATCTCACACAAGAGAGCGAGGTGCGTCCATGCCTATCCCTAAATCCCTTGTTGCCCTGGTCCTGTTCGTGACTGCTTTCAGCGTTGTTGCCGCCGCGCAAACAGGGTCCAAACCAGAAACCGGCTCCAAAAGCGTTACCACGAAAATCGGTGAGGCCCATTTCGAAGCGCCTCTTCCCTCTGGTGTGCCCCTCCGCCTCTACGTCCGCTCCGGTGACATCCGCCTCCTAGGCTCTGATGGCGGCAAGATCTCGGTAGACGTCTCGGGCAAAAACGCGGAAAGGATCAAGGATTTGAAGCATCGCCTGACCGTCCTCGACGGCTCTGCGGAGTTCCGCCTCAGCGGCGGACCCAGAAACGATTTTGAGATCACCATTCGCTTGCCCAAGAATTGCGACCTCTTCGTTCGGGTCCCCGCCGGGGATGTCACGGTCGAAGGCATTTCAGGGAATAAGGACATTGAGCTTCACGCTGGCGATCTCTCGATCCACGTCGGCAATCCCGAGGACTACTCGCACGTCGACGCTTCGGTCAACGCAGGAGACGTGGAAGCGGCGCCCTTTGGCGAGTCCCACGGCGGACTTTTTCGGTCGTTCAAGAAATCCGGCTCCGGCAAATACACTTTGCACGCGCATGTCGGCGCCGGCGACCTGACTTTGCTCTAGCGTTTTCGGAGTTCGCCTCGGCACAGCCGAACGCTTTCCTGGCGCGAGGCATGCCGTCGCACGGCAAGGTGCAAAGGCATGTTCGGACGGGGGCGCATTCCCCGACTGCTCCCTTAGATGGGAGGTCAAATCCCCGCGCCGCCTGCACCGACGGCAACGGTGACATCTACAGGGGCCGGGGCCTTTCGACAGCAGTTATGAAAAAGTGGGGATGTTGCGATTGGGTTGAGACGTGGCCCTCGAGGGAGGGTCTCGTTAGGGGGTTAGTCAGGCAGAGCCGGACACCCCGGCCATTCGCTCCGTGTGACGTTGCCCATATACTGCAGGTCTTCGATGCCGATCTTGCTGGTGTAAAAGCCGTCGCAGGTCATTTTCCTCAACAACGCAAAGAATGCCACCCCCTGGCTCAAGCTCATATCTTTTTTCGCATTTTTCCGGTAGGCAATCAGATCGAGGATTTCTTTCCGCTGCTCGGGTGTGCATTCCATGAAAACTTTTCCGTACTGGTCGATACAGTGGGTGTCGAGCCACATCAGTCCGCCGCCCAGCGCCAGTTGAAAGTCTTCATTTTCGCTGGTCAGCAAATCGATGAACTCCGGCGCTCCGGCTTCCAGCGCTCCTCCGGATTTTTCATCTTTCGGAATAATTGTGTCACAGAGCGAGCGAATCGCTTCATACTGCTTGGCGGCGAAGTATTTGGGCGTGTACTTCCCTGCCGGACCCGCCGCTTTTTCCTTGTGCACCATTTGGTGCGCCAGCTCCGCGGCTTCCAGCGGAATAACTTGCAGCGCCGAACCTCCCGCCGCGCCCAGCGCCAGCGTTTTCAACACATCTCTTCGCGAAATTCCCTGCGTCGCCATTTTTCCCCCGCTCGTCTCTGCGTTTCTTTGCGCGCTCCAGGTCTGCGTTGCCTTGCTTTTTTCTTCGTAATTACAAAGTTCCTTTTCTCGCTTCATCCAGCAGATATTCCGAAGCCCGCCAGGAAAGCGCCATGATCGTGAGCGTCGGATTTTTGTCCGGGTTCGTCACCAGCGGCGCTCCATCGGTCACGAAAACGTTTTTCACATCATGCGTCTGGCAATATCCATTGAGCACGCTCGTTTTTGGTTCGGCGCCCATGCGCGCGGTGCCGACTTCGTGAATGATTTTCCCTCCAGGCAGAATCCCAAACGGATAAGGGCCGTCAATGCGCGTTTTTGTCTTGTACTTTCCACCCATCATCTCGACGACGGACTTGAAGGTTTCCTGCATGTCCTTCGCCTGGCGCAGCTCGTATTCGCTCCACTTGAAGTGGAAACGCAGCACCGGAATTCCCCACTGGTCAACCTTGTTCGGATCGATTTCACAGTAGGTCCCGGGATTCGGAATCATTTCGCCGCGGCCGGAAAATCCAACCGCGTTTCCATACACCTGACGCGCCCGGCGCTTGAGTTGCGCGCCGTAACCTTCCTCGTCTCGGCACAATTCGTCGAACATGCCCACACCTGGCATATCGCGACCGCCCCACAGCTCAATGTGATACCCGCGCGGGAAATCATTCTTGCGGTCAAACTTCCACCACGGCACGTAATAGTGCATGCCGCCCGTGCCGTCGTGATTGTGCGGCGGCATTTTTTCGAGCGCGGGAATTTCGCCCCAGCCGTCGCTCCCAACCGAATCGGTCAGATACTTGCCGACATTCCCGGTAGAGTTGCCAAGTCCGTCAGGAAAAAGGGCGGACTTGGAGTTCAGCAGCAGACGCGCAGATTCGCAGGCGCTGGCCGCCACGACCACGGCTTTGGCATAGACGCGCTTTTCGCTTCGCGTGGCTTTGTCGATGTAGGAGACGGCCTCGGCCTTCCCTTCTTTGCCGACAACGATTTCGCGGGCCATCGCTCCGGTGATCAGCGTGAGTTTTCCGGTAGCCATGGCAGGAGGCAACAGAACCTGGCTGGAACTGAAATTCGACGCGGTGGTGCAGCCGCGGCTACACTGCCCGCAGTAATGGCACGGCAAGCGGCCGTTGTGGGCCTTGGTCAAAATCGCAAGGCGCGCGGGGATACAAGTGATGTTGAGTTTGTCGCAGGCTTTCTTGATGAGAATTTCCGTGCAGCGCGGCTTGGGCGGAGGAAGAAACACCCCGTCCGGCGCGCTTGATACATTTTCCTTGGAGCCAAAGACGCCGATGTAGGATTCGACTTTGTCGTAATACGGAGCGAGATCGTCGTAGGTGATGGGCCAGTCGTCGCCAAGGCCGTCGCGAGTCTTGGACTGGAAATCGACGGGGGCGAAGCGAAGGGCGATGCGTCCCCAGTGATTGGTGCGACCGCCAACGATGCGCGAACGAAACCACTGGAAATTTGCCCCCTCTGCGGAAGTGTAGGGTTCGCCGTCGATTTGCCACGCGCCGTTAGGAGCGAGAAATTCGGTGAAGTTTTCACTGGCCCATCCGCCGACCCCAGCGCCGCGATGCGGCAGCTCGTAGGGCCACATCAACATTTTGTAGTCTTTGTCAGGATAGACCTGAGGGCCAGCTTCCAGCATGACGACGCTCAGGCCGCCCTCCGTCAGGATTTTGGCGGCCATACCGCCGCCGGCGCCGGAACCGATGACGCACACATCATAGGTTTTTGGCGAGCGATTGATTTGTGACATGCGTGGTCCCTTGGTTAGTTTTGAGAATCGCTTGCTGATAAATGCACAATGATTATAGTTCGTTCTTTTTCATTTGCGAGACGGCGTAGTCGCAGGCACGCGCGGTAAGAGCCATGTAGGTGAGCGAGGGATTCACGCAGGAGTTGGAGGTCATGCACGAGCCATCGGTCATGAAGAGATTTTTGACGTCATGGGCTTGATTGTGTTCGTTCAAGACGCTGGTTTTTAAATCCCGGCCCATGCGCGCCGTTCCCATTTCGTGGATGGCCAGACCCGGGCTCGTGATTTCCGAGAAGACGCTGATGTTCGTGGCGCCCGCGGCAGCAAGCATCTCCGCAGCCTGAATGGCAATATCTCTCGACATGGCACGCTCGTTGTCACTCCAGTCGCAGTGAATTCTAAGCGTGGGAATTCCCCAAGCGTCGAGTTTGTCCTTGTCGATTTCGATGTAATTGTTATGGCTAGGAAGGCATTCGCCGAAACCGCCGATTCCCATGCGCCACGGCCCAGGCTTGCGCAAAGAGTTTTTGAAATCGACGCCAAGACCCGGCATCGTCGTGCCGCGGCCCCAGCCGTCGCGGCTGCCGCCGCCCTGGTAGCCGTAACCGCGGAGAAAATCCCTGTGCTTCGTCTTCACGTTGCGAAAACGCGGAATGTAGATCCCGTTGGGACGATTGCCGAAGGGCATTTTGTCTTCGTGGCCGGGCATGATGCCGGACGCTCCGCTACCCATGTGGTGATCCATCAAGTTGTGGCCAAGCTCGCCGCTGCTGTTAGCGAGGCCGCCGGGAAACTCGGGCGTCGCGGAATTGAGCAGAATGCGGGTGGATTCGAGCGTTGCCGCGCAAACAAAGACAATGCGGCCACTAAATTCCAGGGCTTTCTTGGTATTTCCGTCGATCACTCGCACGCCGGTCACGCGGCGCGATTTTGCATCAAAAATCAGGCTGTGAACCACGCTGTGGGGGCGAACGGTAAGCTTGCCGGTTTTCATCGCCGCAGGAAGCGTGGAGTTCAGACTGCTGAAATAGGACTGCGTGATGCAACCGCGGTGGCAAACACCGCAGTAATGGCAGGGGGCGCGGCCTTTGTGCACGCGAGTGAGCACCGCGGAACGGCCGATCGTCAGGATACGGTCGTCAAAGTTTTTTGCTATGGCGTCGCGAAGATCTTGCTCGACGCAAGTCATCTCCATTGGAGGAAGAAACTTGCCATCGGGAAGTTGCGGTAGTCCTTCGGCCTGGCCGCTGATGCCGGCAAATTCTTCGACGTAGTCGTACCACGGTCGAATGTCTGCATAGCGGATGGGCCAGTCGATGGCAATGCCCTCTTTTGCGTTGGCTTCAAAATCAAGATCGCTCCAGCGATACGACTGGCGGCCCCAGGTGATCGATTTTCCCCCGACCTGGCGGCCACGAATCCAGGAAAAAGGTTTTCCGGGGTCGCTGGTATAAGGATTATCTGAGTCTTTCACAAAGAATTGGTGCGAATATTCGTCGCAAGCGTAGTAGCACTCGCGCTGGATGGGTTGCGTGTCTGCGCGCTCGGCGCGATTGTCCCAGTTGCGATATTTCAATTCCCAGACAGGGACGTGCTCTACGTAGTCCTTTTCCGGAGTGATGGGGCGGCCTGCTTCGAGAACGAGCGTCTTCAGTCCTTTCTCGGTGAGTTCTTTCGCGGCCCAGCCTCCGGTGATTCCCGAACCGATGATGACGGCGTCATAGCTTGGTATTGGCATTTTTTCTCCGTGATCAGGCTTCCCCGAGGCCGGGTCCGATGGGTGTGCAGCCGTGCTGCGCACCCGGAATAATTTGACGTTTGAGTTCCTGGGTGAATCCGATTTCGGACGTGTAGTAGCCGTGAACCGTGATGCGCTTGAAGACTTCCCAGAAATCTCCTTTCAGTTGGGCGTCGGGCTCTGGAACGGTATTGCCATGATGCGCGCGCTCGATGCGGCCCGTGAGCGTCGTGTCATCGATGGCGCGCAATTGAGTGAGCTGCTGCCCGGGGGAGGCTTCGGCAAAATTTTTGCCGAAGAGCTGCTGGCTTTCCTTGTCGATTCCGGCGAGGCCGTCCAGGAAGCGAGAGCGCTCCTCGGGCGTGGCCCACTCGGTGAGAATGATGTCAATGAATTCATTGACGCGGGCGCCTTTTGCGCCGGGCGTATCGGTGGCGGGAATGATCTGATCGATCATGGCGACTACCGTGTCGTTAAGATGGGGAGTCAGAGTGCGTAACGTGTAAACGGGCGGAGGCTGCGCCTGGCGGAAGAGCGCGAAGATCTCCGGCGAAAACGCGGGCAAAACGGCACCCGCGGCAAAAATGCGAAGCGCTTCACGCCGCTGCATGGACCCTCCCGGGAAAGACGAAACTCGATGAATGCGCGCGGCCCTCGCGGCCGTACTTTGCGGCCGCTTCGGCTGCAGTACGCAGGGCCGCGACTGGATCGCCTGTGGGCATAAATTCCATGGCGACGTAGCGCTTGTAATTCAGTTCGCCGAGCTTGCGATAGATGTTGGCGAAATTAATTTCCCCGGTGCCGGGTTCGTGGCGCCCCGGGACGTCGGCAATATGGACAAGTCCGAGGTGGTCCATGTTTTTTGCGAGCTTGGCGATGAGATTTCCGTCAGAGATCTGTTCATGAAAAAAATCGTAGAGAAACTTGACATGCGGATTGTTTACTTCGCGGACGATGTCAAAACCTTCCGCGGATGAGGTCAGAAAATACTTCGGATTTTCCTCCGGATCGATATTTTCGATTAGCAGCTCGATGTTGTGTTTAGCGGCGACTTCCCCGCCGCGTTTGAGAGTTTCCACGCAGTTGGCGTGCATTTGCTCGCGGGAGAGACCGGGAGCCACGTTGCCGGTTTGCAGAATGAGCTTTGAACACTCGATGCCGTTGAGGACAGGAACAAAGTCGGCGACGGCTTTCAGAAAAGCATCGCGGTCCGCAGCGTCGGCGAGCGTGTGCCAGACACCAGCCGTGGCATCGAAAGAGATTTTCAGAGCATCTTTCTTGCGGCGGGCTGCGGCAAAATCTTCTTGCGACCATTTCGTGAATTCATCCACCAATTCAACTGCGTGATAGCCGGCTTCAGCAACTTTCTCGAGACGCTGCGCAAATGGAAGGTCGCGATAGACGGTCCACAGCATCACGGAGAGAGGAAACGGAGAATCTTCCGCAACGGCCGGCATGGGCACTGGCCTTGCCTCATTTGTTGCTAGATTGAGCGAGCGCAAAGAGCCGCCGGCAAGAATCCCGGCGGCGCAGGTTCCGACGAAGATCCTTCTGCGCATGCTATTCTCCCAAGATTTCGTTGTATTCGGGCGGCCAGCGGCATGTGATCCCGTTTGGCTGGGTGTCGGAAGGCGTGCCTCCGGGGCATCCCGAAAAACCAACAATCGCTTTGACATCGAGCATTTCGACGAGGAGGACGGTCTTACGGAAGGTGTCGGCGTCCTTTTGTGCGTGCTGTGCATTCATTGCGACGGGCCCTCGACCTAGAAGATTAACGTTTACAGGCGTGGGAAGTATACGCCTACGGACGCCGGGAGCAAGCGAGGAATGCGAGTAGAAAAAGGATTTTCTAAAATTGCAGGAGGGCGGCGTCAGGAGAGCTTGGGTTTCAACTCCGCGAGAGGAGGAATTGAAGAAGGGGCAGTGAGCGCGCGCTCCGGCTGTTCTTGGCCCTTGTTGATTGCCTGAAAGAGCATCTCGATGGCCTGCCCGGTGTTCGGCGGCGCGAAGACGGTTGCGGCCAGGAGTCCGCTGGTCACCCAGGCGGCTCCCGTTTTGGGCAAGCCATCGCAGCCGGTAAAAGGCAACTTGAGCCAGCGTTCACGCTCGGATTCGTTTGCGATTTCCTGGAAAGCCTGGCGTGCGCCCATGGCCATTGCGTCATCCTGCGCGCCGATCAGATCGATTATCGCCTTCTGTGACGTGGAGAGCTTCAGCCAGGATCGAACCGCCCGCAGGGAGCTTTCTTCGGTAAACTGCGCTTTCAGGTTGGTAACTTGAATATTCGGAGGCTTGGTGTTCAACATTCCCAGGGTGCGGTCTTTGGCGGCGGAATTTTCAGAAGGCCCCTGGACGTACAGAATGTTACCGCCTTTGGGAAGCAGCGCGGCGAACTGGCGGCCTTGGATGCGGCCGATTTCGACGTGGTCGTTGCTCACACAAAACACTGGGGATTTGGATGTCCTGCGAAGGTCAGAGATGTAGGTTGCTTCGCGATTGAGCACGGCCCAGCCAATATTTGCGGAGACGGCGGCTCTGGCGACTTGCGGCAAGGCAGTCCCGCCGACCGGTTCGAACACGATCGCGTCGGGGCGGTCCTGGGGAGCGGCCTGAATGGCGCGCAGGAGTTGGGTGCTTTGATTGATCGCGTCGTTTTCCGCGTAAACTATCTGTGTTTCGACATTCAGGCGGCGAGAGGCCTGCTCGGCAGACTTGGCCTGTTCCATTTGATAGTCGTTGTCGCTGGTGGTCAGTGAGACCAGGATGCGAAGTTTCTTCATAGTTGCAACCATCGGGACCGGCAAGCTTTACGATAAACTGCCGAGCAAGGTTATCGGGAAAGATTCCGAGCTGTGGTGTCCGAAGATGAATCACCGTTAGCGAACGTGTACGTCGAAGCGAAGCTAAGGGTAGTCGGCAAACCGCGAGTGGAGTTCGGCAAGGGTGACAGAGAGGACTTTGAGTCGTGAGTTCAAAAGGGCATGCGGAAATTGACGCACGGAACAAGCTGAAAGCGGTACGGCGGGTGGTCATCAAGGTTGGCACGAGCACGGTGACGAACGCAGAGGGTGGCATATGCGCCGAGCGGGTGGAACCGATTGTTCGCGGAATTGCCCGGCTGATGGAGGAAGGACGCCAGGCGATGCTTGTTTCCTCCGGTGCGGTGGGCCTGGGAAGAAATTTGCTGGGGCTGCACCCATCGCGGCTGAAGGACATGGCGGTGAAGCAAGCGTGCGCGGCGGCGGGACAAAGCTTGTTAATGGAATCGTACAAGCAGCTGTTTGATGCGCTAGGACGGAAGGTAGCGCAGGTCTTGCTGACGGAGGAGGATTTCAGTAACTGGGGACGATATTCGAACCTGCGACGAACGATGGAAAAATTGCTGGGATTCGGCGTGCTGCCGATTGTGAATGAGAATGACACGGTGTCGACGGCTGAATTGGAAATCGTGGATGGCGGGCGGCAAGCGGCGTTCAGCGATAACGACCGGCTGGCGGCGCTGGTGATGAGCGGAATGGAAGCGGACGCGCTCGTGCTGCTCACCAATGTCGACGGTTTCCTGCGGAAGGTGAGGGACGGGAAGGAAGCAGAGCTTGAGTCGTTTGTGGAGCGCGTGACGCCGGAAATACGAATGGCAGCGGCAGGACCTTCAGAAAACGGGCGCGGTGGGATGAGCACAAAGATTGAAGCGGCTGAAATCGCGATGAAGTGCGGGGGCGTGGCCCTGATTGCGAACGGGGCGAACCCAACAACGCTGGAATGCGCGTTCGCCGGCGAACGCACGGGAACGGTGTTTGCTCCTGGTGCGCGGATGCGCGGCAAGCGACGGTGGCTCGCGTATGCGGCGGGAGTGCGCGGACGCGTAGTGGTGGATGCCGGCGCACAGCGTGCGATTACAGCGGGCAAGGCGAGTCTGCTGAATTCAGGAGTGGTACGGGTGGAGCGGGAATTTGCGCCGATGGACGTGGTGAGCATTCTAGACGTGGAAGGTCGCGAAATCGCCCGCGGGATCGCTGCTTGCGGGAGCGAAGAGAGAAACGCGGACGGGAAGAAAGCGGCGGCTCGCGTCTTGTTCACGCGGGAAAATATTGTGGTGCTTGAGGCTGCGCGATGAACGGCAGGATTAGCGACGGGATGCAGGCGGAACAGGTGGTGAAGGCTTTCGCGGCTTTGAGCGCAGCGCAGGCAGCAAGGCTGGCGCGAGCTGCTTCGCGGAAGCTCGCGGTGTTGAGTGAAGGAACGCGCAACACCGCGCTAGAGACGACTGCGAAGCGGCTGGAAGAGAATGCAACGCGGATCGTGTCGGCGAACGAAGAAGATGTTCGAGCCGGCGAAGAATTGGTGCGTGCAGGAAAAATGTCTGCGGCGACGCTGGAGCGGTTACGCGTGACGGCGAAAGGCGTTCATGAAATGGCGGAAAGGGTCCGCGGCGTGGCGCGATTGCCGGATCCGCTGGGACGGCGAGTGGCGGTGACCGAGCTGGACGAAGGCCTGGTGCTCACGAGGGAGACGTGCCCGCTCGGAGTGGTAGCGGTCGTGTTTGAGTCACGGCCGGATGTGGTACCGCAGGTGGCTTCGCTGGCGCTCAAATCGGGCAACGCGATCTTACTGAAGGGCGGAACGGAGGCGGCGCGTACGAATGAGGTGCTGATCTCGATTTGGCAGGACGGCGTGGCGGAGTCAGGAGGATTGCCTGATGGCGCGGCACAGATGCTGCAGTCGCGCGCAGATGTAATGGAACTGCTGAGCCTGGAACGGGATGTGGATTTGTTGATACCGCGTGGTGGAAAGGAATTTGTCGAAAGCATTTCGAGGCAGAGCCGGATTCCCGTGCTGGGGCACGGCGAAGGGATTTGCCATGTGTACGTACACGAAGCAGCCGACCTCGGAAAGGCGGAGCGGATTGTGATGGACGCGAAGACGGATTATCCGGCGGCTTGCAATTCGGTGGAGACGCTGCTGGTGGATGAAACGGTGGCGGCGGAATTCCTGCCCCGGGTTGTGCGGGCGCTGAGGGCGGCGGGTGTGGAAATCCGCGGATGTGAACGGACTCTGGCGATTGTAAGTTCGGGCGCCGTGAGGGCCGCCACGGAAGCGGATTGGGCGACGGAATATGGCGATCTAATCTTGACGGTGAAAGTGGTGGGCGGACTGAACGATGCGCTCGCGCACATTCATGAATTTGGCAGCGGTCACACGGAAGCGATTGTGACGGAAGATGTAGAGGCTGCGGAGACGTTCTTGAATCACGTGGATGCATCGGGAGTCTTTCACAACGCCTCGACACGATTCGCAGATGGCTACCGGTACGGTCTGGGAGCCGAAGTTGGAATCAGCAACGGGAAATTGCACGCGCGTGGCCCGATGGGACTGGAAGGGCTGACGACATACAAATACAAGCTGCGCGGCAGCGGGCAAACGGTCGCCGAATACAAGGCTGGACGGAAGTTCACGCACCGGGCGCTTTAGGAACAAATCGGTTGGAACAGACCTTCAGAACCAATTCGGAAGCGTGATTAACCTTCTCAAATAAAAGAGACTTGTGACCGACGCGAGTCGCTCACCTGAAGTGTTTCGTGACGGTGGATGAAGGCCGCGGTGGGGTCGCGTATGCGAAAATCGTAATTCGCTCGCAACGTAGTTCCGGTATATACTTTGCGACCTGGAAGCGAGAGTGGCGTATGAGCCCAGAAACTCCCCAAAAAGCTTGGATACCCGTCTGCTGCGGCCGGGTGATGCGCTTCAACCGATTCCTAAAACAGGACGGTGAGGCCTACGGCTCGATGGTCTGCACGGTCTGCAACAAGAACATCATACTGGAGCAGGAAGCAGTGCCGGCGGCGGATGCCTATGGCGAGGGCACCCGGATGCTAACGGTGATCGGAACGCCAAAACCGCCCAAGACAGACCGGCGGAAGGCCAGTGACGCATTGAGCGGAATCAGCACGGACGACCAAACGCTATAGGTGTGGCTTTTGAGGGCGCTCTCCGTCGATGATTGGCCAAAGCATTTCCCATTATCGCGTCCTGGAAAAGCTGGGAACCGGCGGTATGGGAATTGTGTACAAGGCGCAGGACTTGCGCCTTGAGCGCTACGTTGCGCTGAAATTCCTGCCTGACAACCTGGTTCACGATTCCCAGGCGCTCGAGCGGTTCCGCCGGGAAGCGCTGGCGGCATCGGCTCTAAATCACGCGAACATCTGCACAGTTCACGACATTGGCGAGCAGGACGGGAAACCGTTTCTGGCGATGGAGTTTATTGAAGGCGAAACGCTGCGCCGGCACGTAGACGGCAAGCCTCTGCCGATTGAAGAGATTCTGAATCTGGGCATACAGATTGCGGATGCGCTGGACGCGGCGCACGCCGAAGGCATCATTCATCGCGACATCAAGCCGGCAAATATTTTCGTCACAAAACGCGGGCAAGCGAAGGTGCTGGATTTCGGACTGGCCAAATTAGTGAGCAAGCGCGATGGAGATACGCAAACAACGGATTCGTCGCATCCCGGGCTGGAAGAGCCGATTTCGATTGTCGGGGTAATCAGTGGAACTCCTTCTTACATGTCGCCGGAACAAATCCGGGGCGATGACCTGGATACCCGCGCCGACGTATTTTCGTTGGGTCTGCTGCTTTACGAAATGGCTACAGGGCAAAAGGCGTTTCCTGGCCACACCGGCGGCATCATCATCGAGGCGATTCTCAGTCGTCGGCCTGCAGCGGTACGAAGCCTGAACCCGGAAATTCCGGAAGTGCTCGAGGCCATCATCAATAAGGCCATTGAGAAGGACAAAGTGCAACGCTACCAGAGTGCGGCGGAGCTGCGCTCTGACCTGCAACTGTTGAGGCGCGGATATGAGTCCGGGCACACAGCCAGTTCGCTGTTGCTGGCTACCGCCGGCACCAAACGTCTTCCCTGGACCGAGCGGAAAAAATGGGCGATTCCGGCGATCGTGGCAACGACCATTGCTGTGATGGCGCTTGGCGGATGGCTTTACAACATGCGGCGGGCTCATGCGCTGTCCGAAACAGACACGGTGTTGCTGGCGGACTTCACCAACAAAACGGGCGATGCGGTTTTTGACGACGCGTTGCGGCAGGGGCTCGCGGTGCAACTTGAACAGTCGCCGTTTTTGAGTCTGGTTTCGGATCAGCGAACGCGACAAACGCTGCAATTGATGGGGAAACCAGCGGACACGAAGCTGACACCCGAGATTGCGCGTGAACTTTGCGCGCGAACCGCCAGCAAAGCGTTCCTGAGCGGCACGATTTCGAGTTTGGGAACGCAGTACGTGCTGGGGATCAACGCCATTAACTGCCAGACGGGCGATACGTTGGCGCAGGAACAAGTCACGGCGGACAGCAAGGAGCACGTTCTGACGGCGCTCGGGACGGCGGCGACGAAGTTGCGCGAGAGGCTTGGCGAAAGCCTGAAGACGGTGCACAAGCTGGCGACGCCAATTGAGCAGGCTACGACGCCTTCCCTCGAAGCGCTGCAGGCGTATTCGATGGGGCGGAGCACAATGGTGGCGCAGGGGAACTATTCGGCTGCGGTGCCGCTTTTTCAACGCGCGATCCGGCTCGATCCGAACCTGGCCATGGCCTACGCGTCGCTGGGCACAACGTACCACAACCTCGGGGAGAAGGAACTCGCGGCGGAAAACACGCGCCTGGCGTTCGAATTGCGGGGCAAGGTGAGCGATCGGGAAAGGTTCTACATCGAGTCGCACTATCACCATTTTGTGACCGGCGACCTGGAAAAGGCGCGACAGGTATATGAGCTGTGGTCGCAGACCTATCCGCGCGAGGCCGTGCCGCCGATGAACCTCGGCGTGGTGTATCAGACGCTCGGACAGTACGAAAAATCGCTGCAGCAGTTTCGCGAGGCGTTGCGGCTGGCGCCGAACGACGTGCTGAACTACGGGAACTTGTTTACCGTGCTGGTCAACATGAATCGGGTGAAGGAGGCGCACGCGACCGCCGCAGAGGCTGTGTCGAAGAAGTTGGATTCGCCAGACATGAGACTCGCGCGGTATCAGCTTGCGTTTCTGCAGAATGACGAAGCTGAAATGGGCGAGCAGGTGAAGTGGGCGGCCAACCGTCCGGGCGACGATGCGGTGCTGTTGTACTACCAGGCCGACACTGCCGGCTACTCGGGCCAGTTAAATAAGGCCCGCGAGTTTTCTCGGCAAGCGGTGGCCGCAGCACAACGCGCAGGTCGCCAGGAAAGAGCCGCAGGATGCGAAGCGGCGGCAGCATTGCGGGAAGCGCTCTTTGGGAATGGAGCGGAGGCAAAACGGTTTGCAACGAACGCGCTGAACCATTCGAACGGGAGAGACGTGCAGTTCGTGGCCGGACTTGCACTGGCGATGGTGGGAGACCGGGACAGAGCGGTCCAGTTCGCGGACGCGCTGAAGAGCCGCTTCCCGGACGACACCATCGTACAATTCAACTACTTACCCACAATGTACGCGCAGATCGCGCTTTACGACGGCGATCCAGCGCGCGCGATTGAGTTCTTGAGAGCCGCAATTCCGTATGAGCTGGGACTTGCGGGGAGCAGCAGTTATTCGACGTACCTGTATCCGGTATATGTCCGCGGACAGGCGTTGCTGGCCGACCATCAGGGCGGTGCGGCCGCAGCAGAGTTTCAGAAGATTCTGAACTGGCCCGGAGTTGTGATTAACGAGCCCATTGGAGCGCTGGCGCATCTGGGGCTCGCGCGAGCGCGAGCAATGAATGGAGAGGCCAACGAGGCGCGCAAGTCCTACGGCAATTTCTTGGCGCTTTGGAAGGACGCCGACAGCGGCTTCCCGTTGTTGTCGGAAGTGCGGGCAGAAGCTCCTAGGTAACCGGATTGCCTTGGCGGTTCGACGGACTAGGAACCCGATGCCGAGCTGGACAAAGTAGCATTGCGTCTAAATCAACGCCCGCGAAAGACTTTAGGTTTTGAAACTCTGCAAGCAGACCTCGAGCTGGTGGTGCGCCGACCCATTGAGCTCGCCCGTGCCAGGCAAATGCATTTACTTTCGCCGGTGCCCTTTTCCGGCTCGCAACGTCGACGAGGGCCGGCTAGGCCGCCACCGCTTCCACGATCGAGTACGGACTGAACGTTGGGATCACCCGGGAGAGCCGCCACCCGGAGTCGGCGAACAAGCGCGCAAACTCCTCTGGAGTGCGCTCGCGCCCGCCGGTGAGCACCAACATGTTGATATCGAGGTGGTTGCCGAAATGCTTACCATTGCCCGCGGCCCACGCGCTTTCATCGGGCAAAACGGTCTCGACCACTAAGAGCTTGGCCATGCTTGGCGCGGCTCCGCGAATCTGCTGGAGGATCCGCCGCGACTGCTCATCGTTCCAATCGTGCAGCACCTCCATAAGGACGTAGCCATCACAGCGTGGCAGCGGCCCGTGAAAGAAGTCGCCACTTTGCAACATTAAACGACTGCCAATGGTTTCCTCAACTTCCACCCGCTCGACGACATGCGCCTGGTCAAAGAGAATACCGCGCAACTTCGGGGTCGACTTGAGTACTGCCTTGAGCAAATGTCCCAGGCCACCGCCGATGTCGCCGATCGTTTCGAAAGGAGAAAAATCGTACGTTGCAATGACTTGAGAAATAGCGCCCTGCGCCTTGGACTTCATGGCCGCATCGAAGATCTCCGTCTCCTGCGGATGCTCTTTGAAATACCCAAAAATTTCTGTCACTGCGGGCTTGCCCCTACGCACCACCTGCTCAAGCGCTCCCCAGCTTTTCCAGAACAGAGGAAGTCCCAAAAGCCGTACATAGGCTCGCATTGTTTGCGGATGGTCGCTGCGCAGCGCACGGGAGAGCGTGTTGTGCGCGTATTTGCCGTTACGCCGATCGAATACCCCATGCGAAGCGAGCAGGCGCAATATTCGGTCCAACGCATCAGCGTCAACTCTGAGTTCTTTGGCAAGATCGGCTGCGGACCGCGGCTCCCGATCAAGTGCGTCAGCGACTGCGAGATCGGCTACCACGTGTAAAGCTCGCGGCAACCAGTAGCCGGCAGAGATCTCCACGAGCTTCATGACCGATTCAGCCGGTGCATCGGTTTCATGGACAGGAATCGAAAAAGGAGATGGCTCCATAGACACCTCACGTCACCGCTGATGATGCTACAAATCCTAGCGCCACGCGAAGCAGCAATCCTTGCCGCGCTAAGACATTGCCTGTTCCAACCTCATATCCGCGAGCGGAACTTGCAACGGAATTTTTCATGCTTTGTCTGGCTCGGCATTTTTCGAGAGCGTAAGGAAGTCCTCAGATACGGCACTGTCGAAGGTGGCCTGCGGCCACAGGACGTGCACGCATAGAGATGGCCGCCACATGAGGGCGGCCACGTCGATTCAGTGTTGTGCGGTTGCTTACATTTTTATGGTCGACACATGACTGGCGACACATTGCCAATTACCGCTGGGCATCTTCACCCATGTATCGGTCCAGCGTTCATTAACATCGAGAGGCTTTCCCGACGTATCAGTGCCTTTACCTTTGAAACCGCCCGTCGCGATGGCGGTGTCGCCAAATACCGTTACTTTTACGTCTTCCAACTCAGCGCTGTCATATTTGGTCGCTTTCGCCATTGCCAGCATCTCGGCCTTGCCGGCGACTTTCCCATCGCTCCCCGTGCTCACGAACTTGTCGGCCAGCAGCGGGGCGACTAGGTCAGGATTATTCGTTTTTTGCGACTGAAGCCACTGTTGTTCCAGCGCCGCTACAGCTTTCTCAGTCCCGCCGGTCTGTTGGGCTTGCAACCATGCGGCGCTCCCCAGTGAAAGCAGACCGATCAGACACCACATCAAAGTTTTCTTCATAGGCGTCCTTTACTTTTTGAGATTTTGTAAATAATTGGCCGGAGGTCCCATCGCTGGTGCAAGCCCATTTCATATACCCTGCTGACCGCCTTGTCTGTCCTAAATGGTACAGCTCCCAGCCAGTAGCCTGATTAGAAGCATCATGGGAACCAGTTGGCGTGGTACTCTGCTATGGAATGGAAAATGGAAATCCTGGTTTGCATCCAGCCCCTTCTCGACGCAAGCTATCTCCCGTAGTGTCGAGGGGATCGAAGGAACTAGGTGATGTTTTTGTTGCCTCGGCCGATCGAACGCAGTATCAACCCGACGGAGTCTGTGAACGGGAATGACCGCAAGCAACACACTTTCCGCATCGTCGATAGATGGACAGGTTGGAAGGTTATGAGGGTCCGAATCGTGGCGTGTTTGCTGTGCCTGATGATGATTGGTGGATCTCTCGACGGTCTGCCCGATCTGCCTGTAGTTAAGCCGCAGGGAAATCAGAACAACCTAGTTCCCCAGCTTCACTACCATGTACCCTTTGCAGCGAAGAGCCATGCATCGAATTGCCTGGCCACCGCTCCTTGCATTCGGGCCGGCTTATTTCCGAATGGCCAGATTTTCCAAAATCGAGGGCCTTCCTACGCGCGGACCTTGATCGGTCAAGCGACCGACACCTCTCCTCCCTGTTTTTCCTAGAACCAACCTTCCACAGCTCACGAAGTACTCAAGCGACTGATATTGCTTGGAAAGAAAACCGGGGTCTCGCCGTCCCTCCCGCGAAGCCTGCAGCCAAGCAACGGACGCACAGACCGCACGCTTTGCGTGCGATCGGAAAAGGGTCATCACTGGTGCAGACCTCTCAAATTTTTCAAGCATGGGGGAAGATCCTCAAGGGTGAACATCCCTCTCTTTCGATAGAAATCACGCGTGAATGCCCGCTGAGATGTCCAGGCTGCTACGCGTATGACGACGCGCATCTGGGCGGCGGGCAGACATTGCGCGATCTGAACGATCGAAGGGGCCAATTCCTGGTGGACGGAGTTCTGGAAGTCGTCGATCGGCTGAAGCCTCTGCACTTATCCATCGTCGGAGGTGACCCGCTGGTCCGGTATCGTGAATTGGAGTTGCTGATTCCACTGCTATTGGCGCGCGGAATCCATGTCCAGATTGTTACCAGTGCGTTCCGGACGATGGGTCCAACTTGGGCAATTCTGCCGCGACTCCACATCGTCGTATCCATTGATGGCTTGCAAGCGGAACACGATGTCCGGCGAGCGCCAGCAACCTACGATCGCATTCTCAAGAACATCGAGGGGCAGAGGATCACGATTCATTGCACGGTCACAGGTCAAATGATGAAGCGACCGGGATACTTGCAGGAATTCCTGGAATTTTGGACGCCGCGCCCGGAGATCAAAAAGGTGTGGTTCAGCCTGTTCACTCCTCAGGTTGGAGACCGAATGCCGGAAATCCTCGATTCTGAGGAGCGCACGCGAGCTATCGCGGATATGACGCAATTGCGAAAACAATTTCCGAAGCTGGACATGCCGCATGCGGTGATTCAACAGTTCGCCTCACCGCCCAAGAATCCTCAAGACTGTGTCTTTGCCCGCACAACCCAGACATTGTCGGCGGATCTGAAAACAAAGATCACTCCATGCCAGTTTGGCGGGAATCCTGATTGCGCGTCCTGCGGATGCATCGCATCCATGGGCTTGGCCTCCATCGCTTCGCACAAATTAGGAGGAATACTTTCCGTCGGGGCCATTTTCAAAGCTTCCATCAAGATTGGCCAGAACCGAGCAAGGTTCCGAGCGAAGCAGCAAGTCCCAGAAGCACTACAGATATGGCAAGAAAAAGAGAAAAGTGCGGCAACCAGGAGCGGAGGAGGAGTTAATTCGTGAAGGATGCGTTCCAAGCGAGGCTTTCGACCGCACCACATGAAAAGGAGTTCGCGTCGCTTCGCGATTTGTCCGCGCGTGTTGGCGGCGATCCCCTGCTGGTGCAGGCCAGCAATGGGAATACATCCATTAAACTCGATGGAATTCTATGGATCAAAGCATCCGGCAAATGGCTGGCTCATGCCATGCAAGAAGAGATGTTCGTGCCGCTAGAATTGGCAGAAGTCAAGCGGTCCATCCAGGACGAAAAGGAAATTGCGTCGTCCTATGTTCCGAATGGCGAGCTGCGTCCATCCATTGAAACCGCTATGCACGCTGTCCTTCCGCATCGTGTTGTCATCCACGTGCACTCGATCAACGCCATTTCCTGGGCAATACGTCTGGATGGACCCGAGCAACTCAAAGAGCGATTGGCCGGCCTGCACTGGAAATGGATTCCGTACGCAGCGTCTGGCATAGCACTCGCCCGAGAAATTGAAAAGGCAGTTGCCAGTGCGGCGGAGGCGGACGTTCTCATCCTTGGAAATCACGGACTGGTCGTCTGCGGACAGGATTGCCATACCGCCGAAGCACTTCTGTGTGAAATAGAACGACGGCTTGCGATTACTCCCCGGCGATTCCCAAAGCCCGACACCACGGTGCTGACGATGATTGCGCGTTTCTCGAGATGGCAATTTCCTGATGTCGATTTGTTGCATGCGCTTGGCACCGACGCAGTGTCCCGGCAGATTCTTAAAGGCGGCGTTCTCTATCCATGCCAGGCCATTTTCCTCGGTCAGACCATGCCTGTATTGCCACCTGCAGTTGCCGTTTCGAAAATTGCAGAGCGCTGGAACGGCAAAGACAGAACTCCGCCATTTGTCGCTGTGGAACGAAGCGGAGTCATACTCAACGAAAAGATGACTAGTGCGGAGCGTGCAACCTTGATGGGCCTTGTGCGCGTGACGCTTCGAACCAAAGAATCTGCGCGACTCCGTTATCTGAAAGAAGCGGAAGTAATGGCCGTCCTAAGCCAGGGTGCACATGGTTACCAAGAAGAAGTTGTTGCGGAAGAGTCGAATTCTCCGGCGGAGATCGAAAAAGTTGATTGGGGACACAAGATGGTATACAAGCGAAACGCAACGCCTCGTGAATCGTCCGCTTCCGTGCGGCACGGTCAAGATTGACCGTATGCGCATCGCCCAAGCTCAGGCCGAGCTTTGGCGTTTTTCAACCCTGGAGAGACGATCTTAGAACTCACGCGCATTTCGACCAAGCCCGCGCTGACGCAGAGCGGGCGAGGGTGCACTTGATCGGCTCGGGCCGAGCATCACGCCTCGGGCGCTCAAAACCTTCGCCAGCCAGGACCGCAAGGCAAGAGACCGATACCGGCGGCTACCGTCGTAACCACCTGCGGGCGCTCGCCCAGCGCGTCGAACTGGACGCGAAAGAGGTATGACGATTCGGAACACCAGCTTGTACAGGAACCGTGTTCGACGTACGCGTCCATTGAGCCGTCCAGCTGAGTTCTAAACGAACCGAGGCCATCGCTCTAAATTGCTGAGAATAAATAGGGAGAAATGGCGCGCCCAAGGGGCCGATTTTAGAACTTTCCTTGCCGATTTTGAGGAGCCGTCCCGCAGATCGGTCTTTCCCCTGTCCCATCGACTGCGACGCTGTCACTAGAAAAGCAAGAAAACCGCAGGGTTGCGCGCGACTCTTGACTGAGCTAACATGGGTTAGCTAAGGAGCTGCAATGAGCGTCGTCACCATCCACCAAGCCAAAACAAACCTTTCTCGGTTAATTGAGAAAGCTTCCGAGGGAGAGGAAGTGATCATTGCACGCGGGTCAAAACCGGTAGCCCGACTGGTTCCGGTCGGCGAGGTAAAAGGTAAACGCCAGCCAGGATCGTTGAAAGGCAAGTTGCGTGTCGGACCTGAGTTTTTTGAACCCCTTCCGATTAGCGAACTGACTTCCTGGGAGTAGTCCATTTGCGCGCGCTACTCGATACCCATGCTTTGCTGTGGTGGCTTTCCGATGATCCCGCGCTAACGCGAGCCGCTCGAAAGGTCATTGCGGAGACCAGAAATACGCTTATCGTGAGTGCTGCTTCGGCTTGGGAAATCGCCATCAAGGTCAGGCTGGGAAAACTCCCGACTGCTACTGACCTGGCGGCGGATTTCTCTGGCCTAATTGAACGCGAAGGTTTTCAGCCGTTAGCCATTTCTGCAGAGCATGGCATTCGGGCTGGACTCTTGCCGGGCCCTCACAAGGACCCATTTGACCGTATGCTCATCGCCCAAGCTCAGGCCGAGAATATACCTATCATCAGTAATGAAGCATCTTTCGAAAGCTATGGCGTGCGATGCCTTTGGTGAAAACTTGGGCAAATGGAAAGGGTTAAGGTGGCGCGCCCAAGGGGACGGCCTTAGAACTTTTCTCGGCGATCTCGTGGCCGTCATGCCAAAGATTGACTTCCTAGCTGGATGGAGCCTCTAGCTTGTTGGGGAGCCCTGAACTCACTTGCCTCATTGCCTGACTAACCGAGCATTAGGCACGCGCCGTCGGAAGACATTGAGCTGCGTAGACGCTGCCAACGGCGCTTTATCAGCAGAGTATTTCCACCACCGACAACCGTGGCTACCCCACTGCTTAGATCCGCTCGGTGTGACAGAATGAAGTACGGTTATTAGTTCGAGGGAGCTTTTTTCGGTAGCAGCCCGTCTTTCTCCATCTGCTTCGGAACCTCTTTGACAAGGCCATCGGCGATCTTTTTCGCTGACTTCGGATTGAACGACTTGCTGACGCCGTTCCACACCAGGTCACCGTCCGGCTTACTTGTGGCGTAAACGTTGGTCTCGACGCTAACTGTCGTATCTTCCCTCGTGTATCCCGGATCGTAAACCAGGGGATACACAGCGCCCAGATAACCGTAGAAAGAGTAGTAGTAGGGGTACGGGGCGATGTAGGTCGAGCTCGGGATGGACGTTACTTTCTTGTCGACTTTCAGGAGACGCGAGACGACTACAGCGTCAATGTGATTGTCGCGGATCTGGCCACGAAGGTAGTCAAGATCAAGTTTCACCTTAGGGTCCGGGCGCAACAGGATTTGGTTGCCGGGAATGGTCTCGATGCCCGGACGCGCAATCTGGGCGGCCATTTCATCTTCGAAGTCGGCGCGCACCTCCAGGTTTTGAGCGACGCCGATGACCAGAATCTTGTGGAACGTCTGTCCTTCGTAATTTGGGTTGAACCAACTGGTGATCATTTTGACGGACTTGCCGCTACTGCCAGCGAGAACAGCCAGCAAAAAGAAGCTCAGAAGCGCTGACCGAAAGACCAGACGACGAGTGAAATCTGGAAATGGCATGGATGCATCTTGCTGGACTGAAATGCGCTTAGCAAGTGATTCCGCGACACAGAGGGTTCCGTGCACGGCGCCCGGAATACCAGGCGGACGGAGAACCTGGTTTTGATTCGATCAGCCGTCAGCGCCCGCATGCATTGCCGGAAACTTGAAAATCCATTTTGACGGTATGGGTGTCTACCAGGCACTGACTGCGCAGGCTTCGCTGCCTCTGAGGAGTGGTATAGTTTGTTCCTTGCCCGGGGCATCTTTCCCTCACATCTGAGGCTGCTTGCATGATTGCCGAGTCCCTCGAACCGACGGTGCGCGTTTCGTCAGCGAGTTCGCTGTTTGTGTTCTTCGCGCTGGCGTTCGCGCTGATGTGGATTTGTTTCTTTACCGTCGCCTTCGTGCCGATACCGGCAGGCTCGCCGCTGGGGGGCGCCTTGATCCTGCTCGGGGCGTTCGCTCCGGCATTGGCGGCGCTCGTGGTTACGTTCCGCGCAGAGGGCCGCTCGGGCGTGATCGCGCTCCTTCGTAGAATGACGAGGTGGAGCGTCGCCGCGAAGTACTACGTCTTCGCACTTGGATTCATGATTGCGCTTAAGCTAACCGCTGCAATGATTTACTGCGCCTCAACCGGTTCATGGCCGCGCTTTGACACCTCGCAGTGGTACCTTATTCCGTTTGCCATCGCATTTTCGACCCCGTTTCAGGCCGGAGAGGAGATCGGTTGGCGCGGCTATGCCCTTCCCCGACTGGCGGACCGTTTCGGACTGGGAAGCGCGAGTGTGCTGCTCGGGTTCATCTGGGGCGTATGGCATCTGCCGCAGTTTTTCATTCGTGACGGCGATTCCTATCGGCAGGCCTTTCCGGTATTCGTGCTGCAGGTGACCGCGATGTCCGTAGCCTTTGCTTGGCTGTACGCGCGCACCAACGGCAGCCTGCTGTTGACCATGCTGCTGCATGCGGCGATCAACAACTCGAAGGACATTGTCCCTTCAGGGCTTCTCGGTGGAACCGATACGTTCGGATTCCACGCGTCGCGCATTTCGTGGATTTCGCTTGCGCTGCTCTGCGCCTCTGCCGCGTACTTCCTGAACGATATGCGAAAGCTAACGCTG
>JBKOXA010000047.1:0-16692 GCA_046724685.1 Acidobacteriota bacterium | reverse complement strand
CCGAAAATTTCACTCTCGCGACCTTCGCCTGGTCCAGCGTCACTAATCGGTTGACCTTATCCACTTCGGTGCGCGCCTGGAACCAAACGACTCCGTACTTGGCGGCGCTATTTTTTCCGGTCTTCAACTCGACAGCACAATAGAGGTCGATAAGGTTTTCGTTCCATTTGTCCACCTGAGGGGGATAAATTGTGAAGGAGTCGGTCCCACTGCTGAAGGTGCGTGGCCAGCCAGTCTCAGACGGTTCCTTCGTTTGTGTCTTAACGTTCTTCGGTTTTGGGGCGTCCGGCAGAGATTGCTGCGCGTTGGCACTACTGAAGAACAGCGAAAGCAGCAAGATCAGGGCACATATGACCGATGATGCCGCGGCGGCGGGGCTACGCTTTTGCATGGTCAGACCTCCGGCGCACGTCTGCCGTGCACTCTCGTTGAAAATCCGACAACTCGACAGGCGTCAAGACTTCCAGACTTGCGTCCTACGGGGCTGCTGCCTTGTTCTGCTGTCGAACTAACTCCGATTCTGCTTGCAGCCAATCGTCCAGATCATGCCCGTCCCCTCTCCAACGGAGCTCGTATTGCTCGAAGGCGCGGCGCGGGAGTGACGTCCCCATTTGCGAACTCATTGTGGTGGCACTCCCTCCTGTGAGAGTTGAAGGTCAGCGACATCCGCAATTCATTGCTCCAAGCAACCTACGTTTTGCTCCACGCCTGTGTAACTAGGGAAATATCTAACGCTCGCCCCTATGCTCACGGGCCGCCGGGGGACCCACAGCTGCCCAACTGCCATAGGGCGGGAGCTTATTGGGCGGCGTTCCGACGGGTACGTCACAAGCCTACCGTTTCGGCCATGCAGCTTGAACAATGCTAAAGGAAGGACCTATTCCTGAGCCTGTACCAGCGGCATTTGTGAAGACACCTGCAGATCGATCATCATCGACATGCGTCTGTCCAATTGGAAAAACGTTGCTGACTTCCTCCCATCCAGTACCTGCGACACGATCGGCACATATTTCTGCCGCAACTGCGCTACCAAAATGTCCATGTCCAACCACTGCCGGATAAACGACAATGACTGCTCGTTCGTCAGTTTCCCCCAGTTGTCCGCGTAATTTTGAACCAATGCAAACTTCTTGTCGTTGATCGCTATCAGTTCCGCCGTGTACTGATCATAAATGGGCCAGAACTTCGTGGCTTCCGAATCTGTCAGCTTCAAGTTCGCCGCAACTAACTGCTTCTTCTTAGAGCGTATATCTTTCCGCAGCAGATCCAAGTCCTGACTACTGATCACATGCGGATTGTTCTCTTGTGCCGGCGCTGTCTGGGCATTGACCCCCGACCCGCACATGGACACTCCCACCATCACCAACACTACAAACAGTTTTTTCACAATCGTTCTCCTCTTAATCGATAATCAAGCGAAAGCAAGCCTAGAGAAAGCGTGATCCCAAACGCTTGCCTGAGAGTGAACCAACAATGCCCGCACCGTCGAACGACACAAGTTGTCGTAGAAACTGGCATGGGCCCGCCAAACAGGACTTCGCCGATTGGCTCGAATTGTCCCAAACCGTCGTTTCACGAGTCTGCTCCCTTTCCGAGCTATGTTGCTCGAGTAACAAGATTTAGAACCCGGAGCTAAACCGAGCAGCAGCGGAGGCGAGAGCATGACCGTCGCCTCGATCTGGGCACAATTGGTACTTATGACAGGTGGCGGTGTACCCGGCGTGTACCTCTCTTCTTCGGCGAATTTGCGTATTTGCGCAAATCTCGCGCTTCGAAAAATCAATAACTTGCGAAGTCTCAACACTACCTTGTTCCGATGCCCACCACCCCGACCAACCAACCTTTTTTTCTTGAACGACTTAGCGACTTGGCGAGGCGGCAAGAGGCGGCGCTTTGGGCCTCTCGGGATGTTGCGCCGTGAGATCAACGACGACAGCACTGAGATCATTCCACCCGGATCTTTGGCTGGGCCCCAATTCACTGAATCATGGACAATGAAGTTCCAGCATGACAAGGACAACGATGCTTTCTGCTAGTATGGCGCTCAGCGTATGACCATCCCATGCTGGACTATTCTGGTGGTGATACAAACGCCTCCACCTATATAGCCCGCCTTCCGGAACAACACTTCACGATCATATGTCTTTCGAACATGCCGCTCGGAGGTGCGGAAGGTAAGGCACACGCAACGCTAGATCTTCTCCATGGTTGGGGCAAGCTGTAGAGATAGCTCCCGGATCACGGGCCATCCGGACCACTCGTTCAGAATCGGCAGATCTTCTGTGCACCGATGAACGGCGAAATTCGTGTGATTCCTGAACGCGCTGACCAACCGAGAGGCCTTGCTGATTTGGGCAGGAGGGTTGTTGTTTGCCCTTTGCCGCAGGCTCACAAGCTGGTATCTACAACTCAGCCCCGCTCCCAATCCGTTCGAGGAGGGAGAGCCCATGAAGCTGATTGCGGTGGTTGGTTGCACCCTCGCTCTCGTTTCGGCCGCGAACCAGTTTCCCGACGCACCTACAGGCTTCGACAACAAAACCAACGGGATGGTCGACGATGCTACGCATCAGGCCGACCAAGCGAAATTCGAGGAAGTCGAGGAGCTAGGAGAGGGTCTGGGACCGCTGTACAACGCGCAGTCCTGCCGCGAATGCCACCAGACTCCCGCGTCGGGCGGAGCATCGCAGGTCACGGAATTGCGCGTCGGCCATCAGGGGAAGGACGGACACTTCCGCACGCCCGACATCCCGATCGCTCACCGGGCCGAGGTGATCACCGGCCGCTCACTGGTGAATGATCGCGCGATTTGCCCTAACGCAGCTTTTCCCGACAAGGAAATCCAAGAACGCGTTCCAGAGACCGAGACGATCCGTACCTTTCGGCTCTCGCTAAATCTGTTGGGCGACGGCTTTGTCGAGGCCATTGCCGATCAAACCCTTGTTGATCTTTCCAAGCAACAATGCAAATCTTCGCGTGGGAAAATCTGTGGTCAGATTCTCTATGTCCCCATCGTGGAAGCGCCTGGACAGATGGGTGTAGGGCGCTTCGGCTGGAAAGATCAGCACGCCAGTCTGTTATCGTTCGCTGGCGACGCGTACCTCAACGAGATGGGTATCACCAATCGCCTGCAACCCAATGAGGTGACGAATCTCTGCAACACCACGTCCGAGCCGAATGATGCACCTGGGCCGGACGGCCTTTCCGACACTGACCACTTCGCACGCTTCATTCGCGCTACCAAGGCGCCGGCACGCGATGCGCAGCTCGCCAGCAGCGCCGCTGCAACGAGGGGTCTCGGCTTGTTCGAGAAAATCGGTTGTGCGACCTGCCATATCGGAACACTGACTACTGCTCCCGCGGGAACAAAGATTAATGGTGGAACGTTTACGATTCCCGCCGCACTTGGCTCCATCGCCTTGCACCCGTACGGCGATTTCCTGATGCACAATGTGGGCACCGGCGACGGAATCCTGCAAGCCACGCGCGAGCACTATGGACACCAAGTCTTCCAGCAGATGTCCGGGTATCTTTCGAAACAAGATTTCGAGAGCAGCCGGAATAAGATACGCACTGCTCCCCTATGGGGAGTCCGCTTGCGTCCGCGCTTGATGCATGACGGCGCTTCCCTAACGCTTCTCGATGCGATCGCGCGACACCGCGGCGAGGCCAGCCACGTCACCCAGCAATTTGAAAAACTGAAACGCCCCGAGCAGGATGCCATTATCGAGTTCTTGAACTCTCTGTGAACGCTACAGCCCTTGGGGTCGGATTCCGTTAGCGCCAGCAGTGACCGACCAATCGCTGGAGAGAAACCGACTTCACAAGACGAATCCCGCCGTGGAAGCCGGATAGCTTCCGGGTTGCCGACCCGCCGGACAGCGTTCGCGGATAAGCGAGACCCGTTTAGGCGCCTTTTTTAAAAACTTGGTGCTTGTTGCTCGCATCCCAGATAGAGTTAAGGAAAACGTTCAGATTTAAAGAATTGTCTATGCCAGATCCTAAAGCAAACATTCTCGTTGCGTTTTACTCTCGCGACGGCTCCATAGAAGCGCTTGCTAAAGCCATCAGTGAGGGAGCCCGTGAAGCCGGAGCCGAAGTCCGGCTGCGCCGCGTGCCCGATATCGTTTCTACGGCGGTTATGGCCAAAGTGCCCGGCTGGGAGGATCGCAGCAAAAGGATGCTCGCCGAGTACGGTGCCCCAACGCCAGCCGACGCAGAATGGGCCGATGGAATCATATTTGGCACCCCGACGCGATTTGGTAATACGTCGGCGGAGTTGAAGGCATTCATAGACAGCCTTGGTGGTCTGTGGTTCCAAGGTAAATTGAACGGAAAAGCGGCTGGTGCCTTTACTTCCACGGCAGGGCCGCACGGAGGAAACGAGACGACAGTAGTCTCGCTGTACATCCCGATGGCGCACCTTGGATTCATCATCGTACCGAACGGCTACACTCACGAGAAAGTTTTTCAGGGCCACGGGACGCCGTACGGATCGTCGTCGATTTCCGGACAGAACACCGCCCCGCCGACCGCGGACGAACTCGTCGTCGCGAAGCATCAGGGTGCACGCATGACGCAGGTGGCCGCAGCTCTGAAGGCTTCGCGGTAATGCGAGCCTAAAACAACCCATACAAGTGTGGTTCCTGGCCAACTTGCGATAGTTGGCCGATAACGGGCACCCTTCCGTAATCCGATAAATGAAGGCTCGGCGACAAGCCTGGCCATAGTCCAGGTTGCGTTCCTCTTAAGTCTTGGCTACAATGTAGGTACGTTTCTACATTAAGGACAGCTTTCATGGCCACGACCAAACTATCCAGCCGGGAGTTTAATCAGGACACAAGCAGGGCGAAGAGAGCGGCCAAACGCGGTCCTGTCTTCATCACTGACCGAGGACGTCCGTCTCACGTGCTACTTACTGTTGAGGAATACCAGAAGCTTACCGAGGGGCAGAAGAGCATTGTGGACCTGTTGGGAATGCCACAGGCCGCTGAAGTTGAATTTGAGCCGCCTCGCATGAAAGGCAATCTCCAGCAGCCGGCAGATTTGTCCTGATGTATCTCCTCGATACCAATGTAGTTTCCGAGTTAAGAAAAGCTAAGAAGGCGGATCGCGGCGTCAGAATGTGGGCCCAGGCGCTTCCCGCTGCGAGCCTTTATCTATGTGCGATCTCAATATTGGAACTGGAGATAGGAATCCTCCTCATCGAACGGCGTGACCGGAAACAGGGCGCGGTTCTTCGAGCCTGGATGGATGGCCATGTTTTGCCCGCGTTCGACGGTCGCATCCTTGCGATTGATACTGCTGTTGCCCAGCGGTGCGCCGCGCTCCACGTGCCCAATCCTCGCTCCGATCGTGACGCTCTCATCGCGGCCACTGCCCTTGTTCACGGCATGACGGTCGTGACCCGAAATGTGGATCACTTTCAGCCCGTAGGTGTGGCCGTAGTTAACCCCTGGCAATCCTGAACGCATTTATTCAGGGCTTCGGCTAAATTGATCCTCTGACTGTACTACCCCGGAATAGAGAGCACTATGAGAAAACCCGGCTGCGTTAGCTGCCCCGCCAGAGAATGTCTGTTCGGACTTGTATGCGGGAATAGAAACAATGGAGGAGTGAAATGCCAACAAAAAATTCGTACAGACATTGGTCCTACTGACCATGATGCCATCTGCGATTCTCTGGCTGCACGCCCAATCGAGCCAAAATGTCCCGGGCATAGCTCTTAACCAACTGGAGTTGCACAATGTGAGAGCTGAGGCCGCTAACTATAACGGAAGCCGGCGGTTCGCGCGGACGCGCACGGTGCACGCCTGAATATCGCAGTTGGCCGTAGCGCTTGTTATGCAACGGCGGAGTTGGATACTGCTTGGTATTTGCTGGCGGCTTCGACTGCCGGTATGAGGTCATGCTCAAGGCGGGATTTGACGACATACCCACGAACTCCAGGTTGAGGCGGAAGGTGTTCAAGGGTCCTGGAATCGTGCTCGGTCACGATTAGAATTTCGGCGCTTGGTATTTGCTCATGAATGCATCCCGCAGCCTCGAACCCGTTCAACCCCGGCATTGATACATCTACTAAAACGACGTCTGGTTTTAAGTCAACGGCTAATAGCTTGAGGGTGCGGTTTTGAGTGGACATCCTACGCCCGAACCAGCCTTTGATACTATTCTCCAGACCCCCTGTAGCGAACAGAAGGAAACGATGAAGACGCTTTACTTTGATATTAACGGCACACTCGTTTTCCAGTACGAGTGTAAGTCCGCGTTGGTAGGCGGGGCTTTCGAAAGGACTGTTCGCCAAACTGGGTTCGAACGGCTCGTCTGCGTGAGCAACATGCAAAACACGGTCACCTATCTCGCCAAGACGGGCCAGACGACCGAAACCTTGGGGATAATCTTCGACCTATGTTGGGGTGCCTTCTGCGACCGGGTGTGGTTTCTTAAGATGACTGCACTTGTTCCGGACCCGGAACACCGTGTGCGCTCCATTGATTTCGCCGGGGACTGGTGATATCTGGATGACCTAGCTGAGGAATACTTGGCGAGAGAGGGGATGACCAAGTTGTTTCGGCAGAGTAAGCGAAGGCGGGTGCTCGCGCCCGATCCTGCGAGCGACGGAAACGAGATCCTCGATTGGCTCCAGTCGTCCCATTGAGACTGGCAATCGATGCCTTGGTTACGATGCTCAGGGTAGTAGCCCGGATCACTCCGCGAACGCGAAGATGTAGCTTCGTGCTTTTCTTTTAGCAGGCGTGAGAATTCGCCAGGATTTGCCACCTTTCGGCTGCTGAGCTTACTCATTACAATGCTTAACCAACTGTCGCGGCGAGGATTTTGATGAACGAGTCCCGCATCACGTCCGCCGACCTTGCTGTATGGACTTTTCTGGATGAGCTGAAGAGTTACCTGAGATCTGTGAGTGATGACCACAGGGCGCTCACATTCTCTCTCCGTCGTACGTGTGAACATTTCAGGGTAGACGACGGATGTATTGCTATTCTTACGCCCGACGGTTCTCGCGCAAACTTGATATCGGTGATTCCGCGAGGAGCTAGGTGGGATCTGGACCTTCTAGCCGCGTTTCTACAAAAACAGCGGGTGCGTATTCCGCTAGAGATCATCATGGCGCCGGTCAACCGTCGTGGTCGTTTATGGGCGGCGCTAGCCCTGAAAGGACAGGGCCACTTCAAACCCTACTCTGATCTCCGAGCGTTAAGGCGAATAGCGAAGTTGATCTCGGAATCAATCGAGTTTATTGACTGGCAACGCACTATAGAAGTGCGGTCGCGAATCGACCGCAAGATTTTAGAACAGCTGCGTCCCCAGGACCTTTTCTACCAGATTTTGCACGGACTGCGCTCGCTTACGCACTACGACCACTCTTCGGCACTTCTTATCTGCGATTGGCGCGAGAATACGTTGCAATTGGTCGCCGAACAAATTGCGTGGCTAAAAGGGAAAAGCCGTCGAATCGGATTAAAACTCCCGCTGAATGAGGATGTCCGGACTCTGATGCGCAACAACACGGTTTATGGTTTCGACCGACGGCATGGTTGGGATGAATGGTCAGGAGGAGAATCAACCGCTCTCGCGGACCTGTTGGATTACAACAAAGCCGCAGAAGGCGCGACTCCCGATTTGCGCGAATCCTCCATGCTGTGTGCGCCATTTGCAACACGCGACGGTGTCCTGGGGGTATTGAAAGTGGCAGCATGCCATCCAGGTTCGTTCGGAAGGTACGAGGCGGACCTTGTGCAGCGGTTCGTGCCGCTTGCTGCCGTGGCAATCCAGAATTCTCAAAGAACCGTTACGCTCGAAACGAAAATGCTCGAGGCGGAAAAGAAGCACGCTGTCGCAAATCTCCTTCGTGGGGTGTCACACGATGTAAATAACGCTCTCGGATGCGTCTTGCCATTGATTCAGCAAATCCTGGCGGAGGTCCAGTTGAATCGGCTGGAAGGAGATACCCTCGCGCGGGATCTTCAACAAATCGAACAATCCATACAGACCTGCCGCAGAATTTTTAGCGGAATGCTGGCTTTGGCGCGAGGTGCAAGTCAAGGCAGCCTTCAGGCCAATGTGCGTCGTGCACTCGAGAGCACGCTGGCAGTCCTCAGAGATGGGTTGGAACGGCAGGGTATTCAGTTGAACGTTGAGCTCGGGACTGTTGTTCCGAACATCCAAGCAGCACAGGGGGACCTAGAACAGCTGTTCCTGAATCTCGCGACGAATGCCAGGGACGCAATGCCAACTGGCGGCGTACTGTCTATAAAGACGGCGAATGTGGGAGATAATATTTCAATCCTTATCGAAGATACTGGCTGTGGAATCCCTCCTGACGTCATGTCTCACATTCACGAACCGTTTTTCACCACAAAGCCAAATGGCAACGGCTTAGGACTATCGATTTGCCGATCGATCATTGGAAATGTGGGTGGCCGAATCGAAATTGAAAGCCAAGCCGGAGAGGGTACTCAGGTAACGGTGTTCTTGCCGATGGTTGGCGAGAAGATGGCTGACAGTACGGTATGAGTATATGGCGCATCCTTGTAGTCGACGACGAAGCAGGCATGCTTCGATCAGTTGAACGGGTGCTTGGCAAGGATTATCAGATTGCGAGCACTCGGTCATCCCGCGAGGCCGTTGAGCTGGCCGAGGCGTTCAAGCCGGATCTCGCCATTCTAGACATTCAGATGCCCGAAATGGACGGGTTCCAGTTGATGGAAAAGTTGCAGGCCATTGATCCTGAGCTAGACGTCATTTTTATGACCGGTAGTATCCATGAACTCGATGCGAAGCTCATACGGGCGATTCGAAAAGATGCGTTCTACTTTCTTCAAAAGCCATTCGACCGCGGGGTGCTACTCAGTCTTGTGGAAAGATGTCTTGAGCTGAAACAACTGGATCGTAGCAACCGACAACACATCCTGCGCATGCAGAAGGAACTAGGCGATGCGCGCGCGTTCCAACAGAGTCTTCTGCCCCCCGAGTTTGCCAAAGTAGGAGGGATCTCCATTTTTGCTCATTACATCCCTTGCTCTGAACTTGCTGGGGACTTTTATGACTATGTTGCCCTTCCGCCGGACGGAGCGGTCATCCTCGTAGCTGATGTCTCAGGACATGGTGCCAGTGCCGCTATGCTAACGGGGATCGTCAAATCGGCCCTTCATTCGGCTAGCTCCGAGGTTTATGAACCAGCTTCTGTGGTTGAACGAGTTGCGAACGGAATCCGGGCGTTTGGCGACTATCACTTCATCACACTGATCTGCGCTCGCGTCCGAAATGGCTTCCTGGATTTCGTCAACGCCGGACATCCACCGGGAATTCTATCAACGCCTAAAACTTCCGCAGCTCTGCTCAAGGCTACTGGTCCGATTATTTCACCGGTACTCAATCATTCATGGGAGCAACAAACGATCCAGGTTAGCCGCAGATCCGATCGCATGGTCCTATTTACTGACGCCATCATCGAGGCAGAATCGGACTCAGGCGAGTACGGGCTCGGCCGCCTGGTCGAAGAAGTAGGCAAGCGCCCCGTTGACGGAAAGACTCTATCGGAACAGATCTTGCAGAGCGTGCACCAGTTTGCGCTCGGTCGGCCCCTAAGGGATGACTTGACCCTTATAATCGCGGACCTGTAGATCCGGTAGCTTCGGCTGCCTTCCTCTCCCTAAGCATGTCGTCACAATCGGTGCCAAAGGCAAGCGTTACCCGGCTTAGCTTGCGTCTTCCCGTGGGCTTACGAGGCTACACGGCACCTAAAGAATGCCGCAGTCAGCAGAATCAGCAATTGGATTTGGTGGGCGGTTGCAACGCCATTAAATCACGGGACTTAGAGTTATGGGGTCGTGTTCGATCCCCACCGCCCCTACCAAAAGTCCAGTTGAGTCTGTTGCCTTTGCCTCCCGATAACCCCAGATTGGGGCCTAAAAGGCCCTAGTTTTGGCACCACCTGCAGTTGCACGAGATGCTCTCCGCTGAGTTGCCGGGGAGTCGGTCCTGCTGGCCTCGGTACGTCGACCAGCTTTGCGAGTAATTGTTCGTACGCGATAAGTCCATCTTCCACAGCTGAGAGTTCCGCGTCGGCCAGCGCAGGGCTGTGCGACGACATTCCGTTCTAAGCCATTTGCTATGAGGGCTCTGCGTCCACCAGACGCCCACCAGACAACTTCACCGTGACATGCTGACCGACTTTGAAGTTGCTTATAGAGGTTTGGGCAACCGGAGTCTATAACATCAGCTCAAATCGATGTAGAGCTTCGACGCTCTGATAAAATTGCCTATGCCGAAAAACGCCAACGATACCAAGAAACCAAAACGCGAGATTCAATACTGGCGAGTGATCGTCACGTACTCCGACAACGAGACATCCGGCAATCGGGTATTCAAAGACCGTGCTAAGGCTGAAAGGTTTGCGGTCCGGCAAAAGAGATCAGGCGTCGTGAAGAAAGCTGTGCTCGAACCGTTTGTTCGGCAACAGTACGGAGGACGCCGAGTTTCCAAACACTAGCCCATCGACCAGCTTGGCTGGAAACTAACTTCGACAACTCCGGCCCGACTCGCCCGTCGTGCCTTCATCTCACTCAGCCCAGTGTGTTTCTGCGAGTATTTTCAAAGATACCCCGCGCCTCATCCCAATAGCTGCCTTCGATTCTGCCCTAGGCCGCGTGGATTTTGTACCCGAGTACACTGCAGTTGCTCCTGTATGTTGGTGCGGAATTCACGCGGTTCTACGCGCGCACTCTGGGTTCGCAAGCAAGGGGGAGAACCTAGGCAATCGTGGGGCGTTCGTCTGACGGCGCAAGGCAAACTCGTAGTGCGGTATTCTTGCGTGAGCGCGAATTTCGTATGTCTATTTCCCGGCAATGGCTTCGCGGAGTTCACGAATCCGTCGTAAAAAGAAATACCACAACCAGGGAAGACAGCACAGGAGTGGAATTGCGATACCAGAGATTTGAGGCCAGTTAGCCCATCGCAGAACATCGCGTTGTGCTGCGGCCAATTGTCCTTGAATACCGGTGTAGCCGTCAGATCTCGCCAATTCGACGGGATCACATATCGCCTTACCTGAGAAAATGCTCGCCAACGCGGAAAAAGTCCCTTGCTTCTTCGCTTCTGCTTCCGTTTCGGCGACACATGCTCTCTGCAGCTCCTGCACTCTGCGCTCTAGCCGGTGTGTGTTCACTTCGCCGAGACCGTAGATCAAGGCACCCACGAAAATGCCACTGATTAGAATTTTTGCTGGCTTGTCCAACTTACAGCACCGCTTTTCTTGAAAACGTCGAGATTTCAGCTCGTGCCCGTCGTGCCTTTGTAGCGCAGCTAAGCGGGGACCTCCGCCACCAGGCGTGGCAGGTTCTGGAGCGTCAGCAAAGGTCGGTTGAGCCAGGAGTTAGCCGATCAGATGTTTGACGCCGGGTCCTTCCAACCTTCTGTTGGTTGGCCGCGCAGGGCTCCCTTCCCATTCAGATTACACTAGACTGCGTAGCTTTCTTTCATCTCCGTTTAGCAAAAAACTCCAGAGGCGCGCAAGCAACTGGGCACTATCTGCGTACCGTTACTGCAGTTACCAAACCGATGACACTACCAGATGCAGCAAATAGCGCAATGTGCGGTAACGGATCGTATTGGCATGGAGATTGCACAGCAATCTCTTCGAGGGATGTATTCCGGAGACAAAAAATGATTGATTGCTTCGCGAGCCAATGCGCCTACTGCCGATCGTTAATCGCGTCAGGGCAAAGATGGGTACGGGAGAAGATTTACGACCCTGCGCTCAACAGCCGTGATCCAAATTACCACTGCTATCACGCTGAGCGCTTCGAGGGACAGGACGGAAGCTGTTGGGAAAAACACGAAATGGAACGGGAAATTGCCCGAACCACGGCCTACGCCGCTTAGCGAGGACTTTCCGAGCGGGAGTTCGAAGTGAGTTTAACCCGGAGCGTGTTTGATTGCTATCAACTTCGAATGTGAAAGATGATCGCTGTCGGTCCGCTACAAGATCGGTTTGCCACGTCAGGCCGGGCGCGCCAGCATTTCTTCATGCCCGCAGCAGTCCTCCTCCAGCATCGAAAATGTGACAGTCTCTTGAAGCTCACTCCGCGCAAATCAACACATTCGATTGATTGCAGCGGTCGCGTGCGCCCTTCAGTGCAGTTCGTCAACCGTTTCTACGGAGAGTGCGTGCGGGGATTGCGACGCGCCTGTGATCCGAACTTTCCTGCCGAGAAATGTCTTCACGCGGGCAATATTGGTCAATATGTACGCATGGGGGCTTGATTCTTCTGTGAGGAAAAACATCTGGTTGCAATCTACGATTGTTCCGACCACCACTCGGTGTCCTTCGCCGTCTGAGGCATTGGGGCACCCCTCCACCCAATCCGCCATCCGCAGGGGTGCGGTGGCGAGCTGAAGGAGAACGGAAGCAAGATTGCGATAGTCTCGTTCTCTTCTCATGTTCAACCTTGAGGGCCCTGGGCAGTTCAATCCCTGCAGGAGGGAAGAGACTGCCAAACCGAAATTCCTTAGAAAGTAAGCCACCTGCGGCGATTGTTGGATCTGGAGCGTGTAGTATTTTCGTCCTCGCCTGGGTCTCCTACTCGGCGCCGCTTCTCTCCCCGTTTTCGAAAAAAGCCTTAGGTAGCTGACAGATTGACCAACGTTCGGTCGTCCGACTCGCGAAGCGACAAGAAAAATTCCTCGTGTGTTGTCTTTCTGTGATAGTATAGCTGTCAATATCTCCGGATCAAGTTTATGTCCAGTCCGCTACCTTTTCTTGGTTCTGATCGCGACGATGATGTGGAATGGCGCCACGTCTCGAGCTCGATGACGTCACCTCGAGAGGTATCAAAAGGCCCTCATCTTGTTCTTATTTCAGTAGCCAGGCAATCCTCGATCTTAAAGTCGTTTCTTCGGCGGATTGCATTCTAAGCGTGGTCCGACCTCGGCAAGGCCTGATTGCAGAGGAGAAAACAATATGGCGAACCGGGGCAGTTGTGTTCGGCGCAGACTTTGGGCGCATCTCCTTCCGCGACTGGCACTCCTTGCGGTCTTCGCTTGCCATCCCCTTACAACAATGTGTCGAGGTCAAAGCATGACTGGGGGCCTGACGCCCCAGGAAGAGTTCGTCTTGGAACAGGTAATCGAGGGAAAGTGCGTGGTCTTTTCGAGCGAAGCGCCAAAGGTTGAGGATATCCAACAGGATCTCTGCCGTAACAGGGTAGTGTGGGCGAAAGGCCGTCAGGCCAGTTTACGCTCCGAATTCATTGAAAAATTGCTTTTAGGCAAGTTCAATCGCACCAACCTAAGCCGCTTCGTGATGATAGACGGTGCAGAGTTTCGAGGACCATTAAGCGTTCGAAATGCCGATATTCAGATGGAAGTACGGTTGACCAACAGTCAATTTGACGATGACTTGGATTTCTCCACGAGTCACTTTCGGGCACCCTTCTCTCTGAACGGCAGCAGATTCACAAAATCAAATTTGAATTTCAATAGCATGCAAGTCTCGGGAGGATTGTTTTTAAACGGAATTGAAGTTCCTGGAACTGCTGAGTTTTACCACCTAGATGTCAAAGGTGATGTGTTCATCAAAAATGCGCGATTCACAAATAGGTCTGCGACCGTGGAATTCGGCGAGGCTGATATAAAAGGCGATATGTTCGTTGAAAATTCTATGTTTGCCGGTTCACTTTCGATGACCCAGAGCAATTTGAAAGGTCTAAATCTTAAAAGCGTTAGAGTGGGAAAGAAGCTTGACCTCGGTCATGCTCACATCGAAAAAGTGTTTGAACTTAGCCTGGTTGGTAAACCAGATCCCATTGTTCTCGCGGGGCTCATCTACGGCGACCTCTCACCAGGCGGTGTAGACGAAAACCTTAAAATTCTAATTGACGAAGAGAGCAAAAACAATTACAACTCCCAGTCTTATTCGCAACTCGAGAGTTATTATCGAATACATGGCCTGCCCGAAGAGGCGGATAACGTTTTCGTTCAGAGCAAGAGAATCGAACGAAGGACTCTTTCAGGGTCCGCGAAAGTATCCAGTTATTTCTTAGATGGACTCGTCGGCTACGGGCGAAAGCCTCAAAAAGCGCTGGCTATTAGTCTCATGGTCGTGTTTCTAGGAACGGTGATCTTTTGGCGCCGCCGGGACATGGAATTGCAAGACTCCAAATCTTGTCGCGCCATCTACAACCCATTTTGGTATAGCCTCGATTTGCTGACCCCTATTATCGATATGGACGCCGCAAGAGTCTGGATGCCTCGTGAAAACTGGTGGTTCGGACGAAACTACGCTCGGCTGCACAGGATATTGGGATGGATACTCGTCCCCATCGGCCTCGCCGCCATCACAGGGATCATAAAGTAGATCCCCAGCACAACCACAGCGCGTTCTTTCTTTGCGGATGTGAGATGCAGACTTGGCACTATGCCACTTCTACGAATAACGAGTTTTTGCACTGGGTGAATCCACGACTTTATTTCTAATCTGGCGGTTCACATCCGCGTCGGCCTCCCAAGGCGTTTTTCTGAGCTAGCCGTTTTCGACGCGCGACTTTATGTCCGAGTACGCCGCATCGATGAGCCTGCTCAGCACTGCGGCGTTTGTGGCCGTTCCCGGTCTCAGCTTCACGTGGCGCATGAACTTGCCGGTGCCTTGCAACAAGCGGGCCGGATCCGGCAGCGCCGCGCCGTGAAAGAACCCTACGTTTACGTGCGAAGCGAATACATTGACATAGCCGAAGGGCGCATCTCCCAGACATGCAACCGGACAGCCGTCATGCAAAAGCTCCCGGACTTCATCCCCACATTTTCGCATCACCTCAAACCACTGACGCGCGATGACTCCCAATTCACCTGCATGCTCTTTCATCCACCCATCGATGGCGGGATCCCGCTCGACAGCGCCGTCGAATCGCAGCAATTCCGTTCTCATCGTCGCTCCACGTTCCGCTTTCAGTATCTATGGTTAGGTTGCACCAAATCTCGCCATGACCGCATCTTTCTGAGCAAGCGGCGATTGCTCGGCTTCTCGATGAGTCGACGCCGAAATCGTATGCCAACTCTTTCGGATCCTTGTACCACAGTGGTGCGCTAATTCCGGAGCCGTGGCTAAATCCTGGGTGACTTTTCGCGATGTTCTTTTACATCTCACCCCGGAAATCATAGAAGACACGAATGAGGTTGCCAAAGGGTCGGCGACCATAAACTCGCGCAGCTTCCACGGTTTGTCCGCGGGCTCGGAAACGATCTTCGCGTGCGCGGCCTTCCACTCTCTGAAGAGTTCGTTTACCTCAGCCTTGCTGCCGAGATTGAGCCAGAAGGCCGCCGCTTCGCCGGGACTTTGGAATCAGCGGGGGTGTTCTCTCGTGGCGTTTTGAGAGGTACCCGCTGGTTCCAAGGTGCCACACTTTCCTCATACTCCATGGGATCGCCGAAGCCTTCGGTTTGGACGCCGAGTTGGCGTAGAGCGTCCAAGGCCACCAATCGGCGATGCGCGTTGAAGGTCATAATATGGGCAAAGACGCCGCCGAACGTGAAGGTTTCAGCCGGTTCACACAGAGCATCGACGAACGTATCATCCCAGGCGGAACGGTTTCGGACGTCACTGAAAATACGATGCAGTTCAACATCGGTTTTTTCCAGCCTTTGCAGCATCGCTTGCGGGGAGCGCTGCGATCTGGGAGGGCCGTTCAAATCCATTTCGGCTCCGGACAGCGCGGCGGTCCAGACTTCTTTGGTGAAGATAATGTTTTCCAACAGCTGCCTTAGAGTTTTGTTCGACTCCCGCCAGGGCAGCAGCTCTACGACCGTAGGCAGCGGCCCATCCAATTGTTCCTCTGTCAGAGTACCTGCGTATTCCAACAAACGCCGCGTGTGCCAGGAGTCGTTGCCTGCAAAACGATCGAATAAATCCATGTCTATTTCTCCTTTTGTTGGGGAACCGGGGGCAAAAAAGTGAATTTTGTTGGACGCCGGCAAGTGAAAGTGCGGATCACGCATGCGCCGGTAGAGGCTGGGAGAAGTCCGAAAAGCCTTTCGAAAAGCGCGAGTGAACGCCTCCAACGAACCGTAGTTAGCGTCCAGAGCGACATCCGTGACCGACATTCCGGTATGCGCCAGTTGATATGCCGCTCTCTCCAACAATAGCCGCCGTCGCATGGCTCCCGGAGTTTCTTCGACCATTGCTCGGAACAACCTGTGGAACTGCGTGCGGCTTTGGTACGCTAGCCGCGCCAGATCTCGCGTTTTCGCCTGGGTGTCCAGGGAGTTCGCTACAATAGCGGAGAGACGGTCTGCCGTGTCCTGACTATCCGCTTTATTCATGCGTCGAGATCCTCATCTTGGAGAATCATAGACAAAAGATGGCGCCTCCCGCCTGATCGTGCGTACCAATCTTCTACCTTAACAGCCGGACCAAGGCGAATGAACATCTGGATATACTCGACACCGCGCTCGCACGATTACGCCCCAGAAACGCCCTAGCGTTTCCCGAGACAGCTTAACCTGGGTGATCGGGCGGCTAACCAGGGTCGTTTTTCGGGTTTCGGCTTTGTGTCCCGAATTCCATATCCCATTGTGTGGTCAAGGTTTACGGAGTTTTGTGATCAGCTCTTTCGCCAAATCCGGACTTCTTCTCGTCTGAGTGAATAACTCACCGTTTGCCCGTGATCGCTCCCGGATCGA
>JBKOXA010000074.1:0-86278 GCA_046724685.1 Acidobacteriota bacterium | reverse complement strand
CTGTTCCAACGTCCGGCGATTTTTTGAAGATGTCACGTCTGATGGGACAGGAGAGGACCGGACTGACTGCACGTCTCTGCTTGGCCAAAGTTGGTTATTTCAGACCGAACCGTCGTTCGCGAGCGTGTCAGCTGTTGAACCTCGATGATAGTGTCCCCTTTTGTCCTCGATAGAAATGTCCCCTTAATAGGGCCTCTTAGAGGAGGTCAGATTGGGGCGGACGGAGATGAGCAAGAGGGAGCTGGGAAGAGTGGAAGTTCTGGCGCGGGTGCGCAGCAAGCAGCTGCAGGTGATCGACGCATGCCGGCTGATGGGTGTGAGTTATCGGCAGGCGAAACGACTATGGAAGCGTTTTCGGGAGGAAGGCGCCGCAGGGCTGAAGCATCGCAGCGCCGGGCGACCATCAAATCGTGCACAGGACGCGAAGTTTCGGGGCCGGGTGCTGCGGTTGGTGCGAGAGAAGTATGGCGGGCCTGTGGGGGAGCGCTTTGGACCGACGCTGGCGGCGGAACACTTGGCGGCCGAGGATGGGTTGGAGGTCGATGCGGAGACGCTGCGGCGCTGGATGCTGGCAGCAGGACTGTGGAGTCGAGAGCGGAGGAGGAAGCGGCACCGTCGGCGGCGAGAGCGCAAGGAGCACTTTGGTGAGATGGTGCAGATGGATGGCAGCTTTCACGCCTGGCTGGAGGATCGCGGTCCGGAAGGCTGCTTGATCAACATGGTCGATGATGCGACGAACCTAACGTTGGCGCAACTGGGGGAGGAAGAAACGATCTGGGCGGTAAGTGATGCGCTACGCGCGTGGATCGAGCGCTACGGTGTGCCTCTGGCGCTGTACGTGGACTGGAAAAACTTATACAAGCGAGCGGCCAATGCGCGCGAGCGGTTGCGCGGAGAAGAGCCGATCACCCAGTTTGGACGCATGTGCGCGAAGCTGGGGATCGAACTGATAGCGGCCAGTTCGCCACAAGCCAAGGGGCGGGTGGAGCGGGTTCACGGCACGCATCAGGATCGGCTGGTGAAGAAACTGCGACGGCAGGAGATTGGTAGTCATGAGCACGCCAACGTGTATCTGGAGTGCGAGTATCTGCGGGAACATAACCGACGGTTTGGGCGGACCGCGGCGAAGCCGGAGGACTATCATCGCCGCACACCGCGGGCTGCGGAGCTAGAGCGGATTTTCCGTTTGGAAAGCGAGCGCACGATCAGCGAGGACTGGGTGGTGCGCTACGACAACCGATTTTTCCAACTGGCGGGCCAGAGCAGCCGCTACGCGCCAGCACGAGGCAAAGTGCTGGTTTGTGAAGGACGATACGGACGGCTGGGCATCGAGTATCGAGGCCGGGCGCTGCGGTGGCGTGAGATCCCGGCACCAAGCAAGCCGCAGGTTCTTGCACCAGCAGGGCCAAGCGAACGGAAACTGGTTCCGGTTACAGTTGTTCAACGGAAGCGGACACCGCCAGCCAACCACCCATGGCGAGAAGCAGCTCGCCGCGGAGCCGAAGAAAAAGCCTCGCGAGCAACAGCGCTCCGACAGCCATCGTTGGTCTGGCCTTCCGCTGCGCCCTAAACGCTTCGCCCTACGGGCTCCGCAGGGCTGCGCTCCAGGCCAGACCAACGACCAACAAAGAACCAAGATCAATAACAGGGGGACATTTTTAACGAGGTAAGAAAGGGGACATTTCTAAAGAGCTTTGACACACGCTTTGAGCACGCTTTGACAGCACGCTTTGAGCACGCTTGACCCGCCCACTTGGCCGCGTGCATGCTGTATCTCCCAAAAACACTGTGCCTCCCAATCTTGTTCAGCGGAGGTCCCATGCAACCCGCGGCTCTTGGCTTTCGCGTCCACTCTGGCTGGACATCTCTTGTGGCTGTCGCACTCGAAAGAGAAAAGCCCGTCGTCTTGGCGCGCCAGCGCCCGCATCTCGTCGAAACGTTTAGCTACACCTTTCGCCAGCCATACCACACCGCCGAAAAAATGAATCTCGACGAAGCCAGCTCATTCCTTCAGCGCCAGCGCACCGAGTCGCGACGCCTCGCTCTCGCCGCAATTCGTTCTGCACAAGCCGACATCGCGCAGCAAGGCTACGCGCTCACTAGAGCGGCGCTGCTTCTCGCTTCAGGCCGCCCCTTGCCGGAGCTTTCCAAAATCCTCGCGTCGCACTCTCTGATACACGCGGCGGACGGCGAATTCTTCCGCGACGCTCTGCTGCACGCTGCCGCAAAGTGTCGCCTCGCCGTAACCTCCATCAAAGAACGCGAACTACTCACCACGGCCTCGTCCACTGTTCGTCGCGCGCCTGCAGTTTTAGCCCGCTTCATCAGCGATCTCGGCAAACCCCTCGGCTCTCCCTGGTCCCAGGACGAAAAATTCGCGAGCCTCGCCGCCTGGCTGGCGCTGTGCGGGACAGAAACTGGTGAACGCTCTAACTCCTCGAACCGCCTCTGAAAACAAGTGACGTTGCGCCCTGTCGCCAAATGAAGAGAGTCGAGACAAATCCCAAAGCCGGAAGCTTCCGACGATGACCGTCGATTCTGCCAATCCCGGCTTCGTCCTCATGAGCAATACGATCCCAGCACCAGCGCGATTCTGAGGTTCAGTGAGAGCCTCAAGAACGGATCCTTAGTTTCACGGCAAGATCGGCTGGCCGTAGAGGCAGAGGCCCGTCGGACCGCACGCATCTTTTGTGACAGGCGGCCGACCTCGCATCCAGCAAGTTTCAACTGCTGCGGTTTGCCCGGATTCAGGAAGGCCGGGACTGTATCTAGGGTTTGTGAATGCCGATGCTTACCACCAGTGCTCGAGTCGTCTTCTTGCGCTTGACCGCGCGGCGTCCAGGATGTTTTTCTATTGGTCGTTTCGCGGAGAGAACAATGCTCCTCGCTGACATCAAAACCGTGGCCGTCCTCGGCGCGGGAACCATGGGCAACGGCATCGCACATGTTTTTGCGCGTGCCGGTTACAGCGTGATTCTTCGCGATGTGGATCAGCGCTATCTCGATCGCGCGCTCGACACCATCGGCAAAAATCTGGACCGCGAAGCGAAAAAAGGAAATCTCCCTGAATCCGAAAAGCTCGCTGTTCTTGCGCGCCTCAAACTCGTCACCGACGTGGCTGCGATTGCCGCGGCCGATTTGGTCGTTGAAGCCGTTCCTGAAAAGTTGCAGCTCAAGCGCGCCGTGCTGTGCGAAGCAGACAAGCTCCTTCGCCCCGAAGTCCTTATTGCGAGCAACACGTCGTCCATGTCGGTGACAGCGCTTGCCGCGCTGACATCACGGCCCGATCGTTTTGTTGGCATGCACTTCATGAATCCCGTTCCCGTCATGATTCTCGTCGAAGTCATTCGCGCCCTGCAAACCTCTGACGCCGCATTTGCTCTTACGATGGAGCTCGCCAAAAAACTTGGCAAAACTCCCGTCGCCGTCAACGACGCTCCCGGCTTCGTCTCAAACCGCGTCCTGATGCCGCTGATCAACGAAGCTGCTTACTGTGTGATGGAAGGGGTCGCCATGCCCGAGGCGGTAGACGCGGTCATGAAGCTCGGCATGAACCACCCCATGGGCCCGCTCGAGCTAGCCGACTTCATCGGCCTCGACGTTTGCGTCGACATTCTCAATGTACTTTACGAAGGCCTCGGCGACCCCAAATACCGGGCCTGCCCCCTCCTCAAGAAATACGTCGCCGCCGGCTGGCTAGGCCGCAAGTCTTCCCGCGGCTTTTATCTTTATTCGTAGAGCTAGCGCGAGTCCAGGGGCGAATACCCGGCGAAAATAATATTTGCTTTTTGTTCGCCTCTCTGCTAACTTCGGCCTCGGTGTTTTCAACAGGTGCTTCATGTGCTCCCCTTCGACTTATGCCATCTGCTGTCGAGAGCATGCTAGGCTCGAAAGTGAGTTCCAAGAGGCTCGCGACCGCATGCGTGATCTGCTTCGCCTGCGGCAACTTACGCGTCTCGAGGAACGGCGCCTGGCGGACGCGCTGGCTATGGCCATCGCCCGCCTGAAGGAGCACATCGCCACCCATGGTTGCGAATGCTTGTAGTGCGGCTGTCTCGGCGGCCGGCAGGGGTTCGAGTGGCGGGCTTTAGCCCGGCACTCGAGTCTGTACAAAGACTGGCGCTGGAGTAGACTCACTCTTTCGCTTGTCCCCTGGCTTTGGGCAGTGAACATTTTCCCAATTTCCTCTATTGAGGTGCGTAATGTCTGACGAAAGAGCAAAGCTTCTCGAGGCGGCGATTTCCCAGATCGAAAAGTCTTACGGCAAAGGCTCCATCATGCGGCTGGGCAGCAAGGACGTGCTGGTTCCAGTGAACGTCATCCCCAGCGGCTGCCTCTCGATTGACGCCGCCCTCGGAGTCGGCGGCTTTCCTCGCGGCCGCGTCATCGAAATCTACGGCCCGGAATCCGGCGGTAAGACCACGCTGACGCTTCAGGTCATCGCCGAAGCCCAAAAACTCGGGGGCCAGGCTGCCTTCATCGACGCCGAGCACGCCCTCGACCCGATCTACGCCCGCAAACTCGGCGTGGACGTGGACAATCTTCTCGTCTCGCAGCCCGATCACGGTGAACAGGCCCTTGAAATTGCCGAAGCTCTCATCCGCTCCGGCGGCGTGGATGTCGTTGTCGTGGACTCCGTCGCCGCTCTTGTCCCCAAGGCCGAACTCGAAGGCGATATGGGCGATCCCTCGATGGGTCTTCAAGCCCGCTTGATGTCTCAGGCGCTCCGCAAACTCACCGCCATTGTCTCCAAGTCGCGGACCTGCCTTATCTTCATCAACCAGATCCGCGAAAAAATCGGCGTCATGTTCGGTAATCCGGAAACCACGACGGGCGGCCGCGCGCTCAAGTTCTACGCTTCCATGCGCGTCGATATTCGCCGAATCCAAGCCATTAAGGAAGGTGATCGCGTCGTCGGCTCCCGCACCCGCGCCAAAGTTGTGAAGAACAAAGTTGCCGCGCCCTTCCGCGAAGCTGAATTCGACATTCTTTATGGCGAAGGCATCTCCCGCGAAGGCGATCTCATCGACCTCGGTGTGGACAAAGGCGTTCTAGAAAAGTCAGGCACGTGGATTAGCTTCGGTGGGGAACGCATGGGCCAGGGCCGCGAAAATGCTCGCGTCTTCCTCCGCGAACATGCGGAAGTCCGCGACAAACTCGAATCCGCCCTTCGCAAAAAGATGGAAATTCCCAGCGCCAACCAGTCCAACGGCCTTCCCCACGGAGCCAATGGCGTCAACCACGCAGACAAGCCCGCTGCCACCACGGCGACCGCCGCCGCAGCCAACAAATCTCGTCCCGCCTCCGCGCGTTAGAAGGCGTTGCGCGGTGATGGTGGAATTGGATCGGCTAATGACAAACCGTGGGAACGAGAGGGCAAGGCTCCTCGACTACCGGGGAGCCTTCACTTCTGACACCACCTCAAAATGTAGAGCCTTGGCATCAAAGCGCTCCAAGTACTTCCGCCGCTCTTCCGGAATGACCGCCGTTTCATAATCCGGCCCGGCCACAGCGCGAATCGATTCAATCGAATCCCACAAAATAATTGTCATGAATTCCACTTCATCGGCCACAGCCCGCCGCAACAGATAGCTCCCTTCAAATCCTTTTGCCTTGCTCAGTCCAGGCAGAAGCTCCGGCTTCAAATGGGCTTCATACCCATCAGCATTTTCCGGCTTCGTGTATCCATGCCAAACTCGCGCAATCACAAGTCCTCCCCAGCATGTTGCAAGACTACGTTTCCGCGGGCAGAAGTGAACGATTTCCGCTCATCCACATATCGCTGCCTCGTGTTGGTCATTTTTCTTCGTCCGTATGCCAACCAGGATTGGTCCACCGCCCGTTCCGCCGAACGAAAATTTCCGTCACTCGGCTCGAGCCGGTCGTGCGTTTGCCGTCGACTTCCAACTCCAGCACGTAGCTGCTCCACACGATGGCGACCTCGCCAAAGTGCTGGACTTCCGTCCGTGGAAATTCCAGCCGGAGAAGTTTTCCACCCCTGGCATGAAATTCCTTCGATGTCCGCAATACGTCGGCCTGGTTCTTCCACTTTTCCTCGCCGCCGCTCATCACAATGGTTTCCGGCGGCACCAGCTCCTCAAGCGTTTTCATATCCCCCGCAAACCATGCCCGCCACACGGCCTCGCGTGCACGCAGCAAGTCCTCGTCATTTTGTTTTTGAGCAGATAGGCTCATCACGCCCAGAATGAGCACAAGAAATCCCGCAATTGCTTTGACGCTGTTCGGACTCACTCTCATGATCCCCGTCCTCTGATAACCTCGATGCAATGCCGAGCCCTAGTCTAACCCGTGCCCGAAGCCATCATGCTCTCCGAAGTTCACAAAACGTAATCGTGCCCACACCGGACTTACCGGCTTTACTCGTAGCTGATACGCTCAGCGATGACCGCAGCGCAATTCTTCGGCGTTTGACGGGTTGTCCGAGGCTTATCCTTGCATTCCTCGACGGTAGACTCCCTCTTCCGCTATGCTTCGCGCCCAAAGGAGCCCGCGGTTCAAGCCAGCCAGGAGGCACAATGGCCGGACCAGCTCGTGCAATCGTGGTTTTCTGGTTATTTGTGGCCAGTTTGTGTGCTCTGTCGAACCCCCAATCGCAGCAGGGAAGCCAACCGGCCTCCCCAGTTGTGGCGGCTCGAGCGACAGGCCACGCGACTCCTGCGCCAGAGCCGGCTGCGAAAATCACACAGTATACGCTTCCGCCAGACCTCTATGCCAAGGCCAGGACTCTGGGGACGATCCGCTTCGTTTTCCGTTTGTTTAGTTTTTTCTACGCGCTCTTTGCGCTTTGGCTGATTCTGCGCACCAAACTCTCCGTAAAGTTTCGCGATTGGGCGGGGTCAGCTTCTCGCGTCCCTTTCCTGCAGGCCTTCATCTATGCGCCTTTGTTTGTCCTGGCTTTCGGCCTTTTCCGGCTTCCAGTTGACCTCTTCAGCGAGTCGTTCATGAAGCGCTACGGAATTTCGGTCCAGCCGTGGGGTTCCTGGACCAGCGACTGGCTCAAGGCGGAGTTGCTGACCATGCTGATCGGCAGTCTCTTTGCCTGGATTCTTTTCGCGATGATTCGTCGCAGCCCGCGGCGCTGGTGGTTCTATTTTTGGACGATCTCCATTCCAATTTCGGTGTTTCTCTTCTTCCTGCAGCCCGTGGTCATCGATCCGCTGTTCAGCACGTTCGAGCCGCTTTCCGTGAAGGCGCCCGCCCTGATCCCACAGCTGGAACGAGTCGCCGAGCGCGGTGGCATGCCCATTCCTCCCAATCGCATGTTCTGGATGCTCGCAAGCGACAAGACGATTTACACGAACGCCTACGTCACCGGGATCGGAGCTACAAAACGCGTGGTGATCTGGGATACCAGCCTAGCCAAAGAAACCATGGGCGGGATCCTGACCATGTTTGGCCACGAAATGGGGCATTACGCACTTCACCACATTTGGAAGGGCCTGGCGTTCGTATCTGTCATGGTTTTCGTGTTGCTCTTTTTGAGTTACCGCACGATCGGGTGGCTGCTGGGACGCTATGGCGTTGCGTGGGGCATTCGCGGGGCCGATGATTGGGCGGCGCTGCCAGCGCTCCTGCTGCTCCTCACATTGTTCGGCTCTGCGGCAAATATTCTTCTGAACACGTACAGCCGCTATCAGGAATACCAGGCCGATATCTACAGCCTGGAAGTGACGCATGGCATCGTGCCTGATCCTGGCCAGGCCTGTGCCTTTTCCTTCCAGAAATTTGGCGAGGAAGTCTTTCTAGATCCCCACCCCAATCCGGTCAATGTCATCATGTTCTTCGATCATCCGACGGTCGCTGATCGCATCCATCTCTGCGCCACCTATGACCCATGGTCCAAGGGCGAATCTCCACAATTCGTAAAATAACCGGACGGCCAAAACCGCCTCGAAAAACATCGTCCCTGACAGCACACTTATTCAGTGAGGTAAACGGTAGCGTATGCTTCCAAGAGGGCCGTTTTGATCCTAACCCCTTTAGAATGAATGCCTGCTGGGTCCGCCACGGCTCAGTCCACCTCGGAAATGAATATTCGCGAAAAAAGAGGGCGGGGCAGGAACCCTCTCAGGCCTTTGTGCAACCCGCCAGCGGTCCTTATTGCGCTTGGCGCCCTGCAGGTGCAAGATTAACCCTGGCATCGTTCCGGTTTCAGGGTTTCAGCTTACAAACCCTAGGCTCGGAATAATGGAAACATCTCCGCTCCCATCGGTGTCTAAGTAGCTGAGCGGACCAGGGACTGAACGGCCAGTGGTATAAGTCCCGCCAGGCAAGGCCACCAGCGCGGTGACCCAGCAGGGACGCCTCGCTAGAAAGGCATAGCGTGTCCGATTGGGCCAGCGCCTTCTCGTGGGGCCGTGACGAATCCGAACTGGTCAACGAGTTGCAAGCCGGCTCGGAGGCGGCCTTCGATTGGCTCGTCACCCACTATCATGCCCCCGTCTTCAACCTCATCCTGGGTATGTTGGGTGACCCGACCGACGCAGCCGACGGCACGCAGGAAGTCTTTCTAAAAGCCTTTAAGGGCATTCGCAATTTCCGCCAGGGCAGTTCGCTCAAGACTTGGCTCTACCGCATCGCGATTCGTGAAGCGTTGAACTACCGCCGCTGGTTCAAGCGTCACCTGCAGAAAAACGTTTCAATCGATGCGGAACCAGAAGAGGGCCACGCCAAGCTCGAAATTGAAGATATGAACGCCACTCCATTTGATCGGCTTGCCTCCCGCGAAATTCAGTCGGTCGTTCAGGACGCGCTTAACCAGGTTCCGGATGTGTTTCGCAGCGCCGTTATTCTCCGCGACCTCGAAGGACTGAGCTACGAAGAGGTCGCCGAAGTCCTCGAATGCAGCGTCGGCACCGTTAAATCACGCATCCTGCGGGGACGCCGCGCGCTGAAGGAACTGCTCGACCCGCTCCTCGGCGAGCTGCACGCGCATCAGACGCACGACGTAGCGCCGCCTCTCGCGGAACCAAAGGGTCTCTCGGCGGGCACGTTCGCTCCAGCCTTTGCGCCGAATATTGCCAAGGGGCGGATGAATTTCTCGATGAATGCAGGACGGGTTTCAGGGTTCGTGCCTACGGATCCTGAGATTAACGAGGAAAAGCCATGAAGTGCTCCACGGTACGCTCCAAGCTTTCCGGATATCTTGACGACGTCGTCGAGAGCGCCTCTCGCACTACCGAACGCTGTGCAATGCGCGAACACCTGGACTCCTGCGCATACTGCCGCGAGGAGTTGCAGCGCTATCGCAAGCTTGCTGTATTGCTCTCCCGCGCGCCGCGTGTTCTCCCGCCGTCTGATCTTGCGGTTCGCATTAAGGTTGCAACGGCGCAGGCCCAGCAAACTCACGATTGGCCCAGACGCTGGCAGCGCGTGCGCGACCGCGCGGAAATTCTGCTCGACAATGTTTTTCGTCCGATCACTCTGCCTGCAACCGGCGGCTTCGTTTCCGCCATTCTGGTATTCGTCTTTGTTCTTCAGGTGATGGTCCCGGGAATCACCGTCCAGGCTATTCCCAACGACGTACCCCTGAATCTCATGCAGCCTGCGGAGCTCGTCACCCTTTCTGACTCCCCTGGCAACTGGGCGCCCGAGAATCACGACACCGAGCTCGCTCTGCCGCACGGACTGTTGCTGGATGTCACCGTAGATGCTCAGGGGCAAATGGTGGATTACCAGATTCTTGCCGGACCCAATACCCGCGAAATGCAGCATCAGCTCAATCAGATGCTGCTGTTCTCGCGCTTCCAGCCAATGCGTAGTTTTGGTCGGAAAATCTCGGGCGGCCACGTAATTCTCAGCTTTAGCGCTGTTCGTGTTCGCGGCTAAAAGAACCGCGAATCACGCACAAAGCGCACGGTTTCGCCTAGCCTGTACTCGGGGACGGTCTCCTCTCCGCCCGTACCTGTTCCCGCGTTCCATATTCATGAACGCTTCGCCCAGCTCTAATGAGTCTCGTGAGCAGAGAAGCGAATCGTCGGATTTCATCAGTTCTCCTTCGGCTGGCGATCGCCGCGGCCGCCGCAGCGATCCTGGTCTTTGCCTTCACCTTTAGCGCCTACGCTGCCGCTCGGCCGTCCAACTCCGCCGAACAGATGCTGTTCGATGCAGTGAACCGCGAACGGGCCTCCATTGGCCTTCGCCAATTGCAGTGGGACAACGCGCTGGCCAATGCTGCGCGCCTCCACACTGCGCTCCTCGCCGACCACGATGCCCTCTCGCACCGCTTCAATGGTGAAGACGATCTGCAGACGCGCCTGCGTCTGGCAGGTGCGCGCTTCAGCCTGGTCGCCGAGAACGTTGCACAGGCTCCCGATGTCTCCACGCTTCACATCGCGTGGATGAACTCCGCGCCGCACCGCGCCAATATCCTGGATCCGCAGGTGGATTCCATCGGCATCGCCATCGAGCGCCGCGGCGATGCGTATTACGCCACCCAGGATTTTGCTGCCGTCGTCGCGCCCTTAACGCGTGAGGAACAAGAGCGGCAAGTGGCGCGCCTGATCTATGCGAATGGCCTGACCATCAGCAACAGCGTGGAAGACGCGCGCAGAAGCTGCGAGCAGAACCGTACGTCCGGCACGCAGCCTGCCGCCATCGCGCGTTTCGAGACCTCCGACCTCACGCGGCTGCCGAATGACTTGGGCAGGATGATAGCGAGCGGACGTTTTCGCCGGGCAACCATCGGCGCTTGCGAGGTTCCCACCGCCACACCATTCGCTCGCTTCCGCCTCACCGTCCTCCTTTATCAATAGCTCCGGGCCGTTGCTTCGGGATTGATTTCCGCCCACAATCTGCGTACACTTCGAGCATGATTCAGACGCCTTATTGGTTTTGGTATCGATTTACGGATCACTCACAACGGTGGCGGAGGGCGTCTCTCTAAGCGCAAAAAGAACGGAAAGATTCGGCCCACTCGCACCGAGTGGGCCTTTTTTGTTTTTGGCCCGGTCTTCTTAGAGATCGTTTTGAAGACCTTGTTCAGGCGAAGGCGGGGATTTTCGTGAAGCGATTTTTCTACGACTACTTCTGCTGGGCTTCGGCCCGCGAAAGGAAATGGCGATGATCATCTCGATGAAGAGGCATGCAACGCGCGAGGAGATTGAGGCGGTGACGAACCAGGTGCATCACTTCGGATACAAGGTGCATTCGATCGAAGGCGAAGAGCGCGTAGTCATCGGCGTGGTCGGCCTCGGCGACGTCACGGCATGCATGGAATCCATCGAAGCGATGCCGCAGGTGGAAAACGTGATGCGCATCAGCGCACCTTACAAGTTTGTAAGCAAGGAGTTCCGCAGGGAGAAGACGCGGATCCGCGTCAACGGAATGGTGATCGGCGGCGACGAGTTTGTGGTGATGGCCGGGCCGTGTTCGGTGGAATCGGAAGACCAGATTCTGCGCTCCGCAGAGGGCGTGGCGAAGGCCGGTGCGAAGCTATTGCGCGGCGGTGCGTTCAAGCCACGAACTTCGCCATACGATTTTCAAGGCATGGAAGAAGAAGGTCTGAAACTGCTGCAGAAGGCGAAGAAGACGACCGGCCTGGCGATTGTGACGGAAGTGATGAGCGACAGGGACGTGGATCTCGTCGCGAACTATGCCGACGTGCTGCAAATCGGCGCGCGCAACATGCAGAATTTCATGCTGCTGAAGGCGCTGGGGAAATGCGGCCGGCCGATTCTGCTGAAGCGGGGGCTCAGCTCGACGGTGAAGGAATTGTTGATGAGCGCGGAGTACATCGTGGCGCATGGAAATCCCGACGTGATGCTCTGCGAGCGCGGGATTCGCACATTCGAGACGATCACCCGCAACACGTGCGACATCACCGCGATTCCTGCGTTGAATGAACTGACGCACCTGCCTGTCATCCTGGATCCCAGCCACGCGACAGGTAAACGCAGCCTGGTACCGGCGCTGTCAAAAGCCGGCGTTGCGATTGGCGCCGACGGTTTGATTGTGGAAGTGCATCCCGCTCCGGAAAGGGCTATCAGCGACGGGGCGCAATCTCTCGATATACCGCAATTTGCGAAAATGATGGAAGAGCTGAAGCCCTACATTGAGCTGTGGAAGGGAAGCAGGGAACTGGCCACGGCCGTGGCGCGCTGAGCGAGTCACCGCTGCGGATCAAAAAAACCGATAACCCTAAAGGAGAAGCGAGAAACGTTTGCCCGAACGTGGGTGATGGCAATTACCCGGTCGTTCCAGCGGACGAAAGATCGAACGCCATATCCCGCCAGTCCGGAATCAGAGCAAGCAACTCGGGTAAGGCAAAAATTACCGAGGCGAGACCAACGACGGAAATCAGAATGATGTTTTTCCGCTTCATTGGTAAAGCGCGCGCAAAGGTTGAACTTTCGGTTGCCATCAACAGACGTCTGAGCAAGGCGGAGGCATTGTATCCCACAAATAAGATAGGGATGAATCACTAACCGGGTTTGCGATTGACCGGTCAGCAGGTGCGTCTTGACCGGTGTGCGGGCGGCGGCTAGGATTTAGCGCACCATGCCCGAACAAGGTTCTCCCGTTGGCCAGACGTTTTCGCAGTATAAGGTGCTCCGCAAGATCGGAAGCGGCGGAATGGGTGTGGTGTATGAGGCCGAGGATTCGCGGCTGGGGCGAAGAGTCGCGGTGAAATTTCTGCCGAATGAAATGGCCAGCGATGGGCAGCTGCTGGAACGGTTTCAGAGAGAAGCGCGGGCGGCGTCGGCTTTGAATCATCCAAACATCTGCACGATTCACGCGATTGAACAGCACGAGCGGCAGCACTTCATTGTGATGGAGTTGCTCGAGGGGCAGACATTGGCGCAACGCATGGGCAGGCAGGCATTCGAGATCGAAAAGCTGCTGCCGATGGCCATTCAGATTGCCGATGCGCTGGAATCTGCGCATGCGAAAGGCATCGTTCACCGGGATATCAAGCCTGCAAATATTTTCATCACAGATCGCAGCCAGGTAAAAATTCTGGATTTCGGCCTGGCCAAGGTGGAAAAGCTGCAACTGCCGGCGGAGAGCACATCGATTTCATTCGAGGAAACGAAGGCGGAAACCAACGCGTTGACTTCGCCAGGATCCGCAATAGGAACGATTATGTATATGTCGCCGGAGCAGGCGCGCGGCGGGCTGGTGGATGCGCGCACGGATTTGTTTTCACTGGGTACGGTACTGTACCAGATGGCGACGGGAAGTTTGCCGTTTTCGGGCGACACCTCTGCGGTGATCTTCGATTCGATTTTGAATCGCGAACCAATGCCGGTGGACGTGGTCAATTCCGGCTTGCCGCGCGAGTTCGGAAGAATTATCGAGAAAACATTAGAGAAGGATCGCAATTTGCGATGCCAGTCGGCGACGGAGCTGAAAACAGACCTGATCCGGCTGAAACGGGATTTGGAATCAGGAAAAAAGACAGCTGCGGCCGCGGCTACCAGCACGGATTCCAAGGCCGGAACGAAAAGCGGGCCCAAATCACTGGCGGTCTTGTATTTCGAAAATTTGAGCGGCGTAAAAGAAGACGAATATCTGCGCGACGGCATCACGGAAGACATCATCACCGAATTGTCGAAAATCCGCGGGCTCAATACTTTTTCGCGGCCGACCGTGCTGGCGTTCCGGGACAGGACGGTGACGCCGGTGCAAATCGGCCAGCAACTGAAAGCGGCTTATGTACTGACGGGAAGCCTGCGACGGTCGGGAAGCCGGCTGCGAATTACCACGCAACTGGTGGACACGCACACGGATTTTCCGCTGTGGTCTGAACGGTACGACCGTGAAATGAAGGACGTTTTTGAAGTGCAGGACGAAATTGCGCGGAAGATCGCCGAGGCGCTGCGCGTAACGCTGTCGCCGCAAGAGCTGGAAGCGCTAGCGGTGAAGCCGACGGAGAATTTGCAGGCATACGACTTGTATTTGCGCGGGAAGCGATATGCTCGGCGCCAGACACGGCAGGATCTGGAATTTGCGCTGCAAATGTTTGAGAGCGCGGTGGCGATGGACCCAAGTTTCGCGCTGGCGTATGCATCATGCGCGAACGCCTGCGCCATGTTCTATTGCAACTACAGCCGCGACGAGATCTGGGTGGAGCGCGCTCGGACGGCTTCGGGCCACGCCGTCAACCTGCGGTGGGACTTGCCTGAAGTGCAGGTGAGCCAGGCGTGGGTGCTGTATGCGACCGACCTACATGACGAGGCAGTGCGCATGGTGCGCAAAGCGATTGAGCGGAAGCGCGATTGCGAGGGCGCGTTTTATCTTTTATGCCGGGCACTGTTTTCCGCGGGAAGATTTCAGGAAGTCGTCGACGTGATGGAAACGGCGCTCGAAGCGAGCGGCGAGGATTACAACGTGTACGTGCCGATCGCGAATTCGCTGGGAGCGATTGGGAAACGCGAAGCTTACCTGAACCTGCAGCAGCGGAGGATGAGCGCGCTTGAAAATCATTTGAAGCACGTGCCGGAAGATGCGCGGGCGCGAATTCTTCTGGGAAGCGACTATGCTGAAATCGGACGCGTTGACGATGCGCTGAAGGAATTGAATCTGGCGATGACGCTGCGTGCGAACGAGGCATCGATTCTCTACAACGCTGCGTGCCTGTACGCGATGCTGAGCAGGAAAGCGGAAGCACTCTCGGCACTGAGAAAGGCGTGGGAAGCGGGCTTCCGCGATGTCAGCCACGCGCGGCGCGATCCGGACCTGGCGATGCTTCACGGAGAAGCCGAATTCGAGGAAATGTATCCTGAGAAGGATATGGCCGGTTCGAACCTGCACAATTCGTGACCATGCTGGATCCGGCCTTCCAGAATGCACGCGAGTTTCTCTCGAAATATTTGCCGCAAACGCGATTGGTCAGATCCGCCTCGCTGAGCAAACCGCGCGAACAAAGTGTTTATTTGAAACTCGAGAACGAGTTGCCGACGGGCTCGTTCAAAGTGCGTGGAGCGCTCTATGCGCTGGGGCTAGAAATGCAGCGCAGGAATGTTCGCGAAGTAGTTGCCTCAAGCACGGGAAATCACGGAGCCGCGGTGGCATACTCGGCGCAGTTGCTTGGTGTGAAAGCGCGGATTTTTCTGCCTGAGAAGTGCAATCCGATAAAGCGCGCGAATATCGTAGGGCTGGGAGCCGAGGCGGTTGAAGAGGGAAGCGCGGACTTGGCGGCGGCGTTTAAGGCAGCGGCGGACTATGCGAGAAGGCACGGAGCATTTTTTCTGAATGACGCTACGGATCCAGACATTCCAATCGGGCCCGGGACGATTGCGTGCGAGATCATCGAGCAGTTGCCTCAAGCGGACGCCATTTATGTGCCGATCGGAGACACGGCGCTGATCCGTGGAGTTGCCAGGGCTGCGAAACAGCTTTCAAGCAACATGAGAGTGGTTGGCGTCCAGAGCGAGCGCGCGCCCTCGTACTACCTCTCGTGGAAGGAAGGGCGCGCAATCGAAACCGAAACGTGCGACACGATCGCGGACGGCCTGGCGACACGGACGCCGGTGGCGGCGAATGTAGATGCCATCCGCGCATGGGTCGATGAAGTGGTGCTGGTGGGCGAAAAAGAGATGCTCAAGGCCATTGGCCATCTCTTGATCAACGAGCATGTGGTGGCGGAACCGGCTGGGGCGGCAGCGACCGCAGCCTTTCTGAAGTCGAAGGACGAGAGTCACAACATTGTGTTACTCGTTACCGGAAGCAATCTGTCGAGAGCAACGCTGCGCGAGGTGACGGACGCATTCCCACAATCAAAGTGAATTGCAGTCGCCAACTGAACTGCCTCGATGAAGATTAGCGTAAGATCCTTGGCGGATTCCGCGAGCCTAAGGATGAGGACTTGTCCGCTGGAATGGAACGAACCGCCGGTCGCGGTCCTTGCTTCCTTCATCGGATTTTCAGGGAGAAAATGAGAAACTTCGGCGACGAGTCCGGTGCTGATTAGCGTCTTTTGGACATAATCGCGCTCCAAATCGATGTCTGGATCAATTTTGTGAGTCACGCCATTGTTGCGCTCGTCTCGCTCGAAACCAATATCGTGCGTTGCGGCGCCGACCCAAAGCATTTCGCCGTTCACGGTAAACGGCGCCTTCCAGATGCGTAGGTGATTGCGCGAAGCGACGACGCTGATCGGCTCGGCATGTGCCCAGCCGTAATCCTGCGGTCGGCCAAAGAGATAAAGCTGGCTCATGGGCATGGTGAGGTAAGATTCTTTCGAGAGGCTGACGATGAGTCCGTGAAGCAGCGTGCCCTTTACGTCTGCATCGACCTTGACCCAGCCGGCGGCGGTGAACACCCGCTGCATCGCGGCTTCTGACCCGAGAATCAGAAAATTCACCATGTCGCCGGGATTGCCCTCTTTGTCCGCGACGCGACGCGGGATCTTTGCAAAGAGCGAATTATCAATGCCTGGTAACGCGGTCACCGATTTTGCGACAGTGATGTTTCTACCAGAGGCAGAGTCGGCGGCGTAGACGTCGACGTGGACCCTGTAGGAGCCGTCACCCGCCTCATTCTTGGCCTGATTGATGCCCAAACTCAGACGGCCTGCGACCGGAGTGACCGAATCGCGGGAGGTGCCAATCAGAAACGGCTGGGCCACATCGGCGTCGCCGACGCGGCCAATCAATGAGCCTCGTCCGGCAGCGTTTAACGGAAGAATGCGCAAGAGATCTTTGAATCCGCGCGTAAGCCCGTCGGGGCCGTTGTCTTCCTTTGCGTCCGCGTAGCGCATTGTGCCTTGAGCACTGACCAAAATATGGTCTCCGGGCTGAACCTCGATCCCGGTGTCGGTCCAAGAGGACTCGCCTTTTAGGCTGAAGTCCTTGGATACGCGTTTCATTCCCAGCGGAGTGGATGCGGAAGCGGGAGATTGCGCTTTAGCGGCGGGCTGAGCCTCGCTGAGTCCCTTGGGCGGCGGAGTGTCGCCTTCCAGCTGAGCATGTACCGAAGTGGCCATGAGAAGTGCGAGGAGGCCGGAGAATGCGACGGTTGAGCAAAACCTTGGGTGCATGTGTCGAGCCATCCTGCCGAGGCGCTGAAGCATCTTCACTGTAAGTAGATGCGCTGCCTCTTGGCAAGGGTTGTGGCGAGGGCTGCGGGCGCCGAACTCTCCGGGCCATTTCTTGACTCGAATATGAGGCACTTGTAGATTGAAATGCGGCGCGCGCCGGCCGTTCGCGCGGAAACCGGGAATGACAAAGGCAGAATCTTGCGACCAACCGAATGAAAAAAATTCTTTTAACATCAGCCATTCTTCTGTGCGGAACCGTCGCGCTGCCGGCATCCGGCCGCAGCCAGAATCCGCCGCCCCCGAAAATGCAAGCGGCGCCCGTGACCACGGTCACCGTGGACGGCTCGGAGGCGATGTTTACGACAATGTGCGCGCTCCTGGCCTCTGGCTTTGAAGCGGACGTGAGCGCGGCGAACTGGTCGCCGATGCGCGCGCAGTTGCGGGAACGTCTACAGCACCAGCAAGGGCCAGCAGTCGATACTCTGCGCAATTTCTACAAACAACACGAACTGGCAGACGCCGGCCAGATGCTTTCGCGCTACATCTGGTTTGGCCTGATCAGCGGCCCGGCACCAAAGTTCGAGCCGATTCTGCGACGCGATGAATTGCCTCCTGACGTGATTGCGCTGGAGGGGTTTCAAGAAATTCTTTCGAATTACTACAAGGAGCAGAAAATCGGGGAACTCTGGAAGCAAGTACAGCCAGTTTACAGCCGCGAGATCGAGGAGATGCACGACTCGGTGTCACAGGTGGTCTTCATAGCAACGGGATACTTGCGGGAAATCCTCGAGCCGACAAGCCCGCGGTCGTTTACGATTGTCGTGGAGCCACTGGTGGGCCGGATCACCAACGTGCGGAATTTTGGCGATCATTATTCGCTGGTAGTGAGCGGCGCAGGGCAGCTTCCCCTGGATACGGTGCGCCATGCTTTTCTGCATTTCCTGCTGGACCCTTTACCTCTCCGGTATTCGCACGTAGTGGCGGTGAAACGGCCACTGTTTGAAGCGGCGGCCAGCGCGCCGAGACTTGCGCCAGACTTGAAGGACGATTTTCCGTCGTACGTTGCAGAATGCACGGTGCGCGCCGTTGAGCTGAAATTGAAACGGATGTCACCCGGCGAGCGCGAGGCAGCGATGAATATTGCCGATGCTGACGGTTACGTCCTCGTTCGGCCGCTCGTTACCGCGCTCGCAAAGTTTGAGCAATCCGAGCCGGGGATGAAGCTCTATTTTCCGGATTTGCTGCGATCGGTCGACGTGGGGGCGGAGCAGAAGAGAGTCGCGAGCATCAAATTCGCTCCGCAGGAAGGGAAAACGGGAGCTACGGAAACGGAAATATTGGCGCGCCGCAGAACTAGCGCGCCGACAACCATTCCAAACGATCCGGAGGCCATTGCCGCGCTCACCGAAGGCGAGCGGCGCATCGCGGAGAAGAATCCTCGAGCAGCGGCGGCCTCTTTTCAGCGAGTGCTGGTGAAATATCCGGATCAGCCGCGAGCATGGTTCGGCCTCGGGGTCGTGGCGATGATGGAGCAGGATGGTCCGCGCGCTAAGGACGTTTTTGGACGCTTGACGACCGGAGAACACGCTGCGATGGAAGACCCCATGGTTCTCTCCTGGTCGCATGTGCACCTTGGAACGATTTACGATATCGAAGGTCAGCTGGATCGGGCGAAGTCAGAATTCGAGGCGGCGCTGGCAGTTGAAGGCGCGCCGGAAAAGGCCAAGCAGGCGGCGATGAAAGCGCTGACCGCCATGAGCAAGGCCGGCAGCCCGGAACACCCGTAGGCGGGCTGAACTCAAGCCTGGCAGTGTCCCCGCCACATCGAAAGTGTGTATGATGAAGTTGTAGACACCAGCCAGAGAATGTCCAATCGCCACAAAGGAGAAGGGTGATGAGCGGTAAGAACAGCGGCCTGACAATGGTTTTGCTGGCCGGATGTCTGGCGGCGGCGTCCCTGTCGTTCGCGCGCGGTAGCCAGAATGGCCAAGGAGCCCAAAACCAGCCGGGTCAGCAACCAACGACCACAAACAAGGATCAGAAACCTGCAGAGTCCGGAAGCACGCTCAGCGTGCCCAGCCCACCCGCGAGCGCGGAAGAGGACGCCGCAGTCAAAGCGTTTCAAACTATGCCGTCCGCCGATCTTCCCAAAAAGATCGAAGCGGGTGAAGATTTCCTGAAAAAATATCCAGAGAGCAAGTATCGCCCGACCGTGTACTCGGCCCTTGTAGTCGCATACATCCAGAGCGGCAATACGGAAAAGGCCTTCGAAGTGGGCGAGACGGAAGTCGCATTGAAGCCCGATGACGTGCAGACTATGGCTATTTTGAGTCAGACACTTCCCCGCGCCATGAGTGCAAGCACTCCGGAACCGGAAAAACGGCTAGCCAAGGCGGAAACCTACGCCAAGCGTGCGATTGAAATTACGCCGACGATTCCGAAACCGGAGGGAATGGCCGACCAGAATTTCGTTGCGGCAAAGAACGAAACCCTGACAATGGCGCATAGCGGCCTTGGACTGGTCTATTTTCGGCGCGGAAAGTATACAGAAGCGATCCCGGAGCTTGAACAATCCGTGAAGATTGATCCAAATCCGACGCCGGACCCGGTCAATTTGTATTTGCTGGCGATGGCCAATCAGAAAACGTCGCACTTCGATGAGGCGGCCAACGTTTTTACGAAGTGTGCAGCAATCCCGGGTAAGCTGCAAACGGTATGCAAGAACGGCGCGGATGAAGCGAAGAAGCAGAGTTCAACGCAACTGAGCGCGCCGAAGTAAAGTAATCCGCATCTGGCCGCGTATGACGCAAAACCAAGATGATGAGCTTCAGGGGCGATTGGGTTACCGCTTTCGCGAGCCCCACCTGCTTGTCACGGCACTGACTCACAGCTCCGCGATTCCGGAGTTGCGCGCCGCGGCCGAATCAGCGGGCGCGAGCTCCGGGTCGATCCAGGACAATGAAAGATTGGAATTTCTGGGCGACGCGGTTCTGGACCTTCTTGCCAGCGAGTATCTGGTAAGCAAGTTTCCGGACTGGAGCGAAGGTCAGTTGTCACGAAGCCGGGCATATTTAGTAAACGCGCAGGCTCTCGAGGAAGCAGCGCGGCGGCTCGGAATCGGCGAATTCTTGCGGCTTGGCCGTGGCGAGGAAAAGACGGGCGGACGTGAGAAGGCCGCGATCGTCGCCGACGCTCTGGAAGCAGTGGTCGGCGCGATCTTTCTTGATTCGGGATTGGAAGTTGCACGGGAGCTGCTTCGGCACGTGCTTTTCGAATTTGCTCTTGAGGGCGGCGGCGCGCACATCGCGGATTCGGATGGCAAGTCAGCCTTGCAGGAGCTCTTGCAAGGTCGAGGCCGCCCGCCTGCTGAGTATCGTTTGGCACGCGAAGAAGGTCCCGATCACCAAAAATTGTTTCATGTTGAAGTATGGTCGCTGGGCGAATGCCTGGCGACCGGCGGCGGAAGCACCAAAAAAGAGGCCGAGCAAAAGGCCGCGCGTGGCGCACTCGAGCGTCTGGCGCAAGCGGCTGCGAGAGATTGATCCTGGATGACGGACCACGACACACCGGGGCAAACGCCTGCGCAACACTCGCACCGCCAAACTACGACCATTCCGGAGTATCTGGAATCCTTGCTCGTTACGGTGATCCTTGCGCTGTTTGGAACCAGTTTCATCGTGCAGGCTTTTAAGATTCCTTCTCCTTCCATGGAAAAGACGTTGCTCGTCGGCGACCATTTGCTGGTAAACAAATTTGTTTTTGGCGGCACGGGCGCCTGGTATGAAAAATTTCTTCCTTATCGAGTCCTCCAGCGCGGCGACATCATCGTTTTCAAGTTTCCCTACGCCGATCATCAGCATTTTGTGAAGCGGGTGATCGGGCTTCCGGGAGACCGGTTGAAAATCGTTGATCAGCAGGTGTACATCAACGGCAAGGCATTGAATGAACCGTACGTCGTGCACGACCCAGCCGCCGGTTACGACCCACTGAACTATGCATTTCCGCCTCCCGGCAATCCGCTCTACAGTTCACCGGTCGAACCGGAATGGGCGCGTGAAATTCGCAAGCATGTGCGGGGCGATGAACTCGTCGTCCCGCCGGGACGTTACTTTGCCATGGGCGACAACCGCGATCACAGCCTCGATAGCCGATACTGGGGATTTGTGGACCGTACAGCGATCATGGGTCGGCCGTTCCTGATCTATTGGTCGGTAAATGCGACCTTTGCCGATTACGGAGAATCGACGTTCGCTCAGCGTCTGAAGGGTGTCTTTGACACACTGGCCCATCTGCCAGCCCGCACTCGTTGGAGCCGCATGCTCCATACTGTTCACTAGGCCAGACTTTTGAGGATGGATAAGCGCTTCGCGATGCTACCAATTTAGTGCCAACTCTGCGAAAATTCTGCGGCGTCGATCGGCTGGATACCGCTTTGGTAAGATCCAAGTGAACAGGCTGCGCAAATGGTGGAGGCCGCTGCTCGTACTCCTGCTGGCACTGATTGTGGCGCAGGCGGCTGCCTCGTGGCTCGTACGCGCTGCGCGCGTGCATGCGTTCCTGACGCGGCGCCTTGAGAGCTCGTTCGGGCGCTCTGTAGACGTGCGCGAATACTCCGCGACTCTTTTTCCAAGCCCACAGCTGGATGCTTACGGGATCAGCGTCGGCGAAGACCCCTCGTTTGGTCAGGAATATTTTCTGCGCGCCGACCGGCTCTCGGCGGGTTTGCGCTGGATCGGACTTATGCGCGGGCGGTTCGAACTTGGCACGCTGCAGCTCGAGCGTCCAAGCCTGATCCTCGCGCGCAACCGGGAAGGACGTTGGAACCTGGAAAGCTGGCTGCCTGCGACGGCGAGTACGGCGCCGCCCGGAGCACAGTCGGCAGGCTCAGCCGGACGTGTTGTGTCGGCATATCGCCTGCAGAAAATTGACATCAGCGACGGACGCGTCAATTTCAAGATTGGCGACGACAAAGCATCCTTTGCATTCATTCAGGTGGAAGGAAGCGTGGAGCAGACTGCACTCGGGCGCTGGCGTCTGGACTTGAATGCGGAACCCTGGCGAAGCGGAGTTCCGCTTCAGCTCGCGGGAACGGTGAGAGTTCGCGGCGATGTTGCCGGCACATCGGCGCGCTTGCAGCCGGCGCGCTTCCAAGTGAGATGGGAGAAAAGTTCGTTGGCGGATGTCTTTCGGCTGATTGGCGGACGCGATTTCGGCGTGCGCGGACTGCTTGGCATGGAAGGCACTATGGAAAGCGGCGCCTCAGCCATCAGCGCAACGAATGCTGCGCCTGGCGACTGGCAGTTTTCTGTGCGGGCGCGCGTCTCGGAAATTCACCGCTGGGACTTGAGCGAGCGAAATGATAATCCCCGCGCAGGCATTCGCGTAAGCGGGCGCTGGAATCCGGGCGCGGGCACAGTCAGCGCCGATGAATTTGTTGTAGAGACTCCGCGTTCGAATCTGCGTGGGACTGCTTCGTTAAACAGCCGTGCTGAATCGGGCGTGGAAGTTCGCATCGACTCTGCGGGCGTTCAAGCGGCCGACCTACTCGAGTGGTATCGCGCATTTCGCCCTGAGGTCGCGGACGAAATCCGCGGCGAACAGTATTTCACGGGCGCCGCCAGTTTTCGCGGCTGGCCTCTTGCACTTAGCGACGCTGCTTTTTCCAGCCCGGGCGGACGCTGGAGGATTCCGGGTTTCGCTGCACCGGTAGAAGCGCGAGCGATCCGCGGGGGCACACAGAAACGAAAATTGGTTGTTGAGCCTTTCCTTGTAAGCGTTCCTTCGGCCCGCACAATTTCGGAAGACACTTCTCTGCCAGCGAACCCTCTTGAAGGGAACGCGGCCACGATCAGCATTTCGCTCCTTCACGATTTCGATACGAAAGCCGGAAGCATTCATATCGAAGGGCAGTCGCCGCGCGTGCAGGACGTTTTCGCTGCCACGGCCGCTTTTGGACGTCGGTTACAAAATGGCTGGGAGCTGAAGGGCCGAGCTTCTGCCGACTTGCATTGGGAGTGGAGCCCGAACAGCACACCCGCATGGAGCGGACATGCTGACCTCACTCAAGCCACGCTTCAAGTTGCAGGACTGAACCGACCGGTTCTGCTGGAAAGCCTTCGTGGCGAGTGGCGCAATGCGGCACGAAAATTCACGCTGACGAAAGTTGGAGCTTTTGGAGCAAATTGGACGGGGTCGGTGGAACAGCCGAGAACACTGGCCACTGATTTTGGCGAAGCCGAAATTGCTCCGTGGACTTTCCAATTGCAAGCGGATCATCTTGATGCGGGAGAGCTCGATCGCTGGATCGGTCCGCGCGCACGGCCGGGCTGGCTGCAGCGCTTGCTGCCGAAGGGGCTCGGCGGAACTGCGAATGCCGAACCGCCGAGCGTGGTGTTGCGACGAATTCGCGCATCGGGAGATCTGCGCGTAGATGAACTGACAATTGAAAAAATCAAGTTGAAGCAATTTCACGCCCAGACGAAGCTCGACGCGCTAAACCTGAATTTGCGGTACATCCAGGCGCAATGGTCGGGAGGCGAGGTTAGAGGCGACTTCGAAGCGGTATTTTCTGCAAAGCCGCGATATGAAATTGCCGCATCGTTCGAGCGAATTTCGATTGCGCAAACGCCATGGCTCGCGCAGTTGTCCGACCATCTGGCGGGCACAGCTTCCGGCGCTCTCGAGCTTCGCGCCGCAGGGATTGGGCGCGATGCGCTCCTTGAAAGTCTTGATGGCAAGGGTGAAATTCGGCTGGCCAATGTCGAACTGCGCGGATGGGACATCGCGGGAACGATGGCGCTCGGCGAGTGGAAGACCGGCACGTCGCATTGGGCGGCCGGTTCGGGAATCTTTCACCTGAGCGAGGGCGGGTTTGATTTGAACAGTTTGCGCCTGGCTTCACCCTCTGGCGAATTTCTGCTGAAAGGCAGCGTCAGCTTTTCGGAAGATACAGACCTCACTGCTGAGAGCCACGCTACCGGCCGCGACGCGCGAGCTGAGAACACTGTCCGCTTTATGCAGATTTCTGGTCCGCTGGCCGAACCAAAGGTTTCCCTCGAACGAGCCACAGCACAACAGCCGGGGGATTGAAGGAGCAAGATGCAAAAGCACTCGCGCGCTAAGACCCTTGCCATAGCATCGATCTACGGGCTGTTAGTGGTGCTCCCGGTTCCTACCTCGTCCGGTCAGGGGCAGCAATCGTTCACGCTGGAACAAGTGTTGAGCGCTCCTTTCCCCAGCGATTTGACCGCAGCGAAGTCAATCCCGCGGATCGCATGGGTGTTGGACGAAAAGGGCAAGCGAAACATCTACGTCGCCGAAGCCCCGGATTTCAAAGCCCGCCGGCTCACCTCTTACATGGAAGAAGATGGGCAGGAACTTTCGTCCCTCGAGTTTTCAGCCGATGCCAACACAATTGCGTACACGCGTGGAGCAGGGAAGAATCCTGCCGGCCAGTCGCCCAATCCCACCAGCAATCCGGCCGGCCAGGAACAAGCCGTCTTTCAAATTCTGTGGCGCGGGGGAAATCCGCAGAAAATTGACACAGGCCACGGTGCGCGAATTTCTAGCAGGGGAATTTGCGTTTATTCTCGTGATGGTGAATTGTGGCTGGCCTCTTTGGACGGTAGGGAGAAGCCGGTACAACTTGTTGCTCGCGGAACGAACTCTGATCCGCGATGGTCGCCCGACGGCGGCAAGCTGGCTTTCGTTTCAGTACGCGGTGATCACAGCTTCATAGGCATCTACGACGTGGGAACGAAGACGGTACGCTTCGTCGCGCCAAGCGTGGACAGCGATTCGAACCCTGAATGGTCCGTTGATGGAAAGCAGCTTGCTTTCGTTCGACGGCCCGCAGTTCCGCGTGATACTCCGGAGGGCTACTTCATTGAGCCAGATCGCCCACGCCCCTGGGCCATTTTGGTGGCTGGTGACTCGACATGGGACGCGAAGGAAGTCTGGCGCAGCGGTAAGGAACTTCAAGATTCATTTCCCTACATGGCCCGCGACACCGGTGGGGGTTTATTCCATTGGACCGCCGACCAGCGCATCGTCTTCGCAGGCGAACAAGATGGCTGGCAGCATCTCTATTCCCTCCCGCTCGCGGGCGGAACGCCAAAGCTTCTGACGCCGGGTCCTTGCGAGTTCGAACAATGGTCATTGAGCGCCGACAAGAAAAGCATCTTATTCAATTCGAATTGCAACGACATCGACCGACGACACGTATGGAGCGTGAGCGTATCCGGCGAAGCTCTGCAGCAAGTGAGCAGCGGACAAGGGATTGAGTGGGCTGCTACGGCTGTCCCTGGCACAGATTCCGTTGTATACATCGGTTCCGATGCGGAGCATGCCGCGAGGCTATTCGTGAGACGAGCCAATGATCCTCGAGGGGCGCCGCAACCTCTCGCGACGGATTCGTGGCCTGTCGATTTTCCTGCCGACAAGCTTGTTGTACCGCGACAAGTTGTTTTCAAATCGTCGGACGGTCTCGACATTCACGGCCAGCTTTTTGTTCCCAAAGATCTTAGGCCCGGCGAGAAGCGGCCCGGCATTCTGTTTTTTCACGGCGGCTCGATGCGCCAGATGCTGCTCGGCTGGCACTACATGTATTACTACTCAAATTCCTACGGGATGAACCAGTATCTCGCGAGCCGTGGCTATGTGGTTCTTTCCGTGAACTACCGCAGCGGCATCGGTTATGGCCGAGGTTTCCGCGAAGCTCCGGGCCGCGCCGGCCGAGGGGCCAGCGAATATCAGGACGTGGTCGCCGCCGGGAAGTATCTGCAGTCGCGCGACGACGTGAATCCCGCGCGCATCGGTTTGTGGGGCGGAAGTTACGGTGGTTACCTCACTGCACTGGGCCTCGCTCGAAACTCCGATCTTTTTGCGGCAGGTGTTGATCTGCACGGCGTCCATGATTGGCCTACCGACAACTGGGAAGGAAAAAACATTTCGCCCGAACTGACGAAACTTGCGCGCGACTCTTCTCCAGTCACTTCCGTTGACCGATGGAAATCGCCCGTGCTGTTCATTCATGGCGACGACGATCGCAACGTTTATTTCGCGCAGACTGTAGATCTGGTCGCACGGCTCCGCGAGCGCAACGTTCACATCGAACAACTCGTCTTTCCCGACGAAATCCACGATTTTCTGCTGCACGGCTCCTGGCTAAAGGCATATCACGCGGCGAGCGATTTTTTTGACCGCACGTTGGCTGCTCCAGCCGGGCACTGACACATGGCGATTCCCATATGAAGCAAAGTGCGGCCGAGGCTCCGTCGGGCGGAAGTGAACGGACGACGTGATGCGCATTCGCAGCCTCATACCGGCATACGCGGTTATTCTTTCTCTGGCAGTCACGCCGATTTTTGCCCAAAAGCTGCAGTTGGCCCCGCGCGTGCGGATCGGTCAAATTTTCTTTTACCGGATTGACTTCCGCAGCTCGCGGAACATGAGAACAGAAAGCCGGCTTGCCTCTCCACAACTTCCGCCCACAGGCAACCTCAACGGTTCCGGGCTACTGCAAGTGGAAGTCGTGGAAGCTAATGCTTCCGGATTTCGGCTGAAAACTTACTACTCAGAGCGAAATCCATCACCCGTATCACCCCAGGCTTCGGATTCGCAATCATCTCTAGCGCCCAAGGCCGACAAAGTGGTCGAAGTCTCGATTGCGGCCGATGGCACCGCATCGCGGTTCAAAGGAATGGACCAACTCTCTCCCGCGCAACAATTTGCCTGGAACGATTGGCTCGGGCGATTCACCGCTTCCATGACCTTTCCGAAGGGCGGTGTCAGCACTGGCCAAAAATGGGAAGGCGTTGAACTGGAAGCAACTCCGTCTCCGATCGCCGGGTTATCATGGACGAAAAAGTATCAATATGTCCGCGATGAGCCTTGCCGCTTCAGCGATCCGTCGGCATCAAGCCGAGCTAAACCGTCTGCCGACGGGCAAATGTGCGCCGTTATCCTGGTGCGGTCCAACCTGCGCCAAGCGTCTTCTCCCAAGAACTCCACGCCCGAGGACTACAAGCTTCGCGATTTGAGGACTCGCGGCACGGCCGCCGGGCAAAATGAAACGATTCTCTACCTCTCGCGTGTCACCGGACTTCTCGTTCGCTCCAGCGAGGATGCACAGCAGTCCATGGACGCGGTCGTTGCCCTTGCCGATGGTTCAAATCAGGTTCACTACAACCTCGCAGCCAAGAGTCAGTCGGAAATCTTTCTGCTTCCCGATTCTCCGCACGGCGGGGAGTGAACGTGGAAATCGGAAAGGCGACCCGCAGGATTAACGGCAAGCAAAAGGCGAGCTTGCCATACGCGCTATAATGGAAGTTTGTGCGCACCTCTCTGGACCGGCAGGAGCTGCTCTTATGACCTTCAAGCTCAGGAGTGCTTATCAGCCTCGCGGTGATCAGCCCGCCGCAATCGAGCAGCTTATTCGCGGTGTCGAAGCTGGCGAAAAGCACCAGGTTCTGCTCGGCGTGACCGGATCCGGCAAGACGTTCGCGATGGCCAAGCTCATCGAAGCTTCGAACAGGCCCGCGCTCGTCCTCGCACACAACAAAACTCTCGCCGCGCAGCTTTATCACGAGTTCAAGGCCTTCTTTCCCGAGAATGCAGTCGAGTACTTCGTCAGTTACTACGATTTTTACCAGCCGGAAGCTTACGTTCCCGCCGCAGATGTCTATATCGAAAAAGAAGCCACCATCAATGACGAGCTGGATAAGCTTCGCATGAGCGCAACGCGTTCGCTCTTTGAACGCCGCGACGTTGTCATCGTTGCCTCGGTCAGTTGCATCTACGGCCTCGGCTCGCCCGAAGCTTACTATGGCATGCTGGTGATGCTGGAAAAGGGTCATCAGACAACGCGCGAAGCGTTGCTGCGCCGCTTCGTCGATATCCAGTACGAGCGCAGCGAGGATCTGCGCCGAGGTACATTCCGCGTCCGCGGCGATATTCTGGAAATTTATCCAACGTACGAAGATCAGGCCTATCGCATCGAAATGTGGGGCGACCAGATTGACGTCCTCAGGCAAATCGATCCGCTGACTGGAGAAGTCCGGCCCGGGCAGCAGGACTTGCCGCGGGTGCCTGTCTATCCGAAAACCCATTACGTGATGCCACAGGACCAGCGCGAGCGTGCCATTGTCACTATTCAGGAAGAACTCGGATGGTGGAAAAAGGAGCTTGAAAAGCAGGGGAAATTTGTCGAGGCGCAACGCCTCACCCAGCGCACGCTCTTCGACATCGAAATGATGCGCACCATCGGCTACTGCCATGGGATTGAAAACTACTCCCGCCATTTGAGTGGCCGTCTGCCTGGCGAAGCGCCACCGACGCTTCTCGATTATGTTCCGCAGGATTATCTGCTCTTCATTGACGAATCGCACCAGACGGTGCCGCAGGTTCGCGGCATGTATCATGGCGACCGCGCTCGAAAGGAAACTCTGGTAAATTACGGATTCCGTATGCCGTCGGCCCTCGATAATCGGCCCCTGACCTTCGAAGAATTCGAAAATCGCACAAACCAGATCGTCTATGTTTCCGCAACGCCCGGCCCCTATGAGCTCACGAAATCCGGCGGAGTATTTGTAGAACAGGTGATTCGCCCCACTGGTCTTGTCGATCCTGAAATCGAAATTCGTCCCGTCAAAGGCCAGGTAGATGACCTGCTCGAAGAAATTCGCATTCGCTCAGAAAAGGACGAGCGGGTCCTGGTCACGACTCTTACCAAGCGCATGGCCGAAGATCTCAGCGAATACTTCACAGAAATCGGCGTTCGTTGCCGCTATCTGCACTCCGAAGTCGAGACGCTCGACCGCATCAAGATCCTGCGCGATCTCCGCCGCGGCGAATTTGACGTTCTCATTGGTATCAATCTCCTGCGCGAAGGCCTTGACCTGCCGGAGGTTTCGCTCGTTGCGGTCCTCGACGCCGACAAAGAAGGGTTTCTCCGTAGTACGACCTCGCTCATCCAGACGATCGGACGTTGTGCGCGCCACGTCGAGGGGCGCGCCATTCTCTATGCGGACACACGAACGCGTTCCATGAACGAGGCCATCGCAGAGACCAACCGGCGCCGCGAAAAGCAGGTCGCTTATAACAAAGAAAACGGAATCATCCCGCAATCGATCGTCAAGGGCGTGGATATGGATTTGGCGAGAATCGTCGAAGCGGACTACGTTTCGATTCCGCTCGAGGCTGGAGAACTCGACGCTGCTGTCGCCGCGGCCCGCACGGAAACCGAGGTTGCTGAACTTCTCAGCAAACTCGAAGCACAGATGCGCGAAGCTGCGAAGAAATTTGAATTCGAAAAAGCCGCGCAACTCCGTGACCGCATTCGTTCCATCAAAAATCAGGATTTGGCAGGTGTGTTCGGCCGCGAACCGGCCGGTAACGAAACTTCCGCAAGTTGACGGCAGTGGTCAGACGACCCCGCGGCGCAATTGTTCGAGTGGATAGAACGTCTCGCGCCATACGATGCCGCCTTGCAAGATCGTTACCACCGTCGAGCGCAACAGCATGTAGCCAAATATCGCTGCACCGATTGGATGCGTTAGCGCGTAAAGAGGGGAAGCGCGCATTACCATCGCGGTTCCCGCATGGAATCCCGTGGCAATCAGGGCGCTGCCAATCGCAAGCGCCAGCGTCCATCCATGCACGAACGGCAGCAATAGAAACGGAAGGACGTTCACACAGAAAAGCCCCACAAGCTGAAACGCGACAACCGGCAGCTTGAATTCCGCGGCTGCGAAAAAGTTTTTGGTCACTCCGCGAGCGATGTTTCCAACTCCTGCGTGCCACCGAACGGTTACGAACTTCTGTGCAATGCCGGCTCCCGATCGAAATCCCGCTTGCTTCACGATTTTTCCCAGTTTCATGTCGTCCACGACTTCCAGGGACAGCCGCCGATGCGTGCCGCTCGCTTCGTACGCTACACGCTTCACCAACTGAAATGCGCCGATGCCGATGTAGGCCCGTGACCGAGGATCGGAAACGGCGCGAGGATTCGTCGCCAGGTGAAAGCCCAGGCCGAAAAAGGTCAAAATGACCTTTTCCCAAAATCCGTGCATTTCCACGTCGCTCATCAGCGTTAGATGGTCAAATTGTTTCGCTTTCGCAAGCGCCACCGCCCGCCGTATCGCATCAGCACGAAAGCGCACATCCGCGTCGGTGAACAATAGCCACTCGCCGCTCGATGCTTCATAGGCGCGCTGCAGAGCGTGTGGCTTACCGAGCCAGCCGGCCGGAAGTGTCTTGACATTCACAACTTTCAATCGTGGATCGCGCCGCGCGGCGTCACTCAGAATTTGTGCAGTGCCATCGGACGAGCGGTCATTGACCGCGATGATTTCCAGTCCTGGATAGTCGATTCCCCGCAGCGTTTCGAGCGCCAGCGGCAATTTCTCCTCTTCATCGCGTGCCGCGAACATCAGCGAGACAGTCGGACAGCCTGCGTCTTTCGCAGCCACGTAGTCCTTGAGCCAGGGAAGCTGCAGCGCACCCACTGCTACGCGCAGTCCGTGTGCTATCCAGAAGGTCAATATCAATCCGAAGAAAAGCAAGGCGACGAAGTGCATGAATTGGTGTTCGAAGGTACCAACACGGTATCCTAACACAGAGATGAAATCAGGAATTTCCATCGTTGGTGGAGGACGAATTGGCCGCGCGTTGGGCCGGCGGCTGCGCGAGCAGGGCTGGAAGATTCACTCGGTGGTCACGCGAAGCGAAGCGACGGCGCGTCGCGCGGTCCGTTCCATCGGCGGCGGTTCCGGCCACGCGGAATTGTCACGCAGCGTTCTTGCCGCTCCTATTGTCCTGATCGCTGTCCCGGAGTCCTCGATCAGTGAAATCGTCACGCGCTTATCCTCATTTGAAGAGTCAGAATGGCATGCGAAAACAGTGCTGCACACGAGCGGCGCACTCAACTCCGAGGTTCTTGCCCGCTTGCATGTCTTGGGCGCTGCGGTCGGATCAATTCATCCGCTCCAGACATTCAGCGGCATCGGAGTGCCCGCGCTGGATGGACGAATATTTGTCATCGAAGGAAGTTCTCGAGCAATCCGTGTCGCGCGAGCCATGACGCGAGCTTTTGGCGGGCAACCCGTGTTGCTAAAAGCGGCAACAAAGCCCCTGTATCACGCCGCGGCAGTGCTAGCGGCCGGCCACATGCTGGCGCTGGAGGAGGCGGCTGTTCAGATTTTCGTGTCTCTGGGGATGAAACGCCGGGAGGCTTTGAGAGCACTCCTGCCCCTTACCCGCCAGGTGATTGAAAACCTCGAACGGGTCGGGCCACGTGCGGCTTGGACGGGTCCACTTGCCCGCGGCGATTACAACGTGATCGCCATGCACGAGGTCGCGCTGAAATCGGCTGGGCTAGAATATCTGGACGCGTACCGGGCGGTGAACCGTCTAGCCGCGCGCGTGCTCGCGCGTGACGCAGATGCCGCAATCGGCGAGCTTTCGAGGATTTAATCAAAAGTCTGGTTCACAATCCAATGCCGGAGGGCAAGCACGTGAAGCCACTGCAGATTCCCATCGAACACAAGACTCTCGCAAACGGATTGCGTGTCGTGGTCGCGCCCGACTCCACCGCACCGGTGGTTACCGTGGGCGTCTACTACAAAATCGGCTTTCGACTGGAGCCGCGGGGACGCAGCGGTTTCGCGCATCTTTTCGAACACATGATGTTTCAGGGCTCAGAAAACGCTCCAAAGATGCAGCACATTAAGCTGGTCAACTCCAGCGGCGGAGTGCTGAACGGCTCAACGATGCACGATGTCACCAATTATTTCGAGGCTGTGCCGTCGAACGCCCTCGAGCGCGTTCTCTGGCTTGAAGCCGATCGCATGCGCGCCCTCAAAGTTGACGAAGAAAATCTTCGCAACCAGCGCGATGTGGTAAAGGAAGAAGTCCGCGTCAATGTGATGAATCAGCCGTACGGCGGCTTTCCCTGGCTCGATATGCCCCCGGTCGCTTTCCGCAATTGGGCCAATGCGCATAATTTTTACGGTGACTTCGCCGACCTGGATGCGGCGAGCCTGGCCGATGTCCAGACGTTCTTTCGCACGTACTACATTCCTAACAACGCAGTGCTTTTGATTCTCGGTGATGTGAATTTCACGGACGGGTTTGCCTTGGTGGAAAAATACTTTGGAAATATCCCGGCGGGCCAGCCGCCCAAGTTTGCTGATGCTGCCGAGCCGAAACAAACGGAGGAGCGCCGTGGGGAAGTCGTGGAGCAATTTGGCACCCTGCCAGCGATGGCCATCGGCTATTTGATGCCGCAGCGTCGCACTGCTGAATGGTGCGCCATGGCCTTACTCGATCAAGTGCTCCACGGCGGGCGCGCCGGGCGCGTGTATCGCGACCTGGTGCTCGAAAAGCAGCTGGCTGTCGAAGCTGACGGCGGCGTTGACGATCTTTTCGGCTACGATGGGCCCACCCAGATGACCACTCGAATTTTCCATAAACCGGAGGTCTCAAGCGAGGAGACTCTCGGTGCCTTTGATCAGATCATCCGCGAAATTCAGGAAAAGGGAATCACCGCAAACGAGCTCGCGCAGATCAAAGTGAAGTGGTGCTCGGATTACTTTGCAACTCTGGAGGGGGGTCGCGGCGGCCACATGCCGAAATTCGGCTTGATGCACCTGCTAGCGTGCTTCACGTTGTTTGACGGAGAGGCACAACTCGTCAACACGATCTTGGACGGATTCCTCGCGGTGACTACAGAACAAGTCCAGGAAGCCGCGCGTTCCTTTTTGCAGCCGCAGAATCGCGCTATCGTTTTCCGAAAGCCCCATGCCAAACCGGCGGAGGTGGCGGCGTAATGGCTACCCAAGCGCAACGGCCCAAAAGCGCTGTCCCTGCTCTCGCGCCGGAGCGCGAAGTTCGCTGGCCAAAACGAACGAAAATGAGGCTGGTGAACGGGCTAGAACTGATTCTTCTCGAGTCGCACACCGTACCCAAATTTCACGGCGAATTGTATTTCCGGTCAGGCAACGCAGCTGCTGCAGCGCGCGGCACCGCGCTCGCCGAAATGGCTGCGACCATGGTGCGTACCGGCACGGCAAAACACACAAACCGCGAAATCGAAGAACGCCTTCGCGGACTCGGCGCCGATCTCTCAGTCAGCGCAGGCCAGGACAACAGCTGGATTTCTTTTGCCGGCCTGAGCGACCAGGCCGAACCGCTTCTGCAGCTCGTCAACGAACTTGCCCGTGAAGCCACGTTCCCTGTCATGGAATTCGAGCGTGAGCGCCGCCAAAAAATGGAAGAAGTGAAGCTGGAGCGCACGCAGCCAGGATTCCTCGCAAGCGAACGCCTCCGCAAAGTTCTCTTTGGAGATCATCCCTACGCACAGATTTCACCCAGTGAAGCGCAGGTCGCAGCCTACACACGCGAAGAGTTGCAGTCTGTGTATCGCGATTTCTACACGCCGGAAGACGCCATCCTGATTCTCGTCGGCGACTTCGACTCCGCCTCGATGCAAGAGAGCGCCGAAAACGTGTTCGGCGACTGGCGTGGCAGGAAGCCCGCGACGCACGAGAGCGCGAAGCCTCCGCTCCCAAAAGGCAGACGCGTGTACCTGGTGGACCTGCCCGGTTCAGTGCAAACGCAAATTCTGTGCGGTTGCCACGCCATCACGCGTAAACATCCGGACTGGATCAAGCTGGGTCTTACGAACAGTATTTATGGTGGAGCATTCAATTCCCGCCTCGTGATGAATATCCGTGAGGACAAGGGTTATACGTACAGCCCCCGAAGCAGCGTAAGTCCCATGCGACAGCACGGATACTTTTCCGTTTCAGCCGCCGTGCGGAATGATGTGGTCGCTGCCTCGCTTACGGAAATATTTTATGAAATTGACAAGTTGCGGTCCGTGCCGGTTCCGGAAGCGGAATTGCTCGACGCTCAGAATTATTTGACCGGTGTTTTCTCCATGGGGCTCGCTACGCAGAGCGGGCTGCTTTCGCAAGTCTCCACCCTTGCGCTCAACGAATTGCCAGACGATTATCTTGAAACGTACCGCGAAAAGGTGCGCGCGCTTAAGCCGGAAGATATTTTGAACATTGCTAGAACTTACTTTGACTCCGCAAACATGCAAATTGTCGTGGTCGGCGATCGCAATCAGATCGAATCGCAAGCCGCTTTGTTCGGTGAACTGGAAATTCATGACGCCAAGGGGAATCGGAAGCCTTAGGTCCTCGTCGCGCCCGTAGCACGACCCGAACCCAGCAACCCCGTTGTGCGCCGCGGCAGGTCCCGGAATTGGTCCGGCAACGGCAGACGAAATGCGCAAGTCGTATGGCCCGTTCAATAGCGTGGACGATGTCTGCGCGATCAAGGGAATGGGACCGAAGCGCATGGAAAGGTGCGCAAGCACCTTACGGTCGGCAAGCCGGTTACGGCTCGAAAGCCGGCGACAACAAAGCCAAATGCCGGCCTGCAGATCCTTCTCCTTGAGACGCAAACCTCACAAGAGCTGATGAGTTTCTTTTGGGTGCTCGATACGGAGGGGTACCTGGTCGGAAATGCGGATGCCGTACCCTTCTAGGGCCACGACTTTCTTCGGATGGTTGGTGAGCACGCGAATGTCCTTCAATCCGAGATCGATCAGGATTTGCGCGCCGATGCCGCTTTCATGCTGAACAAGCCGCTGGCGGGCAGGCGAGCGATCAAGCTGGCCCCGGGCGTGAATATGAATCTGCGGAAGAATGCCGGGCTCTTCCGACGCTTCGATACCAAAGCCGCGGCCGGTGTGATGCAGATAGAGGAAAACGCCACGGTCTTTCTCCGCGATCGCGGCAAGCGAGCGCGCAACCAGTTCGTGACAATCGCAAGCCGCTGATCCGAAAACATCGCCGGTCAGACAGTGGGAGTGGACTCGCACCAGTGCGGGTTCCGCGCCATCGAGATCGCCTCGAACGAGCGCAACATGCTGATCGTGATCCACGTCGCTGGCGTAAGCAATCATGCGGAAGTCACCGAATCGGGTGGGCAACACAGTTTCCGCGATGCGGCGAACATACCGTTCATGCTGCATGCGGTAGCGGATAAGCTCAGCGACTGTGAGCATTTTCAAGTTGTGTTCGCGGCAAAATTCGATGAGCTGCGTCACTCGAGACATCGTGCCGTCTTCATTCATAATTTCGCAGATGACGCCCGAATCGTTGAGTCCAGCGATGCGCGAGACATCCACGCTCGCTTCGGTCTGTCCCGCGCGCACGAGAACCCCGCCATTGCGCGCGCGTAATGGAAATAAGTGACCAGGGCGGGCGAGGTCCTGTGGCTTGGTTTTTGGGTCAATGGCAGTAAGAACAGTTATGGCCCGGTCCGAAGCGCTAATGCCCGTAGTTACGCCAACGCGCGCATCAATCGCTTCGCAGAACGCCGTGCCATGAACGGACGTGTTAATCGGCGACATCAGCGGGAGATGGAGCTCATCACAGCGCTGTTCGGTGAGTGTCAGGCAGATGAGTCCACGCCCGTGCTTGGCCATGAAGTTGATGGCTTCCGGCGTAATTTTTTCGGCGGCCATGGTCAGATCGCCTTCGTTCTCGCGATCTTCGTCGTCGACGAGGACGATCATCCGGCCGTTGCGAATCTCTTCGACTGCTTCTTCAACGGAACAAAAAGGCGATGCGCTGAAATTGGTCATGGAAGCAATCCGTGAACACTTCGCCTAATGATATCGCGAGGCTGTCAGGGAAGGGAAGCCGCCCGCTTTCACGCGCCTCGCCCTTGACGTGACCGCGTACCTCGCGTAGGCTTCCGTCAAATTTCGTATCCATCCTGGTTTTCCGTCGGTCTTAGGACAGGTTTTGGTCCAGGTAACAATGGCGCATAAATCCGGCCCGGAGCACGTCAGGCCCTTCCTGTATCTCGGTCCAATCTCAAATGGAGGTTTGCTTCCATGAACACATTCCGTACTACGCTCATCGGCTTATCATTCATCGCCTGTTGTACCTGCATAACAGCTGCACAGGAAAAGCCCAGCAGCTCGATTCCCAAGGTTCTACAAATCACTCGCGAATACACCAAGCCCGGAAGGGCCGGGACGGTGCACGACAAGGCAGAAAGCGCCTTCGTGCAAGCCATGGCTCGCGCTAAGTGGCCCACGCACTACATCGGTATGACCTCACTGACAGGAAAGCAGCGAGCTTTGTTCCTGACGCGCTACGAGTCCTTTGAGGCGTGGGAAAAAGACAATCAAAGTATCGCAAAGAATGCCGTCTTGGCGGCCAGCCTCGACCGCGCCGGCGCTGCCGACGGCGAATTGCTCGACGACATCGATCAGGCGGTTTTCTATTTCCGCGAAGAGATGAGTCTCAGGCCATTGTCGGACATCTCCCATACTCGGTTTTTGGACGTCACGGTCTTTCACGTTCGTGGCGGAAAGAGCAAGGAGTGGCAAGAGCTGGTCAAGATGGCCAAGGAAGCGTACGGAAAGGCCGATCCCGAGGCTCATTGGGGAATGTTCGAGCTGGCTTTTGGCGGTGACAACGGCACATTCCTGCTGCTAACGGCCCGCAAGACCCTCGCCGAAGTCGACCGCGGCTTCATGATGGAAAAGCAACTTGCCACGACGATGGGTGAAGAGGGGAGGAAAAAAATGGACGAGCTTTTCGGAGCTTCCGTGGATTCCAGCCAGTCGCAACTGTTTGCTTACAACCCGAAGATGAGCTATGTGGAGGACGAGTGGATCAAGTCCGACCCTGACTTCTGGAAGCCGAAATCGGCGGCAACCATGGCGGCCAAGGCCGCGACGGAAGACAAGAAAGCAAAACAGTAATATCCTCCGCGCTTGTCACTTATCGAAAGCGGCGTCGTCTCTCGGCCGCACCGCTTCCTTGCTGGGGGGAGTTTCGCCAATACCAACAGCGGGGTAATCGCAAAAACCCGCGAATGCCGCGCAAACTTCGATCCCGTGGCCCGCCGGAGAAGAGGCTGAACCGCGCCCGGAAGGGGGAACCCCTGCTCAGGTCTCGTCCGAGTTACGAGAGTCCTGGAAGAAAGATCTTCATTGCGTGAAATGGTGACCGCACCGATGACCGCCGCTCCGGTGATCCTCAGAATCCACGCCCTTAGGATGCGGCGTGGGACGCCTCAGCGAACGACAATGAGCCTGCGCAAAGGCCCGTGGTGCTGACAGGGATTCCAACGTTTCGGCGGTAAACAAAAAGGGCGCCACGCGGTAACCGTGACGCCCTGTGGATTGAGATAGTGGGCTGGCTGGATATGCTTCTTAGTGCCTTAGTACATGCCGCCCATGCCGCCGGGGCCACCCGGACCACCTGCGGCTGCCGCCTTCTTTTCTTCGTCCTTCAGCTCGGCCACCAGCGCTTCGGTGGTGAGCATCAGGCCGGCGATCGACGCCGCATTCTGCAGCGCTAGGCGGGTCACCTTCGCTGGGTCAATGACCCCAGCCTTGACGAGGTCTACGTACTCACCGGTGTCCGCGTTGAAGCCGTAGTTCTCGTCCTTGGACTCGCGTACTTTGCCGATCACCACTGCACCTTCGAATCCGGCGTTGAGAGCAATCTGGCGAGCTGGCTCTTCCAGCGCGCGCTTTACGATGCCCACCCCGACCAGTTCGTCGCCTTCGGCTTTGATCTTGTCGATCGCGCCGATGGTACGCAGCAGCGCCGTGCCGCCGCCGGGCACGATGCCTTCCTCAACGGCCGCGCGTGTCGCGTGCATGGCGTCCTCAACGCGAGCCTTCTTTTCCTTCAGCTCGGTTTCGGTAGCCGCGCCCACCTTGATAACCGCAACGCCGCCAACCAACTTGGCAAGGCGCTCCTGCAGCTTTTCCTTGTCGTAGTCGCTGGTCGTGGTTTCCACCTGCGAGCGAATCTGCTTCACTCGGCCCTCGATTTCGCCGGCCTTGCCTGCGCCTTCGACGATGGTCGAGTTGTCCTTGTCGATCGTGACCTTCTTCGCCTTGCCAAGGTCTTCGATCTTCACGTTCTCGAGCTTGATGCCCAGGTCTTCGGTGATGGCCTTGCCGCCGGTCAACACCGCGATATCCTCGAGCATGGCCTTGCGGCGATCGCCGAAGCCGGGAGCCTTCACCGCGGCGCACTGCAACGTTCCGCGCAGCTTGTTCACCACGAGCGTCGCCAATGCCTCACCTTCGACGTCTTCCGCAATGATCAAGAGCGGCTTGCCGAGCTTCGCAATCTGCTCCAGCAAGGGCAGCAGGTCTTTCATCGAGCTGATCTTCTTCTCATGAATCAGAATGAGCGCGTTTTCCAAGACGCACTCCATGCGTTCTGGATCGGTGATGAAGTAGGGAGACAGATAGCCGCGGTCGAATTGCATACCTTCCACGACCTCAAGCGTCGTTTCCATCGTCTTCGATTCTTCGACGGTGATAACGCCGTCCTTGCCGACCTTCTTCATCGCTTCGGCAATAATTCCGCCGATCTGCTTGTCGTTGTTGGCGGAAATCGTGCCGACCTGGGCGATCATGTCGCCCTTCACGTCCTTGTGAAGCTTGCTGATTTCGGCGACCGACACTTCCACGGCCTTGTCGATGCCGCGCTTCAGGGCCGTAGGGCTCGCGCCCGCCGCAACCGTCTTCACACCTTCGCGGAAGATCGCCTGTGCCAGCACCGTCGCGGTGGTCGTGCCGTCGCCGGCAACGTCGGAAGTCTTCGAGGCGACTTCGCGAACCATCTGCGCGCCCATGTTCTCGAGTGGATCCCGGAGTTCGATCTCCTTCGCGACCGTCACGCCGTCCTTGGTGATGATCGGCGCGCCGAACTTCTTTTCGATTACCGCGTTCCGGCCCTTCGGACCGAGCGTAATCTTCACTGCATCGGCAAGAGCATTCACGCCGCGCAAAATCGCCTGGCGCGAATTCTCTCCCGTAACAATCTGCTTCGCCATTTCTCATTTCCTCCTGAAATCAATTCTTACCTGTTTCTTAACCTCGACTTCTTACTTCTTGGCGGCCTTAGCGGCACCGCTCAGCTTGGCTAGGATCTCTTCTTCACGGAGAATCAGGTATTCCTCACCTTCCAGCTTGATTTCCGTTCCTCCATACTTGCCAAACAGAACGCGATCCCCGGGCTTGACGTCAAGCGGGATCAATTCGCCCTTTTCCCGCCGGCCCGCGCCGACAGCAATCACTTCGCCTTCCTGCGGCTTCTCTTTCGCCGAGTCCGGGATGATGATGCCGCCCTTCACGGTTTCTTTTTCCTCGATGCGCTTTACGATCACACGATCGTGAAGCGGTGTCAGATTGACTGCCATCTTCGCAAAACCTCCATTAGTGAACTTGCAGGTGAACTGTGGTTTGCACTTACAAACCGAAAAACAAGGTTTGTACTTACAAGCCCGAAAAAACGCCTTCGAGCCAGATGGGAGGGTCGTTAGCACTCCTCACGGCCGACTGCTAATATAACAAATCAACCCTTCAAGTCAAGCCGTCCGCCGACAATTCCGCGGATTTTAACAGGCGATTAAACTCGCATTTTGAGCCAGTAAAGCTATTATTTTCAGTATATTACACTTGTGTCGGAAGAATCTTGCACTTGGCAATTGCCGTGCTCTGAGCTCCAGCTGTAGAATTCAACAGAGGCTCTCCAGTGCAATTCCTCGTCTATTTCCGCCTCATCGGCTTTACTGCCGGAACACTTCTCATGCTTTTCTGGATGGTGGTCATTCTCGGCTACCGTCGCCAACGCAACTTCGAGCGCGTGTTCTTTTTCCTCTGCCTCGCCCTCTTTTTCTTCTACAGCGGCTCGCTCCTCGCCCTCAACGCACAAATCTATTACTCACAGCCTCCCGTCCTTCTGGAGACCTTTTCACAGCTGCTACTGGTTCTCGCGCTATGGACAATGCCAGCTTTGCTTTTGCACCTTCATGTCGAGTACGCGAAAGATCGGGTTCTCATTCCTGGCCGCGCAGCCAAAACCGCTTGGTTGGTAGCCGCGTATCTTCCCTTGGTTTTCGTGGCGCTCCATACGCGCCACCTCGTCCGAGAGAGCCCCTTCGATTTTTTTACACCGATCAACATCTTCGGAAAGGACTACAAGACTTGGCTTTTGGCGGCTCTGGTGGCTTGCTCTTGGTGGCAACTTCGTTTCTTCAAGGCCGCCTCGGTTAAGGCGCAGCGGCGCTTCCACCAATGGGCGGCCGTGTGGTTGGCTGTGGGTGCTTTTCTAGTCTTTGATGTACATCTTCGAGCTGGAGGCGTTGATCGGGCTGAATTGGGCACAATGCTGGCTCTACACCCGATCCTCCCGTTCGGAGCGCTGGTCTACTACGTCGAAAAACACAATTTTCTGCAGATCGGACGCCAGAGGAATTTGGTTTACGCCGTATTTGTTACATTTCTAGCGCTTCTCTATCTGAGCGTAATCCGGCGGATGAGCGTGTGGCTGGAGCCCGTTCTTCCACCCGAGGCTACCGCGGCCATACTTGTTTTTGTTCTGGTCGCATTTTTTGAGCCGCTACAGAGGTTTGTCAGCAGGCTCCTTCGTGCCACAGCACAAGGTGAAATCAACCGAGCCCACAGAACAATGGGCGCAATCCAGCAGGTGGCGCGGTTAGGTGACCCGGCGAAATTGCATAGCTTCGTTCAAACTCGGGTCAAAGAACAACTGGAACTGGCCGACGTCAAACTTTCATTGCTTAACTCTGAGCCCGTCGCGGCCGAAGGCGAGTCCGCCGATTCTGAGAATAAATTCCGCGTACACCAGGCAGGGCAGACCCTGGGCATCCTTGAGGTAAAGACGCATGGTGCCATGCTTTCGGGGGAAACGCGGGTGGCACTGGAATACTTGTGCGGGCAGCTGCCGGGCGCACTCGATTTATGCCAGGCGATCGAGGAGAAAGTGCGTTTGGAAAGGGAACTGGCGGAACGGGAGCGCCTGGCGGCGCTGGGCCAGATGGCCGCGAGCATTTCCCACAATCTCAAGAATCCGCTGGGTTCGATCAAGACGATTCTGCAGCTTCAACTGGAAAGTCCCGAAATGCCGGACTCGCTGAAGTCCGAAAGCCAAATGGTTTTGGCCGAAATTTCACGCCTCTCCGGCAAGCTGGGCCAACTTTTGCAATTCAGCCGGCCCGCCGTCTTGGGGGAAACAAGCGCGGGATGCGATGTCACCGAGGTCATTAAGGAAGTAACTGAAGTATTGCGCCGCGAAGCGGAGCGTAAGGGAATTCAGCTTGAGACTTGGTCGGATGGAGCCGCTCACGTGGTTGCGGGAAGAGAAACAGTGAGCGAGATTCTCTCCAACCTGATTCTGAACAGTCTCGAAGCGGCCACTGCAGACGGGCATGTGCGAGTCAGCGCAGCACGGCAGGACGGCAAGGCGCTCCTTCGCGTAGACGACGACGGCAATGGAATTCCACCCGAATTGCGTGAAAAGGTCTTGCAGCCGTTCTTTACGACCAAGACGCAAGGGACGGGACTCGGGCTGGCCATAGTGGCACGGCGCGTAGCTGAGGCCGGCGGAACGCTTGAACTAGAGAGCCCTGTGACCGACGGAGGTGGAACAAGGTTCTCGGTGTGGCTTCCGTTGTTGAGAGATGCGGCGCGAGAGGAAGCAAAATGAAGACGATTCTGATTGTGGACGACGAACCGGCGGCACGCTACGGATTGCGGCGGGCACTCGAATCGAAATATCGCATTGCGGAAGCCGACTCCGCCGAAGCGGCCCGCGATGCCTTGCTCACGGAAAAGCCTGATCTGGTGCTGCTGGATGTGGTGCTTCCCGGGCAAGATGGATTGTCGTTCCTGAAATGGGTGCGGGAGCAGGGAAACAACATCCCGGTTCTGATGATTTCGGCACTGGATGCCGCCAAGACCGCTGTCGACGCGCTTAGGCTCGGGGCAGCCGACTACCTGGTGAAGGGATTTGAACTGGACGAATTGCGGCAAAGAGTCGCGAATCTATTGAAGCTGGTTTCACTGGAGCAGGAAAACGATTCGTTGCGTCGGCAGCTCGCCACGGAGGGGCAGTTCGGTGGAATGATCGGACGGTCGGAGGAGATGCGCCGCGCGTTCGAGATTGCCGATCGCGTTGCGCCGACGGATTCCACCGTGCTCATCCTCGGCGAAAGCGGCACCGGCAAGGACTTGCTGGCGCAGGAGATTCACGCCCGCTCTCCGCGCTCCGGAAAACCCTTTGTCGCGGTGAATTGCGCCGCGTTGCCAGAGACGTTAATTGAGTCGGAACTTTTTGGGTATGAGCGCGGTGCGTTCACCGGCGCGGCGCAGCAAAGAAGGGGAAAATTCGAGCAGGCGCACGGCGGCACCCTGTTTCTGGACGAAATCGGCGACATGAATCCTGTGACTCAGGCAAAAGTGCTGCGCGCTCTGGAAAATCGAACGATTGAGCGGCTAGGCGGTTCGCAAACGATTCCCGTCGATGTGCGGGTGATCAGCGCGACGCATCGCGATTTGCCTGCTGAAATACGAAGCGGAAAATTTCGCGACGATCTCTTTTACAGGTTGCGTGTCGTGACGATTGAATTGCCGCCGCTCCGGTCGCACAAACGCGACATCGGCGTGCTTGCCGATGCGTTCTTGAAAATGCACGGAGCACGGATCGGCCGTTCGGCGCGGCTAAACAAGGCCGCGCTGGCCGCGCTCGAAGCCTATGACTGGCCGGGAAATGTCCGCGAACTGAAGAACGCGCTCGAAAGCAGTGTGGTGATGTGCCGCGAGGAGGAAATTCTTCCAACCGATTTGCCTGGTGAGGTCGTCAGCGGTCAACAACTGACGGGCAAGGCCGGCGCGAACGGAGTCGATGCCGGCTTGAGTGAACGGGACTTTCGCGAGGCCAAGCGAAAATTCGAAGTCGCCTGGATCACCAAGGAACTCGTTTCGCACCGGTGGAATGTTTCGCGTACCGCCGCAACCATTGGCCTGCACCGGCAGAGCTTGCAGGAAAAATTGCGCGAGCTTGGCATCCGCAGGGCCGGCAGAGAATTGCAGGATTCAAGCGAAGAGTAGCGAAGCCGATGAATCTGGATGTAGGAAAAAACAAAATCATCGAGAGTAAAGTCGCCGGCTACGTCATGGCTGGAGGCGCAAGCCGGAGATTTGGAACAGACAAGGCGCTGGTCGAATTTGACGGAAAGAGCCTATTGTCCCGGATCTGCGGATTCGTCCAAACGGCGACCGGTTCTGTATGTGTGATTGCACCTCGCGGCCGCTACAGCGACGTTGATGTTTCCGTTGTGGAGGATCGTTGGCCTGACGAAGGCCCTCTTGGCGGAATCATCACAGCGCTGAAAGCAACCGAAGAATCCGGAAGCGGGCTCGAGCGGAATCTGATCGTAAGCTGTGACATGCCCTTTCTGACTCGCGAATGGCTTGCGTATCTCTGCGAACGAGCACAAGCATGCGATGGGGACGTCATCGTTCCACGCTCTGCGCACGGGCTGGAGCCGTTGTGCGCCTGCTGGCGTACCTCGGCCGCGGCTCCGCTGCAAGCCGCATTCAACGAAGGTGTGCGCAAAGTGGCCGACGCCATGCAGCACTTGCACACGGAAGTCCTTGACGAGAAGCACTGGAAACGGTTTGATAGCGCGGGACAACTTTTCTGGAATATGAATACGCCGCAGGATTACGAGGTTGCGCTGCGGGCCTGGGAACGGGGAAAAGGTGAGCGAGACGTCGACCACGAATCTGCCGGGCGCGACGGGGGGAAATTCCGTCAATTACTTTGAATTCCGCCAGGTTTCAAAAGCCTTCGACGAGCGACCGGTGCTCAAGCAAGTAAGCTTTGCCGTAAAGCGCGGAGAGACTTGCGTAATCATGGGGCGAAGTGGCGTGGGAAAATCCGTCTCGCTGAAGCACATCATGGGATTTCTGCGCGCAGACTCCGGCCAGGTTTTCGTTGATGGTGTGGACGTCACAAGTTACTCCGAGCAGGAGTTCTACGGGGTGCGGCGAAAGGTGACGATGGTGTTCCAGTCCGGCGCGCTCTTCGATTCCCTGACGGTCCGCGACAACATTGCGTTTCCGCTGAGGGACCAGCCCGGAGTTACCGACGCCGATGTCGAGGCGTACACCGACAAACTCGCCAAGGAGTTGGAGGTGGACGATGTTTTGGACAAAGTGCCGAGCGAATTGTCCACGGGAACGAAACGGGCTGTGGCGATCGCGCGGGCTCTCGCGCAGAATCCCGAAGCGATTCTGTACGACGAGCCGACCACCATGGTCGACCCGATTATGGCCGCGCACATGGGCGACCTGATTTTGCGGCTGAAGGAAAAATTCCACAAAACTTCGATCGTCGTTACCCACGACACCCACCTCGCGAAAAAATTGGCCGACACCATCGTTTTCCTCCAGGAGGGCGAGGCTAGCGTGTTCTCCTCGTGGACGGAATTTGAAAACTCGCCCGATCTCTTCTTTCACAATTTCCGCATGCAGGACCAATTGATCCCCGCGATGGACGTGGTCCTGTGAGCCAGTCCTCGGTCGGCTCGTCCGATCCGCGCAGTCAACTTCGCCGCGAAATGGGTTTCTGGGACGTGCTCCTCTTCAATATTGCAACTGTGCTCGGTCCGCGCTGGATTGCAGCTGCGGCGCACAATGGCACGCCCTCAATCAGTTTGTGGGTTCTTGCTGCAGTTCTTTTCTTTGTGCCCATGGCGTTGGTTATCAATGAATTGTCCTCGCGTTTTCCGGAGGAAGGCGGCTTGTACGTATGGTCCAAAGAGGCGTTTGGTGATTTTCACGGATTTGTTGCCGGATGGACCTATTGGATCTATACGATCTTTTATTTTCCCGGTTTGTTGCTGGCCAGCACTTCGATGAGCGCCTACGTTATCGGTCACAAAGGCGTCGAGTTGTCGCAGGACAGGACATTTCTGCTCGCAGGCTCCCTCGGATTGCTGTTTGTGGCGGTGATACTGAATATCATCGGCCTCAACATCGGCAAATGGCTGCAAAACGCAGGGGGTGTTTCCACGTATCTGCCCTTGTTGATTCTCGTGGGTCTCGCCGGCGTGTTGTGGCTCGAGCACGGCTCGGCCACGCACTTTACCTGGACGAATATGATGCCTGTCTGGAACTGGGACACAGTAAATTTCTGGTCTCAGATCGCATTTGCGTTCACTGGACTCGAATTGGTATCCGCGATGAGCGGCGAGATCCGCGACCCGCGAAGAACGCTGCCTCGGGCGGCATTGACCGCCGCCGCCCTGATCGCCGCGATGTATATTGTTGGAACGTTCTCCGTTCTCTCGCTCGTTCCCTCCGTTGATGTTGATCCTAAGAGCGGTGTTTTCCACGCAATTACGGTCGGTTCCGTTGCGCTGAAGATCGGCTTTGTCGGGGTGCTCGCTGCCTGCTTGGTTACGGTCGGCAACGCTGGTGGCGTTGGAAGTACCGTCGCTGGAATAGCGCGCGTACCGTTCGTTGTCGGAATCGACAGATATTTGCCGAAAGCATTTGGAAAAGTTCACCCGCGATGGCGCACGCCGTATATTTCCATCATCGTACAAGCTGTCGCCTCGGCGCTGGTGTTGCTGCTCAGCCAAGTCAACGAAACTACCCGCGGCGCCTATCAGATTGTCATCGATATAACCATCATTCTTTATTTTATCCCGTTCCTGTACATGTTCGCCGCGGCCATCAAACTTGCGGGACGCCCCGATCGCAGTGAAAATCCTCAGGCCGTCCTGATCCCTGGCGGTAAGGTCGGCGTCTGGATTGCCTGCATTCTGGCGTTTTCCGTAACATTGTTGTCCATCATCGTGTCGATTTTTCCGCCAGGCGATTCATCGAATCGCCAGCTGTTTGTAACCAAAGTGATTGGCACCACCCTTGCGGCCGTGGCGTTAGGTTTGATTTTGTATTTTCGAGGTGCAAGGCAACGGCGGCGAGAGGTCGCTTAGCGAAACGCGCCGGACTCGACAACGATCAAAAGCCCTGGCGGATGAGGTCGTCCACGCCAAGGTGCCTCGAATCGATTGACCATTCGCGCTGGCCCAGATAGCGCTCGATATATTTTCCCAAAATATCGGCCTCCAGATTGACCTGATCGCCGGGAACACGATCGCGGATATTCGTGTGTTCGTAGGTGTAGGGAATCACCGCGATTTCCGCAATCCGATCTTGCCAGCGGGCCACAGTGAGGCTGATTCCGTCAATCGTGATGGAGCCCTTCGAGACTACGTAACGCGCCAAATCCGGTGGAATTTCCACACCATAACGCCAGCTATCACCTTCAGGGTTGAGGTGAACGACTCGCGCCGTGCCATCCACATGGCCGAGCACAAAATGACCGCCAAATTCCCGTCCTGCCGTAAGAGGCTGTTCGAGGTTCACCCGCACTCCCGCCTTGAGAGAAGCAAAAGACGTCTTGGCAAGTGTTTCGCCCGAGAGATCAGCCGAAAAGTTCTCGTTATCATGATGAACCACCGTCAGACAGCAGCCATTAACCGCGATGCTGGCGGAGACTGCGAGCTGCCGCGCCAGCGAAGGCGCGTGAACGATGAGTTTGCCGTCACTCGAAGTCGTTTCGAAGCGAGAAATCGTACCGAGATGCTCGATGATGCCAGTAAACATGCCGTGAGCTCTCCACTCTTACGATAGCCCATTTGCGGGTCTGGACCCAATCACGCCCTTAGCGAGAAACCGAGTCCGTCCCATTGCGACGGCTACTAAAACCTTACTGAAATTTAGTAACATTACGCCCAGAGGAACTCCCTTATGCGACGATTTGTGCTGACGCTCATCGCCTTGAGCCTGCCAATAACTCTTTCGTCCGCAGGCGCAAGCAGGCAATCGCAACCGACGTTCGTCGGAATACGGACCTTCCTCGGCGCGCCGTACGTTACAAACCTCGACGATTTGAAAGCCGATTTTGCCGTTCTCGGTATTCCGTTCGACGAAGGCACTTGGGGCCAGCCCGGCGAACGCTATGGCCCGCGAGACTTGCGCGAAAGTTCGCAAGAATACAATCACGATCTGACCGAAGGCTTTTACTACATTGACGGCGATCGAACCGTTCTGAAGGGCAAGCGTTGGGCCGATGTCGGCGACGTTCTGGTGTTTCCGACTGTGCCGGCGCAGACCGACGACAAGATCACCGCCGCCGTTAAGAAAATCATCGAGAAATCAGCGTTTCCCATTGTCCTTGGTGGCGATCACAGCGTCACCTTTCCTGTGGTTCGAGCGCTCGACAAGGATGTGACGCTGATTCATTTCGACGCGCACTTGGACACGTGGACCGGTGAGCCCGGGAACCTCGACCATGCGTCGTGGGTGAACCGAGCAGCGAAACTCCGGCATGTGAAGAAGGTTGTGCAGCTCGGAATGCGCGGGCTCGCCAATGATCCCGAAGCGATCGGCAATGCGCGAAAAATTCACTCCGCGATTGTGACTTCCGAGCAAATTCACGCGAAGGGCGTGGATTGGGCGCTATCGCAGGTTCCTGCGAGCGAAAATATTTATATCTCCCTCGACGTCGATGTCATGGATCCTACACTTGCACCTGGAACTGGAACACTGGAGCCAGACGGCCTGAGTTTTCGTGAGTTGGATGAGCTGTTGAAGGGTGTCACGGCAAAGGGAAAACTTGTGGGATTCGATGTGGTCGAGGTGAATCCTTACAGGGACCCGAGCGGCCGCACGGCGCAAACTGCCGTGCGCCTGATGATTGACATGCTGGGGGCAGCGTTTCATTGATGGCCGAAGACTCGCGAGATCGGGAACTCGGAATGCATCGCAAAATCACCCGCCGTGACTTTCTGGACGGGGCGGCGATGGCGGTGGGCGCTGCTGCGTTGGAGGGCGCCACGCTCGGTCTGCGGGCCCCGGGTGGGGAAACGGGCGGCAGTGAGCGGCCGGCGTATCCGCCGGCGCTCACCGGGTTGCGCGGCGACCAGAATCGGGTTTTTGAAACTGCGCACAAGTTGCGGGATGGAAAATCGTGGGAGGCGCTTGGAACGGTCGAGGACGATGCGGAATCGTATGACCTTATTGTGGTCGGAGCCGGAATCAGCGGTTTGGCAGCTGCGTATTTTTATCGGAAATCCGTTGGCAAACACCCGCGCATTCTGATCCTCGACAATCACGATGATTTCGGCGGGCACGCGCGGCGAAATGAATTTGAAGTCAGCGGAAGGCTGCTGCTTGCGAATGGCGGCGCGCAGGCGATCGAAAGCCCGGGCGAGTACAGCAACGTGGCGAAGGCTTTGCTGAAAGACTTGGGCATCGACGTCGAGAAGTTCTATCAGGCTTACGATCAGAGACTTTACGCGAACCTCGGCACTGCCTGCTTCTTCGACAAAGAAACGTTCGGCGAGGACAAATTGGTGCCAGGGGTGGGTTCGACACCGTGGGCGGACTTTCTTGCAAAAGCGCCCCTTTCCGCCGCCGCGCGGAAAGACATCGCCCGGCTCTATACGCAGAAAAAGGACTATCTGGCGGGAAAAACCAGAGCGCAGAAAATTGCCTTCCTCAAAACCGTCAGCTACGCGGATTTTCTGATCAGGTATTGCGGAGCGTTGCCCGAATCGCTGGCCTTTTTCCAGAAATATTCGCACGACCTGTTTGCCGTCGGGATTGAAGCGATCTCCGCGTTCGCCTGCTACGAGAATCCGGACGACTACGGTTCGTTTTCCTACGCAGCTTTCGACGGATTGGGCCTGGGCGATCCGGAAAGAGGCGAGCCGTATATTTTTCACTTCCCGGACGGAAACGCGACGATTGCTCGCCTCCTGGTTCGTCAACTGGTCCCCGGAAGCGTTCCGGGGAGCACCATGGAAGACGTCGTCACTGCAAAGGCGGATTACAGCAAGCTCGACGTCGAGGGGAGCGCAGTGCGCATACGGCTCGGCAGTACGGTGGTGAATGCAAAGCACAATCATGGGGCTGGAGCTCCACCCGTGGTTCGTGTGGCATACGTGCGCGAAGGAAAGTTGAAGCGAGCAAATGCACGCCACTGCGTGCTGGCTTGCTACAACGCGATGGTGCCGTACTTGTGTCCCGAGCTACCTGAAACGCAGAAGAAGGCGTTGCATTACTCTGTGAAGGCGCCGTTCCTCTACACCCATGTTGCGATCCGCAATTGGAAACCTTTCGCGACGCTGGGTATTCACCAGATCATTGCGCCCGGCGGATATCACTCACTCGTGGCACTGGATTTTCCGGTCAGCATCGGCCAATACAAGTTTCCAAGCAAGCCGGAAGAACCTGCTGTGTTGTTCATGCTGCGAGCCCCCTGCAGTCCGGGTGCGCCGCGGCAAGACCAATACCGAGCGGGACGCTATGAATTGCTGAGCACAACGTTCGAAGCTATTGAACGGAAGACTCGCGAACAGTTGCAGCGAATGCTGGGAGATGTCGGCTTCGACGCGGCGCGCGACGTTCAGTCGATTACCGTGAATCGCTGGGCCCATGGCTACGCATATGAATATGACTGGTATTCGGATCGCGACTTGCCGGGAGGTCCGCGGCCAAACGTGATTGGGCGGAAGCCATTCGGAAACATCACGATCGCCAATTCCGATTCGGCAGCCAGAGCCTACACCGACGCAGCAATTGACGAAGCGTATCGCGCGGTGCAGGAGCTGCCAGGGATTCGTGGTGCTGCGGGCAGCCACAAGGTATGACTCCCGCACAGAGAAATTTCTGGCTGACCACTCTTCAACCGCCAAAGATTCCTCCCCGCGAGTTGCCGCAGTCTGCAGATGTTGCCGTCATTGGTGGTGGGTTTACAGGGTTATCTGCGGCGCGAACCTTGGCCCAGCGTGGCGCAAAGGTCGCCGTCCTCGAAGCCGAAAACGTGGGCTGGGGCGCAAGTTGCCGCAACGGCGGCATGGTTTTGAGCGGGCTGAAGCTCGGGACGCCGACCCTCGTTGCGCGATACGGCCGGGAAGCCACCCAGCGGATGTACGCGGCTTCGCTTGAGTCCATCGACTTCGTCGAAACGATTGTCCGCGAGGAAAACATCGCTTGCGATTTTTCGCGATGCGGACACCTCGAAGTCGCCTGTAAGGCAAGACATTTTGAGGAATTTCGTCGCGGTGCGGAAACAATTGAGCGCGAATTTGCGCACAAGCTGCGGATTGTCGAAAAAGCCGACCTGCCCGGCGAGATCGGTTCGGCGATTTATCACGGCGGGATCGTGGATGAGGTCAGCGCGGGAGTAAATCCAGCGCGGTATGTATCGGGTCTAGGGTTCGCCGCGGCGCGAGCGGGCGCCGAGATTCACGAAAAAACATGTGTGACCGATTTACAGCGTGCATCGCGCGATGGCAGACCAGGATGGAACGTGACCACGTCCCGTGGCGCGCTGCATGCCCGCGAAATCCTAGTCGCTACGAGCGGCTACACAAGCCGAATCACAAGATCTCTACAGCGAAGAATTATCCCAATCGGCTCCTTTATCATTGTGACCCAAATACTGCCTGAAATACTTGCCACGGAATTGAGTCCCCGCAATCGTATGATCTACGATTCGAAGAATTATTTGTATTACTACCGACTGACACCCGATAAAAGGATGCTATTCGGCGGCCGCGCGGCATTTTTCCCGGAGAACGAAAACACGGTTCGTGAGAGCGCTCGGATCTTGCGCGATGGAATGATCAAAGTCTATCCGCAACTGGGCCAGACGAGAGTCGAGTTCGTTTGGGGTGGGACCCTGGATTTTGCGTTCGACATCATGCCACATGCAGGGAAAATGGATGGCATGTATTTTTCCGTGGGTTATGCCGGACACGGTGTGGCCATGGCGACCCTGCTCGGAAAAAAGATTGCCGAAGCAATCCTCACGGGCAAGGATGATAATCCGTTTGCGGGAATTCCGTTTCCCGGTGCGCCGCTGGGACTTTACAACGGCAAGCCGTGGTTCTTGCCATTTGCCGGCGCGTGGTACAAGTTTTTGGATTGGGTCAGCTAGGCAGGCGGCGGCGAAGTAACAAGTAAGCCAGCGGGCCTAGAAGAATCCCCACTGGCCCCCAGACGCGGACAAAGTGGCCAGCACTCAGAATGCTGCCAGCGAATGCGACAATTCCCATAAGAACAGGCGCGGCGACCGAATAAAACAAGCCAAATTTTCCACCCGGGATCAGAAATGGCCGCTCCATTGACGGCCGGGTTTTGCGGAGCTTCCAGAGCGAAAGCGCAGTCATGACGGTGGTGGCCACCCGCAACCACGCGTAAACAGTAATAAGCTCCGCGAGATTATGGATCGTAAGCAGGGCATACACGAGGCCGGAAACAATAATCGCGGCGGCCGGCGTTCCGTAGCGCTGGTGTAGGTGCGTCAGGCGAACGGGCAGAAAACCGTCTTCCGCCATCGCGAATGGCATGCGCGTTGTGGCCAAAACGGTTGCGTTCAGCAGCGAAACGTTGGCGATCATCGCCGCGAGTGTCATGGCAATACCCAGCAAGGGACCACCCAAAAGACCCGCCGCCGTGGTGAAGTAACCCTCCTTCCAGTCCTGCCAGTTGTTGAGGGCCGCGAGCGACGCAAACGTCGGAAGAAAATACGCCGCAATGGACATGGGAACCACAATCGCGAGTGCCAGCGGGTAATTGCGACGCGGATTCTCAACTTCCTGCGCAACCGATGAAAGCTGCTCATACCCGGAGTAAAGCCAGACTCCGAGAGCGAGGCCGACGCCGAAGACTTCGTACCACGGCCTGTGCGGTGGCGTGAGCGGAACAAACGGATTATGACGCCAGTGCGCGAGTCCGATTGCGACCATGGCCAGAATCGGAACCAGAACGGCGATCTCGAGAATCGTGGAGATGCGTCCAACGAGCTGAATTCCGCGAACATTGATCCAGGTGATGAGCGCAACGAGTGCAACCGCGATGAGCGTGTGACGCCAGCCCTGCAGCGCGGGAAACCAGGGGGAAAGATAGTCGGCAAAGAGGACTGCGTACGCGCTGCCGAGAAGAAACGACGCGGTCCAGTTCCACCAGCCGGCGAGAAATCCCCAGAAATCGCCAAACGCCGCGCGCACCCAGCGATAGAAGCCGCCCTGCACAGGCATCGCAGTAGTGAGTTCTGCGGCCACGAGAGAAATCGGGATGCACCAGAAGAAAGGAATCAGCAGGTGATAGAGAAGGGTGACGCCGGGGCCGGAAGTGGTGACTTGCGCCTCGAGGCCGAAGGGTCCACCCGTAGTGTAGGAATACATTACGAAAACGAACGAAAAAATGCCGGCCTTTGCGGCGGGTTTCGTCGAAGAAGGGCTGGGTTCAGAGGACACAATGACCAGAGAGGAGTTTTATCACAGAAGACTTACGAGCACACGCACACGCACATCATCATCACCGCCGCACCGGCAGACGGGAAAAACCGGATAGGATCTAGGTCCTAGAACTTGCGCGAGTGTTCTTTCGCCCAGCGCTCGACCACAACTTTTTTGTCGGTGTAGAACTCGATGGCGTCGCGCCCCTGGCCGTGCAGGTCGCCGAAAAAGCTGTCCTTCCAGCCGCTGAAGGGAAAGTATGCCATGGGAGCGGCCACGCCGATGTTGATGCCGATGTTTCCGGCTGGCGCCTCATAGCGGAAGCGGCGCGCAGCCGAGCCGCTGGAAGTGAAGAGCGAAGCCTGATTGCCGAAAGGATTCTTTTCTAGGAACGACATCGCTTGGTCCAAATCCTCGGCGTGGACGAGGCTCAGCACCGGCCCGAAGATTTCCGTGTGCGCGAGTTCGCTCTCGATGGGAACACCATCGAGAATCGTCGGCTTCACGAAGTTGCCAGCCTCATAGCCCTGGATTTTCGTGTTCCGACCATCCACCAAAATCTTTGCGCCTGACTTTTCACCCTCGCCGATCAGCGTTTCAATCCGCGATTTGCTCTGCGGAGTGATCACCGGGCCCATCTGGACACCTTCTTCTAGGCCGTTGCCGACCCGAAGTTTTGACGCGGACTCCGCAATCGCATCGCGAAAAGTCTTCTGCGCGTCACCGATAGCGACAGCAACGGAAACGGCCAGACACCGTTGGCCCGCGCAGCCAAATGCGCTGTCGCTGATGATGTTGGTGGTCATTGTCATATCCGCATCCGGCAGCACAATTACCGGATTTTTCGCTCCACCCTGGCATTGCGCGCGCTTGCCACTGGCTGTGGCCCGAGCATAAATGTATTTCGCAACCGGCGTCGAGCCGACGAAGCTGACTGCTCGAACCTTCGGATGATCCAAAATCGTGTCCACGGCGGCCTTGCCGCCGTTCACCAGGTTCACAACGCCTTTGGGCAAGCCGATTTGCTGCAGCAGCTCAAACACGCGCTTCATGGTAAGCGGTACACGCTCGCTTGGCTTCAGTACCATCGTGTTGCCGGTTGCGATCGCGTAGGGCAAGAACCAGAAAGGAATCATCGCCGGAAAATTGAAGGCGGTGATGGCCGCTACGACCCCCATAGGCTGTCGAATCATGATTTCGTCGATGCCGCGCGCGACGTCTTCAAGGTTGTAGCCCTGCATCATCATCGGAATGCCGCACGCCACCTCGACGTTTTCAATCGCGCGGCGAAGCTCGGCTTTCGCTTCGGCGAAGGTTTTTCCGTTTTCGATCGTGATCAGGCGCGCGAGTTCGTCGATGTGCTCTTCAAGTAGCATCTTCAATTTGAAGAGCGGCTGGATGCGGTCCTCGGCCGGAGTGCGGCGCCAATCCGGAAACGCGGCTGCAGCGGCCTCCACCGCGGCGTTTACCTCCGCAATGCTGGCCAGAGGAACCTTTCCGAGCGACGCGTGCGTTGCGGGGTTCACCAGGTCCTGCCACTCCGTCGAATTGGAGTTGACCCACTCTCCTGCGATGAAATGCGGAACTCGGATATCTGAAACTGCTGTGGCGCTCATTTGAATTACCTCAACGATCGTGAAGAATATGCGAGGAAGTCAGCCCTTAGAGCTTTCCATTAAAGCTTAGCGCAAGTTTCGGAAATCCACCAACCAGGACCGGGAACGTCAAGCATTGAAATGGTTATGGAGCAGGGCATCCACGGCAAAGTCCGGGCCAAAAGTGCGAAACGCCATTTGCCGTAAATCCAGTCTTGCGGCGGCTCCCGCTGCGAACGGAGTTGTGGTGTGGCCCGCTAGCTTCGCGGCGTAAAACAAAAATATCCGGTCCACAACTTGCGCCGACAGAGTTGCGCCATTCAGACGTGGCCCCGCTTCAAGCAATACGTTCAGAATCTGCCGCTCGCCGAGTTCGCGCAGAACCATTTTCAGGTCAAGCATTCCGAGCTTCGCCCGAACCTGCACGATCTCAACCCCTTCATCTTGCAGTTTGAGAGCCTTCGCGGATTTGAGCGGGGCGGCGGTGAACACCAGAAGGTCCTTGTCCGCGGATTTCACGATTCGCGAACTTGGCGAAAGGCGCAGCTTGGAGTCGAGGACGACGCGCAAAAGACGGCGCCTGCGCGGCATGCCGCTGCGGTCGGTGAGAAGCGGATCATCGGCGAGAATTGTGCCGATGCCCGTAAGCAGCGCGTCCGAACCGTGGCGAAGCCTTTGTACTTCCGTGCGGGAGTCTTCGGAGCTGATCCATTCGCGTTTTTTGGATTTGCGTTGATTGGCAATTGTGAGCTGCCCGTCCAGCGTCATCGCGGATTTTAACGTGACGAACGGCCGGCCCGTGCGGATCCAGCAGGCAAATCCGTCATTCAGGCGCTGCGCTTCGGATTCACAAATCCCGGAATCAACGATGATATCCGCGGCGCGCAATGCATCCAATCCACGTCCTGCCACCTTGGGATTTGGGTCTTGCGTCGCAGCGACCACACGCGCGATCCCTGCCTTCATCAGGGCTTCGGTACACGGACCTGTCCGCCCTGCGATGTTGCACGGCTCCAGCGTGACGTAGGCTGTCGCTCCGCGAGCTCTTTCTCCGGCGGTTTCGAGAGCGACAATTTCCGCGTGATTGCGCCTGTCATATTGATGAAACCCTTCGCCGACAATTTGGCCGCTGTGAACCCCTTGCCCGACGATGATGCAGCCGACGGTGGGATTTGGGCTCGCCAGACCGACGCCCTTGCGCGCAAGTTCGAGCGCGCGCTCCATGAAGCGAATGTCACGCTCATTCATGAGCTAGTTGAAAAGGGAAGCGGCGTATGTTTCGGCATCGAACGGAACCAGGTCGTCGATTTGCTCGCCGGTGCCGACAAAGCGAATCGGCAAACCGAGTTCGCGCGAAATCGCGACCACGATGCCGCCCTTCGCGGTGCCGTCGAGTTTGGTGAGCACAATTCCCGTGACGCCGACTACGCCGGTGAATTCGCGCGCCTGGGCCAGCCCGTTTTGCCCGGTGGTCGCATCCATCACCAGCAAGACGTCATGCGGTGCGCCAGGAATCACTTTGGCTGCGGTGCGCTTCATCTTTTCGAGCTCCGCCATCAAATTCGATTTTGTATGCAGGCGCCCAGCGGTGTCCACCAGAACCACGTCGGCGTTGCGGGCCTTTGCCGCGGCCATTGCATCGAAGACCACGGCCGCCGGATCGGATCCGGATTTCTGCTTGACGACCTCGACGCCGTTACGACGTGCCCAAATTTCCAGTTGTTCGATGGCAGCAGCGCGAAACGTGTCGGCGGCGCACAGCACTACATTGAGATTCTGTTGGCGCATGCGATGGGCAAGTTTGCCGATGCTAGTGGTTTTACCTGCGCCGTTCACGCCCACAATAAAGACGACACGCGGCTCTTTGTCGCCGTTGGCTCCGCCGGCCTCTTTGCCGGTTCCGTTCGGTGACTGCAGGATTCGTGTCACGTGCGACTTGATCTCACGCTTCAATTGCGAGGTATCGGAGAGCGCATTACGGTCCAGTTTCTCCTTTACCGAATCCAGAATTTCCCGCGTCGTCTTGACGCCAAGATCCGCCGAAAGCAACGCTGTTTCCAGATGTTTCAGTGCCACAGGATCAATCTGCTTTTGGCCCAGGAAGACAGTGTCGACAGTTTCAGCGAGCGCCTCTTTCGTCTTGGTGACCGAAGCCTTCAGGCGCTCCAACAGCGAGGGCTCCGTTGCTTTTTCCGGTTTGCCAAACAGTGAAATCATATTCAGCTAAAAGTGTAGCAGATGAAGCGACGAGGCCGTTGTGAACAAGCAACGCGGAGGCCGTGGCCCTTGCGTAAGGGCTGCGCGCTTAGACTTGGACTTCGATGGCGGTCAGCCGGAGTTTGCCGCCCGTGATGGAGGCTTCCAGAGCCCCGACAATTACTGCGTCGAACTTTGTGCCCGTCAGCGTCTTGATGCGCGCGAGCGCAAATTCCAGATCCATTGCGGTCTGATAGGGCCGGTTAGTGGTCATGGCGTCCAACGTGTCCGCCACGGCAATGATCCGCGCCATCAGCGGAATCTTTGCTGCCGTGAGGCCATATGGATAGCCGTGCCCGTCCATATGCTCGTGGTGAAGTTCGATCCCGGGCAGCATCTCCTTCAGTTGTGAAACGGGACGCATGATGTTTGCGCCTTTGACGGTGTGCTGCTTCATCAAGTCGAACTCGTCGGGTGTCAAAGCACCGGGCTTCTTCAAAACGCGATCGTCGACGCCGATTTTTCCGACGTCATGCAGCAAAGCGGCGATCCTCAGCTTGTCGAGCTCCTCTTCAGAAAGCCCGAGCTCGCGTCCAATCAACGTGGAATATTTGGCTACACGCCCGGAATGGCCTCGGGTGTAAGGGTCCTTCTCGTCGATGGCGGCGGCCAGCATGCGGATCGAACCAAGAAAGAGTTCGCGATTGGCTTCGGCGGCTTCTTTGAGTTTTTCAATGTACTCTTCGATGTCGCCGGCCATCTTGTTGAAATTTTCGGCGAGCTCGCTGATTTCGGTTGCGCCTTGTACTTTGGTGCGCTGATGGAATTCACCCCGGCTGATGGCGCGCGTTGAAGCTGCGAGTCCGTGAATCGGCTGGCTGATCGCAACGGCGAAAAAGTAACCGACGATGATGGCGATCAGTACGACGATGCTTACGAACGTGAGCGCCTGGCGATTCAGCTCGGTAACCCCGGCGTCGGCGCGCGCCTCGGAAAGGCTCCGCTGCGCAATCACGGCCCAATTCACTTCCGGGAACGTGCTGTACGTTCCGATCATCTCCACCTTGCGGTTGCCTTCTTTTTCCGAGAAGCGCATCGTTTCCGTGCTGCGAAGCTCCTGGGGAAGGGATCGCACGCGAGCCACGACCGTCGATGTCGAACTGACATCTTCTCCGGGTGTGAATTTCGGCGTGTCCCAGTGGGCGACAATGTGCCCTTGATGATCGACCACAAAAACGCTCCGGCCGCGGACGCTCGCGTCTTTCAGCCGATGCTGAATTGGATTCAGTGAAACGACGGCCGCTATCATCCCCGTGAACTGGTCTTTCGCCGTCAGCGGAATGGCGACCACGAAGGCCGGCTGGTTATCGGGGTCGAGCGCCAATGGATCGCTGCGAAACTTCACCGAACCCAGCTGTGGTGACTGCATGCAGGTGATGAAAGCACGCTGCAGCGCCTTGCTGACGAAAGGATCCTTGTCCGCGCGAAAATTTCCCTGCGACGCGCTGGTGCCTTTACCGGTCTTCCCCACCGCCGTCAGATAAAGAAATGTCGACGGATTGCTCTCGACGGAATTTTCCAGAAGACGTGTAACTTTCGGCTCCGCCGTGGGATCCTCGATGTCCTGGATCGCGTCGGTTAGGACCAGGATCTGCCGATCACTCGTCAGTTGTTGCGTGACGTTGGATTCAAACTGCTGCAGCTCCTGCGCGAGTGAACGGGTGAGCTCCGTCTGCTGCACACGCTCGGTGTCCACCAGCTTGTCCTGGCTCAGCTTCAGAACTTGCCGGTGATACAGAACAAGAGGCAGGGGACTAACGAGCAGCATGGCGCCCAATACGAGCCATAACAGCCGCACGCGACCGGCGCGCAGCCTTCCCACAATCGAGGTGAAAGTCTCCACCATGTTCCAGAACACATTTTATCGGTAACGGCCGCGCTACAAACGGAGAGCGAATGAGGGAAGTGCGCATTCGGCATTGACCCTTGCGTACCTGTCCATTTGTACAGGTCTATTCGCGCTTCGATGGGCGTTCCATCACCCCGCGGATGGCAAGGGATGGTGACTTGCCCTCGTGCAGGATGGCGTTCACTTGCGCCGTGATCGGCAGCTCGACGTTCGCTTCGGTCGCCAGGTCGAGCAGCGCTGCTGTAGTACCCACTCCCTCGGCGACCATTTTCATCTCGGCAAGGATCTCCTTTAGGTGTCGACCCTTTCCCAACTCGATGCCGATGTGCCGATTCCGGCTAAGCGCGCCGGTGCACGTCAAGACTAGGTCGCCCAACCCCGCCAGCCCACTCAGGGTCTCCGGTTTCGCGCCCAGCCTTGTAGCGAGACGAGCCATTTCTGCCAGCCCACGCGTAATTAGTGCTGCGAGCGAATTTGCGCCGAAGCCCAGCCCGCTGCAAACTCCCGCCGCAATCGCGATCACGTTTTTCATTGCGCCCGCAAGCTCCACTCCGAGCACGTCGTTGTTGGTGTAGAGACGGAATGCAGGCCCAGCAAACTCGGCTTGCACTTCGCCCGCGGGATCCGCGTAATGCCGGCCCACAACGCGTGTCAATTCGAGGACCGGACGGCCCGCGACCACGACGGCGGTCGGCTCCCCCTTGGCAACCTCCAGCGCGAAAGAAGGTCCTGACAACACCGCAACCCGTGCGCCTGCGGCATCGCCGAGCACGTCGTGAATCACTTCGCTCATTCGGGCATGCGAAATTGGCTCCAGCCCCTTCGTCGCGCTGACCACAATCATCTCCGAATGCCAGTGCGGTTTCGCGAACGCATAAACTTTGCGGGCATACGACGCCGGAATCGCGCCCACCACGATCTGCGCGTTAATCATCGCTGCGCCGATGTCATTCGTGACTTCTACCTTTTCCGGTAGCCTTTCTCCCGGCAGGTACGTTTGGTTTTCCCGCTCACGGCAGAGAACTTCCGCGAGTTTGCGGTCGTGAACCCACAGGGAAATCTCGTGCGGCTGGCGGCTGCGGGTCAGGACCATCGCCAGGGCTGTTCCCCAACTGCCCGCGCCGAGAATGGCTATTTTCTTCACGCCTCGTCTCGTTTGTTGCTTAGGGAAAATTTAGGCTCGTCGCCGCGGGTCAGCCTTCCGATATTTCCGCGATGCTGAAAAATGACTAGGGCGGCGATCGCCAGCGACCCCCCGGTTACAATGTTCGGCGGCGCGAAATGCGGCGCCCAGAACCAGTACACAAGGAGAGGAATGGCAGCGGCGGCCGCCAGCGAACCGAGTGAAACGTAACGCCAAAACCATACGACCAGTGCGAAGAGGATCAGAGCGGCCAGCAACGCTTCGGGACACAGAGCTGCAAAAATCCCGGCTGCCGTTGCAACGCCTTTGCCTCCGCGAAACCGCAGCCACACCGGAAAACAATGCCCAACCAGGGCAAACACACCGGCGACGATCATCATACCCGCTGCGGCGTGCGACACGCGCTCTGCAAGCCAGACCGCGAACCAACCTTTCCCGGCATCCAACACCAGCGTCAGAATGCCCGGCAGCGGCCCGGCAACTCTGGCGACATTTGTCGCGCCAATATTTCCGCTTCCCGCTCTTCGCACATCGGTGCCCCCAAAGAGCTTGGCCAGGATCAACCCAAACGGGATCGATCCCAGCAGGTACGAGACCATGAACAGAATTGCAGGGGTAGAAATGAACTTCACGTTTGCCCGCCTTCAGGTTCTTCGGGCGCGAAGCGGAACGATCGCAGCGTAGTGTACTCCGCTCCCGAGCTTTTCAGCTTGCTTTCCACCAAATGAAATTCTCCAGTGCTCAGCCTACCGAAGCTGCGGCCTTTCCACTTTTCAATTTCTGCCTGGAGTGCGGTCGCAAGGCGCGTTTCTTTAAACCGCGCAATCGTCAGATGTGGCACGAAAGCCTTCTTCTCCTCGGGGATACCGAGCCTTTCTAGTGCTTGATTTATCGCTGCAGCGAGCTGCGCAAGACTGGCAGATGCCTCGATTCCAACCCACGCGACGTTTGGCCTGCGATCGTTTGGGAAAAACCCGACTTCGCGAAATTCAAGATTTACTTTGCGGGCTGAACGGACGGGGTCAAGCGCGTCACCGATCGTCGTCAGTTTCTCAGCAGGAATCTCGCCGATGAATTTCAGCGTCACATGCAAATTTTGCGGATTGACCCATCGTGGATGTTCATCCGCGCGCCGCAGCTCACGAATCAGCGTCGAAAGATTTTCGAGCACCGTGGCTGGAATCGACAACGCCACAAAGAGACGCATCGTTCAGGAACGCTTCGGAGGGGCCTGGCCGTTGTAGAGAAAATGTATGCGCACCAGATCCAGCGCAGCTTGCGAAGCCTGGAGCCGCACCATTTCGCGATCGCCAGGCAGGCGCACTGCTCGTTCGCGGACTCCCGACGCGCTGGCCAGGGCGACATGCACCGTGCCGACTGGTTTTTCTTCGCTTCCACCGCCAGGTCCGGCGATTCCGGTGATACCAACTCCCAGCGTGCTTCCCACACGCCGGCGAATTCCATCGGCAAGAGCGACGGCCACCTCGCTGCTCACTGCACCCTTCGCCGCGATCACCTCCGGCGGCACGTCCGCCCAGGCCGTCTTCATTTCATTGCTATAACAAACAACCCCGCCGAGGAAATACGCGGAGCTGCCGGCAATTGTCGTCAACCTTTCCGCAAACAGTCCGCCAGTGCAGCTTTCTGCGGCAGCGATGGTTGCATTCTGCTTGAGCAGGTTGCGGGCGACGACCACTTCCAGTGGCGAGCCGTCGCGCGAAAAGATTCGGTCTGTGAGCACAAGATCGAAACCGCGTTCGATGTCCGTAAACGTGGCTTCGGCATGGGCGGCATCTTCGGTCCAGATCCGAAGATGGATTTGCACTTCGCCCGGTGAAGCCAGTACCGTCGTTCGCACTTCGGGGTATCTCGTGTAAACAGGACCTGCTAGGTGATCGACGTGCGATTCACCAAGCCCGGTCACGCGCAACTCGTGATGAAACATCCGCACCGGCGGGGTGCGGCGCTGCAATCGCGGCAAAACCTGCTCGCGAAACAAAGACTTCAATTCACGCGGCGGACCCGGCAACAGAACGACGATTCGCTCGCCGTCCTCTATCCAAAGTCCAGGCGCGGTCCCTCGCGGATTCTCAAGCGGCTCGCTGCCTTCCGGCACCATGGCTTGCCGCAGGTTTGTTTCCGGCATCGGCCGCCCAAAGGAACGAAACCTCGCTTCAATCGCGCGCACAATAGAGTCGTTGCGCACCAGCCTGCGGCCCAGCAATTCCGCAACGGTCTCTCGCGTCAAATCGTCTTCGGTCGGGCCCAGTCCACCGGACGAAATAATCAGCGGCACGCGATTCACCGCGTCGCGAAACGCCTCGAGCAGCAATCCCCGGTCGTCGCCCACCACGGTTTTCCGCACCACCTCGATTCCCAGCTTGTTCAGTTCTTCCGTCAGAAAAAGTGAGTTGGTATCAATCCGGTCCGGAGTCAATAGTTCCGAGCCCACAGCTATGATTTCTGCTTTCATCGTGATTTATTCTAACCCTGAGGCCTTCGTCCGGCGCAATTAGCCTTTGGGACGCGATTGCCACGGCCGCCAGGGTTCAATCGAGATGTGGCAAGGAGGAGACGATCGAAATTATCGCAAAATGTTGTCCTGGGCGAGTGAACTAACCGGGCAGTGGCAGCCCGCGAACGTCCCAATCCAGCGTGAAAATCGCGCCAGAAGTTGCAACGATCGCTCGGCCAGACGGCAGTAGCGCCATACCCACGATGCCGGCTCCGCCCAGTGCAAGTTCCGCTCTCCCGCGTGGAGTAATGCAAACGATTCCGCGCCTTCCTCCGAGTGACGCCGCCACAAACAGGTTTCCCTCCCGATCAAACGCCAGACCCTGGGGGCGTCCGAGCCCGCGGAAGAATATTGCCACATCGCCGCCCTGCGAAATCCGGTATACGCGGTCGAAGCTCGAGGTCGTCGGCCCGGTCGCATAGAGTTCTCCGCTAGGATGAAATGCCAAATGGTAAGCCGCGACGGAAGGTTCGAGCGTCGCAAACACGAAAATCTCCCGGCTCGGGCTGATCTTGAAGATCGTTCCGCTGCGGTCGCCTACATACAGGTTTTGTTCCCGGTCAAATGCCAGACCAGTGGCCACGCCCATACCCTCAATCCATTGCTCGCACCGGCCGTCCGCCGCGACGCGATGGATCGTGCCGTCGTTCCTGCAGGACACGAAGAGGTTGCCATTGCGATCAAGCGCCAGCCCGCTTGGGTTCGTCAGCGAAGTTACAAATGGCTTCACGCTGAAATTCGAAGTAATTCTGTACAGCGAAACGGGGACTCGCTGGCCTCGCGGCCCGCTGAACGTCACATAAATATTGCCGTCCGCGTCAACCGCAGGGCTGGCTACGGGGTGCAGATTGTCCGCGATTTGCAGACCGACCGCGATCGGAAACGGCTGGCTCTCATGCTCTGGCGTTGCCACGCGAACTGCGCCGCCGCTCGCGCCCTCCGGCACACGCGCCACCAGGCGATTCGGGCTTGCCAGCGCTAGGGCCCCTTCGGCTTCGCCAAAACGGACCACTGGTCGCAACTGAGTGCGTGTGGCGAACCCACTGCCGCGAATTTCCACTTCGCCACCTGGAATCGCCGCCGCAGGCACGACGCTTTCGATGCGGGGAATACCGTTTCTCTCCGAAGAAGCGCCCAAACCGAATCTCATAGCCGGGTAAAGTGTATCGCGACCTTCAGCAGAATGGCAGCGTAGACTCCGGCCAGCCAATCGTCCGCCATGATGCCCCAGCCCCCGCGAAGCTTCTCAAGACGGCGAATGGGATAGGGTTTCCAGATGTCGAACACCCTGAACAGGATGAAACCCGTGAGAAGGTACTTCCAATTCAGCAAGCTCAAAGCCGAAAAAATGGCGTAGGTCGAAAAGTCCATGTGCGCCGCAAGGTTAGGCACGGCGATGGGAATCAACGGCAGGATTAACGCGATGTGCTGTCCGGCGACTTCGTCGATTACCACATGCTGAGGATCTTCCACTCCTAGAAACGCTGCGGCTTTCCCTGCGCTCCAGACTCCAACGAACGACAGAAGTAGGACCAGCAGGATCGCGCACGTTACCGGCAAGATCAGCGCTGCGTCGTGAATGTCCGCACCGGGCACCAGGAAGTGATTGTCAACAAGCGTGCCTTCGACCAGCCGTTGTTCAGACAGCAAATCGCGAAAGCTGTGCGGGCGCAGGAAGAACAGCGAGGTGAGAATGGCAGTGACGATGCCGACCAGCGAACCGAATGTTCCCGGAGCCTTTGGGATATAGCCCACGCCAAGCGCCGTAGCAATCGCAATTGCTAGAGTCGGCTTTCGCTTTGGAGCTTCAGTGGATGGCGTCATTCGGCTTATTTCTTGCCTCAGACTCTGCGCCTAAGTCCTCGACTTCCGTTTCGTCGAAGATCGGCTCGGAAACCACGTACTTCTCGCTGGCCCACGCTCCCAGGTCAAGCAGGCGGCATTTCTCGCTGCAAAATGGAAACTCTGCCTGGAGCTCCGAGTCCGTCGCTGTTTTGCAGATGGGGCAGCGATGTTTCATGTCGCAAGCTTATCCCAAAACGCGCAGCGGCGCTCCAGTCGCAATGCGATGAAGTTTTTCGGGCCCGGGGGGTTCGCTGACGGGCCTGCGCCGTTCCGCGCGGGGGAGAGTTTCGATCACTCGCCCAATCATGTCGTAGGCGTCCGTCTTTGTGATTTCCACCCTGGCGGCGTCACCGGTATCCGCGAATCGGCCGTCTGCCAGCTGAATGTCGGTCAGATACAGTCGGCCGTCGATTTCTGGCGCCATGCCTTGCAACCGCGCTTCCCAGACCAGCGGGTTGTCTTTCGAAAGCCCTTCGATCAGGGCCGTTTCCGTGCGGCCCTTCCACTTCTTCAATCGTTCGCGCGATATTTTTTTCTGGATGGCCATCAAGCGGTTGCGACGGTCAGTGACAACATCAGCTTCGACTTTTTCATCCAGCGCGTAACTACCCGCATTGTCCACATCGGAATATTCGAAGACTCCCATCCAGTCAAACTGGCTGATGCGAACGAAATCGCACAGTTCATCAAAATCGGTTTCCGTTTCACCGGGAAATCCCACGATGAACGAGGTGCGCAGCGCAACCCCCGGAATCGTCGCGCGAATGCGTTCCAGCAGTTTCAGAAAGGCTTCGCTGTGCGACCCGCGCTTCATGCCGGCAAGCACGCTGCGGCTGGCGTGCTGCAGTGGCATATCCATGTACTTCGCCAAACGCGGGTGTGCCGCGAGCGTGTCCAGTAGTTTTTGCGTAACGCGATTTGGGTATGCATAAAGAAAGCGCACCCAAAGAAGCTCCTCGACTCCGGCAAGGGCCTCGAGCAGCTGCGCCAAGCCGTCGCGCAGGCCAAGATCCTCGCCGTAAGAAGTCGTGTCCTGGCCGATCAGTGTGATCTCACGTGCTCCCGCTGCCGCTAGGTTTTCCGCTTCTCGCACCACGGATTCAAAGCGGCGGCTGCGAAACTTTCCTCGCAGCTGCGGAATAATGCAAAAACTGCAGGGATGATCGCAGCCCTCTGCAATTTTTATGTAGGCGGCGTGTTTTGGCGTGGTCAGAATTCGCGGCGTCAAATCGTGATAGAGAAATGCCGGCGGTTGGGCGGGAAGAACGCGCAGGTCGCCATGCACGGCTTCCAGAATTCGTTCCACTTCACCGGTTCCGACAACCGCGTCCACTTCCGGCACCTGTGTGAGAATCTGGTCGCGATAGCGCTCCACCAGGCAGCCCGCCACGATGAGTTTCTTGGCGGCTCCGAATTTTTTGTGTTCCGCCATTTCCAGAATGGCGTCCACGGACTCCTTTTGCGCGGGTTCGATAAAACTGCAGGTATTCACGACCAGGACGTCGGCTTCGTCCGCGCGTGCGGTTAGTTCGTAGCCATCGCGCGCAAGAATGCCCATCATCACCTCGCTGTCGACGAGGTTCTTCGGGCAACCCAAACTGACAAATCCGACCTTCGGCATGGAGAAAATTGCGCCTTGTCGCAATTCTCTATTGTACCATGCAGTCTACCCGCGCCTTGTAGACGGAAATCCCCCTCTGACGGCACATTACCTTGCGCGCAGATCGGCGCGAATGGTCCCGAGGAGTTCTTGCAACCGCGCAACGTCGCAGGTCACGCCGCCAAAACGCGCGGAGGCATACAGTAGGGTGAACTCTTCGACCAAAGAGCTCAGCGATGGCGCTTTGACGTCCGCCGCAAATTCAAACGGTGTTTGCGTTTCGTTGCGTGAGTATCCGTGGCGGCTCATCACCTGAAGCATCTCCGCATACATTCGCGAGGCAATCTGCGCACTGGCGCCGGCATTCCGCCCTTGCGGAAGCGCCATCTCGATCCGCCGAAGGAGCCAGCCGACCCAGCCATACCGCAAGGCGAGTAGCAACGCCATCAAAAATACCGGCAGCGCGAGAGAAAAGCTGGCATGACGGAGTTGCCATCCGGTCAGCCGGTCTTTCATGTGACGCTGCTTTTCAGCGAACCACGACGCTCCCACTTCGCGCCAATTACGAGAACGCATCTGGAAAGTCTGCGCCAGTGCCGCCTGGTGCGCGACGTCGTAGCCGACGATCCAGTCGCTCCACGTCAACTCCGCCCAATCCGCAAGCTGCGAAAGCCGTGTCAGAAAACTAATTGCCGCGACGGGGGCATCAGGCGTTGGGTCGAATGCGATCCAGCCGCTGCCTGGAAAATATGCCTCCACCCAGCTGTGAGCATCGCTCGCGCGCACGATGTAATCGCCGCCCAGGTCGTTGAATTCTCCGGGCAGGAATCCGTTAACCTCGCGGGCAGGAATTCCGAGCGTGCGAAGCATTACCGTCATGGAGGAGGCAAAGTACTCGCAGTGTCCTGCCCGCGTCTCAAAAAGGAAATGCGCCAGCGGATCTTTACCCGGGTTACCCCTAAGGCTCAGCGTATAGGCATACCGCGTTTTCAGAAACGCTTCGAGCGCCGAGGCTTTCTCGTAGGGATTCGATCGGCCCTCTGTCGCTGTACGAGCCAGTGCGGAAATTCTCAGGTCGATGTCTATCGGCAACTGCAAGTACGGTTCGGTGATTGATGCGGGATAGTCGGTTCCTGCCGCCGCGAGCTTCGCACGGTCCAGCGCGGGAAGTTGCGAGAGCCCCGTGTAGCGGATGGAAACATAATTGTGGAACGGATTCATCAGCGAACCGGCTGAATCGCGGTAAATGTAGCTGTTCCGGTGGCTTACACCGAGGGCCTCGCCCGTAAAATTTCCCCGTACCGCCAGGACATTTCCGGCGACAAACAGCGCATCCGATGCCATCGGCTCCTGCAGCACCCTGAACTGCAGAATTTCGCCGCGCATCTCGCCTGATCTAAACCTTTCGCGTAAGGGAATCCAGCCGTCCGGGTTGGCCTCCAGTTTTTCCGGTTCGCGCGCGAGGGCCGACCAGCGCCTTCCGTCAAAATTGGCCAGAGCGTTGCCGCGCCACCGTAGCGCCGGATAGTTCACGCGCGAGCCGGTCTCCACGCGCAGCACCACCGCGGAGCTCCTCTTGATTTCGCCGATTTGTCCCAGCTCCACTTGATCGGAAAAACCGCTCAAAAGCGTCGGATTCAGACTTGTCTTGCCGAGGTAGCCGGCACTGACACGCGGCAGCAGAAAAAACAAGATTGTGCCGAAAAGGATTGCTCCCACGGAGACACTCAAGGCAGCAAGACCCAGCGCGCGCGCCAATTTCTTATCCGCGCCCGGCATCGAGGCTGCGGATGGAATCAAGGCGTGGGCGGCGCCGCGACGCAGCTCAAGCCCTGTGTAGGTAGCGACTGCGAACAGAAGAAATAGAAAAAACAGAAATAGGAAAGTCGTATCCACCGTGAGCACGGCGGAAGCCAGCACGGCCGCGAACGCCAGCATGACCAGAAAATGCGCGTCGCGGTCCGTGCGCGCGCTGTACAGCCGTACCAGCATCACAAACAGGAGGAAGTGGACCGCGCTGATCATGGCAGCAAAAAGAGGCGGGTTCGGAGAATTTGCTGCAAGGCCGCGCGAGAGGAAAAACATGTCGGCGGGAAAAAAGAGAAGATAACAAAGAACCAGAAAAGTGGCGGTTCGAGAGGTTAGCTCTGGTTCGTGGCCGTACCACCAGCGGCGCGCGCGGTAAAGCAGAGCAAGAGTTGCCGCGCTCGATGTGAGAAGATCGATTTTTCCGGTGCCTATGAGCGTGAGAATTGCTGTAAGGAGCAATAGAAAAAGGGAAACGCGAGAGAAGCGCTCTGCGGGGAGTGGCGGCGCAGTCGGAACTGATACGCGTGCGACCATAACGGAACCTTCATCGTAGCACCCGTGCAGTGCGGATGGGCGTCGGCGGTCCCAAACGATAACCGCTAACCTTTTATCTTCGGCGCCGAAATAGTTTTAAGAGCGCTCTTCGCTATCTTGCGAGTGAGATTGGAAACCGGCATCGAAGGAACATCGCTTATCGGAAGGTGCTTCGCTCCTGGAATTTTGGGAAGCTGCTTTACGTGAATCAGAAATGGCGTGACCGAGAGCGCTCGATACGTGACGGTGTGGCGCACCCTTTCAAGTGGCGTCGGCTGGATCGATTTTGTTGGTTTAATTCGCAGGTCGCAGTGCAGAAGCGTGCGTACTGCGATCTCCGCGCCCCTGGGCGCGGACAGGGTTGGGAAATGCCATAATTTTGCCACCAATGAGGGAATGTGATCGTCGGCAGCGCTTTTTGCTAGAACAGCGGGTGGCGGCAAGAGCAGAGAGTCCTTTTTGGCATCGACGAACACGATGCTGCAGAGCTCGACCGCCACGATCGCACGCTTTTTGCGCTTTTCTGGCAGTAGCTCGGCGATGCCGAGTTTTCTTGCCTTGCAGAACTGTGCTGCGGGACAGAGAAGACATTGCGGCGAGCGCGGCGTGCACAACGTGGCGCCGAGCTCCATCATCGCCTGGTTCCAGTCGCCGGCAGAATCACGCGCCAGTAATTGATCCGCGGTGGATTGTAGCTTGCGCCAGCGGAACGGTTCGCGCAGATCGCCGCGAATCGCTTCGAGACGCGACACCACGCGCGCCACGTTTCCGTCGAGCACGGCGTGATTTTCTCCGAACGCGATGCTGAGGATTGCGGCGGCCGTGTATTCGCCAATACCCGCGAGGGCCAGCACGTCTTCACCTTCGTGCGGAAATTCGCCGCCATGCTTGCTAACGATTTGCTGCGCGGCGCGCTGCAGGTTTCGCGCCCGGCTGTAATAGCCGAGGCCCGACCAAAGGCGCAGAACCTCTTCCTGCGGAGCCGCAGCAAGAGTCCGCACGTCGGGGAATCTCCTGAGAAACTTTTGGTAATAAGGAATGACCGTTCTCACTCGCGTCTGCTGCAGCATGATTTCCGAAATCCATATGCGGTATGGATCGCGATTTTTGCGCCAGGGAAGATCGCGTTGATAGGTCTCGAACCAGTCTAGAAGAGACTTACGAAATAGTTTCAGTTTGGCGCTGTCCAATTCCTCACCCGAAACGACTACTTCTTGCGGCGCAATCGTTGAGGTCCTTCCTGCGCCCGGATCGGATGGACTCAGCATGTCAGCATTTTCATCGCTTCGCCCAAGACCAACGTTGCAAGCAATGCGAACTATTTCTACTGCCGCACGTCTTCCAGCGATTCCAGGAAGATGACGTAGGAAGAGTGCCACAGTTCGGCGGGAATTGTACCGCGGGGACGGCTGGTCACGATGATTTTGAACAGTTCCGGGGAAGCAGCCAAGTCCTGCAGAAGCGCGTCGTGTGCCGCGACGGGCTGCGCCCCTGCCAAAGCCAGGTGCCGCAGAATCGCGAATATGGTGTCCTCGGCTGGAGCAAGAATGGTTTCGATTCCTGCGCTGCGAAACTGCAGGTAGGCATTGCGTTCGTAGAAATGCCAGGCGATGCCTGCGCACAGCGTAACGGCACGCTCAAAGCGGTCGTTCAGGGTCGCGCCGTTCTTTGAGGACGAATCGCCAGGATGAGGATCGAGCACAAGCAGCACGCGGCAGTCGTCCTCGCGCGAAAATTCGCGCACCATCAGCGAGCCCGCGCGGGCGGATGCTTTCCAGTGGACATGACTCGCGCTGTCCGTCGGAACGTACTCGCGCAACGAATACAGATCCTGTCCACGGCCTTTGCTATGGCTCTCGATGCTGCCTTCGATGCCGGGAAAAATTTCGCTGAGTTCGGAATTGGATTCGACGCTCGGATAAACGAGAGCCGCCGATTTCAGGGTGATGCTGCGCGATTTCTGCAGGAAGCCGAAGGGAAATCGCGTGACGATCCGGAAAGTGTCCTGAACATGCAATCCTCGCTTCAGGAATGTGACCGGCACGCTTTGCCTCATGCATTGCTGCCGCGGAAGATGCGGGAAGAATACCGGCGTTTCCAGCACGGCGGCCGCGGGCGCATTTTTGGGCACGACGGGTTCGACGCGCAGCGCGAACGAAGGAAGTGTCAGCTTGCCGTTAATCAATTCGACCGTGGCTCGCACCGTCTGTCCGGCGAAGATGTGTTCGGGAAGTTCGATGCGCAGATCGACGCCTGCCAGCGAGATCGACGAGAGGATTCCCGACATCAGAATCACGGACACCAGGCACGCAAGAATCAAAAACAGCAAGTTGTTCCCGGTGTTCAGCGCGGCGAGTGCCACGAGCAAAGTTGCCCCGAAATACATCCACCCGGCCCTGCTGATGCGGTATTCAACCTTATGGCCCAGCCAGCGCAGCGGCGTGCGTTTGGCGAGAGTGGGCACAAGCGTGACCGCGACCCACGCGGCGATCGCGAGCGCAAAAAGCGCAGAACTTGCCGCAACCCCGAGGTTGCCGAGTTCCGCGGCCGCGCCCGAATAGACGGCGAGCAGGAGGGCGACCCCGAGTGCCGTGATGGAAAGAAAGAAAGCTCGGACCGCCGGCCGGTCGGCCCTGGCCCAGAGCTGCGCGAGTGTGGAGTTGCCCTTGGTGGAGAGAAATTTGGACGCGGTATTCATCGACAGGCCAAAGATGGCCACCTGAAGCTACACGGGAACACGGACGGAATCCACGATTTCGCGCAGGGCTGCTTCTGTCGTTTCCGATTTTTTCTGCAGCGAGGCGTGACGGGCACTGGCCACGACGCGATGCGCGAAGACGGCAACCGCTAGCTGCTTGAAGTCGTCGGGCACGCAATAGTCGCGGCCTTCGAGAAAAGCGCGGGCCTGCGCAGCTCGCTGCAACATCAAGGTCCCGCGCGGGCTGACGCCTAGCGCGAGCTGATCCGAATTTCGTGTGCGATTCACGATTTCAAGAGCGTAGTCGTGCAGGCTTGCGTCCACTTTCACGTGCGTGACGGACTCCTGCATCGCCAGTACTTCGCTGACGCCGGCTACGGGCTCGAGCTTTTCGATCGGATTATCGAACGCGCGGCGGCGCAGGATTTCGCGCTCGGTTTCATGGGACGGATAACCCATCTTGATGCGCATCAGAAAGCGATCCAGCTGTGATTCGGGAAGCGGGTACGTGCCGTGATGCTCGACGGGATTCTGGGTGGCGATTACGAGGAAGGGTTGAGGCAAGGGATGTGTTTTCCCATCCACAGTGACTTGCGTTTCGTTCATGGCTTCGAGCAGAGCGGATTGCGTGCGTGGCGTGGTGCGATTGATTTCGTCTGCGAGGACGACGTTGGCGAATAGTGGGCCCGGGCGAAATTCAAATTCGCGCGCGTCGGGTTGGTAGACGCTGACGCCCAGCACATCGCTGGGCAGGAGATCGGACGTGAATTGCACGCGCTGAAAAGTGCAGTGAAAAGATTTTGCGAGAGCTTGGGCGAGGGTGGTCTTGCCCACTCCGGGAACGTCTTCAATGAGCAGATGGCCGCGCGCGAATAATGTGATCAGCGCGAGCTGGATGGCTTCTTCTTTGCCGTAAATGGCGCGCGCGATGGAGCGCTGGAGTTGCGAAACGACCTGAGAGGTGGCGGCCGGCATTGGTTGAAAACCCCGGATAATCCTGTTACAAAAGAAGAGCTGCAGTGCGATTCGATTTGATGCGCGAAAAACGAATCGTGGAGCAGACCACCCGTTCGAGACGGGCGATTAGCTCAGCGGTTAGAGCGCTCGCCTCACACGCGAGAGGTCAAAGGTTCAAATCCTTTATCGCCCACCACTTTCCCTTGCCTCTGTTATTCTAGCGAAACAACACCATGTCAACAGTTCTTCGTGCACTTGAGTTTCTAGGTTTGAGTATCTGGCTGGGTAGCGATATTTTTTTGAGTTTTGTGGTTGCGCCGGGCGCGTTTTCGGTACTGGCGAGCAGTAATCAGGCCGGGGCGATTGTGGGCTTTTCGCTGACGCGGATGCATTATATCGGGATTGCCTGTGGCGCGGTGATTCTGCTGACGCGGTTGTTGCGGACGCGGAGCGTGGCGAGTCTGGTTGCCCCTGCTGCGTCGTGCGTGGTGCTGATGATTTTATTGACCGTGATTTCGCAGGCGGCGGTGAGTCCGAAGGTGGCCGCGTTGCGTATGCAGATGGGCTCGTTCGAGGCGACAACCGCGGACTCAACGCTGCGGGCGGAATTCAGGCGGCTGCACCGCGTGTCGGTGGGGCTCGAGAGCGGTGTACTGTTGGCGGGGATGGCGGCGCTCTTTTGCATGGTGAAGGAAGCAGCGACCGCCGCGCGATGACAGCGTCGGGTCCTCGACGGACACTCCTTGACCGAGCGACGGTTAGCGGCGGGGGGAATGCCTGCGCTTGGACCTGGAATTGACGCTGACGCGTTTGGCTTTGGTCCGCTTGCGCTTCAGTTTAGGCGGGCGAATTTTGTTGGTGGCGGCGTAGCCGGCGCGTTCGAAGGCGCGCCACAGGTACCAGGATGCAACGGTGCGGTATGGGCGCCAGCGTTCGCCAAAGGCCAGGAGTTCTTTCGGGCGGGGCATGTGTTTCTTGCCGTAGGCGACGGACCAGCCTTTTTTTACGCCGAGGTCGTGGATGGGGAGAACGTCCGGGCGACCCAGCCGGAAGATCAAAAACATTTCTACCGTCCAGACCCCGATGCCGCGAACGGAGATGAGACGTTTGACGAGTTCTTCGTCGGATAGTTTGAGAGCTTCTTCGTGAGTGGGGACCATGCCGTCGATGGTTTTTTGCGCGAGGTCTCTCATGGCCAGAATTTTTGCGCCGGAGAGGCCGGCCTTCCTTAAGGTTTTTGGATTGAGTTTCAGCATTTCTTCTGGAGTGGGCACGCCTCCGGAAGCGCTGAGACTTTTGATACGCCCGAAGATCGTGGCCGCTGCTTTGCCGGAAATGGATTGATAGACAATCGCTTCGGTCAGCGCTTCATATGGGGATTGCGTGTGGTCGATGTTGGGGTCGAAAGGAACTGCTTCTCGCACCAGGCGGGCGATCGAGGGATCGCAGCCGGAGAGATGGGTGACTGCAGCGGCGAGATCGAAGGGAAGTTCTGAGACCGTAGACATAGAATTGGTAGATTAGAGCAGATCTTAAGAAAAACGAAAAGATGACCCCGAGGTGCGGGCACGCTCCAGAAGCGCGGAGCGGGCTCCAAAATGCCAACGAAATCTTCTGCTGATCGATCTGAACGGGAAGTTTTGCGCCAAAATTCCGAAGCAGGAATTCGGCTGTGTCGCTTTATGCATCTCGTCGCGTCGCAAAACCAAGATAGTCACCTGAAGTCACCGCTACAGCATTCCGCTTTTGCAAAAAGAAAGTCCAGGCGGGTAGCTAAGATGAAGTGCAGCAGCCGCGATAAAATTAGGATCAATGCTGCCGATACTCTGTGAATGCGAATCGGGCGCTCCAATGAGTGTCGGGGCGGGTGTGCTAAACTTCCGGGTTTATGCAAACAGGAATTATTGGACTACCGCAGGTCGGTAAGACGACGCTGTTCCGGATCTTGACCAAGGCCCATTTGGATTTGCCGAAGGGTGGGCAGGAGACACGAGTGGGCGTGGCGAAAGTGCCGGAGCCGCGGCTGGCAGAGCTGGCCAAGCTTTATAACCCCAAGAAAATTACCTACGCAACCGTGCAGTACGTCGATCTTGGCGGAATGCAGAAGGAGCGGATGCGGGATTCGCTGGCTTCGCTGCGCGAGGTGGACGCGATTGCGCACGTGATCCGCGTGTTCGAGGATCCGAGTGTGGCCCATGCGGAGGGAACCGTTGATCCTCTGCGCGATGCAACGAATTTGGAGCTGGAGCTGATTCTTTCTGACCACGAGCAGATTGATAAGCGCCTGGAGCGGCTGGAAAAGGATTTGAAGAAGAAGGCCGACAAGCAATTTGAGCTTGAGAAAACAGTTCTCGAGAAATGTAAGGCGCATCTGGAGGCCGAAAAGCCGCTGCGGGAGTTGGCGCTGACCCCGGAAGAGCGGAAACCGATCGGCGGATTTTTGTTCTTGTCGCAGCGGCCGATGCTGTATGTGCTGAATTTGGGCGATGAGGAGGCTGGGGAGTTGGATACCGCGGTAGAGCGGCACAAATTGGGCGCGCTGCAAGGACGTCCGAATACTGCGGTGGTGGCGGTGTGCGGACGGTTGGAAGCCGAACTGGCTGAAATGGAAGAGAAGGAAGCGGTGGAGTTGCTGGCATCGTATGGATTAAAAGAGCCGGGGCTGAACCGGTTGATTCGCGCTACGTACGATTTGATGGGGCTGACGTCGTTTTTTACCGCGGGCGAGCCGGAAGTGCGCGCGTGGACAATTCACAAGGGAACGAGCGCGGTGAAGGCGGCGGGCGCAATTCATAGCGACATCGAAAAGGGATTTATTCGCGCGGAAGTGGTGCGGTGGCATGACCTGCTGGCAGCCGGAAGTTTGGGAGCTGCGCGGGAAAAGGCGCAGGTGCGGCTGGAAGGGAAAGAGTACGTCGTAGAGGAAGGCGATGTGATTTTGTTCAGGCACTCGGGTTGAGAGAAGAAACGGTTAGGTTAATGAAGTAAGGACCCAGATAACGCGGAGACGCCGAGGACGCAGAGAGGAAAAGGAAAGACCCGCCCCACGAGTCCAAAGAGGGGCCAGGGTCCGGCCCCTAGGCTTCGGCATTAGCAGTGGAGTAGAGACGGGGAGCGCCGCAACAGGCTAGATGGAAAACCAGGAGGCAGTAAGGATAGCGTTGGCGGCGGTCCTGGGGCTGGTGGCCGCGGGCGGAAACCTGCTGGGCGGTTACTTTGTGGTTCGCAAGGACTGGCCGCGGCGGTTTCTGCAATATTTTCTGGCGCTGGGCGCGGGCTACATGCTGGCTGTGGCATTGATCGAAATGATCCCGGAATCGGTGAGGCTGGCAGGGCAGGATGCGTTCTTGTATGTGCTAGCCGGATTTTTCCTGATTCATCTTTTCGAACACATCGTTGCCCCTCACTTTCATTTTGGCGAAGAAACCCATGAGGAGAAGGTTTCAAAGCATAACGTTCGCCGAGCGGTGCTGCTGGGGTTGGCCATACACGCATTTTTTGACGGTGTGGCAATTGCTGCGGGGTTTCTGGTTTCGACCTGGCTTGGGGTGGTGGTCTTTATCGCGGTTTTTTTGCACAAATTGCCGGAGGGCTTTACGGTCGCGTCCATGGTGCTGGCAAGCGGGGAAAGCCGGAAGAGCGCGATTCGCGCGGCGGGGACCCTGGGTGGGGCTACGCTCCTGGGCGTGGCGCTTACGAGCGTATTTCAAGGACAACTGCAGTACGCGCTGCCGCTGGCGGGCGGCGTGACACTGTATGTGGCGGGGACCGACCTGTTGCCGGAGGTGAATCGCGAGCCGAACTGGCGGATGGCGGTTTTGGTCTTCGCTGGGGTCGCTATGCTATTGATATTGCATAAGTTAGTGGGCATATAGGCGGTCCGGCGGCGGCGCTGTTGATTCCCGGTGGATGTTCGCAGCCAAGGGTGTAGAGTAACCGAGGAGCGGTGATTAAGGTCCACAGAATGCGTGCCTTGGCGCTTAAACGCCGGATAAATTCAACCTGCAACTTTATGAGATTACGTGTGTTAGATACGGTGTGGTCGCAATGACCAGGACCGACGTCCAACTAATGCTGGACGTGAAGGCGGGCGACGAACAGTCGTTTGAACTTCTCCTGCGGCGCTATCGGACGCCGCTGGTCAATTTCCTGTACCGGATGGTTCGGAATCGGGAACAGGCGGAAGACCTGGCCCAGGAAGTTTTCCTTCGAGTGTATCGCGCGCGGGAAGAGTACGTGCCGAGCGCAAAGTTCACTACCTGGCTTTTCCGAATTGCAACCAACCTTGCGCTGAACTCGTTGCGCGACCACCGATACCAGAAGCTGGAGATGTCGATCGACGCTCCAGTGACAGCGGACGCCGAGGACGGAGACGAAAGGCCGTTTGAAGTGGCGGACAAGCATCCGACCATCGAGCAGGAGTTGGTGGAGGAATCGCGGAAAATGATGATCCGGCACGCGATCGAAAAATTGCCGGAAAAGCAGCGGGCGGCGGTGCTGCTGCACAAGTATCAGGAGCTGGATTACTCGGAGATTGCGAAGATTCTGAGCTGTTCGGAAAGTGCGCTGAAATCGCTGCTGTTTCGGGCGTACGAAATGTTGCGAGTGGAATTGGCGCCATTGGTAAGGCAGAGCCGGGAAGCTGGGAAGTAACGGTGGCAGGAGATTTGGAACGGTTTGGGAGAAGGACGGGCAAGATGAGCTGCACAAAGATGGAGAGCCGTATTCTGGCGTACGTGGATGGGCGGCTGAAGGATAGCGAGCGGGCGGAGATGGAAAAGCATCTCGCCGGGTGCGCTGCGTGCCGCGTGCGTGCGAATGAGTTTCGCTCGGTGAGCGAACTGCTAGATGAACTCCCGATGGTCGAGCCGTCACCGGCGTTTGATGTGCGGGTGCGTGCGCGAGTGGCTGCGGAGCCGGTGAAACAGGGTTGGTGGGCATGGATCAAGCCGTCACCGCGCATCGCATTAGCGGCTTCGATGCTGTTGGCGGCGATTGTGTGGGTGGAATACGGGTCGCAACCGCCGCTGCCCATTAGCGCTGAGGATGCGAACGCAGGAGTGATCCAGGACATTTCGGTGATGGAAGATCACGACACGCTGGCGAATTTTGAACCGTTGAAAGAATTGCCGGCACCGGTGGATGACGATACCGATCAGCAGATGTAACCAGAAAGCGTAAAGAAGAATGACGAAGCGACTCCAAATCGGATGGATGGCGCTGGCGCTGATTGGCTTTTCGGTGATGTGCGCTGCTGGTGGCGGCGAGGTGTGGGCGCAGCAGCAGCCCCAGGATCGTCCACCGCAGAAGCAACAGAATGCGCCGCCGAAGCCGACGCCCCCGCGACCGGCAACTCAGCGGCCGCCAGCTCCTCGGTCGTCAACGCAAGGGGCGACGAGGCAGCAGCCGGGCGCAGGTAGTCAGAACGCGGATCGCCAGGGCGCGAATCGTCCACCTTCGCGGCAAACGGAGCCGCAATCCAGCCGGCCGGCGAATCGGCCAGGCGGAAATCGGGCCGACAGCCTGTCCAACAGAAATGACAATCGCCCGCCTTCAGCGGCTGGGACCGGTCGTTCGAACGATTACAACCGAGGTGTTGTCGACAACCGGAATAATTTCAACAACCGGCCGAGCGGCGGCTCTCCATATGGCAACCGTGCGACCGACAACGGCGCGAACGACGACCGCCCGCCTAGGGCAACCATGCGGCCCAGGCAGCAGGTTGGCGTCGGCGCGCCACGTCCGTTCGTGGATCGCATGCGTGATTTGACGCCGCAACAGCGGGAACGCGTATTGGACAGCAGCAGGTCGTTTCAAAATCTGGCACCGGAGCAGCAGAATCGCATCCGCCAGCAATTCAACCAGTGGGACCGAATGAATGGGCAACAGCGCGCGGATTTGCGGGCGAAAGAAGATACATGGCGGCGGATGACGCCAGAACAACGCGATTACGTAAAGAGCCAGGTGCTCCCGAGATGGAAACAGATTCCCTGGGAGCGCCAGCAGGTGATTCAGCAGAAGCTCGGCGTGCTGCAGAATATGCCGGAGTACGCGCGCAAGCAGAGGCTGAGTGACCCGAACTTTACGCGTGGCATGAGCGAAGAGGACAAGGCCACGCTGCACGATTTGAGCCACCTTCATGTGGGCGGAGCACCTGATCCACCTGGCAATGACCAGTAATTTCGAAACACGAAAATCGCTCAATGACAATTTGGATGTTTTCGCAGCGCAGCGAAGCGTGGACAATGTAGCTGTGTCCATGCATCGCGACTTGCCGAGATTGGCAGCAGCGAATTCCTGCCATGGTTTCTACGTACCAACCCTGAAACCTTGTAGGTGGAGAAGAAGAGTTCCGTCGTGACCACGCGCTTTCGCGCACTCAAACATCGGAATTTCCAATTATTCATGGTGGGGCAGCTCGTTTCGTTGATCGGAACGTGGATGCAGACGACCGCGCAGTTGTGGCTGGTCTATGACCTAACGCATTCAGCGGCACTATTGGGTATTTTTGGATTTGCCAACCAGATTCCGATGCTGGTCCTGGCGTCGGTCGGCGGGTATGTCGGAGACCGCTATAGCCGGCATCGCGGGGTTATCGTCACGCAGAGCATCTCCATGGTGCTGGCGTTCATTCTGGCCGGGCTGACGCTGACGCACCACATCGGTGAATGGTCTCTGATCACCATCACTCTTTTGGTGGGAATCGTGAACGCGTTTGACGTTCCAATTCGGCAGGCATTTTTTGTGGAGATGGTGGGAAAGGAAGATTTGCCGAACGCGATTGCGCTGAACTCTTCGATTTTCAATGGGGCGCGTGTGGTGGGGCCAGCAATTGCGGGATTCGCGATTGCATGGATTGGCGAAGGCTGGTGCTTCTTTTTGAACGGATTGAGTTTTTTCGCGGTCATTCTGGCGTTGCTGGCGATGAGGATTCAGACGGTCGAGCGTAAGCCCAGCACGGAATCACCGCTGCAGAGCCTTTTGCAGGGCTTCCGGTACGCCATGGGCGACCGACCGACACGCTCAGCCTTACTGTTGCTGAGCATGCTGAGTCTGTTGGGATTGCAATATTCGGTGTTCATGCCGATTTTCGCGAACGACGTGCTGAAGTCCGGAGCGAAAGGCCTGGGCATGCTGATGAGCTCGGCGGGCGTCGGAGCGGTGCTCGGAGCGCTGCAGTTCGCCGCGCGCACGTCGTATAAAGGTTTGGCCAAGTGGATCGCCGCGATGTCCGTGATCTGCGCTTGCGGCTTGATGGTATTTTCGCAATCGCATGTTTTTTGGCTGTCGGCCGCGGTGCTGTTCGTGGTGGGATTCGCGGCAACGTCACAGATGGCAGCGACCAACACCACGGTGCAGAACCGTGTGCCGGACGAGTTGCGCGGGCGGGTAATGGCGGTGTACGCGACGATGTTCATGGGCGTGCAACCGATCGGAGCACTGCTCGCAGGCGGAGTTGCAAAGCATCTCGGCGCGCCGACGACGCTGGCGGTTTTTGGCGGACTTTGTCTGATTGGCAGCATAGTGTTCGTCGCGCGCGTGGTGATGCGGTTGAAAGCGACGGCACAGGCCCCGGGGGTTCAGCCTGGATTGGGGCGGTAGAGCCAGGCAGCAGGCTGCAAAGGAGACTGTGCGATCTCAGCTCGCTGCGATGCTGATATCGCCGCGTCTACGCGCGAGCGCAGCGACGAGAGCGAGCAAACGGGATCGGTGGCCGCAGCGTCGCCCGCGAGCATCAGCGCCTGGCAGCGGCATCCGCCAAAGTCCTGTGATCGGCGATCGCAAGTCTTGCATGGTTCCTGCATCCAGTCTTCGCCGCGAAATTTGTTGAATGCCTCGCTCGATTTCCAGATTTCCTTCACTGATTTGTCTTTCACATTATCGAAACGCAGCCCGGGAATGACCGAGGCAGCGTGGCACGGCATGGCGTCACCGCCCGGCGTGATCAGAATCGCTTTGCGTCCCCAGCCGCCCATGCAGGGCTTGGGAAATTTCGCGTAGTAGTCCGGGACGACATATTCGATCCGGAGTTTTCCGCGAAGACGCTCCTGCGCACGCTTGAAGAAATCGAGTGAGTCCCTGAGCTGGTCGCGTGTGGGGAGCAGTAGTTCGCGGTTGGCGAACGCCCAGCCGTAATACTGGACGTGCGCGAACTCGACGCGGGAAGCCGACGAATCTTCGGCGATCGAGAGCATCTCTGCGAGCTGGCCGAGATTCCTGCGATGCAGGACGAAATTGAGAGTGACGGCTGCGCGCCGGGATCTGAGCCAGTCGAGGACGCGGAGCTTTTGGCCGTGCGCTTTGGTGCCACAGATCTCGTTGGCAGAGTCCTCACGAGCCCCCTGAAAACTGAGCTGAAAATGATCGAGTCCGGCCGCGAGAAGCGCATCAAGGCGAGTTTCATCGAGCGGCAGACCGGAAGTGATCAGGTTGACGTAGAGGCCGGCGGAGCGCGCGGATTGAACGAGTTCGGTCAGGTCGGGGCGGGCGAGCGGTTCGCCGCCCGTAAGATCAAGCTGCATCACTCCAGCGGCGGCGGCTTCGCGAAAGACGCGAAACCAGATTTCGGTCGCTAGTTCCTCGGAGCGGACGGTGAGTTCGCGCGGATTCGAGCAATAGACACAATGCAAAGGGCAGCGATGGGTCAGTTCGGCGATGAGGGCGAGAGGGGCGGAAATAGGCGTTGTCATGAAGATATGGCCCGGCTACCAGTTTAGTACGAAGTGGACGGGCGATCGAAACCCGACCTCTGTTCGGCCGGCGCGCAAGTCGCCGCGCATCAGGGCTCGGTTTCTTTGGCCAACGTAAGGACGATAACGCGGTCGGTTTCGCCTTTGCTGGCACGAGGAACGGCGAGCACAACGCCCTCGTTGCTTTGTGCGACTTGCAGTTTTGTGCCGTGGTGAAGTTCCTGGGCGCTGACGATTTTTCGTGGAAAGGGAGGGAGAGCGAGCAGAGGAGCATTCCAGTGGAGGACGTGGACGTAGACGGTGTCGCCTTTTTGCGTGGTGACGCCCCAGTCGGCGGCAGCGATCGGTCCTCCGCGAGTGCCGTAGATGGAGGTGCCGAAGCGCGACAGCCATTCGCCGACCGCGTGGAGCCGCGTTCGAAATTCTTCCTGGATCTCGCCGTTGGGCTGAGGGCCGATATTCAGGAGCAGGTTGGAGTTGTTTCCCGCAGCGCGAACGAGCATCTCTTCGAGTTCTTCGACGCTTTTGTACTTGTCGTCGCCGATGTTGAAGCCCCAGGAGCCGTTCACGGTGTTGCAGCTTTCAAGCGGCAACTGATCGCTGATGAAGGTGGTGTTGAAGCCGGCCGTATTTTGGCCCGGGAGATCGCGTTCGAAGGTTTGGACGTCTTCGCCGGGTTTGGGGGCCTGATGATGATTCGGAATGATGAGCGCGGCCGGTTGAAGTTGATGGATCAGCGCGTAGGTTTTACTGAGATGCCAGTCGGCGTCGGGCTTGTCCCACATGCCATCGAACCAGATTCCACCGATCGCGCCGTAATTGGTGAGCAGTTCGCGGAGCTGGCTGTCCATGTAGTTATCGAGATAGGCGTTCCAGTCGCCGTGATCGGGGCGACCGTTTTCCCAGGCAGTACGGCCGCGCGGGTAGTAGTCGGGATGGTGCCAGTCAAGCTGCGAATAGTAAAAAAACAGTTTGAGGCCTTGGCGGTGCGCTTCTTCGGCGAGCATCTTCAGCGGATCTTTTTTGTAAGGAGTACGTTGGACGATATTCCAGTCGGAGACTTTTGAATCGAACATGGCGAAGCCGTCGTGGTGGCGGGAAGTGATGGTGATGTACTTCATACCGGCAGCTTTGGCGAGAGCGACCCAGTCTCTAGCGTCGAATTTTTCGGGATCGAAAAAATTCGGTAGACGCTCGTAATCACGGAGCTGCAGCTTGCGGTCGTGAAGAATCCATTCGCCGTCACCGAGGACGCTGTAGACGCCCCAATGGATGAACATACCGAATTTGTCGTCCTGGAAGTCTTGGCGGGCCTTGAGATTTTCGGGAGCGGGTCGATACGCGGGTAGTGCTGATTGTCCGCGGGTGTTGCTGGAGAAGAGTGTTGCGACGAGGACGAAGGGGAGGAATCTGGCAACAAGGTCCTTCGTGAAGTTCATGGGTGCTCCTTACCGGTCTCTCGAGTGGGACATTCTACCCGGTGGGAGGAGGATTCCTAAGCGGTGAAATTCGAACCATCGAGAGAGGGCGCAAGAAAGATGCGCGCCGGTCAAACCCGGCGTCAGCATTCGTATTTTAGCTGCTACGCTTCGGTGTAGAGTGTACCCGGTTGTGTAGGCGAAATGAGGAGGACGGAGATGATTCTTACGAAACTGATTTGCCTGCGATCCGTTCTTCTGGTGACTTTGACGACCTCGGTCGCCGGGAACGGGCTGATCACGACCGTGCAGGGCCAAGCGGGCTCGGTCCGGGACAAGTTTGTGGGCACGTGGGTGCTAGTGACGGCGAAAAACCGGATGAAGGATGGCTCTGAGCGTTTTTATCCTGAGCTGGGACCGAGAGGCAAGGGCTATTTGATGTACACGGCGGACGGGCACATGTGCGCGCAACTGATGAATCCCGACCGGCCGAACTGGAAGGATTTCAACAATCCAACCGATGCGGAAAAGATTTCAGCGATCGATGGTTTCGCTGCGTATTGCGGCCGTTATGAAATTGATGAAGCAAGAGCAATCATGATGCACCTCCCGGAGCTAGCGTGGTCGCCCAATTTTATTGGAACGAAGCAGCCTCGACCCTACACATTTCGCGGCGATGAAGTGACATTCGCGGGGAAAGTTTCTGATGAGCCGGAAGTTGAGGGTTACCAAATCACGTGGCGGAAAGTCGGGCCGCACAACGACCATTGAGCGGACGCATAGGAAAGAAACCAAAAATGGCCTTCAGGGCGGAGAAGTTCATTTGCGAGCCGGAGTCGTCCGGAGAGCCGATGCCCGCGCGGGAAAGGCTGTTGCGCAGAGCGTCTTCGCCGGCGGCGCCGCGTTGAGTGGCGGCGATGTTGCCGTCGCGGTCGATCACCACATAAATCGGATACACCGTGGCGGCGTACATGGCGGCGAGGTTGGTGTCATCGGTGAGCACGACGCGGCAAGTGCGCGGGTGTTGCTCGAGATATTTCTTGACGGTCTTTTTCGACTCGCCGACATTGACGGCAAGCACCGTCAGGCCTTGGTCATCGAATTCGCGGGAGAGTTTTTCGACCAGAGGAGCTTCTTCGGCACAGTAGTGACACCAGGTAGTCCAGAACTCCAGAAGGACAACCTTGCCTTTAATGGATTGGTTGTCAAATTTTTCGCCATCGAGAGTCTTGGCGTTGAATCGAGGGGCGGGTTGTTTGGCGCCTGTGCTGGCGAAGGCACAGACTGCCAGGAAGAAACCGGTGAAAACGAGAAGGCTACTGCGCATGCGGCCGAGAGGCATGACAGGGAAACTACTACAGCGTATAAACGTCATTGTCAATTCATTTTAAAGTACTGGGAGGCTCGGCCCAACTCGCCGCCGCTACGGGCCGAAATCGAGGGCGCGCTGGTCGTGTAGAAGCTGGAGGTAACCGAGGATGTCTTGTTCGACTTTGTGAGGGTCGGCTTTCGAATAGATTTTCTGCAACTCGCCCACGATTTCTGAGACCGAGTGCTGGCCGTCGCAGCGGGTGACGATTTCAAGGCTCGGGCCGCTCAGGCGAAGCGCGCGTTCAGGCATGAGGAGCACGCGGTAGCCCTGATTTTCGCCGAGGCGAACCCCGGTTGCGAGCTGAGGATAAAGGTTTAGATCAGGGATCATTGGTCGGATTTGTCAGGATGGAATGAGCCGGGCGGTGGCCAGCCGGGCTGGACGTACGCGTAGTAGAGGGCGTCGAGCATGGCCCAGAGAATATCGCATTTGGCGCCCAGCGCCGCGTGAGCCGCATCCTGTTCCTCACGTGTGCGTGCGTGTTTGACGACCCAGGCGAGAGCGAACTCCGCGTCTTCGGGAGCTTGCGTGAGGCGCCCGGTGAAATAGTCGAGTCCGGAGGACAGCCACGGGTAAAACTGGCGAAGGCTGTCCATGCGCAGAGCGATGAGTCGCTGGGAAAAAAGCTCCGTGAGAGAAGAAGCGACCGCTTCGAGATGCGAGCGGGCGGAGACGAAGTGGACGTAGGCGTCCACGGCAAATCGAGTGGCTGGCAGGATGCCGTCGCCGCGTACGGCATGGATGCGTGCCAGGCCGGTTGCTTCGACCAGTTTGAGCCATTTTTCAACGCCGCCGGGAGCGCTGCCGTCGCCATCGTGATCCGCCAAGCGCTTGCGCCAAGCTACGCGAAATCCCTGATCGTCCGAGCGAGCGAGAAGTGCTGCGTCCTTTCGGGGAATATGGCTCTGGTAGTAGTAGCGATTGAGTGCCCAAGCCTGCATTTGGCCACGGCTTAGCGCTCCTTCGTGCATGAGTTTGTGAAACGGGTGCTTATGGTGATAGCGCTCTTCGCCGATCGCGTGAAATCCGGCGATGAAGTCGGCTTCGGAGAGCAGATGCTTTTCCTGGGTCACAGAGTGAGTTCCATCCCGTCGTAGGCTATCTCAAAACCCGCGTCACGCGTAAGGCGATGTTCTTCGCTGCCTTGATCGAGGATGGGATTGGTGTTGTTGACGTGGACGAGGATTTTGCGGCACTCCGAGTCGCTTGGGAATTGGGCGAGCAGGCCATCGCGGCCGGAAAGTGGAAGGTGGCCCATTTCACGGGCAGTTTTATGACCGCGGCCAGTTTGGATCAACTCGTCGTCAGACCAGAAAGTGCCGTCGAGGAATGCAACATTGCTGGATGCTGCGGCTTTGATCCCTTCGCCGGAGCTCTCAGAAAGACACGGCGCAAAGCAAAAAGATTTTCCGGCTTGTTCGAAGCGCAGTGCCAGGACGGCTTCTTGCGTTGGCAAAGAGCGGCGAAGCTCCGCGCTGATAAAGTCGGGATAGTCGCAAGCGAGCGAAATAGGAGCGCAGATGAAGGACGGGGGAGCCGATGGGTCTTCGCCAAACCGGCAAGCGAGCCGGGCACCCGGACTTAGAGTTTGCCAATGAACCGGCGGATCGGCGCGGTAGAGAACGTCGAAGATGCGATTTTCAGACTTGAGGATGCGTTGAATCGCCGCCGTCGCAAACACAAAGAAAGATTGGAATTCGCGGAGATGAAGCAGCCCCATCACGGAATCGACGTCCACGGAGGTGAGGAAGACGCCGCCGATAGGAGACCCGGTGACGTCCCCTGCCGTAGGCGCGAGCTGCGGCGTGGCGACGATTTGGGAGCGCAAATCGGGCGATGCGCCCAGAAGGAACCAAACCGCCCCATCGGGAGAAAAGGCCAGTTGCGTCTGGGTGCGGGCCGCTGCTTTCAGAGTCCCGGCGCGCACTCCTGCACAGTTCGGGCAGGCACAGTTCCATTGTGGAAAGCCACCGCCTGCAGCGGAACCAAGAACCCTAATCTGCATAGAGATTGATCATATCCGGGTCGTCAAGCCAATCGATTGGCGGAGCAAAGAAAAGGCCGGGCTAAAGCCCGGCCTTTTGAAAAAGCGGGAAGAAAGCGCAACGCGCCAATAGCGCGCCGGACTAGATCTCAGCGTTGGCGTAAGAGCTGATTTCGCAGTTCAGGTCAATTTCTTCGTGCCGAGGTGTGGTCCATTCCATGGGTCTAACTCCTTGGGTTTGGTCGAACCATTACAAGATAGCACGAGACGGCTAGGGTGAAGAACAGAAATCGTGCGGGAGGCAGGGCACCGGAGGAATGAATGTGAAAAAGTGCGACGAAGAAGAAGCGAAAACATGGCCACAAAATGTGGTGACTGACAACGAGACTGAGCACAACAGGTCGCGCTGAAAACGCCAGGCCTCGCAACAACACTTTTCCGGAAAAAATATGGGAGTGATTGCACGATTTCTCTTGACAAGATTTGCAACCCGTTTAAGATGTGGCGCAAAGTGGTACGAAGTGGGAACCAGTAGAACGAAGTAGGGTTCGCGGGCAAATTCGAAACAGCAAGAACGCAATACAGATCTTAGTGGGGAAAACATGGCGATCTGGGGCAACAGATTCCATGGCTGGTTAAGGGCATATGAGTCTTCGGGGAAACTGTCCGGCGAAGGTGGACGAGAAGGGTCGTCTCAAGATACCCGCCGTGTTTCTAGAAGGCTTGCGGGAGTACGGCAACCAGTTTTACATCACCAGCGTGACGGGCGAAACGGCACGAATCTACCCAATGAAGGTGTGGACCGAGATTGAAGAGAAGCTGGCAAGGGTGTCCAGCCAGAACCGGGCGAAGCACAAATTTTTGAGGCGGACGAGCTACTACGGGCAAACGGTTGAAATGGACGCGCAGGGCAGAGTGCTGGTTCCGGCAGTGCTGCGAGAGTCGGCGCAGACCAAGGGCGACGTGGATGTGTTCGGAAGTTTGGATCACCTGGAAGTGATGAACCATACGCGGGTGATGGATCAGATGAAGAACGATCCGTTCACGGAAGAAGACTTTAAGACGCTGGAAGATTTGGGGATTTAACGGATCGGGCCAAAGCGGTGTCAGGGCGCGGCGGGGTCAAGCGGAATTGAATGCGGCGCACACGCCGGTGATGTTGCAGGAGGTGCTGGAATGGCTGCACATAAGACCGGAAGGAACGTACGTCGACGCCACGCTGGGAGCCGGCGGCCATTCGGAGGCCATCGCGGAAAGATTGTTGTCCGGCAGGTTGATCAGCCTGGACCGGGACGCACAGGCGCTGCAGATCGCGCAGGAGCGTTTGAAGAAGTTCGCATCGAGAGTGAATTGCGTTTTGTCTCCGTTCTCAAGGATTGCGGAGGCCGTACACGAGTTGGGGATTCCGAAGGTGGACGGGGTCTTGGCCGACTTGGGGGTTTCGAGCATGCAGCTTGATCAACCGGAGAGGGGATTTTCCTTCCGCGAAGCTGGTCCGCTGAACATGCGCATGGGAGTCAGCGCCGAAGGCAGCGAGCTGACGGCAGACGAGATTGTGAATCGCTGGCCGGAGAAAGAACTGGCCGATTTGCTCTACCGGGAAGCGGATGAGCACGATTCGAGAAGGATCGCCAGGGCAGTGGTGAGAGCGCGGCCGATACGCGATACGGCGCACCTGGCAACGATTGTGGCAGGGTCCCGAAAGCAATGGGGAAGGCAGAGACTGCATCCCGCGACAAAAACGTTTCTGGCGCTGCGGATAGCGGTGAATCGAGAGATGGAGGAACTCGGGCAGTTTCTTTCTCGGGTCCCCGCCACAATGAATC
>JBKOXA010000012.1:0-88674 GCA_046724685.1 Acidobacteriota bacterium | reverse complement strand
AGCTTGGGGTGTGCGTTGCGGCCGGTACAAATCACGTGGACGCGCTCCGGGCGTCTGCGCAGCGCCTCAACAATCATTTCCGGCTCAAGCATCTTGTAGCTGATAACGTAGTTGATTTCGTCCAGAATCACCAGATCGTAGGTCCCGGAGTAGATGGCGTCGCGGCCGGTCTGCCAGCAGTCTTCCGCAAGCTTGATGTCCTCTGGGTCCGTTTCCGCGCCGCCGATTTTGACGAAGCCACGTCCCATTGGGCGAATCTCGAATTTGTCGTCGCCGAGGATTTTGGCGGCGTCGAGTTCTCCATAGTGCCATGAGCCTTTGATGAATTGCACCATCAGCACGCGCAATCCCTGGCCGACTGCGCGAAACGCTGCGCCGAGAGCGCAGGTGGTCTTGCCTTTGCCCGGACCGGTGTAAACGATCAAAAGTCCTTTTTCTTCCGGCATCCAGCCCCCACAAGAGTGCTTGCAACTCGAACCCGTGCGCTCACTGATCTGCGCAGAAAGAGACTATCTGAAAATGACCGGCTTTTCTCCCGGATCGGGCGGCGTCCGTCCCAAAACTATCGGTTTCGAGGGTTGACATCCAAGACGCGTCAAATTCAGGCGAGATCCATGCGCCGCACGAAGTCTTCGCCGAAGCGCTTGACACGTTCGACGAGCGCCGGGGATAGACCTTGATTCGGCGGCAGGTGATTGTCGCGCAGGACAATCCACAATCCCGGACGATAGCTTTCTTCCTGGGTGCAGATAGCTCCGGTGAGCTGCGTGATTTCCATCGGTTGCCGCGCCTCCGGCGTAAGGTCGAGGTCGGTGAGGGCGGAAGACTCCTCTGCAATGCTCTTGTGGTGCTCGCAGAGAATTTCAAGGAGCACGCCTCGAGCGTCGTCCACCAGATCGCGGAATCCCTGGGACACGAGGACGCCGTCCACCTCGCGCGGCGTCGGCTTTTCCAGATCATCGAGATCATAATCGGGAAGCGACTTTTCGAGAGGAATTTCGATCGCCACGGAGGGCTTGTCCAGGTCGGGAATGATCTTGATGGGCATAGGTTCCGGTTTTACACCCTAAAGCCTTACTTTGCCAGCGGTTCGAGGGCGATGATGGCAAGTTCGGGGCGGCAGGCAAGTCGAACGGGAAGAAGCGTTGTCCCGATACCTCGGCTCACGTACATGCGCGAGCCTGCGGATTCAAACCAGCCGTGGACGTAGGGACCGACTCCGGCCGGCAGCCAGAGCGGTCCCCAAAAAGGCAGGCGAATCTGTCCGCCATGCGAATGCCCGGCGACGGCAAGGTTGTATCGTCCTGCGGATTGGGAAAAGAACGCTGGACCGTGAAATAGGGCGATACGGTACACATTGTCGGGCACCTTCGCGAAAACTTTTTCAGAGTCCGCACCGGCAAACGCCGTGTCATTGAAGCCAATCAGCCATACGCCGGGTTGAATCTCCACCGAACGATCGAGGAGAAAGTGGACGCCGTTGGCGCGATAGAAGTCATTTTCATTGCGAAGGGCGAACCGGTTTTCCCAATTGCCGCGAACCAGCCAGACGCCCAATGGCGCGCGGAGTTGTCGAAGAAGGTGCGATTCTCCTTCGTAGCTTCCAGAAGAGGAGACTGTATCGCCGGTGATCAAGATGAGATCCGGCTTTTCCCGAGCGAGCAGCTCAAGAAGGCGCCGCTCCCGGAATCCGAGCCCCTGGCTGTGCAGGTCGGTGAGATGCGCGATCTTCAGGGGCTCGGAAATCGGCGCGCGCACGGAATGGTGAGTGACCTCGATCCAGTTCGGTTCGATGAGGAAGCCATCGATAGCGCAGGCAGCAGCAAGGACAGCCAGACCCGTCAAGATGCGCGAGTTGCGAGACTTAGGAAGCTGGATTTTCATCCGGAAGCACTCATTTCGGATATGGGCTGCCGGAAAGAATGGCGAAAGCGCGGTAGAGCTGTTCGGCGAGCATGACGCGGGCAAGTTCATGGGAATACGTCATTGGACTGAGCGAGAGCTTTTGCAAGACGCGTTTGCGCAGGGATTCAGGGAAGCCGTCGGCATCGCCGCAGACGAAAACAAGTTCGCGAGTGCCCCGGTCGCGCTGGTCCGCAAGCCAGCTGGCCAAGGATTGCGAATCGAGCGCTTTACCGCCGGCATCGAGAAGAAGTGCGATGGCTGCGCGGTCGGCGTCGAGGCGTTTCAAAGCGGCGTCTGCGTCGCGCACTTCGTTCACTTCGATGGGAACCGCGCGGCTGATGCGCTTCACATAATCGTCCAGGGCGGCGCGGAGTTCGGGGCGGCGGGTTTTGCCGAGCATGAGCAGGCGGAGGCGCACGAAAATTCCTATTGCAGGCCGAACTTCTTGCGTTTTTCGAGCAATGTCTTGCGGCTGATGCCGAGAATTTCCGCGGACTTCGTAATGTGGTAGCGAGTGGCTTCAAGCGTATGCGCGATGGCTTCGCGCTCCAGATCCTCGAGAGAACGTAATCCTGCCAGCAGAGCAGCGCCGCCAGCTGCGGCGCGGATGCCGTCCGGAAAATCCTCCAAGCGAAGCTCGTTGCCCCTGGAGAAGACCATGGCGCGCTCGACGGCGTTGCGGAGTTCGCGAAGGTTTCCGGGCCATGGGTACGCGGCGAGGACGGGGCGAACGGCGTCAGAAAGTTGCACCGGGACACGGTTATGGATGGAGGCTAGTGATGCTGCGAAATGCTCCGCCGCAGGGATGATGTCGGCGCGGCGGTCGCGCAGCGGTGGCACGACAATCGGGAGAACGCTCAGTCGAAAAAACAGGTCCTCGCGGAAGTGGCCTGCGTCAACCGCCGCTTGGAGATCGCTATTGGTGAGGGCGATCAAGCGGGACTCCATGCGCAGGGTTTCGTTCCCGCCAAGGCGTTCGAACGTGCGCTCCTGCAGGACGCGCAGGAGTTTTCCCTGTGCTTCCGGCGAAAAAGTTGCAATTTCATCGAGAACGACGGTTCCCTTGCCGCCGAGTTCGAGGCGGCCAAGTTTTCGTTCGACGGCGCCGGTGAATGCGCCGCGTTCGTGGCCAAAAAGTTCGCTTTCGATGAGATGTTGCGGAAGCGAGGTGCAGTCAATTTTCAGGAAAGGAGCATCACGGCGTGGGCTCAGCTCGTGGATCAGTCGCGCGAAATGGTCTTTTCCGGAACCGGATTCGCCAGTGATCAGGAGCGTCGTTGGAGTGGGTGCCACTTTTTCAGCAAGCGCAAGCAGGTGCTGCGACACGGGGTCGACGGCAATCCAAGGGAGACGCTCGGGCATGGACAAATTGTAGCGAGAAGCGCGGAGCGATTCAGTCAAGGATTAGCCTAGCTTGCGCTAAGGAACACCGCAGCTCGTTTGAAAGCGGACCGCAATACGGTCAACGAGACGAACGCGTCGGCGCAGGCTCGATCGAAACGTAAATTGGGCCGGCGCCCAAGGCGACTAGGAGAAATCTCGAAAACTGGCCGGCACTGTTTTTGGCTACGAAACCAAGCTTTTCACCAGGGCTGACATCAACCGCGAGATCCTTGTGGTTCCAGGTGTTGTCGACACGAAGTACATGTCTGCCCGGAGAAACCGGAAGTGTAATGGCCCCGCCGAAAAGGAGTTCGCTCTGTTCCTCACCGTCCAGAAAGATCTTGATTTGCCGGGTCTGCACATCCTGGGGTGAATCGCGGGTGATCGTAATTTGCGCTGGTGCGGAAGCATCGAATGCGTTTTCGCTCGGCATGGCGGCTGCGATCAGGAGTGATCGCCGGAAGCGCGACGGCGGGAAGAATCCTGCCCGGAAAGGACGGAATCCGGCAGATCAGGAATCTCGTAGCGCGGAACGTTGCGCCACAGCCGCTCGAGATCGTAGTAACGCCGGGCCTGATCGCTGAAAACGTGCACGATGAAGCTGCCGAAATCGAGCAGGGCCCAATCGGCGGAGCTCCGCCCTTCGCGGTGTTCCGGTTCGCGCCTGAGTTCCTTGTACAGCTGCTCTTCGACCTCGGAGCAGATGGCTTGCACCTGGGGCGTGCTGAACCCCGTGCAGACCACGAAGTATTCAGTAAAAGTGCCGAGACTGCTGAGGTCGAGCACGATGATCGCGGAACCCTTTTTGTTCTGCATGGCCTCGACCACGAGGCGCACGGCCTGGGGGAGTTTCGTCAAATTCACCTGTATAAGCCCTGCTTAAGAATGTATTCCTCCACGCGCGCGGAAACAAGTCCGTGGATCGCCTGACCCTTGTTGGCGCGGCGACGAATGTCGGTGGCGGAAACGTCGCTTGAAACATTCTCGAGGAGGTAAACACTGGTGCGGCGAAGCTGCGCAATGAGTTGTGACGGTGGAGGATCAGGATCGCGCTTGGCGTTTGCTGCCGCCATCAGATCGGGAGGAATGACAAGCTTCAACGCTTCGGCGCGGATACCCGGACGGTTGGCGATGATGAAATCGCAGAGGCCGAGCAGCGATTCGTACTCCTTCCACATGGGAATATCAAGAAACGCATCCGCGCCGATGATGAAGAAAATGCGGTCGCCGTGCCCGTGATAGGTATGGCGGAAGTAGCGGACGGTGTCGATGCTGTAGTGCAACTGTGTCCCGGAGAAGTCCTCCCCGGCTTCGGCGAGCGACGGAACGAAGTGCGGATGTTCCGCGCACGCGAGCGAAACCATCGCGAAGCGGTGAGGAAAGGGCGCAAGATGCTGCTTCAGTTTATGCGGTGGCCTGCTGGCGGCGACGAAGTGAATTTCATCGAAATTAAAGCGGCGGTCCGCGGCGCGGGCGACAGCAAGATGTCCATTGTGTATGGGATCGAAAGAGCCGCCAAACAAGGCGATGCGGCGCGGATGATGTTTTGTGGCGGTGCGGTGCGCTTGCGCGGTGGTCAATGAGGCTCCTGGGAGAAACTGAGGCTATCTTCGCATGAAAGGCAAACACAGGATAGCCACGGCGACAGCGCGGCGGGAGCGACGAACTAGGAATTGCTGGCAGCTTCCGACGCTGGTTCAACGGCGTCCGGATGTGGACCGGTTGTGCGCGGAATTCTATCGAGGATGTCGGCGATTTCGAGAACAAGGTCGCGGACGCCCTGGCCGGTAGCGGCGGAAACAGAGTGAAACGGCAGGTTGCGTTCGCCGCAAAAACTGCGCAATTCCTCCAGACGCGAGCGGTCGGATGTTGCATCGAGTTTGCTCGCAACGACGATCATCGGTTTTTCAGCGAGCGATTCATTGAAAGCGCGCAGTTCGCCATTGATCACTTCGAAGGCATGGACCGGATCAGCATCCGTAAAATCGCTGGTGTCGATCAGGTGAACCAGAAGACGGGTGCGTTCGACATGGCGCAGAAACCGGATGCCCAATCCTGCGCCCTCGTGGGCGCCTTCGATCAGGCCGGGCAAATCTGCCACGACGAAGGTGCGGCCGATCGTTTGCCCGAATGCTCGTCGATCAACGGCGGCACCGCCTTCGACACTGACGACCCCGAGGTTCGGCTCAAGCGTGGTGAAAGGATAATTCGCAATCTTGGGTCGAGCAGCGGAGATCACAGAAATCAGAGTGGATTTGCCGGCATTGGGGAAGCCAACCAGGCCCACGTCGGCGAGCAATTTCAATTCGAGGCGCAGGTGACGTTCTTCGCCGGGATGGCCCTCTTCATGTTCACGCGGCGCCTGGTGCCAGGGTTTCGCGAAATTTTGATTGCCGCGCCCGCCACGCCCGCCGTGAGCAATCAAGACGCGCTGGCCGGGAGCGGCGAGGTCGGCGATGGTCTCACCCGTATTCTCATCGAAGGCCACCGTGCCGACGGGAACCAGCAAAATCATGTCGTCGCCGGAATGGCCGGTACAATTCGAGCCTTCGCCGTGACGGCCGCGATCGGCTTTGAATTCGCGGTTGTAGCGGTAGCGCAGCAGCGTGTTGTCATTGGGATTGGCTTCGAGATAGATGCTGCCGCCATTGCCGCCGTCCCCCCCGGAGGGTCCTCCTCGCGGAACGTACTTTTCGCGGCGAAAGGCCACGCAGCCGTTGCCGCCGTCGCCAGCCTTCACGAAAATCTTTGCTTCATCAACGAACACGAAAAGAATCCTATCAAGACGGTTTGGAGAAAATGCATAAGGTGAGATCCTTCGCGCCGCAAGAGCGAGGCTCCGGATGACAACCTGTGAGGCGGCCTTGGCAACGAAAAAGCGGCCCGGATAGCCGGATCGCAGATGCCGTCAGCAAATTCCGCCTCAGCTCGCACGGCCTGCAGCCTAGGCCACAAGAATCCAAGCTACAGCTACGGCGAAGAGCAGGACAAAAACTCCCTGATACAAGGGCGTTAGTTGGCGGAGCTGGCGGCAGCCGCGGGAGTGACGCTGATGAAGCGTCCGCGGCGTCCGCGGTCTTCAAACTTGACGTGTCCAGTGACCAGCGCGAACAGCGTGTCGTCCTTGCCCTGGCCTACATTGTCGCCAGCCTGATGCTTGGTGCCTCGCTGGCGAACCAGGATGGTGCCCGCATTGACCAACTGGCCGCCGAAACGCTTTACGCCCAGCCGCTGGCCGTGAGAATCGCGGCCGTTTGTTGAGGAGCCGCCGCCTTTTTTGTGTGCCATGATGCAATTCCCTTCTGAAAATCTAAAACGCAGTAAAACGACGGGTAGCGCTCTGGTCAAAGGATGCGCTGCGCCGAAATCGCTGAAAACCTACAGCTTGATGTCGCTGACCTGCACGGCGGTATAGTTCTGCCGATGACCGCGCTGAATCTTATACTGGTTTGTTTTCTTATACTTGAGGACGGTGAGCTTTTTCCCGCGGCCTTGTTCGACAATCTTGCCGGTGACGCTGGCATTCGAGGCGTCGTCGCCCACCAAAACCTTCTTGTCATCGGTATGCACGCTCAGCACGGAGCCGAACTTCACCTGTTCACCCACTTCGCCAGAAACGCGCTCCACACGGATGGTGTCGCCGGGAGCGACACGGTACTGCTTTCCCCCGGACTTGATTACGGCGTACATCACTCCTCCAGAGCTAGAGACAAACCATCATTATACGGGTTGCGCCGCAGGATCGTCAATGAAAGGCTCGGCTGTCGCAGCTTCCTGAAGGCAGGAGGGCTTCTTCATCCAAAAGGGATTCGCGGTGGCGAGTACTAACGGGCTGAACGACGACGATAAACGCCCATGCCCAGCAAACCGCAAGCGAGCATAGCCAGGCTGCCTGGTTCGGGAGCTGTCGTCGGAGGAGTCGGGGTAACCGGTTCGCCAGCAACTGTTACTCCGTCAAGGGCAAGACCGGAATCAAACTCCGTGTCAATCCAGTTTACAACTCCGACTTTCAGGTAGTAGCTCCCGGTCGCCGAAATCGTGTAGCTAGAAAGAATCCAACCGGTCGAGCCGCAGCCTTGGCCCACGCCAAGAAAACAATCACCGGAAGATGCTCCTAGGGGCGACCAGGTCGTCAGCCCATCCTGGATAGGAACGGTCGCAGGAGTCAGGGTTGCCTTGGGCGGGGGTACGCCAAATCCTGGAACGGCATCGCCGCTCGGCGTGGTCCGCGCCGTGAAGAGCAAGTCGACCAAGTTGTTCGAAGAGGTAAACAGACCGGCCCAAGCATAGTCCGCAAAACCCGCGCCATCTGAGGAGGTGTAGTTAAAGTAGAAATTCAAAGGGTCGCCTGCCGTCGCTGAAAACAACGACGTCGCCAGCGTTGAGCCATTGGTTTCGGCGCCCAATGCACCCAGGGGAAGGACGCCGACTCCAGTCAAACCAAGGTTGGTTGACACCCATTGGTAGGAACTGTTGCCCGCTGGAGACAGGGGCACAACACCATCGGCCCCGGAGGAACCGCAATTGCCCGAGCACGTGTCGGCAAACGTGACACCTGGCGAAGACCCAAGCAATGCGAGTACTAAAACTGCCGTGGCACCATACACATACCGGTGGGACAGAGACCTTTTGTTCTTCATTATCCAAGCCTTTCGTTTCCGCAAGATCGAGCACTTGCCCTGAAAGAGTGCAATCTTTGAACCAGATGGGCTACTTTGCAGGAGGTCGTGACACAATTTTATTTTAGGGTAAGGAACTGCAAGATCAGCTAGTTACGGGTGCGTTGTGCGCTTCGTTCCGTGCAGCCGATACCTTGCAGAGCACTCGGCCCGAGCTTGTGCAAGAATTTTCTCAATTGCCGCAACCAGTTCTAATGTTTAACCAAACCAGCCGGATGACGGCGGGTGAGTGGGAGGCGCCGCTGACGGCACGGTTTAGGACCAGCCGGGCCGGCCGCTTGTCGCAGGGTCTCCTTCTAGGCAACTGCGCGAGCCTACAGTGTTGGTGAGTCGTCGCCAAGCAGGGCCCGGCGGACGATGGCGATCGGCGGGTAGCCCTGGCTCATGAAGTCGTCGTGGAATTTGCCGAGGGAGAAGGCGGCGGCTTGTTTCTTGCGCAGGTCTTCGCGGAGTCTCATGATTTGAAGTTTGCCAAGCGTGTAATACAGGTACGTCGGATCTGATGTGCCACGCTTGGTTTCGATTTCCGCGATTTTCGGCGACTGAAAACCTTCCTTGACGAAAAATTCCTTGGCCTGATTGAAGGTAAACTTGCCGCGGTGCATCTGGATGCCCGCAACGAACCGTGCATCTCGCAGAAGCGCGTCCTCTAACTGGCCCAGGCGGATCAGGCGCGATTCGCGCAGATCTTTTGCGCCGGTGCCGGGTTGCGCGTATCCCTCATCAAGCATCATCTGCTCAGTATAGTGCGCCCAGCCCTCGACGTTGGTGTTGGCGGAGAGGACGCGGCGAACCTTCGAGGGTGCCTGCGGTTCCCAAAGATACTGAGTGAAGTGTCCAGGAAACGCTTCGTGAATGGAGGTGCTGACGATGGTGCCGAAATTGAAACCGGCCATCAGGCCTGCGACTTCTTCCGGTGAATCGTTCGCACCGGGCAGGGTGACATTGAAATAAGCCTCGGTGGCGACTTTTTCAAAGGGGCCGGGCGAGTCCATCGAAGCGGTGGTTGTGGCACGCATGAAGGGAGGCGTTTCCTGCAGAACCGGACGTCGATCGCTTGGCAACGAAATAATGTGATGAGCACGAATGAAGGAGATGAGGCCGTCAAAGGTGTTTCGAAAGGTCTCCATCAGCTCGGTGGGCGCAGGATGCATCGATTGAAGTTCGGCGAGAACCTCCTCGGCTGACTTTGCAGGATCGATTTCTTTTGCCACTCGTCGGAACTCGGCTTGATTTTTGTGCAGGTCTGCCAGGCCGACTTCGAGGAGGCGATCGAGCGGCGTGCTCACCATTTCGTCGTAGAGAAGTTTCTTGGAAAAAACGGCTGCGCCGATCCGGAAATCTCCATTCGAGCGTGGCAGCAAATCGGACTCGAGCCAGGTCTGGTACTCGCGAAGCGCGGCGATCGCCGCAGCGTTGGACTCGGCAAAAGCCTTTTTTGTAGGAGCGTCAGTGGCCCCGGAAAACGCTCGAGGTACATCCTTCTCAAAAAAGCCGATCGTTCCGGGCAGCTGTTCGAGCGCAATTTCCGTGTAAATCTTCGGAACGTTTCTCAGGTTGGCGCGCGCGGCGGCAAAATATCGCGGAAATTGTGTTTCGCGCGCGACCACCGAACGCAGCCGCTCGTCAGGGGACGCAAACTTGCGGATCATGATGACGTAAATGCTGTTCGCCGCGCCGCTCGGATAGGTGTCCGGATCCTTTTCCCAACCGCGAATCACTTCGAGCGAGAGCAGCGAGCCGCGGATTGCGCCGAGCAGCATTTCCCGGTCGGCGGAGTCTATCGCGCTGAGCCCCGTTGGGTTGATCGCAACCGCGCGCTTCTCGAATTTTCTGAGAACCGCAACTTGTTTAGCGATACTCGCGCGAGAGAGGTCTTCCAACGCCTGATCGTACTGGTGCAAGCCCATCTGCGTCGCAAGGGTTGGATTCTGCGCGAATACCGCCTGATCGATGTAATCGTCGACCAGCATATTCCAGGAATCAACGGGGGCGGGAGCTTGTGCGAAAGCGGGCAGGGCAAGTGGAATCGACAAAAGGACAGCCAGGAGTGAGACGCTCGAACGCGGCATGAACACCTCAGAGAAACAAGGAGTAGAGTACACGGCACGGCTTGCTAGAGCGAGGCAGATACCGGCGCGGACGATAGAACCGCGATAGAAGAACTGAAGAAATTTCATGTGGAGATCGACAGAAAGAAAGACGGATCAAAAATCGAAACGGTAGCCGAGAATCGTCTTGGCGATGAGATGGTCGGTCGAACGCGTCACGCCGACTCCCGCACCGAAATTCGTCCGGAAGCAAAAGGCCCCACGGAAACTTGGATTGGCGTCATCTACTCTCTCGGATTCTGATGAATGCAGGCAATGTCAAGCGTGGGGATGCGCCTTGTCGTAGATGTCCATCAACTGGCGGATGGAAGCGTGGGTATATTTTTGCGTGGTGGAAAGCGACTGGTGCCCGAGCAATTCCTGAATCGCGCGAAGGTCGGCGCCGTCCGCCAGTAGGTGCGTAGCGAAGGCGTGCCGCAGCGAGTGTGGATGCAAATCCCAGTTGACGTTCGCCAGCCGCACATATTTTTTCACAATGCGTCCCACCGACCGCTGCGTAAGCCGGCGGCCAGCATAGTTCAGAAAAATTGCTTGGCTATGCGCCGGACCACGGCGGTGTCCGGGCCCGGTTTGCAATAGTAATTGCTCGCGCACCGGCCAATACGCTTCAAGCGCTTCTTGTGCCTTGGCGCCATAGGGAACGATGCGCTCCTTGTTGCCCTTGCCGCGAACCCGCAACATCTTCTCCCGGCGGTCCATGTCGGCAAGGTTCAGTCCGGTGAGCTCGCTGACCCGCAATCCCGCAGCGTAGAGAAGCTCCAGCAACGCGCGGTCGCGTGTCAGAAGCAATCCCTCGTCTTCTCGCAACCTTGGCTTTGCGGGGCGTTCCGTTTCGGCTGCACGTCCGGCGACAGGCTCGACCGGCAGAGCTAGCTGATTCAAGAAACCGTTCATTTCTTCTGCGGAAAGGACCGCAGGGATTCGCTTCGGCAATTTGGGGGTCGGCACCAGCCGCGCAGGATTTTCCTTGAGCATTCCTTGACGAACGCAATGCTTGAAAAAGGAACGCAGCGAGGCCAGTTTCCGGGCAATAGAACTTTTTTTCAATCCCTGAGAGTGAAGGTACCCCACATATTCGCGTATCAGCTGATGAGAGATTTTGGCGATCGAGGGAACTTTCTCTCCCGGCGGCGAAAGGTATGCCGCAAACTGCTCCAGGTCCTTGCCGTAATTGAGCACCGTATGAGGCGAGGAATTCCTTACAGACCGCAGGTACTCCAAATATTTTTGGATGGCAGGCTTCATGGCGCCCCGCAAAGGGTTTTCAACCTCTCCATGGATTATAGGGTAGCGCTTGAGGAAGGAGACGGCAGCCGCAAAGATTGCTTGCTATTCCCAAAGTTCGCCGGCCGTCGACTTGGCAAACCGGTCCGTTGCGAAGCTACAATTTTGCGCCGACGGGCGCGACCACTTCCTCGGGTTTTGTTTGCGGCGCGGGCTCGTCGACCAGCTTTTCCCAATCGCAGCCTTCCTTGATGCAGGCGCGGACGGTGCCGATCTTTGATTTTTTCTCCACAATAAAATCAGCTCCGCATTTGGGGCAGGGCTCCGCAATTGGCATGAAAGGCGTCGTGAAATCGCAGTCCGGATAGCGCGAGCAGCCGTAAAAGATGCGCGGCCGTCCACCGCGCCCGGCACTGCCGCGGCGCACAAATTCGCCTTCCTGGCATTTCGGGCATTTGATGCCCATGGTGATCGGCCGCGTGTACTTGCACTTCGGATACGCCGAGCAGCCGATGAATTCCCCGAAGCGCCCATGCTTCTTCACCAAACCGTTTCCGCACGTTGGACACTTTTCATCGAGCGGCTCGTCCGGCTGCCGCGCAATACGCGTGCCTTCCACCAGCCTTCGCGTCGTCTTGCAATCCGGATAGCCTGTGCACGCGAGAAACACTCCGAAGCGGCCCCGCTTGATGGCCATCTCCTTGCCGCAATTGTCGCAATACTCGACTTTGTTTTCGGCGTCGCCGTCTTCGCCAAGCTCCGGCGAAAGATCCTGAATGAAATCGCAGTCTGGATAGCGCGAGCAGCCAAGGAAGAATCCGTGACGGCTGATTCGCTCGAGCAATTCGCCCTGACCGCATTTTTCGCACGTTTTTCCGGTCGGGATGCCCGCTTTGTAGGACAGCATTTCGTCGCCTGCACGGTCGAGGTCGACGATGAATTTTTCCCAGAACTCCTTCACCGCTTCGCGCCAGTGCAGCTTGCCTTCTTCGATGTCGTCGAGCTCCTCCTCGAGGCGCGCGGTAAACGTCACGTCAAAGACGTCCTCAAAACTCTTCACCAGCAGGACGCTGACGCGCTCACCGAGCATCGTGGGCGTAAAACGCCCTTGCTCCTTCTTCACATACTCACGTTCAACGATGGTTGAAATGATCGAAGCGTACGTCGAAGGCCTGCCGATACCGTCCTCTTCCAATTCCTTCACCAGGGTTGCTTCCGTATAGCGCGGCGGCGGCTCGGTGAAATGCTGCTCAGGGCGGATCGCATCGAGGCGCAACACCTGCCCCTCACTGACGCGAGGCAGCGCGTTGCCCTCCCCCTCATCGCCCTTTTCGTCGTCTTCGCGGTCGGCATTCGAAGCGGGCAGTTGATACACCCGGAGGTAGCCGTCAAATTTCTGTACCGAACCTGTCGCGCGGAAGGTGTAGTTTCCCGCGGAAACATCGATTGTCGTCTGGTCGAAAACCGCCGGGAGCATCTGCGAAGCCACGAACCGCTGCCAGATCAATTGATAGAGCTTGAAGAGATCGTCGTCCAGGTACTTGCGTACCTCTTCCGGGGTGCGCGAAACGTCGGTCGGGCGCACCGCTTCATGCGCTTCCTGCGCATCCTTCTTCGATTTGTAATAGTTGGGCTTCTCGGGCAGATAATTCGAGCCGAAACGCTCGGGGATCAACTCGCGCACCTGAGCCAGCGCGTCGGCCGAGACGTTTACCGAGTCCGTGCGCATATAGGTAATCAGCGCAACCGAGCCCTCCGACCCGAATTCCACGCCTTCATAGAGGCGCTGCGCCAGCGCCATCGTGCGCTTCGCTGTGTACCGCAGCCGGTTGTACGCCGCCTGTTGCAGCTTTGAAGTGGTGAATGGCGGAGGCGGATTGCGTTTCTTTTCCTTCTGCGTGACCGAGGCTACTTGCCATTTGGCCTTGTTCACCGCAGCCAGGACGGCGTCCGCGCCTTCCTGGTTATGAACGTCAATGTCTTCGCCCTTGAACTTCGACAACTTCGCTTCGAACAAAGGCGGCTCACCCGCATCGAGCATTGCGTGAATCGACCAATACTCTTGCGGGATGAATGCGCGAATTTGCTGTTCCCGTTCGACAATCAGCCGCAGCGCAACGGTTTGGACCCGACCGGCTGAAAGCCCGCGGCGCACTTTGTCCCAGAGCAGCGGCGAAATCTTATAGCCCACGATGCGGTCGAGCACGCGGCGCGCCTGCTGCGCGTCCACCAGGCTGCTATCCACTTGCCGCGGGTGGTCGAAGGCCGCGCGAATCGCCTTCGGGGTAATTTCGTTGAACGTCACCCGAAAGATCTTCTTCGGGTCGGTCGGCGGAATCTCCTTTTTCGGCTCGGTCTTCTCTTTGGCTTCGGGTTCTGGCTTGGCGTTCTTCTTCTTCCACCGCGGCGCGCTGGCTTCCTGCTCAACGAATTTTAACGGCTTGGAGAGCACCATCGCCAGATGCGCGGAGATCGCTTCTCCTTCGCGATCCGGGTCGCCCGCTAGATAGACAGCCTCGGCGGAGTTCGCCGCTTTGCGCAGATCGTTGAGCACCTTGGCTTTACCGTGAATGATCTGCAGGGTCGGCTCGAAAATCTTTTCATCGTCAAGCGTCACCGGTTTGCGCACCGGCCTGACCTTGACTTTCTTGCTGCCCTTTTTGGCGCGAACTTTTTTCTTTGGCGTGGCTTCCTGTTCCTCTGCCTCGTCGGGCAGTCGGATCCCAATGGTCTTTTTCGGCAGGTCCAGGACGTGGCCGATGGAGGCTTTGACGATGTAATCGCGCCCCAGATACTTATTGATGGTCTTCGCCTTCGCAGGCGATTCGACGATGACAAGCGAACGAGCCATGGTGCTGTTTTAACTCCGGATCTCTTTGCCGGGAGACCTTCAGGCGTTGCGTGTGCCCTTCTCGCTACCTTACAGGGCGTCCGTCTAACCTACAGCAAGATGCGCGAACTAGGTCTAGTGTTTCATCACGCGTTTCGCGGTTCTGGTAAATACATTGTATTCAGTAAGTTCCGGTGAACCTTACGGCGACTTCCTCGCGGCGCGGTCCGGGCGTTTGCCGATTCCCCCGGCCCTTCCGGCAATATTTTGTTGAACTGCTTCCCGGCAACTGCGGTAAAAAACCTTCCTCTCCAGGTCAAGAGCGTAGCGAGAACGGCGGAAGAGTTCAAGCCAGGTGGTTCCACCATGTCGTCGCCAGGCATTCCGACTCGCTCGAGCCGAGCCATGGGGAGCGTTATCGCCCGGAGGGGCAGCAGCCACTTTTCGGCCGCTTGGAGGCTTCTTTCTTTGAAGATGGATGAGGGCGGTTCTACGGGCAGTTGGCAAGCCTTCGAGCGGTCAGAGGTGCGTCCAAAACACCGCTCCGGCCAGCGGAGCTTGCCAGGCCCCTCGTCAAACGGAGAGCCGGCCACGGAAGAGCGGTGGCGCGCTGCGCGACGGAGGATATGAGCCCTCGCGTGAGCAGCCTGCGGCTCAGGCAACCATCCATACCTAGACCCGGAGGGGGTGGCGAAGCAGCTTGCTCGAACGACATCATCAAGGTTGCGCCGGATCTTCGCGCAGGATGGCTTCAAGGGTGGAGCAAAACAGCTCCGCATCGGACTCGGAAAAAATGAGCGGAGGGCGCAGTTTGATGACGTTGTGGTGCGGTCCGTCGGTCCCTAGAAGAATGCCCTCCTCGCGCAAACGGTTTACAACGTAGGACGCCTGCTGCGGCGCCGGTTCGCGCGAATCACGCGAAAGGACCAGATCGAGCCCCAGGAACAACCCTGATCCGCGAGCATCGCCGATCAAAGAGAATTTTTCCTGTAGCGCTTCTAACGCGGCGATCCAGGATTTTCCGACCCGCAACGCATTTTCCTGCAGGCCCTCATCTCTTATCACGTCGAGCACCGCAAGTCCCACAGCCGTCGAGACCGGATTGCCGCCAAACGTGCTGAAAAACTCCATTCCGTTGTTGAAAGACTCGGAGATTTCGCGCGTGGCCACCACCGCAGCCAGCGGGAATGCGTTTCCAATCGGTTTGCCAAGCACCACGATGTCCGGCACGACCTTGTGCGTTTCAAATCCCCAGAAGTGCGTGCCAAGGCGGCCAAATCCGACTTGCACTTCGTCGGCAATGCAAACGCCGCCGGCTGAGCGGACGTGCTGATACGCCTCCCCCAAATAGCCCGGCGGAAAAACAATTTGACCGCCGGCACTCGGCAGTGTTTCCGCAATAAACGCGGGGCGGCTACCGCGCACCTTTAGCTCTCTGCAAATTTCCCCGACATGATTTGCATACTTCGCGCCAAGCTGCGGTCCGCCGTGGCGGTAAAGCCCGCGGTAATCATCCGCCAGGGGTGCGACATGGACCCAAGGCTTCCTTCCTCGGCCGCCCGGCCCGTCAAACTTGTACGGACTGATGTCGATCAGCGTGTTTGTGTGGCCGTGGTAGGCGTACTGGAGCACGATCGCGTCTTCACTCCGCGTGTGTGCCCGCGCCAGGCGCAATGCAAGTTCATTGGCTTCGCTGCCGGAATTTACGAAGTAACAGACCTCGAGCGGCTTGGGCATCAGGCTAGTCAGCCGCTCCGCGTAGCGGAGGACATTTTCATGAAGATAACGCGTGTTCGTATTGAGAAGCGCGAGCTGCTCTTGTGCCGCCCGTACCACTCGCGGGTGCGAATGCCCCACCAGCGGGACGTTGTTGTATACATCCAGAAACGCTCGCCCGGTCTCGTCGTAGAGATATTGCCGCCAGCCGCGCACAATCTTGAGCGGCTTCTGGTATGAGACGCTCACGTTGCTGCCGAGCAGCTCTTTGCGGCGAACAAGCGTCTCTTTTGCGGATTGTTCCGGCGGTGGAAATTTTTCTGCCGGAATACCCAGCAGTAAATTTGGATCGGGCGACAAGCTGGTCCACACCGATCGCTCCGAAGCGCGCGCTACGCCTGGAAATTCAGCGCCACGATCCAATAGATCGAGAATAATTTGAATATGCAGATGAGGCGGCCAGCCGCCGTTCTCATCCGGTGCTCCCACCCGTGCGAACGCTTCGCCCTTGGCAATGGCTTGTCCCGTCTTCAATCCTCGCAGCGTTTCTCTCGTCAGATGACCATAGAGGGTGAAAAACCCTTCGTCGTCAGGACCTTCGTCCGTAGAAACGGTGTGCCTCAATATCACCAGGGGTCCGTAGTCGAGGGCCGCCGCCATATTTTCTGCCAGCAGATGCACGGTACCATCCAGCGGCGCGAAGATCGGCGTTCCGGGCTCAAGAAACAAATCCAGTCCCAGATGAACCGTCCGCCGCTCTTCGGTCGGCACCGTCTCTTCACCAAACAAGGACGAGCGATAGAGCATTCTTGCTTCGTTGTAACGGCCAACACCGATGGCAGCGCGAGCCTGTTCCATTTCGTCCGACAGCGTCCTTGCGAGCGCACGCGCCTCGACGTTTGAGGGACTGGCGCCGAGCATTGTGCTCCCCACACTCAAATCGAAAACGTGAACCGGAGCGGCTCGCAAGTCCGCTTCGATGACACGGACTCCTTCTTCCTGCTGAGATCGAAGCCACAACTCAATCTTCTCGCCCCTGGGAACAGGGCGAATGCCACAAGCATTCCGCAGACGATAGTGCGCCAGCCTCGGATGAATCTTCCGAAGCCGTTCGAGCGTGCGCCACGCAGCGTCTTCGGTCACGACTACATACTCGTCGCCGGGCTTCTGTACTCTGCGTATCGCGGAATTCACGACACTGACCGCCAGCCGCATTCCGATCAGCGGAAACATCGCCGCCATCTCCGCTTCGTTCAACGGATACGCCCCGTGAAATCCCCTGATAATTTCCTGGGTTACCGCGAGAGGGTCGTGTTCGCCGAGAATCGCGTATGCGGACGCGATCGCCGCTTCACTCGCGATCCAGCCGTGATGCAAGTCGCCAAAATCGATTACACCCGCCACGCGCCTGGGCTGCGGCCACGCCGGACTGACCAGCACGTTGTGATCGTTGGCGTCTCCATGAATGACGCCTTTGCGCAGCCCGTTCCGCGCGGGCTCAATCCACTCGTCATACAGCGATAGGAAGTATTCGATCAGCGCACGCCTCTCGGGATCCGCATTTGTTTGCACGCGATCCCGAATCCAGGCAGCGCGCGACGAATCCCATTTCAATTCACGATGTGCGGCCGGATGAGAAAACGTGCCAAGCGCCGAATCCATTTCACCGAGGAATTTCCCGAGGTCAGCAAGCAGCTCAGGGGGATGCGGATTCGCTTTTGCCAGCGTGTTCCCAGGAAGGTATCCGAGCATCCACACCAGCCGGGTTTGACCCGCCGCGTCCGCTACCGAAGCAAACGTTTCTCCTTTCTTGGTTCGCAGCACTCGCGGAAGGGGCAGGCGTGGCGCGTGCGTGGCAAGATGCATCAGCGCTGCGCACTGCATGTCGATGAACGCGGCCTCACGCGCGGGGTGCATGCATTTCAGGACCAATTCGCGGCCATCGCTTGCGTGCAGCCGGAAATTGGAGTCATATTCACCCGGCAGCGCGGTGACGCCCGCCGTAAGGCCATACAGTTCGCGGGCCAGGCGTTCGGCATCGCCCGTGGTGATCGCAACAGCCGCGCGCTCTTCCAGGAACATGCCCAGAATGTTATCGGCAACTCGCCGGCACGTCCAATTCGAAACGGTGCCGTCACATGAGGCTTTACCGGACTTTCGGCGCGGCCTCGAGGAACGCATCTGGATTTCGTCCGTCTATCTCCACGTCCGCGAAATCAGGCATTTTACAGGAGGAATCTGATGCCAAATCGTCTGCTCCGTCGTCAAGGACTTGCACTGGGCCTTTCGGTCCTGGGGTTCTGCCTCTTTTGCTCCGCGCGCCCTGCGAGCGCGCAGTTCTCCTGGCCGCAGACGCCGGCGGGAAAACAGATGTCCGCGCTCGTGGAAGCTCTCAACTCGGGCGATTCCCCAACCATGCAAAGGTTTATTGAGGCGCACTTCGCGCAAGCCGCGCTGCAAAGGCATTCGTCTCAGGAACGCGCCTCGCACCTAAACGACGTTTTCCAGGACACCAGGGGCGTCGACCTACGGAAAATCGACAACTCTTCCGACTTTTCCCTTGAGGTTCGCGGCGTGGACCGTGTCGCCGGCGATTGGGTGCAGATGCGGGTGGACCTGGAGGAAGCTGAGCCGCACGGCATTCTCGGTTTCGGCTTGCGCAACAGCTCGCCGCCACAAGGATTTGCGCCCGCAAAGAAGTGGACGGATTCCAAATTCGCTCAGGAACTCGACGCCTATCTGAAAAAATTGCTGAACGCGGATCTCTTTTCCGGCAGCGTCCTGGTGATGCACAACGGCAAGCCGGTCTACCAGAATGCCTTCGGCCTGGCTAGCCGTGCCTGGCAGCAGCCCAATCGCATCGACACGAAGTTCAATCTGGGCTCCATGAACAAAATGTTCACCGCTGTTTCGATCGCCCAGCTTGTAGAAGCGGGCAAGCTCTCTTTCGACGACAAAGTAGGGAAGATCCTTCCCGATTACCCAAACAAAGAGGTCGCGGACAAAATCACCATTCACCAGCTCCTCACACACACCTCCGGAATGGGCAGCTATTTCAACGACGAATACGAGAAGGCCGACAAGAACAGGTTCCGCGCCGTGAAGGATTACCTCCCGCTCTTTGTAAACGAAAAGCTGCAGTTCGAACCAGGCTCACGCTGGGACTACAGCAACTCCGGATTCATGCTGCTGGGCCTGGTCGTCGAAAAAGTTTCCGGCCAGGATTACTTCGCCTACGTGCGGGAGCACATCTACAAGCCTGCGGGAATGAGCGACACGGATGCCTACGAACTCGACCGCGACAACGCGAACCTCGCGATGGGCTATACCAAGAGCGGCCCCGGCGGAAACAACGATCCCAAACGCGGTTGGAACAACCTCTATATCCACGTCGTAAAAGGCGGACCCGCCGGCGGCGGATTTTCCACGGCGCCCGATCTTGTGAAATTCGCCGAAGCCCTGCAGGGCGGAAAACTGCTCAGCGCAAAGTCCCTCGAAATCCTTTCGACGGGCAAGGTTCCGCTCGATCCTTCGGATGACAAAGTGAAATACGCGTACGGCCTCTTCGACGACCGTTCTTCCGGCACGCGAATCGTCGGCCACGGAGGCGGCTTCCCCGGCATCAACAGCAAGCTCGACATGTACTTTGACCGCGGCTATACCGTAGCGGTGATGTCGAACTACGACCCTCCGGCCTCGGAGCGTGTAGCGAACAGGATTCGCAGCATGCTGGCGCAGTAAAAAAAGCGCCCTGGAACCGGGCGCTTTTCCTGCCTGCGAATTCGCTTACTTTAGATTACGCTGACCGGTCCATTCACCGTGGAAACACGGACTACGGTGGGCCCAGCTCCAAATTCCACGCGCTTGTGCTCTTCGTCCCACGTCTTGCGCCCTTCGCTGCAAACGCTGGCCCGGCAGCTGAATGGCCCATGTCCATCCGACTCCAGAATCACTCCGGATCGGTATCCTGAAGGCACGCGTAGCGTTACCGGGCCGTTGGTTGCATGCGCTTCAAGCCCTTCTCCGCTCCAGTTTGTGCCGTTTAAATCGATATTGATCGGACCATTCTGCGTTCGAACGTTCAGCTTGCCGCTGTTTTCTTCGAGCGAAACCGGTCCATTCTGCGCCGAAACATCCAGCTCGCCCTTGCACCCGCGCACGGTGATCGGCCCGTTTACCGCGCGCACCTTTAGATTTCCATCCACCTGATACAACCCCAGGGGCCCGTTGTTCACGTGGAGATCCATCGCCGCGGCCCTCGGCGCCTTCACGAGCAGGTGCGCTGTCCACTGTTCGTGCGAAGACGGCCCGGTCACACCCAGCTCGCCCTTCAAGAACGTCAATTTGATCTGCGCCAGCACGTTTTCTCTATCGCCGCCCGCCTCAACCGCTTTGCACAGGGTCACCGAATACGTGTCCTTGTCCCAGCCCTCCACTTGCAGTCCACCATTTGACTCCGCGTTGACCCGCAGCGTTGGAGCCTCCGATTTGGTGATCGTGCGGTCTTCGGAGCCGACGACCGCGTCGTGGCGGTCAAACCTGACGTGCAAATCTGAGCAGCTCGCCAGGGGCGAGTCATCATGCGGTGTTGAAACCTCAATGGTGTGATCGTCAAAGTGGCGCGAAACCACGCGGGGCGCGGCCGTCACCAACACCGCCGTCCAGACCGTTATGCCAACTGAAAGCAATGTGCGGGAAACCATTACTTCACCTCCAGCCATATAGACGATACAAAGGAGGAATGGTCAGGTCGCTCATCTACGATATGTGCCGGTCAGGGTCGGCTCGTTCCGGAAAGGCTTTAGAAGTCCCCATCGTCTCCAATCGGCGGGCCGTCGGGCGGCTCGGCAGGCGACAGCAATTCCAGTTTCGTTGGATCTTTCTGAAACTGCTCGATTTGCGCCGCTGCGTAAGCCAGGTGCGCCTGCTGAGCCGCGTCACCCGCCGCTTGGTTCGCCTTCAACCAGCCTTTTAATTGTTCCACTTCGCGCGAAGCCAGAGCCCGCACCTGCGTTGTCGCGTGGTAATTCGTCGCCAGGCTCAGCAGGTCGTATAAGACCACACTGTCCACCGTGCGCGCCACTTCTCCCGCATAGCCGGCTGCATGCGGTGCCTTCCAGGTGGCTGCGACAATCGCCTCCAATACTTCCGGCAATCCCGGGTATGCCGCATTGCGCGCATGAAACTCTACCAGCCGCGCCGCCCGCTCCGGATTGAACAAAAACTGCAATGTGTGCTGCGCTGCCTCCTCCGCTGGCGCCAGCGCATCAAACGCCGGACTGGTGTGAATCTTGAAGTGCTCCCGCCCTCGCTCGTAATCCGGCGGTCGCGGCGGGATCATCCTCAATAGTGATTCTGGCAACTCGAGGGCAGACGGCTTCAACGTCAGAAGCACCGTCGCGAGTGCGCGTCTTTGTTCCACGGGCGAAACAATTTTCGTGGGCGCCTCGCCATCACCGCGCTCGGCGCCGCGTAGCGCAAATGTGTAGTCCATCCCACCCACGAATTTCGCCGCCGCTTCCACCTGATAGCGGTGCAGCATGTAGACCGGCACCAGCGCGTCTTCGATCGTCGCCAGCGGCGCGCCCTCGCGAATATTACTCGCGCCAAACCGCTTCAGCGCCGCCGCTCGCACCTGCATTAATCGGTCCAGCTCGTCCACGGCATTCGAACCCGAATCCCACAAATGTGCCAGGCTGCTCGAGCTTCCCGCCGGCCGCGCATCCTGATCCGTCAAATACCGCAACCCTCGTCCAAACGCTCCCATCAATATTTTGTTCAGCTCTGCGCGCTCATCCGTACCTGCAGGAAAATCCTGATAGCCCCAGGCAATCGATTCTTTGTCCCATTCGCCGATTCCGGTTGCATATGCATCGCTCAATTCAATCGAACCATCCGCGGCCAATTTCGCCACCGGCGGCGGATAGTCCATCACCGACGAACGATTCACCGTACTTGCCGAATAGTTGTGCATCAACCCGAGCGTGTGGCCCACTTCGTGCGCCGCCAGCTGCCGTAGCCGCGCCAACGCCATCTCCTCGACCTTCGGCGAAACCGGTTTCCCTTTTTCATACGGCGCGAGGAGACCCTCCGCAATCAGATAGTCCTGCCGCACCCGCAGGGATCCGAGCGTTACATGTCCTTTGATAATCTCTCCCGTGCGCGGGTCCGTCACACCCATGCCATACGACCACCCGCGGGTCGCTCGATGCACCCACTGAATCACGTTGTAGCGCAAATCCATCATGTCTGCGCCTTCGGGCAACATCTCGACGCGAAACGCGTTCTTGTAGCCGGCCGCTTCGAACGCCTGGTTCCACCAGCGCGCTCCTGCAAGCAGGGCCGACCGAATCGGCTCCGGCGCTCCGCGATCCAGGTAATACACAATCGGCTCTAGCGGTTCGCTCAACGCCGCCGCCGGATCCCGTTTCTGCAGCCTGTGCCGCGCCGCAAATCGCTTTACGATCGGCTCGCTCACCGGCGTCGCATAATCCAGATACGAAATCCCGTAAAAGCTCGAGCGCGGATCGTAGGCTCGGGTCTTGTATCCCGGTGGCGGCAGTTCGACGAACGAGTGATGCGCGCGCACCGTGATCGCCGTGGCGTCCGGAGTGACATCCTTCACCCATTTTCCCGGCTCGTCTCCGGTGAATGTCAGCATCGCTTCCACTTCCGTGTTCAAGGGAAAGTTTTTCGTATTCGGCAAATAGATTGCGCTTCGCAAACCATCCAGCTTGTATGCTCCCTGCTTCGTTCGCTTCAGCGCATTCGTTACGCCATGCGCGTCGCGCAGATAAAAATCTGTTGCATCCACCAGCACGCGCCCGCTCTCGTCCGCCGCTGCCGTGAATCCCCACAGTACCGACTCCGCGAACGAATCGTGCACCGCCTTTCTCTCATCCGGGTCGTTGCTCACCGCGCGAAAATTCAAATTCTCTTCAACCAGCAGCACCTTCGGCCCGCTGCGTTCGAACCGCACAATTCGCGTCGCCCCCAGCTGTCCCCGATCCAGGCCTACGTCATTCGAACCGATCCCCGCCGAGAGACCACTCTGATACAAGAATTCCGTATTCCACTTGTCGATTTCGAGCCACAGCTTTCCCGCCTTTGCGTCCCAATACAGATTGAAATAGCCGGCAAGTTTCTGCGCGTCCTTGGTTTTCTCTGCAATCGTTCCGCCACCCTGCGCGAACGCGCCCTCAGAGCACAGCTCCAGCACTCCCGCCAACAGGAACATCAAGGTGACCGCGCGGCGCATCCGATTCGGCATCTTCGAATCCTCCATTGCGAACAAGCTTTTTACACCATTACGCAGGGCTGCGGACAAATTTCCGGTCTGCTATACTCAATTTCCGCGCGAGCCTTTTCCGGTGAACAAACTTCGCATCTCCGTCGTGCAGTATCTCAACACCGCCCCGCTCGTTCGTGGCTTCACGCATGGTCCGCTGCAGGGCAAATACGATCTTTCTTTCACCGTCCCTTCGCAGTGCGCCGAAGCTCTCCGCACCGGCGCCGCCGACGTCGCCATCATTCCAGCCATCGAATACCAGCGCATCCCAGAGCTGGTCATCCTTCCAGATCTGTCCATCGCTTCGAAGGAACGCGCGCGCAGCCTGCTGATCGTCGCAAAAGCGCCGATCCGCGAAGCGCGCCGCATCGGGCTCGACCGCAGCTCGCGCAGCACGCAAGCGCTCACAAAGATTCTGTGCGACGCGCGCTGGCTCATCTCACCCGAATTCTTTGAATGCGATCCCGACCTTGCCACCATGCTCGCTCATTCCGACGCCGCGCTCCTCATCGGTGATCCTGCGCTGCGCCTGGTCATCGCCGCCGAACAACACGCTTCGCCTGGCCGCGATGGAGCGTGGGTCTCAACCGGCGCTCAGATCGGCCTGCCGCAAATTCCCAGGGTTTATCTATACGATGTGGTGCACGAATGGTGGCAACTTACGGAACGTCCCGCCGTCCTGGCGGTTTGGGCCGCGCGACCGGAAATTGCCACTCCCGAACTCGTTACCGACTTTAGCGCGTCTCTCGCCTTCGGTCTCGCGCACCTCCCCGAAATCTGCGCCGAAGCCGCACGTGAGCTCCAGCTCCCAGAAAAAGAGCTATCGCTCTATCTCCGAACCAACATCGACTACTCGCTCGACGCGGAAAACCAAAAAGGCCTCATCCAATACTATGCTCACGCCGCCCGCCTCGGTCTCGTCCCACAACTCAATCCCATCTCCATCGCCGGCTCCTCAACAGCCCCCGCTCATGTCCAAGGTTTTGTTTCCGCCAAACGCTCCGCCTAGCGTTTTGGCGTGTTACGTCGCGACTCGACGGCGGCGTGGCTTGTCGTGAAGGGCGATTCTCCGCGGATTCCGCGTCCGAGCGTTATCCATTTCCTCTCTTCTCTCTCATCTGCATTTCCATCTCTTCCAATGTCCGCGGCCAATCCTCGCGCAACAACCGCGAAAACGCCCGGTCCGCCAGCAATTTTCCGCCCGTCTGGCACGTCGCACAATAATTCGTCTCATTCGACGCGTACTTGATTCTCTGAATCCTGCTTGCGCATCGTGGGCAAGGCTGCTTGTATTTCCCATGCACCGCCATCTCCGGACGGAACGCCGTCACCTTCTCCGGAAATTTCTCGCCGGCCTCCGCTCGCAGCCGTTCCACCCACTCCTTCAGCGTCGCCCGCGTCGCTTCAAATAATCGCTCGACGCTTTCATCGCTCATTTTCTGCGTCAGCGTCGTGGGAGAAAGTTTCGCCGCCCACAAAATCTCATCTGAGTAGGCGTTCCCAATTCCGCTGATCCATCTCGGGTCGGTCAACGCTCGTTTGAGCGTGTGATTTTCCGATCTCAGCACCGCCGCAAAATCGGTCAGGCTGCATTCGAGCACTTCCATTCCGCCCGGGTCCAACTCCCGCAGCCCATCTTCTCCCACCGCCAGATGCAACGACGCCCGCTTTTGCGAACCCGCTTCGGTCCATACCAGCGTCCCAGTTGAGAACTCGAACGCAGCCAGATTCTGCCGCCCTCCGAGTTTCAGCGCCTTCCCGCCCGACCGTCCATCGGACTTCTGAATCTTCTCAAACCAGTGCAGCCGCCCTGCAATCATCAAATGCAGCGCCAGCCAAATCTCTTCTTCCACTCCGATACAAACCCGTTTCCCCAGCCGCCGCAGCTCGACAACTTTCTTTCCTTCGACACTCCTCACCGATGGCTCAACCGTCCGCAACAAAAACGGACCCACAATCCGCACACGCTCGACCCGCTCCCCCAAAATCCTCTTCTCCAGCGCCTCAATGTAAACCGTAATGTCCGGCAGCTCCGGCATGGCTCACCTTCGCGACTTGAGTCTACTTTAGATTTTCGCTTCGATTCATTCAGATCGCTTGAGCTCTGCTCGAGGCTCTGCTTCCTAACAGCGACCGGAATTACTGTCGGCCCATGATGGAATTACTGGTCCAAGCCGGGGTTGGCCTCGACGTTCGCCTCACGGGGCTGATTTTGGGGAATGGGGTTCGAATGGGAAACCACTGTTTTTGACGTCACGCCGCTTTCCTAGGCTCCGTGCGGCCTCTATTTCCACTTCCATCGCCGCGAGGAGTACATCTACAGCAATCTGAGCTACCTTTATGAAAAAAAATATCGTCAGACTCTGGCGCTTCGCAACGTTCCGAACAAATCTCTGGAAGGCGAGCCTGTGTTCCCTCCTCGCATGTAAACGGATCGCAGCATTTCGCGCCGCGTCAAACTGCCATTACTTCTCGTGTGTCAACGGTCTTCGCCATCTCAAGATAACGGCACAGCGCGTTCGCCAGTTGCATCTGCCGCGGACTCCGGCACTCCGGCTCAAGCAATTTCGGGCTTCCCACCAGGATCACCGCAGTCTTGGCGCGCGACGTCGCTACGTTCAGCCGGTTCAGGCTGTACAAGAACTCCATCCCCCGCGGCGCATCCTCCGGTGAGGAAGTCGTCAACGAATAAATCACTACCGCCGCCTCCTGCCCCTGAAATTTATCCACTGTCCCCACCTTCACGCCCGGCAGTCGCGCCGACAAATCGGCCACCTGCGCGTTGTATGGCGCCACGATCAAGATGTCCTTCTCCCGATTCAATCGCGCACTGTTACCCGCGCTGTAGAACCATTTCACTTCCGGCCTCAGCAACCCCTCTACGATCCGCGCCACCGCTTCCACTTCTTCTGCCGACGAATTCCGGTTCCCTTGATGCCCTATGGGCACAAACCACAATCCGGCGCCCTTTACCCATGGATGCCCTTCCAACACCCTGCTTCGCGCAATCGCATGGGACCCCAGCTTGTTCTCATAAAAAAGCTCCGAAGTGAATTTGCAGACCTCCGGATGCAACCTCCAGCTCTCCGGCAGCAAAAATCCCATTTCCTCAGGAATCGTTTTCCTGCCATCCAACAGATGCTCCAGCGCCGATTTTTCCGCACCGTCCGGATGGCTTCCCTTCGTCGGCCGTTCTAGTTGCTGAGGATCACCCAATAGCACCAATTTTTTCGCCGCCTGTGAAACCGCCAGCACGTCCGCGAGCGACATCTGCCCGGCTTCGTCGATGAACAGCACATCCACGCATTCAAATGCCGCCTGCGGCGCCCACAGCCATGAGGTCCCGCCAACCACATTCGCTCTTCCGCTGCGCAGCGCGTCCCATGCTTCCTCGTTTTGCTCTTTGGCCACTTGTACGCAGTCGCTTTCCTCCCCGTCATTCTCCCGGTGCAGACAACGCACTCCGTCCACGTCTTTCTCTCGCGCGGCTGCCACCACATCGTCAAGCAGTTTGCGGACGACCTTGTGGCTGAGTGCGGTAATGCCCACTTTTCTGCCTTGCCTCACCAGCTCGCAAATCATCCGGGCACCCGCGTAGGTCTTTCCTGATCCCGGCGGTCCCTGAATGGCAAACGCAGAGTCGTCCAATGCCAGCGCGATCCTCGTTGCGGTGGTCACCGGCGTTTCACCCGCCAGCTGCGTCAGGCGTTCCCCGCCAGAAAGCTTCGGCGGCTTTCGCAACAACAGATCTCGCCCCGCCCGGTAGCTCCCCGCTGTATCAACGCCGTTCGTAGCGACCCATTCCCCCAGCCGGCAAAGCGATGCCTCCTGCGCCTCGGTATTCAGAGGCGCGTCCCACATGTAAACGGTTTGCGGATGAAGCTCTGCAGTTTTTTTTGTCTTCTTGACGTCCACAATTCCCTGCGACGGGTCGATCTCCGCGACCTCACCGAACTTTTCATCTCCAAAATACAAGCTCTTGTCCTTCCGTACGTTGGTCCTTTCCGGAAGATAGGAATACCGATCGACGGGCGCCTGCTGTCCTTTCGCTTCTTTTAGTCGCTTCAGGAACTTCATGCGTGTCAGCCCGACGCGCTCGTCGAGGAGCTCCTCATCGGTCGAATCGGCCAGCCGGTATCCTTCCTGCCAGGCTCTTTTGTCCTCGCGCCGGTGCCAACTCAAAAGCTGTGCCAGAAGCCACTCGCCGGCCTGCTCCGGTGTACGCTGGCTCGCCTCCGGAAGGCTCTCGCCGAGTCGTTCGGCCAGCGCTTCGGCACGGTCCAGCTTCTTCTTCAATCGGTCGGAAGGATCGCCGCTTTTTTTCGGAGGTCTCGCCACTTCCGTTCCGTTCTTTACTAGATTTCCGCGCTGTTCCTCCAACCAAGCCCGCAGCTTCCCTGTCGAAACGCAATCCTCGCGGTTGTATCCCTCCATCGCCGCGCGGATTTTCTCGGGCAGCTCTTGGTCTCCCCAGCCCAACTCCAACCGGTGCTCCACATACCGCATCGCCGAACGCGACTCTTCGAGCGGTGTCTTGCGTTCGAATCCATAGAACGCCTCCGCCTTCTTCAGCGAATACTCCTCCACGCTCGCACGCAAGCCTTGCTTGAAGGCCTGGTGCAAATCCACAAACGTTCCGGCTCGCAATAGCCGGTCGATCTCGTTCTCGCGTGTTGCATGCAGGCCCATCAGCCGCTTAAAGGTTGCTGGCTCGTAGGCCCCGAAGTGATACACATGCATATCGGGATTGGGGATCTGACGGCGCGTAATTTCATCCACCAGCCATTCAAACCCGCTCTTCTCTTCGTCCCGGCTCAGCGCCCAGCGCTTTTCGTAATCCCATTCCCCCTGCCCGTTCTGATACGCGAAGCCGAACAGATACTGCATGCCCTGCTCGCCCGCGAACGGGTCGCCCTCGAGGTCCACAAACATGTCCAGGCTGTTCGGCTCCGGCAGCCGGCAAAATCCCCTTTCCTCCTCCACCGGCAGGATCGCTTCGACCTTCAGCTTTTTCTCCTCGCGCCCTTCGACCTGCACGCGTGCCTGTTCCCGCACCCGCTCGATTCCTTCCCGCGAACCGTGCTTCGGTCTCTGCTTCAGCGGGATTCGAAGCACCGCGAGCCTGGCCATCGTCTCGGTATTCCACTCTTCCAGTTGATTTCGCTGTTGCCGCCGGATGCCTGCCACCAGCGACAAATGATCGTCTCTTCGCCTTTGCGCATCGCATTGTTGAAACCATCGGCAAATATCGCAGTGCGGCACAGGCTCTGGATACGTCGCCTCTTTATGGTTTTCTGTCGCGCTCAGCAATTCGCGCTTCAGGTAACGGAAGTAAGCCGAATAATCGGCCACGCGGTGAGCCTCGCCCACAAAACCCGTTCCCGGCGAAATCACCCACATGAACTCCGGATCGCTTTCCTGAACGTGCTTCAACAGTTCGGAGTACAGCGACAACTGCAGTATGGTCGTCGCCTTGGTTTCCTTCGCCAGTTTCGTGTCCTGCACCTGATATGACCACCTCCACCGCGGGCTCGGCGCATTCACGCGCAGCAGCACGTCCGGCCGACCGAACCACCGCTCATGCTTCAGCGCGCCCTGCGCTATGACTTCTGCTCCCTCTCCCATGAGCTGTTGCGTTTGCGCCAGAACCTCGCTGTCATCCTTGATCTGCTCGAGGTTCACCACGGAAAGGTTTTTCTCATCCTTCAAGAATGTCAGGTAGGCCTTTTCGTGCCGCAGTCCAAGTTCCTGAATCACCTTCAAATCGGGCGCCGCCCATTCCGGTGCCGAGCTCTCTCCGCGCGCAACCTGCAGATCCAGGCTGGTCATATGCCGGCAGGCCAGGCGATTGCTCAGGTCCGTCGCGCTCAGCCGAATTTGTCCGCCCAGTATTCTCACCAGTGTAGAGGCCCAGCCTAGTTTATCCGCATTCTAGCGACCTAGCGGAAACCGTTCAGGCGGCGCCCGATTCACGGAGTGTCTCTGGCCTGCGTGATTTCTAGCCGCGTCTCTCTAAAACGACAACTCCTCTTGCTGACCGGCTCGAGTCTGAGTCACTGGAGGCTGCCCGGGCGCCGGAGAGGCCCAGGCTTCCCCTTCTTGTTTTCTCTTATCCGCTTTGTTTTGAGACGCTTGCGCACCCTTGGGTGCGGCAAGCCGACTCTTTTCTGTTAACTCTTCTTGGTCAAACGTATCTGGGGAGTATCCTGCCTCTTCAATCCGTTCCTCCGGTTCGTATCTTTCGACGGGTATGATCCGCCAGCGCGACGCGAGTATCGGGTAAACTATCTCTTCGGCGGATCGGCGCGACTGGCCGCAAGCAAGGGGACGAGAATCAACGTGGCACTGACGAAACAACAAGCGCTCGACATGCTCGAGTCCGACGACCTGATCGGCATAGGCATGGCCGCCCATCAGGTCCGCCTCAAGAAGAACGACCCGCGCGTCGCCACCTACCAGATCGATCGCAACATCAACTACACGAATTTCTGCACCGAGTATTGCTCCTTCTGCGCTTTCTATCGTCCCATCGGCGCAAAAGACGGCTACATCCTCAGCTTCGACGAGATTTTCAAGAAAATCGAAGAGATGCTCGCACTCGGCGGCAACGGCGTTCTGCTCCAGGGCGGACTGCACCCCGATCTGCAAATCGACTACTACGAAAATCTTCTTCGCTCTATCAAGCAGCGTTTTCCGACCGTTCACCTGCATTGTTTCTCCGCTCCGGAAATTCTCTGCATCGCCGAAGTGAGCGAACTGAGCGTCGAAGACACCCTTCGCCGCCTGATGGACGCCGGCCTCGCTTCCATTCCCGGCGGCGGCGCGGAAATTCTGGATGACGAAGTGCGCTCCAAAATCGCGCGTCTCAAGTGCACCAGCGACGATTGGGAAGGCATGCACCGCACCGCGCACAAGCTGGGCCTGCGTACCACCGCCACCATGATGTTCGGCTGCGGCGAAGAGCTGCGCCACCGGGTCAATCATTTCGAGCGCATTCACCGCATTCAGGAAGATACCGGCGGTTTCACCGCGTTCATCCCGTGGATTTTCGCTTCGGACCACACGTCGCTCGGCAAGAAAGTCCAGGAAACCACGGCAGTGGATTATCTGAAAACCCTCGCCGTGAGCCGCCTGTATCTCGACAACATCGATCACATCCAATCGAGCTGGCTCACTCCCGGCATCAAGGTCTGCCAGGTAGGTCTGCAATTCGGTGCCGACGATGTGGGCAGCATCCTGATCGAAGAAAACGTTGTGTACGCCGCCGGCGTCCGCAACCGCACCAACGAAAGCGAACTCCGCCGCGTCATCTCCGATGCCGGCTTCATCCCCGCCCAACGCGACACGCTGTACCGTTCGTACTCGCTGAAATGAGTACACGCGACGAAGGTGCACTCTACCGGGCAGTTCAGAAAGGACGAACGATGCAAAAAATCACTCCGTTTCTGTGGTTCGATGCCAATGCAGAAGAAGCGGTGAATTTCTATCTTTCGATTTTCAAGAATTCGAAAATTCTGAAAGTCGCGCGTTACGGCGACACCGGCCCGGGACCTGCCGGCACCGTCATGACCATCAGCTTCCAGCTTGAAGGACAGGAATTCATCGCTTTGAACGGCGGGCCGCACTTCAAATTCACCGAAGCCATTTCACTTTCTGTCTCTTGCGAAACGCAGGAGGAACTCGACGATTACTGGTCAAAACTCACGGCAGCTGGTGGTCAGGAAGTGCAATGCGGCTGGCTCAAGGACAAATTCGGTTTGTCGTGGCAAGTCAATCCTCCAATCCTGGCCGAACTTTTGATGGACAAGGACGCAAAGAAAGCGCAGCGCGTGATGACCGCCATGATGCAAATGAAAAAAATCGACATTGCAGGACTGCAGCGCGCCGCCGCTCAACAATAATTTGCGTCGCGGGAGCGATTTTCGCTGCGCTTATTTTTTTGGAACGGCCCGCAGGACAATTTCCAGTTCCCTTCGGTCGGGAGGGAATCCGTTGTAGCGGCGCAACCTGCTGGGCCCCAGTCGGCAAAATTCAGGGCGTCTTGGCCGGCCGCAAAAGAATCTCTACTTCGGCGCCGTCAGGAAGGTTGATGTCCTCCAGCGGATAGAGCACGCCGCTGCGAAATCGCGCGCGCACTATGATCGCTGGATTCGCCGCCGGAACCGAAGTCCGATTTTCGGTTTTCGTATTTCGGCCCGCCGCCCCGGAAACTTCGTTCATGGCTTCGTTCGCCAGTGCATCGGCTTCGCGGTTCTGTTCCCGATAAACGTGATCGATGCGGAACGCGGGAATGGTTCGCGACATTTTTTGGGCGCGCTCGAAGAGCGGTTTCAGATCGCCGCTTTTCACTTTGTACTGCCCGCGCATCTGCTTCACCAGCAGTTCGGAGTCGCTCTCAATGCGCAACGCGCGAATGTTGTTTGATTGCGCGAAGTCCAGCGCCGCGATCAGCCCGTAATATTCGGCGACGTTGTTGGTGGTTCGCCCGATATATTTTTTCAAGCGCGCAACAATCTCGCCGCGCGGGTCGCGAATCACCACTCCGTAGGAGGCCGGTCCGGGATTTCCGCGCGAGCCGCCGTCGATGTTCGCGCGCCATGCGGGCGGCTTTGCTTCCGGCGCGGGCTCGCCGAAGAGTCCCGCACCGCGCGGTGGTGGCGTGCGCGGAGCCATTAGGAAGCCGAAGCTCCCGTCGGATTTGCTGGGGGATTTGTGCCGTGAGTGGGCGGCGCTGCCGGCTCCGCCGCGTAAAGAATGCAGCCGCAAGTTTCGCAGGTGTGGATTTCGCGGCTGTCCGGGCGGCGGATTTCCTGATAGGTGTGCGGAAGCAGCCGCATGCCGCAGCCTCGGCATTGTTCGTTCACGGCTTCGGCGAGCGCGACGCCGTGGTGACGTTTCGCGGCGCGCGCATACTTTTCCAGGACTTCTTCCGGAATTTGTATGGCGAGTTTTTCGCGCCCGGCGATGTCGGTGTCCATTTTTCTTTTTGTTTCACGCGCGCGGGTTTCAATTTCCTTTCGTTCGCTCGCCACGGATTGTTCCGCATCGCGGAGCGCCGCTTCCGTTGCTTTTACAGTTTTCTCGGCTTCTTCGACCGCCATCATTTGCTCGAGCTGCAGATCTTCCGCTTTCGCTGTCTCCGCCTCTGCGTTGGCGATTTCATGCTGCAACGCTTTGTACGCTTCGTTGGTCTTTACGGCGGAGCTCTGCGAGCGGAATTTCTTCGCGCGCTCGCGCCATTCGCCAACATCGAGTTCGGCCCTCTTGCGCGCGGTGACAGCGTGCGTGTTCGCGTCTTTGGCGACGGCGACGGCTGTCCGCGCGCCATTCAGTTTGGCGTCCACTTCGCGGATACGTTTTGGCGCGGCTTCGAGTGCAGCGCGGAACGATGCGATTTCCTGATCGGTTTTCTGTAGCTCAAGAAGCAACGGAATCGCGGGATGCACGGGAGCAGTTTAGCATAGCGGTAGAGAACGGCAGGCTGGTTAGCGGACTGTGCCGGCGGAAATGGGTGTGCGTATCGCGCTGGGAGCACGGCGAAAGCGAAGTCCTGCGGCTGATGCTGCCGGACGATTGCGGCCCGCCGCCGTGGGCCTGATTTTGGGACTGGCAGCAGCAGCGGCTGCCACCAGAATAATCCGCGAACTGCTCTATCGTGTGCGACCGCTGGACGCGAGCGGGTTTGCCGGCGTCGGGATCGTGGTGCTGGTGGTGGCCGCCGCCCGCGTGCTGCCTGCCTGGCGCGCGTCACGGCTGGACCCGATAGGAGCGCCGCGGAATGAATGAGGACCGTCTGGCGCTAACCCCTGTTTTTGAGGTCCTGAAATCCCGATCGAAATCGGAACTTCAGATATGACAATCAAAGGGCAAGCGCTAGGAATGAGCTTCGCGTCGGCTGAGTGTGAAGTCGATGAAGTAGCCGATGCCGACGGCGAGAGGAATGAATCCAAACGCCGCCGCGGCCCAAGTCTCGGGCTCGTGAACGATGGCGGCGATCGCGCCGAAGGTGGCGATGTATCCGATGGCTCCGCTCACCAGAAGGATGCCGTTCTTGCGGGAGCGCGCCGCGGGCGAAACTTCCGTTTCAAACGGAACCATGACGCCGCGGGCGATTGCTGCCATGCGCTCATCCGCGCGCAGCTTCTTCACGCGGTAGTACGTGTACATTGCCGCCATGGGAATGCCCAAAGAAAGAACCACTGCGACCAAACCAACCATGCCTGCGCCAACGTCACCCATATCCATCTCCTTTAAACCTCGTATAAACTGCCCATGAGTTGAATGTCGTGCCCGGGGATCTCTCGCGGCCTGTAGCGCCGTTCTGCAGATAGGAACGAAGGTCTTTAGGAAAAAGTTCCGCAAAAATGGTGCGTTGGGAGGTCCGGCACCGGAGCGCTGTTTGATCGTTCATACTAGCAGTGACTATCGCCGGTAGGACCGAGGCAATAGAGAAGAGGCATGGAATGCACTATCTCCTGTTCTATGAGGTCGGTGAGGATTATGTGGCAAGGCGCGCCCAATTTCGCGACGCCCATCTTCAGAAAGCCTGGGCGGCCAGCGAGCGTGGCGAGCTGCTGTTGGCGGGCGCGCTGGAAAACCCGGTAGATGGAGCGGTCCTGCTCTTCCAGGGCGGCACTCCTGAAGTCGCGGAAAATTTTGCGAAAGCCGATCCATATGTCACCAGCGGAATCGTGAAGCGATGGTACGTGCGTGGGTGGACCACGGTGGCAGGAGCGGACGCCGCAACACCCGTTCGGCCAAAAACGGGGTCCGCGTAGGAAGGAAGATTGGAGCGCCGGGTTACGAAGCAGGTATAGAATCGAGGCGCTCGGGGATGAATCCGAAGAAAAATTGCGGACCGACATGGAAAAAAGAACATTTCTCAAACTTGCCGCGGCGGTCGGCGCGGAATCCTTTTTCTCGCCCCTACGTTTAGCGGGCTCTGACGGCAAATTGACGAACTGGGCCGGCAACATCCAGTACAGCACAGAGAATCTTTACGCGGCGAAGTCGCTCGAGCAGGTGCGGGGTTACGTCAGGAAACAGAACAAGCTGAAGGTGCTAGGGACGCGTCACTGTTTCAATACCATCGCGGACAGCCATGACGGATTTTTGTCGCTGAAGCCGATGGAGGAGGTCGTTTCGCTGGATGCCGCGGCGCGCACGGTTGCGGTGAGTGCGGGTGTGACGTATGGCCTGCTGGCGCCCCATCTGCACGAAAAAGGATTTGCGCTGCATAATTTGGCTTCGCTACCGCATATTTCGGTGGCGGGCGCCTGCAGCACGGCAACACACGGGTCTGGCGAGAAAAACGGGAATTTATCGACGGCGGTCAGCGGATTGCAGATCGTGACGGCGGCGGGCGACCTTGCGGAGTTGTCGCGCAAAAAAGATGGTGAACAGTTTGAGGGAGTGGTAGTCGGACTGGGAGCGCTGGGTGCAATCACGAAAATCACGTTGGACATTCAGCCGACTTTTTCGATGAAGCAATACGTTTACCAAAACTTGCCTCTCGAACAGATGAAAGAAAATTTCGATGCCATCGAAGCGAGCGGTTACAGCGTGAGCCTGTTTACAGATTGGCGAAACAAAAATATCAACGAGGTTTGGATCAAGAGCCGCGTGGAAGACGGGAAGTCGTTTGAAGCAAAGACGGAATTTTTTGGCGCGAAGCTGGCGAATAAGAATCTACACCCTATTGCCGAGCTTTCAGCGGAAAACTGCACGGAGCAAATGGGCGTTGCCGGGACGTGGTATGAACGGCTGCCTCACTTTAAGATGGGATTCACGCCGAGCGCTGGCAAAGAATTGCAATCAGAATTCTTTGTGCCGCGCAAACACGCAGTGGAAGCGATCTTGGCGTTGGAGCGACTTCACGACAAGATCAGCCCGCACCTGCTGGTCACGGAGATTCGCGCGATCGCTGGGGACAACCTGTGGATGAGCCCGTGTTATCGGCAGGAGTCCGTTGCTATTCACTTCACGTGGAAGCAGGATTGGCCGGCGGTCCGGAAAGTTTTGCCAACGATCGAAAGGGAGCTGGCGCCGTTTGGAGTACGGCCGCACTGGGGAAAACTGTTTACGGTACCGCCAGCGGTGCTGCGCTCGCGCTACGAGAAATTGCCTGAGTTTGCAGAGCTGGCCAAGAAATATGACCCTCAGGGGAAATTCAGGAACGAATTTCTGAATAAGTATATTTTCGAGACTTGAAAGATTCGGTTCGTACAGCCATGCCACGATTCCTCCGACGGGGGTCGGAACCTTCGATCGCCTACGCGGGCAGATCCGTCGGCTGCCTCGGGGCCGGGGCTGGCTATGCGCCTGGCGACTCGAAGAGAGGCGGTCCGCCGCGCCCGGAATGATGGTTCCGGCGCCGCATCACGGACCGGAAAGTGTAATCGCTTTTTCGGCTCGTTCAATCAAGCCTTTCTCGATTGCGGGCCACTCGCTGTGGGCCTTCCCGTTTTCCTGCAGATCGGGGGCAGCGAAACCGGTCGGAGCGAGTTCTTCGCCGTAGATAATCATTAGTTCTTTGCGCTTCTTTTCATCGATCAAGTGAACCAGGCGCACGTACATCATTCCGAGCGGCATCTTGTAACCGCTTGCGCGGATCAGCGCTTCGATGTGCTCGCGGTCGGACCCAGCTCTGGTTGCTTCGCCATCGGCGCGGGTCCAGGTATCAACGTAAAAATCCAGTCCGCCGATCGTGGCGTGCCGCGGAGAATCGTACTTGTGCGCTAAGTCCGGCTTGGTTGGAAGGTAGCCCTCGAACTGAATCCAGTAGAGGCGCTCTATGTTCTTCCGCGCGTCGGTGTCCACGAACGCGTGGAGTTCGCAATCCGCAATTTCATAGAGGACCCAGCGGTCGGCGCCGAGGTACTGAACTGACCCCGGCAGCCGGATTTGCACCTTAGGATCGCGCTCCGAGAAGATTACGTTGCCGGCAACTTTGCGCTCGGGACTTGTGGTTTGAGCGGGGAGAAAGCTGAGCGCAAGAAACGCGACCGCAATTGACTTCAGCATGGCCACCTCGCTATGGCTAAGGTTTCGAAGGTAGTGAGCCGCCAGGATTCAGTCAAGACCGTTGAGCCGTTGGGCCGGCCGCACACAAGGTTCGACGGAGAAGCACTAGCGGCGTCGGAGCCGCCGCACTCCATAATTACTGGACTTCGCTGACCTGCATGTTTTGGTTGATGCTTAGGATGGGATAGCGGATCGGAGAGTCCGGAGGAGCGGAGGGGTGGCGGGCGACGACGGAAAATTCGTTACCGCTGCCGCAGCGGATTTCATAGCTGTACCCGTCGCGCTCAGTCTTCGCCAGATTCATAAGACCGGAAGACGAAAGTTCGTCCAGATTGACGCAGTGGCCGTTGGAAGCGACGTAGGTCCGTTCGGCTTGCGCGATCTGATTCAGATCCATGCGGACGCCGGTAAGGCTGATGGCCTGGGTGGGCGCGGTGCCAGAATCGGTGGTGGGCATTTTTTTCACATAAAAAAAATAGATGCCGCCAACCATGGCCGCCGCGACGAGGATCAGGGCAAAAGCTCGCATGGAGAGAGTGTGAACCGGCGCGCGGAAGCGGACAAGTGCCCGGGCATCGCCGAGTGTGCCAGGAAACAACAGGCTCGGAGAGATTTTTGCGCCGCTTCGGGCAACCCGGCCGGAGGAGATTCTTCAACGGATGATGGAAGCCGTAACGAAGCATTCTTGCGGCCGGCCGCAGCAAGATGATCGAAGGAGCGGCTATCTTGCACTACCTTCCGGGATGAGAAGAAGGGCCGAGGTAGCGCGTGGGAAACGCACGGGCGAATTCAAATTGACAGTGCGGCGGCGCTCCAGTAACAAAGATGGTAACGGCAATCATCTTAGGAGAGTCCCCGATGAAGACCATGAAATCCCCGCACGCGTGCGCCCTTGCGCTTTGCCTGTCCGCAATGCTGTGCATCCCGACCGAAATCCCTGCCGCGCCGCAGGCCGCCGGGCAACGAGCCGGTGAAGTTTCCCGCCTGATCCCCGCGGTCAGCATCGAGCGGGGCCCAAAGAATATCAAGGCTTCTGCCAAAACCGCCGTGGACTGGCTGGACGTTGTGAATACACAGGCCAGCGCGCGTGCGCGAATCGCGCTGGACGACGGGTCGATCTTGAGTGTGGGATCAGGGTCGTCCATCAGAGTGACGAAGCACGACGGCGGCGCGCAGCAGACGGAATTGGAGCTGACCTACGGAAAGATTCGCTCGCAGGCACAAAAAATCACGAAGCCCGACGGAAAATTTGAAGTCCGGACGCCTGCCGGCGTGGCCGGGGTGGTGGGGACGGACTTTTACGCGGGATTCGACAATTCGACCGGCACAATGAACGTGGTCGTGTTCGAGGGGATTGTAAGAGTGTGCAACCTGGCCGGAGTATGTGTGGAAGTCAAAGCCGGGCAAATGACCAGCGTGCGGACCAATGACAGCACGGGACCGCTGCCGCCGGTGCAGGCAACGCTGGATGTCTTGATGGCCGCGGGATCAGACACTGACGTTGGGGCGGCGCCAGGGATTCAGAACACTGGTCATCACATCGGCAAAGGCACTGCGATTGCGCTCGGAATTCTTGCGGTGGTTCCGGCGGTGGTGATCCCGATCGTTGCCACGCACGGAAACAACGGCACGGCGCCGCAGCAGGGCTGCAAGCCCAGCTCGCAGAGCGGTTGCTAGGCAGAACGGGATTCTATCGCTCTGTGCTCGCGTTTTGCGGCAGAGCAAAAGCAACGTAGACGCCGCCCGAGGGAGACTTGCGGTCCTTGCCTCCGCCAGCAGCGATTACCACAAACTGGCGACCCTTTACTGAATAGACCGCGGGCGTAGCATTCCCTGCGAACGGAAGAGTTGTCTCCCACAAGAGAGTGCCGGTCTCGCTGTCGTAGGCTCGGAATTTCTTGTCGAAATTGGTCGCCGCGATGAACAGTAGGCCACCGGCGGTGACGAGCGGTCCGCCGTAGTTTTCAGTTCCCGTGCCGTGGATGCCTGCTGCTGCCAGTTCCGGATATTCGCCAAAAGAGATCTTCCAGAGATAATCTCCGGTGTTGAGACTGATGGCATTGAGTGTTCCCCAGGGCGGCGCGACAGCGGGATAGCCATCGGGATCGAGAAAGCGGCTGTAGCCGGTGAGGTGATATTTCATGGCGGGTAGTTGCGGCCCGGAGCTGATGATTTCTTTCTTGGACGCGACCGCAGAGCGGTCAGTTTCCGAGATGACCGCAGAGCGGTCAATGTCTGGCCCGTTGGCGAGCATGTCCGCGAGGGCGTTGGATTCTTGCTTCGTGAGATTAGGGAAACCCGGCATGCGGCCCTTGCCGTCATGAATCGTGGCGAGAATCTGGGTGAAATTGAGACGTTCGCCAACGCCAATCAGTGACGGAAAGTCGGGCGGCGAACCCTTCAGGTCGTCGCGATGGCAAACGCTGCACTGACTCAGGTAGAGAGCGCGAGCGCCGGTTGCGTCCGAACTGTCGGCCAAGGCGCCGGTCCAGGCGATGTCGTTCGAATTGATGTAGATGACTGCGGTGCGAGGATCGACTGCCGCGCCGCCCCACTCCGCGCCGCCATCGAAACCGGGAAACACAAAGGTTTCGGTGCCAAGGGTCAGAGGGAGAAACGGACCGCCGTTGCGAAATTTCTTGAAATTTTCGAGTGCCCAGGCGTGCGCTTCGGGCGTGCGCTGGGTGAGCATGTCTTCCGTGAGGCGCTGGCGCGCGAAGGGAACGGGGCGGGTCGGCAGAGATTGTTCTTTGGCAGTGACTTCGCCGGGAACGTTGCTGGCTGGGTAGGCGTTCGTCTCAAGAGGAAATAGGGGCTCACCGGTCAGACGATTGAAAAGATAGACGTAGCCATGCTTCGAAGTTTGAGCGACCGCTTCGACGGCGTGCCTGTCGTGCTGGACCGTCAGCAAAATGGGCGGCGATGGGAAATCGCGATCCCAAACGTCGTGGTGAATTCCCTGGAAATGCCAAAGGCGTTTTCCGGTGCGGGCATCGAGAGCGAGGAGACAGTTCGCAAAAAGATTGTCGCCGGTGCGATCGACGCCGTAAAAGTCAGACGCCGCGGAACCCGTCGGGACGTAAAGAATGCCTCGAGCGGCGTCGAGAGACATGCCAGCCCAATTGTTTGCGGCGCCACTGGTTTTCCAGGCGTCTGCGGGCCAGGTGTCGTAACCGAATTCGCCGGGTCGCGGGATCGTATGGAAGGTCCAGCGGAGTTTTCCTGTCCGGACGTCGAAGGCGCGAATGTCTCCGGGAGGCGCTGGAAGAGTTTCCGGCATGCGTCCGCCCACAATGATCAAATCATCGAAGACGATGCCGGGAGTCGTTAGATAGATGGAGTTGGCGGCAGCGGGCTCACGGCCGAGGTTTTCACGAAGATCGATGCGGCCTGCAGTACCGAACGTTGCGATCGCTTTGCCGGTCGCGGCATCGAGCGCGTACAGATAATTCATTATGCCGGCCAGGATGCGAGCGTCTTTGCCGGCTCTCCAGTAGGCCAGGCCGCGATTGGGTTGCGTGCCCTGGATGCCGGAATCGAATTTCCAAAGAAGTTTTCCGGTTGCGGCACTGAGCGCAAAAATCTTTTGCGTTGGTGTGATGCCGTAAAGGACTCCTGCGACGATGATGGGGCTCGACTGCAGGCCGCCCGTTTCGCCGGTGTCGTATTGCCAGGCGATCCGAAGTTGCGACACGTTCTGACGGTTGATCTGGGCGAGCGGAGAATAGTGATCATTTTCGGCGTTACCGCCATAGCGGGGCCAGTCCCGAGACGACCGAGGCGAAGTAACTCGGGGCTTGTGATTGTCTTGAGCCGCCTCGGAACGCGAGATGACCGCCAAAAGGGCTAAGGCAAGCAGGAGGCAATGGGTGGTATGAGAGGCGCGATTGTGAGTGGCCAAGGAGCCCTCCGGCCTGCCGAGTCGATGCGACTTGTCATCCGTCGGAAAGAGCAAGCTGGCGCCACCTATGATAGCGGAGAAGGGGCGCAACGAGGCTACGCCCCTACAGGCTAGGCATCTCCTTGAAAACGACTGCACCAGGGCCGGAGTTCCCTGCCGCTGAGGATGCAACGAAACAGAGAAAAAGGCCGTCGAAGTAGGTGTGGCCGGGAAGGCGCCCGCGTTGTATGCCTGCCGAAGAGTGACGTACACTGGCTTTTGAGCCTGGTGCATCCGTTCGAATCTAATTCAGGGGCTGTAAGGACAACTTGTTTCATCGAGGGTCTCTAAAGCAAACCCTCGAAACCCTGAAGACCCATGTGAGGATTCCATTGCGTAAATTGAACTGTCTTTCCGGAGCGTTGCTGGCGCCGGCAATAGCCTTGGCACTTGCGGCGAGTTTTGGACCCGCTACGGCCTTTGCCGGACCGCCGGACACGCCTGCGGCGGGCAAAGCTTCACCGCTGATAGGGACGATGCAGGCGGAGCTCGACCGGTCGTTCAGGGCGCTTGGGGGGCAGGAGCCGCCTGCCTATTTTATCGGCTACACGATCACGGACACGCAGAGAGCGGAAGTTTCCGGTTCAAACGGCGCGTTGCTTTCAAGCAGCGAAGCGCGGAACCGATGGCTGCAGGTATCGGTTCGAACGGGAAGCTATACGCTAGACAACACGCACAAGGTCGGAGAACGGCAAATGCCGAGCGGCGGGCCGGGCTCGGCGGTCCCCGTGGACAACGATGAAGAAATCGTACGACGGGCGATCTGGCTCGAAACAGACGATCAGTACCGCGCGGCGGCGGAAGCGCTGATCAAAATTCGCTCGAGCAAGGAAGTCAAGGCAGACACGGCGGAAGGACGCGCGCCGGATTTTTCGCACGAGCAGCCGCACAAATCGATCGAGCAGGAAGTTTCGTTCACGCTGGATCGGAAGCCGTGGGAAGAGAGAGTTCGCGCGTACACCAAAGCGTTCCGCGAATCACCGGACATCTTGAATTCGATCGTGACGTTTTCAGCGCTGGCGCAGAATGCTTACCTGGTGAACACGGAAGGAACGCAACTGCAGAGTGGGCAGATTCGTTACCGGCTGGAACTGTTCATCCAGGGCAAAGCGACAGATGGGATGAACATCGAACGGTATTACAACTTCGACTGGGTGGACCCGAAGGACGCTCCGAACGACAAGGATGTGGCGGCAGCTAGCGCGACCCTGCGCAAGGAAATGGAGGGTCTGGTGCGCGCGCCGCTGAATGAGCCAAGCGTGGGACCAGCATTGTTGACGGGGCGCGCAGCGGCGGTTTTCTTCCACGAAGTTTTTGGTCACCGCGCGGAAGGACATCGGCAGAAGGATATTTCGGAAGGACAGACGTTCGCCAAGAAAGTGGGCGAACCCATCCTGCCCGATTTTCTGAGCATTGTGGATGATCCGACGCTGAGGAGGCTGGGGCAGGAAGATTTGCTCGGGTACTACCGGTTCGATGACGAAGGCGTATCGTCGCATGAAGTGATCCTGGTCGATCACGGGGTTCTGAAAAATTTTGAGATGTCGCGGTCGCCGCTGGCGGACTTCCCGCATTCGAACGGGCACGGGAGAAGGCAGCTTGGAGCTACGCCGGTTTCGCGGCAAGGTAACCTGATCGTGAAGAGCAGCAAGACGGTGACCAATGCGCAGTTGCGGGCAAAGTTGATTGAACTGGTCAAAGCACAGAACAAGCAATATGGCCTGCTGATTGACGACATCGCGGGAGGATTCACGTTTACCGGCCGCGGTCAGCCGCAAGCGTTCCAGGTGCAGCCGCTGGTGGTTTACAAGGTGTATGCGGATGGGCGGCAGGACGAGCTGGTGCGAGGCGTGGACATTGTTGGCACCCCCCTGGCGGCATTGACGAAGATTGTGGCAACGGGCGACACACCGGAAGTTTTTAACGGGTATTGCGGAGCAGAATCAGGGTCAGTGCCGGTATCGGCCGCGGCACCGGCGATTCTGACGACCGAATTGGAAGTACAAAAGAAACAGACGGACACAGACGCGCCGCCAATCCTGCCGCCACCGGCGCATGACATTAAGTCCGCGCAAGCTGCGGCAAAAACGGGAGGAGCACGGTGAACAACTCCCTTCGAATAGCAGTTTTGTTCTTGGCTGCAACCGGCGGAATTCTCCCCGCGGCGTTTGCTCAGGGCAAAGCGGACAACGACCACACGCTGCAGGCGATGCGCGACGAAATGGCGCGCGCAAAGGACCGGCTGGAACTGAAATTTCCGGGCACCGACCAGCCCGTGCGGCCGTACTACCTGGAATACCGCCTGCTGGACTTGGACATTCGTGAGGTCGTCGGCCAGTTCGGCGCGCTGATGACCAGCACTCACGCGCGGAACCGCTTCATGAACGTGGAAGCCCGGGTGGGCGACTACAAGCAGGACAGCTCGAATTTTGTCAGCGATGAAGGATTCCGCGGGTTCATCGGGTCGACCGGATCGGTGGGCATTGACCGCGACTACGATTCACTCAGGCAGGACTTGTGGATCGCGACGGACCAGGCGTTCAAGGAGGCCGTGGAGACATACTCCCGCAAGAAAGCCTACTTGGGCAGTCTGGCAAGACAGACCGATATCGATGATTTCGCGAAGGCTACGCCGGTGAACAACATCGAGCCATTGGTGACGCCGGATTGGAGCAACCGCGACTGGGAACAGGAAGTACGGGAGAGTTCGGCAGCATTGCGTGCGTTTCCAGAAATTCAGGAATCGCGCGTGACGTACTACCTGGTCTATGCCACGGAATATCTGTTGACGAGCGAAGGCACGGAGATTCGCACGAACCGGAGCTTTGCGGCGGTGGAAGCCGGATTGAGCACGCTGGCGAAAGACGGAATGCAGCTGAATCATTTCTATTCGACCTACGCCCCGAAACCCGTCGACCTGGCAAATGTGGACGCGGTGAAAAAAGGTTTGAATGTGACGGGCAGCGAACTGATGGCGCTGCGCGCGTCGCCACCGTCACAGGATTACACCGGGCCGGTGCTGTTTGACGCGCGCGCGGCCGCGCCGTTGGTGGCACAGGTTCTGGGCCCGGCGTTGAATGGTTCGCGGCCTCCGGTGGCGTTTCAGCCGGTGATGGAACAGTTCCTGAGCAACGTGGGCGGAAAAAGCGATTGGGTAAACCGCATCGGCGCGCGAGTCCTGCCGACGGGAGTGACAGTCGTAGACGATCCCGGCGCGAAGGAATTCCAGGGACGCGCGCTGATCGGAGGATACCGGGTGGACGATGAAGGCGTGCCCGCGGAAAAAGTGACCGCCGTCGAGAACGGCTCGTTGAGGCAGCTATTGATGTCGCGGCGACCGGGACCGGACTCCGACAAATCGAATGGACACGGACGCTCGGCTTTCTTAAACGATGCGAAGCCGACGGCCAGCAATCTGTTTTTCAGTTCGTCGGAGACGGTTTCGGCAGCCGATCTGAAAAAGAAATTCCTGGATATTTGCCGGTCCAACAAGCAGGAATATTGTCTGGAAGTCAAGCTGATGGATAATCCGGCGATCAGCTTGCTTCACCAGGAGGATTTCAGCGAACTGCTGGCGAGTTACGGCGGCGGCGCGGGAAACGGCGACCGGCTGCCGCTGCTGGTCTATCGAGTGTATGCCGCGGACGGGCGCGAAGAGTTGGTGCGCGGGACACGAATCACGGGATTGAATACGCGCGTGCTGCGAAACGTAACGGCAATCGGCAACGATCCGTTTGTGTACAACTACATGCAGACGCAAGTTGCAGGCTTTGCGGGAACTGCTCTGGGAGCCTTCGGCTCGGCGCAGAACGGGCTTCCCTCCTCGGTAGTTGCGCCGTCGCTGCTGTTTGAAGAGCTGGACGTGCGCGGAGCGCGAGGCGAGCCGAAGCGGCCGCCGCTCCTTCCGGCACCGGCGATGAGCACAAGATAACAACGGGCGCTGCAGATTTTCCGAGAAAGCGGTGCGATGAAAGAGGTCACGCGGCGCGGATTGATTTTCGGAGCTGCGGCTCTGGCGGCTGCGGGTGTGTTTCGAGGGGTGGATCGTGTGGCGAGCTCGACATTTGTGAAAGAGGAGCCGTCACTTGGGCCAGACGGGAGCGTAGACCTTGTCGAGTTTGACGATACCGGCAAGCGGACAGGCAAAAAGTCGGTTCGCAAGGTACAAAAGACGCTGGCGGAATGGCGAAGGGTACTGACGACGCCGCAATTTGTGGTGACGCGGAAAGCGGCGACGGAAATTCCCTATTCCGGCGAGCTGTTGAACGAGCATCGTGCGGGAATTTTTCGTTGCGCGGATTGTGGAACTGCACTTTTTGACGCGAAAACAAAATTCGAATCAGGAACGGGATGGCCGAGCTTCTGGGCGGCGATTGCAGAAGAAAACGTTCGCGAAAAAGATGACTTCAGCATGGGCATGCTGCGACGCGAAGTGAAATGCACGCTGTGCGATGCGCACCTGGGGCATGTGTTCACCGATGGCCCGGACCCTACCGGCCTGCGTTATTGCATGAATTCGGTGGCGTTGAAATTTGTACCGCAACGGGCTTCCTAGATTCTCACTCAGCGCGAGGCGCATGTCATCGTCGTTCCTCCCTCGTGGAACCGCACATAAGGTAGTCTAAGCGTGGCCATGGATGCCCTCTTGCCCGGCGAATCACGAGAAAAAAAGAGAGCAGCACTGCTAAGTGTGGGCTCGGCGCTGCTGCTGGTTTCGCTAAAGGCATTTCTGGTGGTTCGCACCGGAAGCCTAGGCGTATTGAGCGAGGCGCTACACTCCGGGCTCGATCTTATCGCCGCGATCATTACTTTTCTTTCGCTGCGCGTCTCCGACCAGCCCGCGGACGAACGACACCCCTACGGCCACGGCAAATTCGAAAATTTTTCTGCGTTTGTGGAGACGGGGCTGCTTGTCCTTACTGCGGTGTATATCATTTACGAAGCGTTTGACCGGCTGTTCTTTCACTCTGTGCACATCGAGCCGAGCGTAACGGCGATTCTGGTGCTGCTGGTGGCGCTGGCCATCGACGTCACGCGCGCAAAGAGGCTTTCCGTTGTGGCGCACAAGTATTCGAGCGAAGCGCTGGAGGCAGACGCCCTGCACTTCTCAACGGACGTGTGGAGCACGATTGTCGTCATTGCCGGAATCGGCCTGGCGTGGGCGGGAACAACGTGGAATGTGTCCTGGCTGGTGTATGCCGATGCACTGGCTGCGTTGGCGGTGGCTGCGGTGATTCTATGGGTTGGCTCGCGGCTGGGAAAGCGGACGCTGGACGCGTTGCTGGATGCAGCGCCAGCCGGGCTACAAGAGCAAATCACTCGCGCAATCGGGAAAATGGAGGGGGTGTTGCGGGTCGAAAGAGTGAGACTGCGCCGGGCGGGAAACCGCTACTTCGTGGATGCGACGGTGAGCGTGCCCCGGACGGCAAGCCTCGAGCAAGTGCATGCGTGGAGCGATGCAATCGAGCGGCGAGTGGGAGAACTTGTGCCGTCGGACGTCGTAGTGCACGCCGAGCCTCGTGCCCCGAAAGGGGAGCCGTTTTTTGATTCGATCCGCGCGGTTGCGCAGCGAAGAGGTCTGGCAATTCACGATTTGTCAGCGCAGCAGAATGACGGGCGGCTGTTTGTGGAGCTGCATCTGGAAGTTGATCCGCATTTGAGCCTGAAAGAAGCGCACCGGCAAGCCACTGAACTGGAAGAAGAGATTTCCAAACTGCGGCCGGAACCGACGCAGGTGAACATTCACATCGAACCGTTGGGGACCGCGATCAGCTTGCCGGACGCTGGAGCGGGCAACTTGCGCGATCTTGCGCGCAGCCTCGAATCATTCCTGAACCAGCTGCCAGCGGAGTATCACGAGCTGGTTAACAGCCACAACGTGATCGTGAGGCAGGTGGAGCATCGCATTCTTGCGTCGTGCCACTGCGAAATGCGCAGCGAGCTTCCGATCACGCAGGTACACGACGTGACTGCGGCGCTTGAAGATCGGGTGAAAGAAAAATTTCCACAAATTTACCGGGTAACGATTCACCCGGAACCCCAGGATAGCGAATGACAATTCAGATGGGTTTGCGGCGGGAAAACGCGTGCGCACCCAGAGCCACGACGGCCGGAAAGCAGACGAGCACATAGCGAGGTTCGGGCGTCTCGATGGTGGTGAGGAATACGGTGCGGGCCAGCACGAAGGCTGCAAGAAGAATTACTGCCGGACGCGCTTCCCCTGAGAGGCGCCAGAGGCGCACCGCTCCCCAAACCGCGAGGGTAAGATAGAAAATATTTACGAGGAAAAGACTGACGGTCACCACCATATCCTGGCGATCCGTTTCCCAGGTTTCCGCGAGCGGAAAGACGGAGCCTGAAAGCGGCAACTGCTCAATGCGCGGAGTAAACCAAAGCGTGATCATTCTTTGCAGTGGAACCCACAGATAGGTGCGCAGCGGCTGACGCGCCGTGCGGTCATTGGCGATGCTGGCAAATTGCTGGTCTTCCTCGGCAGTCAGACTCAGATCGTGATTGTATTGCTCGAGGATGGCGGCGACGTGCTGGCGTTCTTCCGGGGAATCGAAGGCGCGCGCGGGCAGATCTTCGATGTGGATCGCTTCATCATTCAATTTCCAGGAAGCCAGAAAGACTTCGCGGAAGCGGTAGAGCCAGGTGCCCTCCCAATGGATGAAGCCGACGGGGGCGACTTCGCCGGGCAGGGTCGTGTATTTCGGAGTGAGCGGTTGAAATTCGTGGAGGGTCACGGCGTTACGGAGGGTCCAGGGGAGAAGGACGATGAAGCACAAGAGGATCGACAAGCCTAGAGCGCGAACGCCTTTAAAGGCTTGGTTCCGCCGGAATGCAATCCATAGCACGACGGGTAAACAAGATGCCAGGACAAGAGGAGTTTCAGGGCGAAAGAGCGTTCCTACGCCGGTCGAGACGCCAGCGAGCGCGGCATTCTTGAGAAGCTCTGTGCGCCGCGGGAATTGGGCCCAATTCGGAAAATTTCCCGGTCCGTATTCCGGGTGGACCAGAGAAGCCAGATAAAGGAGTGCCAGGGCCGTGGTGAGAATCGCGTAGGTCTCGGTGAGGGGAACGGCCGTGTAGTTGGCCGTGAACGGACAGAGAGCGGCAAGCCACAGGGCGGCGAGAGAAACTCGTCGAGGATCTGTATTGCGGCCGCCGCAGCGCTTCGCAATTCCAGCGATAATGACGCAGGCGGCCAGATCAAGAAAAACCTGTCCGAGCATGACCCACAGGCGGGAGGCTTCCGCGGTACGACCGGTCAGTCCCTGGATCAGCGCGAGATAAGCCGGATAGCCCGGCATGCGGATATCTAGGGGGGTCACGCCGCCGTCCAGTGGGATGCCGTATATGCCTGACTTCAGCCAGTTCGACGCTAATGCTTCATAAAGCGGAGTGTCACCGGCGGTGCTGGGCAGGCGGAATACGAAGAATAGCCGAAGGAAAAATCCGATGACGAGCGCGGTTAGCGGATGCGAGAAAACTCGCTTCATGGCTTGCCTGCATCTTACAATAGATGCATCCAGTCCAGGCAGGCGGACTGAGCAGGACACACACGAGTCCTCGTACGCTGGCAGGTTTGTCCCGAAGCGATGAAAGAACGAAGTCCCATTTTTTATGACGCGGAGCGCGTGCGCTGGCGTCGCACCCGGCGCGCGATGGAAATCAGCGGAGCGCTGCTCACGGTGCTGCTGGTGTACTTCTTCTTTAATCTCGCGGACAGCGTTGATCTGCCCACATCCCTGTTGCCTGACGCGAAATCGGCGTACCGAGCGGTCAAGGCAAAGATCAAGACCGGCAAGCCAGGGCCTCCGCGGGAAGGACGTCACAGGCGAATATCGAACATCGGTAAAATCCCCCCCAGCTACGATCCGCTGCGTGCGGCGTTCTACGTCAGCTATGACGCGAATAGCCTGGCGACTCTGAAAAAGCACTACAAAGATCTGGACCTAGTGGTCTCGGAGGAACTGCACGCGGTCACGCCCGACGGCGGCCTGACGATCGTTGATTACGAACGCTACCAGACGGTCAAAGCCTCGCCTGCGGAGGCCGCTTCCCTCATTCGCGACGATCGGCTGCACCAGTGGATGCGCGCCGCAAACGTGGAAATCCCGGTGATGGGAATGTTGAATAATTACGACGGGCAGAACTGGCGCGTTCAGGAAATGGCAGAGATGCTGGCGAACCCGAAAGCGCGGGCGAGCCTGGTGCGCGACACCGTCCAGTATGCGATCGACACACGCGAGGTCGGGATCGTCGTCGATTTCGAGGAAGTACCGCAAAACAGCGAAGCACATCTGCGGGAGTTCATCAGCGAACTTGGACCGGCGCTGCATGCCGTCGGGCTGAAAGTCATGATTTCCCTGCCCGCGCAGGACGACACGTTCGACTACGCTTTTTACGGCAAGCAGTGCGATGCGGTGGTTGTGATGAATTATGACCAACACTGGCCAACATCGGGGCCGGGGCCGATTGCTTCGCAGGAGTGGTTTGTGGACAACCTGCACGAACTGCTGAAAGCCATTCCGGCGCAAAAGATGATTGTGGGCATTGCCAACTACGGCTACGACTGGCCGGAGCCGGACAAGAAATCGCATCCGACGGCCAAGGAACTCAGCGTGCAGGAAGCGCTGCTGCACGCGTATGAATCGGAAGCCCAGGTGGCTCTGGATCCCGGTTCGCTGAATCCGCACTTTTCCTATTCAGACGACAGCGACCGCGTTCACGAAGTGTGGTTTCTGGACGCGGTAACGGCTTACAACCAGATACGCGCCGCGGAGCGGCTTGGCGTGCAAGGGACGGCGCTGTGGAGGCTGGGCTCTTCGGACAGCTCGATCTGGAAAATCTGGGACGCCACGCGTCCCGATGATGCGATTCGCGAAAAATTGAAAGATGTGCCGCCGGGGCCGGATTTGATTTTGGAAGGCAGCGGGGACATCTGGAGGATCGCGGACAAGCCGAAGCGCGGCGTGCGCTCGTTCACCTACGACCCAGCAACCGATCTTTTCACCGCGGAAACCTACGAGAGCTATCCGCTTTCGTACGAAATCGACCAGTTAGGCGCAACCCGCAGGAAAATTGCACTGAGTTTTGACGATGGACCGGATCCGCGCTGGACACCCAAGATCCTCGACATCTTGAAAGAGAAACATGTGCCGGCGGCTTTTTTCGTTGTCGGCGAGGAAGCCGCGAAGTCGCCCGGCGTCCTGAAACGCGCCTACGCAGAGGGCCATTCGATTGGAAACCACACGTATTCGCATCCGAATCTGGATGAGATTTCACCGACGCAGCTGCGCTGGGAATTGAATATCACACAGCGGCTGATCGAGAGCACTCTCGGAGTGAAATCGATTCTCTTCCGGCCGCCGTACGGAATCGACCACCAGCCGGAATACGCGGAAGAAGTTGCACAGCTGCCGATTGCGCAGGACATGGGGTATCTGATTGTCGGGCAGAAAATCGATCCTCACGATTGGCGGCAACCGTACGGAAAGCAAGTCCCTGCGGAGGAAATTATCGAGGGGGTGCTCCGGCAGGCGGACGCAGGAAACATCGTTTTGTTTCACGATGGCGGAGGCGATCGCAGCCAGACCGTGAAAGCGTTGCCGGTGATCATCGACCGGTTGCGAGAGCGCGGGTTTGAGTTCGTGCCGGTGCCGGAGCTGGTGGGCAAGACCCGCGCGGAAGTAATGGTTCCGCTCTCCGGTTGGGAGCGGCTGGGGGCCAAGGCCGACGGTTTCATCTTTGGGCTGTACCACTGGTTCACGCTGGGCATCGGCTGGGTGTTCGTCCTGGGAATTGTGCTGGTCAGCGGGCGCGCACTGGTCATCGGAATTCTGGCGCTGACCGAAAAACTGCGACCGGACCACGACCAAGCGCCGGACCCCTTGCCGAGCGTCACCGTGCTGATTCCCGCGCACAACGAAGAGGGCGTGATCGTGCAGACGGTGACGTCCGTGTTGGCGTCAGACCACCCGGAGATACACGTGATTGTGGTGAACGACGGGTCAATCGACGATACCGGCATCCTGCTGGACATGCATTTCGGCGACGACCCGCGCGTCGAGATTATTCACCAGGTAAATCACGGCAAAGCCGCAGCGCTAAACCATGCGATGAGCCTCGCCGAAACCGAGATCGTCGTCACCATCGACGCCGACACGGAAATCGAATCCGACGCCATTCGCCAGTTGCTGCGGCATTTCTCCGATCCGCAAACCGGTGCGGTGGCGGGAAACGTGAAAGTCGGAAACCGCTCGCGGTGGCTGACGCGCTGGCAGGCCCTTGAATACATCACCAGCCAGAATATGGAGAAGCGCGCGTTCGACCTGCTGAATTGCATCACCGTGGTGCCCGGTGCGCTGGGCGCGTGGCGGAAGAGAGCCATTGAGGCTGCCGGCGGCATTACGGCCGATACGGTGGCGGAGGACGCGGACCTTACCGTCGCAATCCGGCGGCTGGGCTGGCGCGTCACTTACGAAGAACGCGCCATGGCCTGGACAGAGGCGCCTGAAACCGCGGGAGCCTTGATCCGGCAACGGTTCCGCTGGACGTTCGGGACGCTGCAAGCGTTCTGGAAGCACCGGGACACGTTGTTCCGCCCGAAGTACGGAACCCTGGGATGGATCGCGCTTCCAAACATTTTTGTCTTTCAGTTGCTGCTGCCATTGGTTTCGCCGATTATCGACCTGATGTTCCTCGGCTCGGTTGCAATGTGGGGATTGATGCAACTGCATCTCTCTTGGGTACCGCAGACAATGTTCGATACCGCGAATCTGCAGCGCTCGGTGCTTTTCTTTCTTGGGTTCCTGCTGATTGACGTCCTGACGTGTGTCGTGGCGTTTGCGCTCGAACGCGACGAGGACTGGACGCTGCTCATCCCGGTTTTGCTGCAGCGTTTCTATTACCGCCAACTGATGTATGTCGTGCTGTTCCGGTCGGTGAAGGAAGCCGTGAGCGGGCGCCCGGTGGGATGGCGAGGCGTCGAACCGGAACCCCCGCACGGTCCGTCAAAAACACGCGAGGTTGCTCACGCGTGAACGGGGCGCGCGTCTGACAAGTCTGAGAGGCAAGCGGCGGCCTCTCTGATGTGACTTTTCGTATAAAGCCGGTTGAGTTAGGATGAGGGCGTCGGTTCCTGGCTTCCGCGGGAGGCTCCTATGGCCATCAGTTTTACACTTAATGGGAAATCTCAATCTGTCGATGTCGATCCCCAGATGCCGTTGCTGTGGGTGCTGCGCGATACGTTGAACATGACTGGCACGAAGTTCGGCTGCGGGATGGCGCTTTGCGGCGCCTGTACGGTTCACATCAACGGCGAGGCGTCCCGGTCCTGTGTCACACCCATCTCGGCCGTGGCCGGGAAGAAAATCACGACCATCGAGGGGCTGTCTGCGGACGGTAGTCATCCAGTGCAGCAGGCGTGGGTGGAGGTCGACGTGCCGCAATGCGGCTACTGCCAGTGCGGACAGATCATGTCGGCTGCAGCGCTGCTTTCCAAGAAAGCCAAACCAAGCGACGCCGAAATTGACGACTTCATGAGCGGGAATATTTGCCGCTGCGGAACCTACCAGCGCATCCGCAAGGCGATTCATCGCGCGGCGGAGATCCAGTCCGCGCACGGCAAGTCCGTGTAGTTGGCAAGCACCCGCCCCGAAAAAAATCCGAGATTCAGAGTTTGAACGCTTGTCTTCCAAAGAACACCGCTTGCACCTGCAAACTCTGAGAAAGAGGTCCCCATGTCGACGCTGATTTTAGACCGTCGCGAATTTCTGAAGACCGGAACCGCGGCCGGTGCCGGGCTGCTGATCGGTTTCCATGTGACGACAGCTTCTGCCGAGGACCCCGCACAAAAGCAGGAAAAACAAACGCCCAATCCATTTGATGCCTGGGTGCATGTTTCGCCGGATAACCGCGTAACGCTGATCCTGGAAAAATCGGAGATGGGACAGGGGATCATGACGGCGGTGCCAATGATTCTGGCTGAAGAGCTGTGCGTCGACTGGAAGGCTGTAACCGTGGAACAGGCCCCTACAAATCCAGAAATCTACAATCACGGAACCGGAGGAAGCGGCAGCGTGGCAGGTTGCTGGTTGCCGATGCGGCGGGCAGGAGCCGCTGCCCGGGAGATGTTGATTGCCGCCGCCGCTGCGCGTTGGAATGTGAATCCCAATACCTGTGTAGCGCAGAACGGCGGAGTGCTGCACGGTTCGCGGAAGAATTTTCTGACCTACGGCGAGCTTGTGTCGGACGCCGCGAAATTGCCGATTCCCAATTTGAAGACCGTGCCGCTGAAAAATTCAGACAACTTCACCATCGTGGGCAAAGACATGCCGCGATGGGAAGGCCCGGCGAAAACGAACGGAGCCGCCAAATTTGGTATTGATTCGCGGGTTGCGGGAATGCAGTTTGCAGTCGTGGCGCGCTGCCCGGTGTTTGGCGGAAAGGTGAAGACATTTGATGCGGCGAAAGCGAAGGCAGTGGCGGGCGTTCGCGAAGTGTTTGCGATCGAGCCGGTCGGACAAGGCGCGTTCACTGCGGGAGGAGTGGCGGTCGTCGCAGACAATTCGTGGGCTGCGATAGAAGGCCGCAAAGCGCTGCAAATTACCTGGGACGAAGGCCCCCACGCGGGCGAGTCGACCGAGACGCTGCGGCAACAGTTCGTAGACCATGCCGGCAAGCCTGGCAAGACGGTTCGCAACGAAGGCGACGCCGATGCGGCGCTCGCCTCGGCAGGCAAGAAGGTCGAAGCCACGTATGAATTCCCGTTCGCCGCGCACGCCACCATGGAACCGATGAATTGCACGGTACATATCCGCCCGGACAGCGCGGAGGCCTGGGTGCCCACGCAAGCGCCGCAATGGGCCCAGGATGTGATCGCCGGCGTTTCGAAGCTTCCGAAAGAAAAGATCACCGTTCACACCACGCTGATGGGCGGAGGCTTTGGCCGCCGCTATATGGGCGACTTTGTGATGGAGGCCGCGCAAATTGCGAAAGTGACGGAGAAGCCGGTAATGGTGTTGTGGACGCGCGAAGACGACATGCAGCACGATTTTTACCGGCCGGCGTCGTACCACCGTTTCTGGGGCGCGCTGGACGAAAAGGGACAAGTCGCGGCGTGGAAGCACTTCCAGACATCGACTTCGATTGAGGCGATGTGGAGTCCCAAGGGCGAAGAGAGCGCGGAAAAATCGGAGTTTGCAACCGCGGTATTCATCCCTTATCAAACGCCGAACTATCGCGTGGAATACACGCTCGCAAAATCTGGTGTTCCGCGCGCCTGGTGGCGCTCGGTGGAACATTCAACCAGCGGATTTGTTGTGGAATGTTTCGTGGACGAACTCGCCGCTGCCGCGGGAGCGGACCCCCTGGACTTTCGCCTGCGCGAGATCGGCGCAGACCGCAAAATCCCCGACTTCACAAATCCAAAAGAAGGCAAACCGCTGGATACGGCGCGGCTCAAGGGAGTATTGAAGTTGGCGGCCGAACAGGCCGGCTGGGGCACGCCGCTTCCGAAGGGCCTAGCGCGCGGCATTGCGGGATACTTTTCCTTCGACACCTACACGGCTGCGGTTGCCGAGGTCAGCGTGAAAGACGGCGCGCTGAAAATTCAGCGGCTCGTGTACGCGGTGGACTGCGGTCGTCCCGTGAATCCGGAGGGGATCCGCGCGCAAGTAGAAGGCGCTGCTGTTTACGGACTCTCCGCGGCGTTGCACGATGCGATCACGATCCGCGGCGGGCGCGTAGTGCAATCGAATTTCAACGACTACGCAATGCCGAGAATGTCAGACACCCCAAAGATCGAGATTCACATCGTCCCGAGCAAAGAAGAGCCCACGGGAATCGGCGAGCCTGGCCTTCCGGTGGTGGCAGCTTCGGTTTGTAACGCGATTTATGCGCTGACAAAAAAGCGAGTTCGGCGGCTGCCGATCCGTGCCGAGGATTTGGCTTAGTCCTTTTTGTTTGGCAGCCGGCTGGTCGCTTCTTCAGGGGGCTCGCCAGGCGACGGCGTAGCGTCGCGCTCAATCTTGTTTTTGACTTCCATCACATACCCGGCTTCGCGCGTCCGGAGAGCCGATTCCATTCCAGTGATCGCCGCGCCTAGCATCGATTTCTTCCTGGCTTCTTGTTCGAACTCTTCCTCGCTCATGGTGGCGTAGCGATCCTGGCTGCCCATGATGTAGACGAGCAAGCCCATCAGGCCGATTGCAACCACCAGCGCAAGCAGGACGCCGATCACGTTCTTGTCTCCACTGGCGGCCCATTTGTCCGCCGCCCCTGAATCTCTTATTCTGAGTCAGATTCTTTTGCCAGGGAAATACTAATTCGTTCAGCGATGACTTTTCTCTCGATCACCCTCGAATGTTTTGCCCTGTTGTCAGTTCTGATTTGGCTGGTTTTGTTCTTTGCGCGGGGAAATTTCTGGCGCGTTTGGGAGCACTCCGATCCCGCCCAACTCCCTTTGCCAACAACTTGGCCGAGGGTGATCGTGGTGGTTCCGGCGCGAAACGAGGCTGCTTCGATTGCCGAGGTAGTGCGAGCGCTGACACAGCAGGACTATGCCGGCGAATTCTCGGCGGTCGTTGTGGACGACCACAGCGAGGACGGGACAACGTACCTGGCCCGGCAGGCGGCGATCAGCGCAAGCTCTTCCGGCAACGTGACCATCCTCTCCGCGCCGGAGTTAGCCTCCGGCTGGACCGGCAAACTCTGGGCGTTGAATGCGGGGGTAAGTCAATCGTCGAATTCGAGACCGGATTATTTTTGGTTCACGGATGCTGACGTTTTCCACGCACCAGACACCCTCAGGCGTCTGATTGTCCGCGCCGAGCGCGATCGTCTCGACCTCGTCTCATTGATGGTCCTTCTCAAAGCGGAGACTTTTGTGGAGCGCTTGCTGATCCCTCCGTTTCTTTACTTTTTTCTGATGCTGTATCCGCCGAAATGGACCGCGAATCGTGCTGCGAGTACGGCGGGAGCGGCAGGCGGTTGCATTCTGCTGCGTCGTTCAGCGCTGGAACACATCGGGGGCCTCTCTGCAATTCGCGGCGCAATCATCGACGATTGTGCCTTGGCACGGGCCGTGAAGCGGTCCGGCGGGGACATCTGGATGGGACTCACACGAGCGAGCAGGAGTCTGCGTTCGTACGAAACATTTTCTCAGATTCGCGATATGGTCGCGCGCACCGCGTTCACCCAGCTGGGGTATTCCGCGCCGATGCTGCTCGGCACTTTGGCTGGAATGACACTGACTTTCCTGCTTCCGGTCGCCCTCACGTTTTCGGCCAACCCGCGGGTCTGGCCGGTTGCGCTGGCCGCCTGGTGTCTGATGGCCGCTTCGTTTCTTCCCACTGTAACCTTCTACGGCTTGCGGCCAATCTGGGCGCCACTGCTACCGCTGGCGGCGCTTTTTTATGTCTACGCGACATTTCTTTCCGCCATGCGGTATTGGCTTGGCCATGGCGGACAATGGAAAGGCCGGGCGCAAGCAAATCGAACTGCGGGTTGAGGGCCCTTCGTGGCGCAACAAGGCGTTTTTTGCTAGTCTTGGATTGGGTACAGGGCTGCATCTCGAAATTAGAGAGCGGCACCGGAGGCCGACATGAGCGTTCCGTCCAAATTCAGCGACGGCAAGATTACCGTGCCCTCGCTGCTCCACAGAAAATCGCTTCGTCCTGAAGACGCCACCAAGATTGTGTGTTTGACGGCGTACGACTATCCGACTGCCCGACTCTTGGATGAAGCCGGAGTGGAAGTGCTGCTGGTGGGAGATTCGCTCGGCATGGTGATGCTCGGTCACGAGACGACCCTGCCTGTCACAGTGGACGAAATGTTGCACCACACGCGCGCCGTACGCAAGGGAACGCGCCGCGCGCTGGTGGTCGCGGACATGCCATTTGGCAGCTACCACGCGGAAATTTCGGAGTCCGTGCGCAACGCCGTGCGCTTTGTGAAGGAAGCTGGGGCGGAGGCGGTGAAGGTGGAAGGCGGCGAGCGCCGACTGGAATTGATCGCGCGACTTACGGAATCAGAAATTCCCGTGATGGGCCACGTAGGCCTGACGCCGCAATCCCTGCACGCGATGGGCGGTTTCAAGGTACAAGGGAAAACGCCTGACGCAGCCGAGCAACTTGTGCGCGATGCGCGTGCGGTGGAAGCGGCCGGCGCATTCGCGATCGTGCTGGAAGGAATTCCGCGCGAGCTTGCGGCGCTGATTACCCGAGAGCTGCGCATCCCCACGATCGGCATCGGAGCCGGTCCGGACTGCGACGGTCAGATCCTCGTGGTGAACGATCTTCTCGGACTCACGTTTGGCGCTGTTCCGAAATTTGCGCGGCAGTACACGAACCTCAGCGAGATTATTTCGAGTACAGTGCGCGAGTACTGCTCCGATGTGCGGCGCGGCAGCTTTCCATCCGATGCGGAGTCGTATCACATGCCGGAACCCAAGACCAGCCGCAAGGAAATCAACTTCGACGTTGAACTGACGGACTAGTTCCAAAGAATCGCGGAGAACCCATGACACCCGAAGAAGTCCGCATTCTCTTTGACTACAACAGCTGGGCCAACCAGCGCTCTCTCGCAGCGGCTGCGCAATTGCCCGACGAACAGTTCGTCCGTCCTCTAGGCTCCAGTTTTTCGTCCGTCCGCGACACCCTTGTCCATATTTGCGGCTCCGAATGGGTGTGGCTCGAGCGTTTTCAGGGCCGCTCGCCGGCTTCCATTCCGAGCGATTCCGCCATCCAAACCGCCACGACTCTCCGCGAATATTGGAAGCCCCAAGCCGAGCGGCTGCTCACTTTCGTCCGCGGCATTACACAGGACGACCTCGATCGCGTTATGGAGTACAAGACCATCAATTTCGGCGTGTACAAGAATCCTCTCTGGCAATCCATGCAGCATCTCGTGAATCACGGCACCTACCATCGCGGCCAGGTCACCGCTCTAGTTCGTCAGCTCGGGGCAAAGCCCATCCTCACCGATCTCATGCACTTCTATCGCGAACGCTCCGCTGCCGCCTCGGCATGATCCCCTTCTCCACGTGACCTGTTAAACTTATGGAAATCATCCGAACCATTTCCTGGATGAAGGAGACCGTGCAACGGGCGCGCGCTGAAAACCACCTCATCGGATTCATTCCTACAATGGGCGCATTGCACGAGGGACACCTTTCGCTGATTCGGCGCGCAAGAAAAGATTGCTCTCGGGTCTACGTTTCGATCTTCCTGAATCCTACGCAGTTCGGCCCAAACGAAGACCTCTCAAAATATCCACGGACATTCGATGCGGATGTCGAGAAGCTCACTGCCGCAGGTGCGGACGTTCTCTTTGCCCCGGATTCCAAAGAAATCTACCCGGCGGGATTTCGCACCTACGCCAATGTCGAGGGCCTGAGCGAAAAGCTGGAAGGCAAGTCTCGGCCCGGCCACTTTCGCGGCGTCGCCACTGTGGTCCTGAAACTCTTCGAAATCGTGCAACCGCAGTTCGCTTTTTTGGGACGAAAAGACGCTCAACAGGTACGAATCTTGCAACAGATGACGCGCGACTTGAACCTCAACGTGGAGATCGTTGTCTGCCCGATCGTTCGTGAGCCGGACGGACTTGCGCTCTCGTCCCGTAATACGTACCTGGCTCCCGAGGAGCGCCACGCGGCGACAGCGCTGTATCGTGCTCTGGATGAGGCGCGCCGCGCCGTCGATGCCGGAGCGCGTGACGTCGCTCAAATACGGGCTTCCATTCTCAAGTTTTTGTCGGGCGAGGCTATGGCTCGTGTGGACTATGCCGAGATCGTCGATGCCGAAACATTCGAACCCGTCGCCAGGATCGGAGCGCGGTCTGTTTACATCCTGCTCGCAGTATATTTCGGCAAGACGCGGCTGGTTGACAACCTGCTTAGTGAACCAGCTCCCGGCCAGGACCGCTTGCTTAGTACGCTATAGGAAACAAAATGCGTTCAGGCGAAACAACCCTACTCTGAAACTTTTTCAAACACTTCACCGGCATGGCCTTTCGCGCTGACGGCATCCCAGATTTCCTCTATCTTTCCGTCCGGACCGATCAAGAACGTGCTGCGCACGATCCCCTTGAACGAGCGGCCCATAAATTTCTTCATTCGCCAGACGCCGTATTTCTTAATCGTCTTGCGCGTCGGATCGCCAAGCAGGGTGAAATTCAGCTGCTGTTTTTTCTTGAAATTCGCCAAGGCCTTCTCCGGATCGGCGCTGACCCCCAGGACAACTACGTTCTCTTTCTCAAATTTTGGCCGAAGGTCACGAAACTCACAGGCTTCGATTGTGCAGCCCGGAGTGCTTGCCTTCGGATAAAAATAAAGCACCACCCGTTTGCCCTTGAAGTCCTTCAAAGACACTTCGTTGCCCGTATCGCTCTGCAACGTGAACTCCGGGGCTTTCTGTCCGATCTCTAGCATGGTTCACTCCTCCCGGTCATAACGCGGCTTCGCTGTTTCGCTCGGCTAATACTTCTGTGCAGCCAGCCACGAGACAACCTCCTCACGCAGGCTGAACGTTTCGTTCAGAGCAAAGCGTTCGGTAAGCGAAAATGCGATCTTTTCCTGCGGTATTTCTTGGTAGCGAAAACCATTTTCAGCGAAGCCCCTGATATATGCGGCCGCAAACCGTGGAATTCCGAGCTGCCGGTATTGTTCCACGTGAACCAGTTCATGAAACAGCAAGTCGGGGGCCAAGGGACGGGCGCGAATCAGGATACAGTTGTCAAACGTCAGTCCGTCTACCGCAGTAAAGTCAAAATCAAAGCGCATTCCGACAAAAGCAAGCTGGCTGCGCAGGGCGTCATAGAACGGCGGCTTTTCGATTTCGGAAACTTCCTTCACGCGAACGGACCGAAGTATCTCGGCATCGCAGTAATCCTTCAGTGCCGCTCGCTCGGAGAGATCCAGGGGCCGGGCGCTTTCCACATGGCGGTCGCGCATCTGCCGGATCCACTCCCCGGTCTTACTGGCTGCCATGGGCAGAAGCGCTTCGACGAGGCTCAACTGCCGCCCGCCAGAAGTTTTTTGAGGATGTCGTTCACGGCCTGAGGATTAGCCTGGCCGCGTGTAGCCTTGATGACCTGGCCGACAAAAAATTTGAAGACACCTTCGTTGCCGGACTTGTATTTGGCGACGTTTTCCGGATTTTTTTCGATGACCTCGCGTGCGATCTGCTCGATCGAATCGCTGCTGACCTGAGCGCCCAGTCCTTCTGCCTCCACAATCTGCGCCGCGCTTCGCCTATCTTCAAACATCTTGGCGAAAACTTTCTTGCCGACCGCCCCCGTGATCCTTTGCGATTCCACAAGTTGAATCAGTTCCGCCAGTCCGGCCGCGGAGACCGGGCTCGAGGTGATCTCCTCCCCGCTGTCGTTCAAGCGTCGAAGAAGTTCGGTCTGCATCCAGTTGGCCGCGGCTTTTCCCGGCGCGCCCGATTTGACCGCGGCTTCGAAATAATTCGCGAGTGCCTGCGAACTTGTCAGCACGCCCGCGTCGTACGGTGAAATGCCATAGTTGCTGACGAAGCGCCTGCGTTTCGCTTCCGGCAGCTCGGGCAGAGCAGTCTTCACCGCTTCGCGCCACGCCGGGCTCACATGCACCGGCAGCAAATCTGGCTCCGGAAAATAGCGGTAATCGTGGGCTTTTTCCTTGGAGCGCATCGAGACGGTGTAGCCTTCCGCCTGGTGCCACAAGCGCGTTTCCTGGACAATTTTCCCGCCGCTCTCGATCACGCCAATGTGCCGCTCGATTTCATGCTCCAGCGCCTTTTGCAAAAAGCGGAACGAATTCAAATTTTTCACTTCGACCTTGGTGCCAAACACCTTCATCCCTCGCAATCGCACGCTGACGTTGGCGTCGCAACGTAAGGAACCTTCCTCCATGTTGCAGTCGCTGACGCCGGTATAGAGCAGAATTTGCCGCAGCGTTGTGAGGTACCCGTAAGCTTCTTCTGGCGTACGCATATCCGGTTCGCTGACGATCTCGCTGAGCGGCGTCCCGCACCGGTTGTAGTCCACGTATCCTTTCGTCGCCGAGTCCGCAAACCCTTCGTGCAGGTTTTTTGCTGCGTCCTCTTCAAGGTGCAGCCGTGTGATGCCGATACGCTTTTTCGCACCGCCGATTTCGATTTCGATGTGACCGTCGGTGGCGAGCGGAAGCTCGTATTGGGAAATCTGGTAGCCTTTGGGTAAGTCAGGGTAGAAATAATTCTTTCTCGCGAAACGCGAATGCTCGTGCACCGTGCAGTTCAGCGCGAGGGCAGCCTGCATCGCCAACTCGACGGCGCGCTTGTTGAGTACCGGGAGCGTGCCAGGAAGGCCCAGGCAGACCGGGCACGTATTCAGGTTGGGGGCATCGCCAAACTGCGTGGAACACCCGCAGAAGATTTTTGTCCTGGTAAGAAGCTGGGCGTGGACCTCGAGGCCGATAACGGCTTCGTATTTCGCCAGCACTTGCGGCGCAATTCCTGTCTCTATCGCGTTCCTTGTCATAAGCCTTTCCGCAATTATAGCACTGGCTCGTCAGTCCTTCGTTTTCAGCTGGTTTCTGAACAGCGGCACCCGCGCGGGGGGACGCAATTGATCCTTCTAAGACGCCTGATTGACGTCTCGGACATACGCCTCAATAGCATTCCGCGCCGTCAGGGTCAGATTTTCCGGGACATTGGCGATGTCGAACCATCTCATTTCTTGCGTCTTGTCCGGCTCACAGTTCCTCACTTCGCCGTTCACGACCCGTCCCAGGTACGCCGGCGCCACCCAATGTTGCCCTTCGCCGGGCAGCAGGTGATCCGTCACGCACAGCAACCGAACCAGCTCCACTTCCACCCCGGCTTCCTCGCGGGCTTCTCGAACGGCACACTGGTCGATCTTCTCAAAAAAATCCACCTTCCCGCCAACGATGCTCCAGCAACCTGCCTCGGGCGGGAGCTTCCGCAGGGTCAACAGCACGCGCGATTGAGCGTCTACCAGGAGAACGCCAACCCCAACGCGAGGCAAAGCCTCGAGGTTGATATGTGGACGCCGGCTCTCGGTCATGTCTGCGCTTCCTCTCCATGCTCGGGCAACGGTCCGAGTATTCTCTGCGCGAGCGCGAATCCGCCAAAAAAGACCCCTGCGTAAAGCGCATCGCCCGCAAGCGTATTCCAGAAATACGGAACGCCCGCGGCAAAACAGGCTGCTAAACCCGCTGCCGTTTTGGGATAGAACGCTCCGATTGCCCAAACCGCAAAATTGGTGACCGCGAAAAATTGCAGCGCGCCGGCGAAAACAGCTCCGCCGACGCGTATAACCGTTCTGTTCTCGCCGAGCCAGCGGCCGATGGCAACGCTCACAGCGAAACTTGCGTACACAACGATCATCAGTTTGTGAAAGCCTGCAAAAACATCTCCGGCAAACAAGCTCGCCAGAGGCAACAGGAAGGCTATCCACGGCTTTCGGAACATCGAGCCGGAAAACAAGGCCATCGCGCCAATCGGAGTAAGATTCCACGGGTGTGGCACAATGCGCAGGACCGCGGCCAAGAGGATCAAGGTGACCGCAATCCCGACCCGCAGCGAGAATGCATGTTCGATCGATGCCTGCTTTTTTTGCTCTGGTCTCATTGCGCTTTCTCCTTCAAATCACAAAAGTAAAATCCGTCGCGGGCGATCACTTCTCCTCGCTCGACCGAAATCTCCCGAGAAAACATCGGCCCGTCATACACGAACGTGTGAAATTCGCCGTTTTCGCCGCACGGATCCACATCGCGCGGCAAGTCCCGGAAGAACGACGGGTCGATTTCCCTGCCGGCAAATTCGGGGCAGAGTTTTTTCGGATCGATGCATACTGCGATGCCGCGAAATCCAGTCTCGCAGAACTCGCGCGCGAGTTCTCGCGTATCCCTCTGCCAGATTGGGAATATGGCGGTCATTCCTTCTCGCGCGAGATTCCGTTCACGATACTCGCGCAAATCCTGCAAAAAGATATCGCCAAACGCCACCCGGCAAACACCGTCCCGTTTGTGCGAGAGCAGAGCGTCACGCATCCGCTGTTCGTAAACCGGATTGACGCATTGCGGCGGGATACGTACCTCCTGCAGCGGCAGCCCGAGGCTCTCCGCCTGTCGTAGGAGCAGTTCGCGTCTCACACCGTGCATGCTGACGCGGTCGTAGCCTTCGGTGACCGTGGTGAGCAGGGCCGCGACCCGCAATTCAGGATCCTGTAGGACGGCTCGGAGCGCCATTGCGCTGTCCTTACCGCCGCTCCAGCAAAACAGAACCGCATCCATAGCTTTCGCGTTTTCACTTCCTCTGAGCGGTAGATCTAGTATTCTTGCCATTTGGAGACAGCGCGTGCTCCTTGCCGGCATGCCCTAGACCACCTCTAAGTCCTTGTCTTTCATACCCTTACGCAATGGTCGCCCTCTAACGTTCTTGACTTGCGCTCTGCCAGGCAGGCGAACCGGGGCCCTAGGCGCCTAGAAGCTTCTCCGGTTCAATTTTTGCCGCCGAAACGGTAGTTCATCCCTAGGCGGACTTCCCGCCCCAGCGCGGGATAACCGAGTGCGTCCTGGTAGAACTTGTCGCCCAGATTCACCACCCGCACATAAGGCGTCACCCGGCGTCCCAAGTTGTAACTCGCCGCCAGATCGAATCTGGCGTAACCCGGCGTGCGGGGCGGCAGGTCCAGAAACAGGAAGTCGCTGTCGGTTCGCTGCCCACTGAAATATCCGGCAACGAGCAAGTTCACATTTCTCCAGTTGCTGTTGATCGTCAGCGATCCGGAATTCACCGGCCGCCTCAGCAATCGATTTCCAGGAAGCAGGGCAGGGTCGGTCGCATTCGGCGAAATGAGCACGCGGCTGTCGTCGTAGGTGTAGTTTCCTGTCAAGCGCAGCCACCGTTTCGGAGCAAACTCTGCTTGTAGGTTCACGCCGCGCGCCCGCGCTTTGTCCGTGTTGAAGTAGCTGCCCCAGAAATCATCAGCGCAACCATCCGGCTGAGGAGCAATGCATGGAGCAAAAATCGAACACGACGTGAAGCTCACTAGGTTGTAGAACTGGTTGGAGAAATAGTTTGCGGAAACTTTTGCTTGTTCTCCCGCCAGCCTTTGTTCCAGGCCCACGCTCCAGGTCTTGCTGGACTCCGGCTTCAACGTTGGATTTCCGGGAAAGCAGACAAAGCTGCTGTTGGTCTGGTCGAAGCGCGGTTCCTTGATGCCTTCTCCGTAAAACGCGCGCAAACGAGTTTCGCCCCAGAAGCCGCGTCCCTGCAGCAGCGCAAGGGACGCGCCGACGCGCGGAACCACTCGCGTGCCGAAAACCGCATTCGCTTCGGCACGGGCACCAAAACTCAAAGTCGCGCGCGGATGCGGCGAATAGCGGAAATCGAGGAAGCCTCCCTGGTTGTTGCGGCGCAGGTGCGGCCCAACAAAAGCAAAAGCCGGAGGCATGAAGGAAATCTGCGTCAGAGATTCCAGCGTGGCGTTCTCCACTTCGTACTGGTAGCCCGCTGTGGCCGTAAAGTTCGGCAGCAAGTAACTGCTTTGTGCGTTCACGCTCGCGCGGTTGTAGTTGTTTTTCAGCGTGAACGTGAAATCGCAGAATTCTGCGGTGGCGACGGAATCGGGGCTGGCAGGATCCTGTGGACAGAACGCGAAGGGATCCGTGGCGTAAAAGCTCTGCACGGGATTGGCAATGAATTCGTGGTTGTAGGATTCGGCTCCGGACATCTGGTGATGCCAATGCTTCCCTGTGGCGAAATTCCACCGCGCGCCCGCGCTGAAAAAATGATAGTCGGTGTGCGCATCGAGGTTCGCCGGCTGCAGCAGCGTCTGCCCCGGAGTCTGCGCGCTGCTGGAATTGTTTCTTAGCGTCACCCGGATCTGATTGTCCTCACCCAGGCGGAATCCGAAATTTCCGGAGATGGTGCGGTTGAGAAAACGATTTTGATCGTCGGGGCCGTCCGTCGAAAAATACGACGCCGCGCCGGAATAATCGAAGCGGCCAAGCAAACCGCTCAATTGAGCGCCGCCGCGCCCCGTCCCGAACGTCCCGCCTTCGGCAAAAATGCTCGCTTCAGGAATAAGCGTTGTGCCGCGATGAGTGATGATCTGGATCACTCCCGCGACAGCGTCCGTTCCATAGATCGCGCTTTCGGCGCCGTGGACAACCTCCACCTTGTCGACGTTGTCGAGCGCGAAGTTGGAAAAATCCACCGCGTTGCCTGGCTCGTTCACCGGCGTGCCGTCCGCCAGCACTTTCGTGTAGCTCGAATTTCCGCCATTCAAGAAAATCGACGAAGTGCCGCCTTCGGATCCAGTGCGGCCAATCGAAATTCCGGGCGCGTACAGAAGCGCGTCAGGAAGCGTCACCGACCGCCGCGCATCGATCTCTTCGCGTGCGACTACGGCGACCAATGCCGTCGTTTGCTGGATCTGCAATGGCTCCGCTTCTGCGGTCACCACTACGCTCGACGAAACACGCTCCAGTTCAAGTTTCAGATCGACGACTCGTGCCGGCCCGCTGACAAGATCGAGGTCAAATTCACGCGTGACAAACGGCGCTCGTTGAAACACAACGCGATACTTGCCCGGTGGCAGCGTCAGCGCATATTCGCCGTCGGTGGTGCTCGTGGCTTTCCAAAGATGCGCTCGCGAATCGCCGACAAGTTGCGCAACCACTTGAACGCCTCCCACACCACCGCCGCTCGCGTCCAGCAAGGTTCCCTTCAGCTGTGCATCGGGCAGCTGAGGGTCGTGCAGATGGCTCCGGGCGTTCGAAAATCCACCGAAGGCGATGAATATGAGAGAAGCGATTACAACGCGAAGCGGGATGGTTTTCATTTGTCTCCCCCCTCCCTCACGCGCGGGAGTTGAAGGCTGTCTCGTTTCGTATTTGGGTCACAAAACGAGATTGCGGACCTCGCCGGTCTCCTGGCTTGGCGGCGTTGCGTGCAAGCATCCTTCCCGCTTCGCCCATGAAGCAAAGGCGCAACGCAGTGGATGACTTGCGAAATCCCGCCTTACAGTCGCGCGGCGGCGACGGCCGGCGTTCTCCCTGGGGAGTTCGAGGAAGGACGCTCCGTCTTCCCGTGCACGAGGTCCGCGGTGGTTGTCGAGGGGCAACTTCGCCCGCTATGGGTTGCAGGTAGCCGCGGAAAAATCTCCGCAGCGCGAAAAAACTAAGGCTGAGATCCAGGCAAAATGCTTACGCGCGGACGTCCCGTCGAGCCCATCTCCACGGTAAGCTGTGTCTGGAAAACTTGTTCGAGCAGGTCGCGCTGGTACACGCTTGCCGGAGGTCCGACCCTCAAGCATTTGCCCTTTTGCAATAGCACCACCTGATCCGCATATTCGCCGACGAGATTCAATTCGTGGGTCACCACCACGACCGTATAGCGATTCTCGATGGCCAGACGTCTCAGCGTTTCGAGCAGGTCTACTTGTGCGCCAATGTCCAGATGTAGAGTCGGTTCGTCAAGCAAAAGCAGCAGCGGCTGTTGCGCGAGGGCCCGCGCCAGAATCACGCGTTGCTTTTCGCCGCCGGAAATTTGATCCATCCAGCGGTCACTCAAGTGTTCCGCGCCAACCTGAGCGAGCGCATTTTTGGCGACTAGAACATCCCCTTCGCTTTCAAATCGCAGGGATTTTCCGTAGGGATGCCGGCCCTGCATTACAAACTCCCAGGCCTTCGACGGAAACAGGAGCTGGCTTTCCTGCTGCACCATCGCGATGCGCTGGCCACGGATCCGCGGTTCGAGATCGTGCGTTACAAACCCGTTCAGCAGCACTCGCCCGGAGAGCGGCTGCATTGCGCCAGAAACAATTTCCAGCAACGTAGATTTTCCGCTCGCGTTCGGCCCGAGGATCGCAACGACTTCTCCTGCCTTGGCCTGAAAGCTCGTCGCCTCCAACGTAAAAATCGGAGCTTGCTGAGGATTCGGCGAGTACGCGTAGCTCACTTGCTCCACGCCGAGGCGTGGCTCGCTGGTGCGGCCGGCTTCGCTGCCGGCGCGGGGTGACGCCGAGCGCGTCGCGGCGGTCATGCGAACCTCCGGCGCAACAGATAGATGAAAAGAGGCGCGCCGGCAATTGCGGTGATTGCGCCAACGGGAAGTTCCGAGGGCGCAGCGACGGTTCTGGCCAAAGTATCTGCCATCACCAAGACAATCGCGCCGCCAAACGCGGCCGCCGGAATCAGGATTCGATGATCCGAGCCAAAAATCATGCGCATCACGTGGGGCACGAGAAGTCCCACATACCCGATCGATCCGCTCATTGCCACCGCCATTCCTGTCAGTCCGGAGGCGGCGATATACACAACAAGACGAACCCGACGCACATCCACGCCGAGATGCATTGCCTCTTTTTCTCCCGACAGCAACAGATTCAGATCAGAGGCGGTCGAATAGATGACGGCTGCCGCTGCGAAGAAACCGACGCGAAGTACCCAGGCCAGCGGCTTCGATGGCACCGCAGAAAGTTCGCCCATCAGCCAGTACGCCATGCCGCGTACGTTGCTGCTCGGGATGGTGGTCAGCAGGAGAATAATGATGGCGGATAGCAGGGATGCGGTGATGATGCCGCCGAGCAGCAGCGTGCTGCTGTCAATTCGTCCTTCGCGCTTCCCGAGGAAATAGACGGCGGTGATCGCCACGGCTGCTCCAAGAAACCCACCCAGCGGCGTAAACACGGAAGCAATCTCCGGCGACAGCACCAGATGCGGTTCGAGCAGCAAGGCGAGAATCGCGCCGACCGCGGCGCCGTTGGAAACCCCCAGAACGTATGGATCGGCAAGCGGATTCCGGAGCAGCGCCTGGAAACTCGTACCAGCAATCGAAAGCGAGGCTCCCACCAGCACGCTAAGCCAGATCCGCGGCAGCCGGAGATTGAGAATCAAGCTGTAGTCGCTGGAGATTTCCGTCGTTTTTCCGAGATAGTAGCGCAACAAGTCGCGTCCGAGGCCGTAGAGTGAAACATGGACCGCGCCAAATTTCAGCGCGAGCACCATCACGCAAAAAAGAATTACCGCCAGAATTCCGCAATGAAGAAACAACCGGCTGAGCGTCAGCGGCCGCATTAATTTTTCTCCACCGGACTCGCGGGCTTTGAACCTTTTTCCGCAAATGCTTCAGGATGCAGTTGGCGCGCAAGATCTTCGATCGCAGTGAATAATCGGGGCGCCGGGCGGTTCACGGCATCGCTGATCACGGCGAAACGGCGATATTTCACTGCGTCGAGTTGACTCCACCCGGGACGCTTCGCCAGTGCTTCCATGTCCCGCGAAACTCCCGCTGAATGATTCGACGCAAACACCAGAACCTCCGGCTGCAATCGCACCATCTCCTCCAGGCTCATTTGCGGCCAGTCCTGCGAGGATTCGACCACCGAAACCGCACCGGCGTGGGCCAGCGCGTCAGCGATGAAGGTGTGCTTGCCGATGGAAATCAGTGGATCGGTCCACACGACGAAAAGCACGCGTTTGGATGCGGTGCTCTCGAGGCGCCGGCGCAATTCAGTTTCTTCGCGCAGAAGCTCGCCGCCCAACGCTTCGCCTGCGGCGCGGTTTCCAAGAACCTCCGCCAAACGCAGGACCGAACCGCGAATTTCGTCAATCGTGTGAGGATCGGTTGCATACGCGGCAATGCCCAGTCGCTCAAGCGCTTGCACCGTGTCCAGGCGGTTCAAGCCCTTCGTAACCAGCACCACATCCGGTTTCAGAGCGGCGATTTCCTCCAGGCTGGGATTGATCGCTCCGCCTACTTTGTGTTTTTTCGCCGCGGCCGCGGGATAATCGCAATAGTCCGTATCGCCAACCAGAAGGCCGTCCATTCCGAGCGCAAAAATCGATTCCGTCAGGCTCGGCGCAAGAGAAACCACGCGGCGTATCGGAACCGGAAGGCGGACACTTCGCCCGGTTTCATCCTGAACCGTCCGAAACGCTTCCTGGCCAGCGGTTAGGTCTTGTTCTGCGCCCAGCACCGCGACAACCGGCACAATCGAGATCATCGCCAGGATTAAGGCGCTGCGAACAAGCCCTATTGGAGCGCGAATCTTCAAGATGTTGCAGCTCTGACGGAAGCTTTCCTTTTCTGCGAGTCACAGGAATAAAAAAGCCCCGCGAGTCCGTGGGGCCATACGCGCAGCTCCCTCTCGCGAGGAGCTCCGCAAACTGCAGCATGGGAGGGTAGCCTGGCTTACGGCTTTCAGCCGATTACAGTGGCGGGACCGCGGCCGAATCTCACGGCCTTCCCCGCTTCCCTTGCCTGCAAATTGTAGGCAGAAGTTTATGCTGCAAGCGCGATGCGCGTCAATCGAAACGCCTCGCGATGCCTCCCTCTCCCTCTGTTCAGCGATTCTTCCAATTCGGTTTGCGCTTCTCAACGAGCGCGTGCAGACCTTCCTGCGAATCCTCCAGCCGGTACAGCTCGTTCAGGAAGATATTCATCGAATGTTTAAGGCCATCGCGCAATGAAAGCCCCATACCGCCAAGAATTGCTTTCTTGGCCATAGTCAAGACCGGACCGGAATGGCTCACCATTCGACCAAGAAGATCTTTTACCGAAGCTTCAAGCTGCGCCTCGGGAACGAGGCGGTTGACCAACCCGAGCTCCAACGCACGCTCCGCCGTGACCGGCTCGCCTGTCAGCACGAGTTCGAGCGCGGTTTTCGGTCCAACCAGGTACGGTAAAATCGTTGACGCCAGCGGAGGAAACATCCCGATGGTAATTTCCGGCTGCGCAAATCGCGCCTTTGGCGTGGCAATCACCAGATCGCCAAAGGCAGCCAGCTCCGCTCCGCCCCCGATCGCCGGACCGTTCACAACGCAAATCACCGGTTTCGCCACATCCACCATGGCGGCAAACGCGGCATGAAATGCATCCAGCATCTGAAACACACGCTGCGAGGTGTACTCGGCGATCTCAATCCCCCCGCAAAAGACTTTGCAAGCCGAATCCAGCACGATGATCTTGATATCGTCGCGCGAGCCGGCGTACTCGATTCCTTCGGCCAGTTCGCGAAGCATGGCTTCGTTCAGGAGGTTGTGCTCCGGCCGGGTCAGGGTCATGCGCGCGATGCCGCCTTCCAGCCGCACCCTCACAAATTCGTAGTCTTCGATCCTTTTCCTCTGCTGCTGCGTCACAAAATCTTCGGGATTGACCGCTTCAACCATGGACGCCTCCGCGGCGATGCTGCCCCTAAACCGTAGTCGCGTTATTTCTCGATGCTAGCACGGTCCTTCGCGGCAATTTGCTCTTGCGCAAACGGCGGTGCGCAAAGAGTCTCGATGGCGCGGCAATTCCGTTATTCTGTCTTGCTATGGACCAACGCTTCGTAAGGGAAGGCACGATCGTCGCACAAGAGTTCGCCGGCGATCTTGAAAGCGGCGGTTTCCCCGGCCCTGAACTCTGGAAGTCTCCCCGACCGATTCGTTTTGCCAGCGACTGGCAGGGCGAAAACAAAGACTTGGCTCGCGAGACGCAAGTTCGGGCACTCTGGAATTCGGAATCCCTTTTCTTACAGTTTGTTTGCCGCTATCGGACGCTGACTACCTTCGAAGAGAGCGATGCGAACGGGAGGCGCGACCAACTCTGGGATCGTGACGTCGCCGAGGTATTTCTCCAGACGGACCCGGGCCGGCCCCGCCGCTACTTGGAATTTGAAATCAGCCCAAACGGAATGTGGATCGATTTAGACATTTCGCCCGAAGGCAAGAGCAATCCGCGGAGCGGAATGAAATCCCACGTTGTCCTCACCGAATCTGAAAAACTCTGGACTGCAACGATGGCTCTGCCAATGTCTGCGCTCGAGCAACACTTCGATCCGGATTCCCAATGGCGCGTGAATTTCTTTCGCGTTGAAGGCGCTGCCGAGCCGCGTTTCTACTCATGCTGGCGGCCTACCTACACACCGCAACCGAATTTTCACGTCCCTGAAGCGTTTGGCCTTTTGCGTTTTCAAAGAACTTGGGAAAACGAGGATGCTTCGCGGGAGCGGTTTCGTCCAGCTTAAGCTGGCCATTCGCGCGTATTTTTCATTATTCTTGTTTCCTCATGAAATGCTTCTCTCCAGGGAGATTTCTTACTCCTGCGTCCTTTCTAATCGCAATCTCGCTAAATTCGCCTTCGGCCCTGGCCGGCGCGCAATCTCCGGTTGCGGCCGCGGCGCCGGTGGTCAGGAAAGTCGAGCCGCCGAATTGGTGGGTTGGGCTTACGCCGGATTTGATGGTTCTGCTTTCCGGGCGCGGGCTTCAGGCCAACAAAGTCGGGTGCAATCTTCCCGATGTGATCGTGCTGCGCACCGAGGCCACGCAGGGTGGCGACTATCTTTTTGTCTGGCTCAAATTCGGCGTGCACTTGCGTTCCGGCACGGTCGTCTGCCGTCTCACCACGCCAAGCGGCGAAGCTTCCTTTGAATTGCCGCTCTCTAATCGCGAGCCGACCGCGCAGCGATTTCGTGGCCTGAGTTCTGACGATGTTCTCTACCTCATCATGCCGGACCGCTTCGCGAACGGCGATCCGGCGAACGATGAGCCTGAGGAATCTCCTGGTTCGCACAATCGCTCCAAACCGCGCTCCTGGCATGGCGGCGACTTGCAGGGCGTTCGTGAACATCTTCCTTATCTGAAGGAATTAGGAGTCACAACGCTGTGGCTCACGCCCGTCGTAAAGAACGGAGCGGAGCAGGATTACCACGGCTACGGCGCTGTGGATCTCTATGCCGTGGATCCTCATCTCGGGACGCTCAACGACTACAAAGAGCTCGCGTCCGCCGTGCGCCAGGAGCGCATGAAGCTTTTTTTTGACGCCGTACCCAATCACGTTGGCCCGCAGCATCCTTGGGTTGCGAGGCCTCCGCTGCCGGATTGGTTTCACGGCACCGGACAAAATCACCTCAACTCGTCTGCTTCGATAAAGGATTCTTTTTACGGAAAGGCCAGCTCCCCTGGCATTGGCCATGATCCCTTCGAGGCCATCGCCGATCCGCATGCCACACCAGCGATGCGCCGCAACCTTACCGATGGATGGTTTTTCGGAATCCTCCCCGACATGAACACGGAGAATCCCGCCGTCGCCAAGTATCTGCTGCAAAATTCAATCTGGTGGATTGAATCCGCGGGCCTTGACGGATTGCGCGTGGATACTTTCCCCTACGTCTCGCGATCTTTCTCCGAGCAGTGGCACGCGGGTTTGCGCCGCATCTATCCACGCCTGACAACCATTGGCGAAGTTTTTCATCCAGACCCAACGGTGACTTCTTTTTTCGCCGGCGGCAGAAAGGCGTCGGACGGGATCGACACCGGCGTCTCGACTGTTTTTGACTTTCCGCTGTTTTTCGCCATTCGCGATGTTTTGCTGCACGGAGAGTCCGCGGGCCACATCGCGAATGTGCTCAGGCAGGACGAACTCTACCCGCATCCTGATTGGCTCATTCCATTTTTTGCGAATCACGATGTGCCGCGGCTGGCTGGCGAGGCGGGCAGCTCGCCGCAGAAACTGCTCTGTGCCTTCGGGCTTGTACTGACGCTTCGCGGGATTCCTGAACTTTACTATGGCGACGAAATCGGCATGCTGGGCGGCGGCGATCCGGACAACCGGCGCGATTTCCCGGGCGGATGGCCCGGCGACGCGCAAAACGCCTTCACGGAAAGCGGCCGCACGCCCGAACAACAAAAAATCTTCTCAGCAGTACAGAATCTCCTGCAGCTCCGCCGCCGACATGCTGCCCTCCGCACCGGAAAGCTGCTCCACGTGTTTTCCGACGGTGAGTCGTACTTATTCGTACGCCAGAACGACGAAGAGCGTCTGCTTGTAGTTTTCAATAACGCCGGCAAACCACGAACACTGACGATTCCCCAGACAGACACGCCTCTGGCGGAAGCTCTCCGCGCAACGATCCTTTATGGCAATCCAACCGCGGAAATCAACGGCCGCGAAATGAAAATTACGGCTCCGGCGCAGTCCGTTTCGGTCTTGTCGCTCGACTAGTCTTCTCAATAAATCAACTCGGCGGTCCAGTTGCTTTTCGCTTCGGGAATGGTGAACACCACGGCGTGCTGCGCCGAATCAAATCGCCATTCATGAATCATGGCGTCTCCGACGCGAACGCTGTTCGGCGCTTTGTCGATCCCGAACACCACAAGCTCCGCAGCGCTCCACCAGGGCCGGTAACCATCTTTCTCGATTGCGCTGAACACCTTGATTCCATTCGTGCCCGTCTGGCACGAATAATTTACGCGCAGAAACTCGCCCTTCTCGTAGTTCAACGAATGCCCGTCGTCTTGATACAACGAGCCTTTGCAGTCCGGACCCGGATAGATTCGCAGCTCAAGGGGACCCTGGGGAGTTTCGCCGGTGTTCTGCACCAGTGGCTGCCTCGGCACAATCGCTCCGGCGCGCGCGTACACGGGCACTTCATCCAACGCCGGCCTGAGCTTCTTCAGTTCCCTGTCGGAAGTTTTTTCGCCGGTCCAATAGTCGTACCAGGTTCCCGGCGGCAACTGGATCGCTTTCAAGTCCCGCAGCTCCGTGGTAACCGGTGAAACAAACAAATCGTGGCCAAACAGGAATTCGCGGTCATCATCGAAAAACTCCGGGGATTGTGGATATTCAAGCAGCAGGGGCCGCATCAACGGAATTCCAGTGCGTGTCATCTCTTCGACGCTCGTGTAAATGTAGGGCAACAAGCGATAGCGCTCTTCAATAAAATGTTTGCGGATGGCTTCGTGCTTGGGCCCGTCGACCCACGGTTCCTGGTCCCCCGTACCTTTGGCCGTATGGTCACGATAGATAGGATTGAACGCGCCTGCCTCGATCCACCGGGTCAGCAGGTCGGCGGTCGGCGTGCCCGCAAATCCGCCGATGTCGTCGCCCACGAATCCGTAGCCGGAAAGCCCCATGCTCAGCAGCATGGGTGTACTCATTCCCAGGTGATTCCAGGTGCTCACGTTGTCGCCCGTCCAAGTCGCCGCGTAACGCTGGGTCCCGGCAAACGCAGCGCGGGTGAGCACAAACGGCCGCTCATTCGGCCGCAGCTTCAGCAATCCTTCATTCGTCGCGCGGACATTTTCCATTCCGAAAACATTGTGGATCGCCAGATGCGGAAGCGTGGTTCCATCGTCCATCCGGTGACGCACATCCAGTGGCATGGTCTTGGTGGACGTCAGAAAAATCGCCGGCTCATTCATGTCGTTCCAAAATCCGGCTACGCCCATATCCACAAAATTCTTGTAGAGTCCTCCCCACCACTCGCGCGCGCGAGACAACGTGAAGTCGCCGAAGACACTGTCTCCCGGCCAGACGGGGCCGACGTAGGTCGTTCCATCCGCGCGCTTCAGAAAAATATCCTGTTTCGCGCCAGAGTCATAAGGCTCATATCCGTGGTCCGGGTTTTTCTTGATATGCAAATCGGTAATCAATACGGTGTGGAAGCCCTGCCCCTTCAAATCCGCAATCATTTTTTCAAACTTCGGAAATTCCTTGCGATTTACCGTGAACGGTGCGTTTCCGTCCTGGTAGTCGATGTCCAGATAGATAGCGTCAGCCGGAATCTTCCTCTCGCGGAATGTCCTTGCGATCTCGTAGACACGCTCTTCCGGTTGATAGCTATAACGGGACTGCTGAAAGCCGAGCGTCCACAACGGCGGCAACTTCGCGCGCCCCACCAGCGCCGTGAAATCCTGAACTATTTTGCCCGGCGTGGGCCCGGCAAAAACGTAATAGTCAATCTCACCGCCCTCTGCGCCGAACGAATAGAAATCGCGTCCTTCCTTCCCGAAATCGAAACTGCTACGCCACGTATTATCGAAAAAAATTCCGTAAGCGAGTCCCTTCCGCAGGCCGATAAAAAACGGGATGGTCTTGTACAGAGGATCGGTCGATTCCTGCCATCCGAACGCGTCGGTGTTCCACATCGTGAACGAGCGATTGCGGCGATTCATCGGTCCCGCTTTGTCGCCCAAGCCATAGTAACCTTCTTCGTCGGGCATCTTTTTCCACACGCGCACGCGGCCATTCCCCCAGGCCATCGGGAGATTCGGATCGTCGGCAACCAAAACGTCTCTGGCGTCGCGCAGAAAATCAATCAGGAGAGGTGATTTGCGGATTCGCGCCGCTATCGTTCCGGAGATGACTCGGACTTCATCTTTCGAATCATTCACCTGGATTGCTGGAGGCTCCGGCGATTCGATCACCGCCCAGGAAAAATCCTTTGGAAAGGTACCGGTTGTCGCAACGCGTACACGGAAAATTCCTTCGCGAAATGCCGTCACGCGCACCTTCGTCTTTCCCGCGGTCAATTCCACGCCGTCGGAAAGCTTTTCAACCTTTTGCACCGCTCCGATGTGTTGCCAGCCCTGAGCGAAGATTAGAGCAGGAGCGACCAGCGTAAGAGAGCTAGCCAGCAGGATTCGTGGCGATATGCGAAGCATGTGTTTCCTCCGGAATTCTCGCGTCAACCTGTCAACTCGGCGGGATAATCTCAACGAGCGAGCCACTGCTCAATTAGCGCCGAAGCTCTTGAGCCTTCGATACGCCGCCGCACGGCGTCCATCACGCGGCAACGCAAACAGTCCTCTGAGCCGTAAAATCCCAGCCAGTACGGCAGGTGAAGTTCGCCGGGCAATCGCTCCGCTTCCAGCTTGACGCTGCGCAGTTTGAAAAAACCCTGCTGGAAAATCACCCGGAGGACCTTGTCGCGCAGCAGCTCATCGGAACGCGTCTCCGATAATGTCAGCGGGGCATGATTCCGCGTGGGCACAACGACAGTCTCCGCGCGGCCCGGAAGCACCGGAAATTCAAAGAGGTCGAGCGATCCATCGACCGCGTCCATGGCAAACAGATGGGTGCGCTGCGCACCGCCGACTGGAAAGCGCACGCGGTAAACCCGGAAAGGAAGGTAGGCATCCGCGATGCTTTGCAGCGAACCGCTACGCAATTTCCAGTACCAGGAAGCCGGGCCGGATGCCGTAAAAGCCTGTATAGCTTGCGCGCGAGTCACGTTTGGTCGCAAGCTTCGGATTGCCCTGGGTTCTATCGTCATCGCTCAACTCAGCGGAAATAGATCCATAAACCCACCACCAACGCCAGCAGAACAAGAGTGAACGTCACATTCATCACGCGTTCGCTTCGCGTTTCTTTTGCCAATTGAGGTCTCGCGACTCCCACGGTATCCATCTTTTCACTCACGGTCGCGAATGTCAGCCCGGCCAGTCTCTTCCTATCCGGCGCGGGAAACATCAGGCTCACGCCGATAAGCACTGCTGTGCATACCAGGAACATGAAAATCGCGTAGTGCAGAAAGTTCATATCCACCAACCAGCGGATGGCCCCGGAATCGTAGTGCCGCGTTTTGTCCTGCACTTCAAGAATGAACCGCGCTGCTCCAAGCACAAATCCAGCGAGGAGTGAACTGATGGCGCCCTGCCCGTTCACGCGTGGCCACAAGATTCCAAAGACGAAACACACCGCGATCGGCGGGCTGATATAGGCTTGTACGCTTTGTAAGTAGATGTACAGCTCCGCGCTGAGTTTGCCAATGAACGGAACCCACAGCAGCCCCAGCAAAACCATGCCTCCCGTGGCGATCCGTCCGAACGCGACCAGCTGGCCCTCTGTGGCTTCCGGCCGGATTTTCTTGTAGAAATCCAACGTCACCAGCGTGGAAGCGGAGTTGAAGACCGAGCTCATCGCGCCCATTACCGCCGCAAGCAGCGCCGCCATCACCAGTCCGACCAGCCCGACAGGCAGCAGGTTGAGCACCAGAGTCGGATATGCGTAGTCTGGCTTCACGACCTGTTCCGGAAACAACGCATACGCGATGATGCCCGGCAGCACGAGCAGAAACACTGGAAGAATCTTCAGAAAGCCGGCAAAAATTGTGCCGGCCCTCGCGTGGCCTTCATCGCGCGCAGAAAGGACGCGCTGCACGATCACCTGGTCGGTACACCAGTACCAGACGCCCAGAATCGGCGCTCCAAAGAAAATTCCGGTCCACGGAAATTGAGAATCCGTGGCGGGCTTGATCATGTGGAAGTAACCCGCCGGCACCATCGCTCGCAAGTGCTCCAGCCCGCCGACGCGGTGCAAACCGATCACGGTCAACGCCAGCGCTCCGGCAATCAAAATGAGGGTCTGCACCGTATCCGTATAAATCACCGCGGCCAGCCCGCCAGCGATTGTGTAGATGCCGGTCGCGACGACCAGCACCACTGCGGTCTTCCACAAGGACCATCCCGCCACTCGTTCCAGAACCACGCTGGCCGCATACAGCTGCACGGAAATCTTGGTGAAAATATACGCAATGATCGATATTCCGGCGAGATAAACCGCGCATTGCCGGCTGAATCGGCGCTCCAAGAATTGCGGCATCGTGAACACATTGCTGCGCAGGTAAAAAGGAACAAATACCCAGCCGAGGAGCAGCAGTATAAGGCAAGCGAGCCACTCAAAATGTCCGACGGCGAGTCCCGAGGAGGCGCCGGTTCCGGAAAGTCCGATAAAATGTTCCGTGGAAATGTTCGATACAAACAGCGAAGCCCCGATGAAAAACCAGCCGACATCGCGGCCGGCCAGGAAATATTCCTCAGAGGTGCGTTCCCTTCGCGAAAAATAGAATCCGATGCCAAAAACGACCAGAAAGTAAACGCCGATAATGATCAGATCGATCGGGGCTAAAGGGCGACGTATGGCGGCGTCGGCCTGAAACACTACCGCCAAACCGTCGATTCCGGCGAAGACCATTCAGGCCTCCCTATTCAGGCACTCACACCAGGGCATTTCCCTGTCCCAGCCAGCCGATCTGTGAACTACGGTAACGTTAAGGTGAAAACGGCTTGCGGAGTGTATACCACGACCCGAATGTGCTCAATCCCGCATTCGGGGAAAACACAGGGCAGCGGCGATTTGCCGAAACAATTGAATCCGCGTAAAACTAAAGAGGAAGACGAGGTCCCCAAGATGCGAAGACTTCTCCTGACACTTTTGTGGTGCGGAATGGCAACCATGGCCGCTGAAAAATCAGTTTACGACTTCACGCTGAACTCCATTGACGGCGAGCCCACCTCGCTCTCGAAGTTTCGAGGTAAGGTCGTCTTGTTGGTCAATGTCGCCAGCCGCTGCGGCTTTACCCCGCAGTACGCCGCTCTTGAAAAAGTCTACGAGCAGTATAAGGACCGCGGCTTCGTGATTATTGGAATTCCCGCAAACAATTTCGGCGGGCAGGAGCCCGGCACGAATCAGGAGATCAAAACTTTCTGCTCCACTAAGTACAACGTTACATTCCCGATGATGGCTAAGGTCTCGGTCAAAGGTGAGGACAAGACGCCGCTTTATCAATTTCTAACCGATCCGTCTACGAGCCAAAAAGTCGGCGGCGAAATCCGGTGGAACTTTACCAAGTTCCTGATCGGTCCGGAGGGCCGCCCGGTTGCACGTTTTGAGCCCGACACCGCTCCGGACTCGCCGCAAGTCGTCGCAGCAATCGAGAAGGAGCTCTCGGCCCTGAAAAAATAGCGGAGAGGACCAGACGGGGCGTTTCAACATCGGATTTCAACATCGGATGAAAACCCGCCCCCTGGTACCCGAATCTACAGGCAAGACCTACGACATTTGCGCTGCTGGACTAGGCAATGGGTCTTCGCCCCTGAATCACGCGGATCAATACAACCACAATCGCCAGCAAGAGCAGAATATGGATGAACCCGCCCATCGTGTACGACGAAACCATTCCCAAAAGCCACAGCACCAGAAGTACTACAAAGATTGTCCACAACAAGGCTTTGTCCTCCTTTTGTTCAATTCCCTTAACTGACCTGAGCAAATTCTTGGGGGTCGTTGCGCGTCACTCTCGTGCCGCTTTAGGGTCGCCCGGCGCCGCGGGCCCGGTCTCCGCGCTCTTCTTCGGGGAGCGATTTGAAGAATTCATCAACCTGGCGCTGGGCTTCCTCTTTCGCTATCCCGTAACGCTCCTGGATCTTGCCGACCAGTTGTTCCCGCTTACCTTGGATCACATCAAGATCGTCGTTTGTGAGCTTTCCCCACTTTTCCTGCACTTTGCCTGAGTATTGCTTCCACTTTCCTGCGACTTGTTCCCAGTTCATTCTCGACCTCCCGTTTTGGATTGCGCGGCGCACGCCCGATGTCTCCATCGGTGTCACTCCTCTCAGCAGAGCACGACGCAATGCCGCGAGGAATACGGAGAAATCCCGAAGAACACCGGAATCAAGGTGTACGATCCAAACCGGCTTTAACTGCGGCTATCTGGCACGAAGAAAACTAGGCTTTTCAATGGGCTCCGTGCGCCTGGCTAGCGTCCAAATCAGCCGGTGTAAAGAAGTCCCTGCGTTCACAGGCAACCCGCACGGCGGGAATCAAATGACGCCCCGATTCGGACTTGAAAAAACATCCACGCGCGCCAGCCCGCCGCGCCTCATCAACGAAAGATGGAATTTCGTGCAAAGTCGTAAGAATGATCCGAGCTTCGTGGTTGGAGCGAAGCACCCTGCGAGTGGCTTCCAGTCCGTTGAGCTCCGGCATCACGAGGTCCATGACGATCACGTCCGGGTGAAGCGCTATCGCAAGCCTGACGGCTGATTCTCCGTTTTCGGCTTCACCACAAACCGTCCAGTCAGAAACTGATTCTAGGATCGTCCGAAGGAGAATTCTTACAGCCGCATGGTCGTCCGCGATCAGAACTCTCAGGGAACCCATAATTTCTCCGTGCAGCTACGAAGCCCGCAGTCTTCCGGGGCACGGTTACTGCAACAGACTGCCCCAGCGGCGGAAATCGGCATTTTGCTGTAGTTTTCCTAAGCTACTCGGTAGTTGTGATTGCTCGAAGCCTGGTTGTGGCTTTGACCTCGTTCAGGCTTGAATTGTGATCAGGCTTGAATGATGTTGTTGCGGATCGCGTAGCGCACCAATTCGCTCACCGAGTGGCAGTCGAGCCGCCTCATGATATTCGCCCGGTGCGTTTCCGCGGTTTTGACGCTTAGCCCCAGGGCAACCGCTACTTCCTTGCTGCTCTTCCCCTCTGCGAGCAGCTGCACAATTTCCCGCTGTCTCGGCGTCAACCGCGTAGCAGGCAGGTCGCCTTCGTTCGATGTTCGAGGTTTCTTGTCCAGATAACCGTCCAGCACCATCTGCGCTACGCGTGAAGTAAAAAATGTTTTGTTCCGCCGAATTGCTTCCACCGCCGTCACCAGGTCGCGCGTCGCGTCGGATTTCAGCAGGTACCCGCGTGCTCCTGCGTCCAGAACCTCCCGGATCAGCGGATCGGACTCGTGCATCGTCAGGATCAACACCTTGCTTTCTGCGTTCTGCCGCAACATCTGCCGCGTCGCTTCGAGCCCATTCAGTTCCGGCATGCTGACGTCGATTACAGAAATATCCGGCTTCAACGAGCGCGCCTTGTCCACGGCTTCTCGCCCATCGCAGGCCTCGCCCGCTACTTCCCAGCCCGGTTGCTCTTCGAGGATGCTTCGAAGTCCCTTGCGTACTACTTCATGATCGTCCGCCACCAACACTCTGAGCGTTCCCATTGTTCCCCCTCCCCGACTTCGATTATCTGTGGTTCTGGTCGCCATTCCCGGTTTCAGGCTTCAGCCTGAACCGTCACCCTTTGCGTGGTTTCAGAATCCGATTTGAATGGTGCGGCGTGATGGATGTGGCACGGGCTGGGCCAAACGCCGGGTGTCCTTGCTCGCCCTCCACAATGCTGTAGGAAAAGACTTTAGGACCATAGGAAGTTCTAGTACCGTTCTGCGCCCGCCGCGTGCTGCGAGAAGTTTTTACATTGACTCCATGCAATTTAAGCCAAGTCTTCTCGAGATTCGCCGTTTAGATCGTGCGCAACTCTTCCGGACCGATACTTTTATATCGTGTAGCGATATATATTCAATTGGCTTCGACTGAGGCGGATTATGGTCAATGCTTTCCGTTCCTCCCTCGCGGCTTCCGGCTACATTTCGCCTCGCAAAATACGTGGTCCGCTGTATAGCGCAGGCGGAGGACGCGCCCGACAATTGTTCGAGAAACGGCCCGGCCTGAAGGTGCACCAGTTGATTCCGGCTCATTTCACGAGGAGGTCTGCTTCATGTTGCGCTGGGCTTTGATCTTTTTCATTGTCGCATTGATCGCAGCGGTTCTCGGTTTCACGGGAATCGCGCTGGCTGCGGCCGGCGTCGCACAAACCCTCTTCTATATTTTCGTCGTCTTGTTTGTCCTTTCGTTGCTGGGCCACGTTGCGAGGCGTCCCTAGGTTTCTCGAAGTCACGCGGCTCGGTGACGAGTCGACGCACAGAGTGGGAGGCATGGCCATGAGGAGTCAAACGTTAATCGGACTCGCCTTAATCGTGTTAGGGATTCTGTCTCTCGCATACCAGGGTATCAGCTACACCAAACGGGAAAAAGTCGTCGACATCGGACCGATTGAGGCTACCCATAACGAACGCAAGACGATCCCGCTTCCGCCCATTCTCGGCGCAATCGCGCTGGTCGGCGGAATCGTGCTGATCGCGCGAGACCGGAAATAACAATAACGAAGAAGTCTTACAACAGATCGGATCACAATCAAACGAACTAGGAGGAACGTAGAATGCGACTCACCAAGTATCTTGCCGCGGGCTTGCTCTTGGTTGCACCCGCGACCTTCGCCTCACCTTCCGGCGACAAAGATGATAAAGACGAAATCAAGCGGCTTGAAAACAGCGGCTTGGTCATCGAAGAAATTCTGAATGTGCCCGACGACATCCCGCAGGATCTGCTCGACAAGGCGCGCTGCGTCGTTGTGCTGCCGTCCGTGCTGAAGGCCGCATTCGTGGTCGGTGGCAGCTACGGCAAAGGCGTAATGGTCTGTCGGACAGGTGAAAAGCACACCGGCCCGTGGGGCGCGCCGGCTATGTACGCCCTGGAAGGCGGCAGTGTCGGCTTGCAGATTGGCGGACAGGCAACCGACTTCGTCATTCTGGTGATGAACGACCGCGGCGCATCCAGCCTGCTGAAGAGTAAAGTAAAACTGGGTGCGGACGCAGCGGTTGCAGCTGGCCCGAAGGGACGCGACGCCCAGGCCGACACCGACGCGTATTTGCGCGCGGAGATGCTTAGCTATTCGCGTTCGCGCGGCGTATTTGCCGGCATATCGCTTGAAGGCTCAACGCTGCGTCCGGACGACGGCGCAAACGAGAAGCTCTACGGCAAGGACGCTTCGGCGGCAGTGATTATCGCCGAGTCCAAGTTCGAGGCTCCTGCTGCGGGACGCAAACTAGTGTCGCGCTTGCAGAAGGCTTCGCCAACCTTGAAGCCCTAATCTGAAAGATTAGGCAAACAAAAAACGTGGGGGGAGCAGATCTTCTCTGCTCCCTTTTTATTTTCCCACCGGAATTCAAAGTGTTTTCCAAACGACGGAAATCATGAAAGGGGAACGGGTCTCAGGTCGAGCCGCGGAGGAGCCGCAGGGGATCGGCGTCGGTTGAGCGGCTGTTGATTTCGGCAGAAAGGGAATCCTCGACGTGGGAAGCGTCGCCTTCGCCGGGTGCGAGGAAGAGATTGCTCTCAACGCCGTGCTGGCGAGTGTAGAGATCATAGTAGCGGCCGCCGAGATCGTAGAGCGATTGGTGGGTGCCGCGTTCGATGATGCGGCCGGCTTCGACCACGAGAATCTGTTCGGCGCGGCGAATCGTGGAGAGGCGGTGCGCGATGACAAATGTCGTTCGACCGCGCATCAGGTAGCGTAGTCCTTCCTGGATCAGGGCCTCGGATTCTGAATCCAGGCTCGACGTGGCTTCATCAAGAATCAGGATGCGCGGATCAGCAAGAATGGCGCGCGCAATGGAGACGCGCTGCTTCTGTCCACCGGAGAGTCTTACACCTCGCTCACCGACCACGGTGTCGTATTTGTTCTCAAAGTTCTCGGCGAATTCATCCACGCGAGCGATGCGGCACGCCGCGAGAATTTCGTCGTCGGTTGCGCTGGGCCGAGCGAATGCGACATTTTCGCGAATCGTTCCGTCGAACAAAAATGTGTCCTGCAGCACGACGCCAAGTTGTGTGCGGTAGCTGCTGAGTTTCACGGTGGCGAGGTCGAGTCCGTCCACCAGAGCGCGCCCGCGTTCCGGTTTATAGAACGCGGCGATTAATCCAATGATCGTGGATTTTCCAGCGCCGGATGGGCCGACGAGCGCGGTCACGGTTCCGGGCCGCGAAACGAAACTCACGTCGAAGAGAATCTGCTTGCCAGTGTCGTAAGAAAAGTTCACGTTTTCAAAAATCAGTTCTCCGTTGATGCGACCGATCGTAGTGCTGCGGCCGTCATCTTCGTCTTCGATTTTCTCGCTAAGAATTTCGCGAGTGCGCTCGAGGCCGGTGATGGCTTCAGTGAGCTGTGTACCGATTGCGACGATTTGAAAAACCGGCGCGATGAGCATCGCGAGGAAGGCGAGGTAGGTGACCAGGGTGCCGGGGGTCATGTGTCCGGCGAGAATCTGGCGGGCTCCGAGGAACATGATGATGGCGCTGACCATGCCCATTAGCACAACGCCAGACAAACTCATGAAGGAAGTTGCGGTCAACGTCCGGAGCACGTTGTCGAGCAAGCGGTGCACGCCACCGGCGAAGACGCTTTCCTCCCGCGTTTCCGCGTGATAGCCCTTCACGACGCGGACGCCACCAAGCGATTCGGTGAGGCGGCCGGTGACCTCTGCGTTGATCTTGGGACGCGCGCGGAAGATGGGACGAATCGTGGCGAAGGCTTTGTTGATACCGAATCCGAAGACGAGCAGGATGCCGAACGCGACAAGCGTCATCACAGCGCTGATGCGCAACAGGATTACGAACGCGATTCCGGCGGTCATCAGGCCGCCCAGGAATTCCACGAGGCCGGTGCCGATGAGATTGCGGATGCCTTCGACGTCGGTCATGATGCGCGAAACGAGTTCACCGGTTTTATGCGAATCGTAGAACGTGACGGGAAGACGGCCGATGTGCGCCTGGATGCGCTTGCGCATCTCCGAAATCATGCGCTGCGCGGACTTCGAAAGAAGCTGGGTCAGTGAAAACGACGTGATGCCCTGAACGATGGTTGCGCCGACGACCAGCAGCACGAGAGGAAGCAACATTTCCGTTTGGTGCTTGGCGATGACGTCATCGAAAAAATATTTTGGCGAAAACGGCAGGGCCAAACCGGCGATGCGGTTGATCGACATAAGCAGCAGGCCGAGGAGGAGAATGCCCTTGCGCGGGCGAAGGAGAGCCCAGATTTCGGGGAGTGCTTTCCAGACTTCGGCCGGACTCTTCTTGGGTTTCGATGAAGCGCTGCCCGCTGCGGCCGAGGAAGGACGCGCGGAGGTTCGTTCGGAGTGCCCCATGCGGGGCGCAAAGCCTGGGCCTTTAGGCACGATTTCCTTTCGATGCGGCGACTCGGGGTAAGACTATACCGCGTAAGCGCCGGGTAGTGAGCAGAGCCGTTGGCTTGAAGGGCGACTCGGACTCCAAACGGGGAGGCGGAGCCGTCCAGCCAATAAGAGGCCTCTCGAAGTCTTCCCGTAAGTACTCATTCTACGGGACTTACAAGCGTTGTGCTGGTTTTTTGCGGCGTTAAGCGGGCACGGGAGACCCCTTGGTGTATGCGCGGCAAACGGAGAATATTAACCTCTCAATCGTGCGGGTTGAGAATTTTCGACCAGGTGTATCAGATGTAGGCGCGGCGGAGCATTTCGGCGGCACTTTCATCGAGCAGTTCGGAGCGGCGGACTTCTTCGAAACGCGCCAACAGATCATTCACGCGAATACGTTTCTTTTCAGCTCCTTGGAAGTCCTGAATGATGCGGCCGCGATGCATCATGATGAGGCGGTCACCCAGGTTGGCAGCCTGCTGCATGGAGTGGGTGACCATCAGGGTCGTCAGATTGTCGCGCTTGATAATCGTATCGGTGAGGGCAATCACCTGATCGGCGCTCTTGGGATCAAGCGCAGCCGTATGCTCGTCGAGAAGCAGCACGTCCGGGCGCAGCCAGGTTGCCATAAGCAGAGTGAGTGCCTGCCGCTGGCCCCCAGAGAGCGAGCCAATCGGATTTTTGAGGCGATCTTCCAGACCCATATTCAGCTCGCCTACCGACTCACGGAATTTATCGAGCAGGTGCCGCCCGAGCGACCAGCCTAGCCGGCGAGGCCGACCGCGATAGGCGGCAAGCGCCAAGTTTTCGGCGATGGACATGTTGGCGGCCGTACCGCTGAACGGATTCTGAAAAACGCGGCCGATAAGTCTCGCGCGCCGGTGTTCCGGCCATTTAGTGATGTCCTGGCCGGCAAGCAAAATTGCACCGGAATCAACGGAAAACGATCCAGCCACAGCATTGAGCAAGGTAGATTTTCCGGAACCGTTCGTGCCGATGATGACCACGAACGATCCATCTTCCACACTCAGGTTGACCGCTTCGAGCGCGCGCAGCTCATTGGGTGTTCCCGGGTTGAAGGCCTTACTGACATTACGGATCTCAAGCATGGGAGGACCGGGGCTTGGACAGGTTAAGCCGTTTGACGAGCTTGGGCGCAACAAGCGCCAAAAAGACAAACACCGCAGTCACCAGTTTCAGATCATTGGGATTCAATCCCAGGCGCAATGCGATCGCCACCATAAGCCGGAAAAGAACCGAGCCCATCACTGCGCCGGTGATGACGAGTCCGAGCCGCCGGGTTCCCACCAGTGCCTCACCGATAATGACGCTGGCCAGTCCCCAGACGACCATGCCGATGCCCATCTGCACGTCGGCAAAGCCCTGGTATTGTGCGATGAGGGCTCCGCCCAAGGCGATGAGGCCATTGGAAATCGCAAGCCCGAGGATGACCATATTTTCATCATTCACGCCCAGTGCTCGTACCATCTCACTGTTATCCCCGGTTGCGCGCATTGCGGTTCCAAGATTGGTGTGAAAGAACATGTACATCACAAAACCGGCAAGCACAACGAAGAGGACCGAGGCCACCAGAAAGGAGGCCTCCAGCGCGGTGATCTCCCATCCCAGCACATTCAAAGTTCGGCCGTGCGTGACCGCAAGACCCGCTCGCTCGGCGTAGGTCGACAACGTAGAGGATCCGAACACCGAAATATTGCTTCTCCCCATGATATGGAGATTGACGGAGTACAGACCCGTCATTACCAGGATGCCGGCGAGCAAGCCGTTAATTTTGCATTTCATCGCCAGCGTTCCGGTCAGCGCGCCTGCCAGAAAGCCGCCGGCAAATCCGGCAGCAGTGGCGAGCAACGGATTGACGTTACTAACGAGCAGCATCGCAGCTAACGCAGCGCCGAGTGTGCTTGATCCGTCGGCAGTGATGTCAGGAAACGCAAAAATTCGAAAGCTGATAAAAACGCCCAGCGCGATCAAGGAAAAAATAAATCCGAGAGTCAGTGCCCCGATCAGGAGACTCATGCCTGAGTCCCTTCCACCGCGATCTTGGAAATCGGCGCTATCCAGCACGCACCGCGAACGAGTTCGCTCTGTCCGGCAGCGGACACGGCTCGATCGTCGTGCAACAGGTGGAGAACACCTTCGAGTACCTGGCTTTCAAAAAGCGTCTTGATCGAGGCTTTCAGGTCAATTTGTCCCTTTTGCAGCGGACGATAGGAAAACGCGGCAGCATGGAAATGACCGGAAATGGGGAGACCGGAGGTGTTTCTGAGGGGGCGAATTACGGGCGCGAGGGCGCCGGGCGCTCCGCGCACGGCGATTCCAGCCAGGAGAGCAACGCTTTTCGTATAGGCACGGTCCGCCGTGAAGCTGAGCCAATCCCGAATCCGGGGAAATTCGAAGACACCCGGTTCAGAACCGACGACAGCAGGCGAACGGCGTAAGGCCGCTCCGATCAAGCCGGCGGACTCCGCGATTGCGACAATGCCTATCTGCTGCGCATCGGCCAGATCGAGGCACGATTCGAGCAAATGAGTGAGAGCGACGGGTGCTTCGTTTTTCATGGCTTCAAAGCGGATTAAGCTGCTGAATGGCTGGGGTCTCAGGCCGAGGCAAGCGATCCCGTAACAGACCTGGACTTCCGGAGTTGTTCTACCGCCCAGCAGGAAGTCTGGAACATTCGTTCCGTCCGTGGGCAGGTAGGCGACTGCTCCCCCTGCGGCGATGAATTCTCCGAAACGTCCCCGGCAATCTTCAAAGTTTTCGCCGAGCGCACCCAGTCCGATTGCGAAGGCGGAGTCGGAGAATTGCATCGAGTGGCAGTGTTCTTTGGCAAACGCAGCGCGTTCGATCAGGCCGGCGTCCCCGAATGGCCGACATTCCAACTTTGACTGCGGCGCCAACGGATAGACTTCATAGATGACGCCGGAGCGCTCCATCCGTCTAATCGAATGGGGCGCAGGCACCTCAGCTGTAGAACTTTGTTTCGGCTCATCCGTCGGCGAACCTTCCGGCGATACCTTGGCCACAAGTAATTTGGCCAGCTTTGAAATCTCGAGAATTTTCAGGACAATGGGCGAACAGTTTGAGACCGCAAACGATCCCTGGATACTCTTGAGCTCCCGATAAAATCTCACCAGCACACCAATTCCGGCCGAACTCAGAAAGGCTACTTGGGAAAGATCGAGTCGTATGTGATGGGATCCCTGACGAATCTCCTGGTCGATTGCCCCCGCAAGGTGATCCGCCCAGTAGACGTCCAGGCGGCCTTCAACGTTGAGCTCAACCACCTCGCCGTCGAGTCGTTTGGTGATCCGCATCGGACTCAATTTGTACCGACAGCTTGTGTTTTGGTCTGGCCCGAGACGGTCCTGTCGTGAATCCCGTTTTCGTCGACGACGATATTCGCACGGCGAAGGATATCAACCGGAATCCGCCACTCCTGCTTGAGACCCTGCGTCGCCGTAGTATTCACGACGAAGCGGATGGGAATGACGTTGGCGATGGATATTTGAGTCGGATCCGCGCCACGCAAAATTCGCGACGCCAAGTCTCCCGTTTTCGTGCCGATCTGATAGAAATCAGCACCGTAATCGAAGAGCGTCCCGCGGTCAGGCTTACCCGGCGTGATGCTGAATACCGGAATGCGCGCCCTGCGTCCGACGGAAACGACTGAGTCGGCCGCAACACTGACCGTCACATCGCCGCTTATCCACAAGGCCTCCGCTCCTCGGGCGACTAGCGAGTCTTCGGCTTCGAGCACTGAATTCGAATTCTCGACATTCGCCTCGAGTAACTCTATGTCCATCTTTTTGCAGATCTCACGCGCTTTTTCTACAAAGGCACGGGAATTCGCTTCCGCGGGGTTCCAGGCCACCCCCACTCGTTTCAGGGCTGGGAACATCTCGCGCGCGATTTTGAAGGCATCTTCTACAGGGAGGAAACTGCCGAAGCCTACCAAGTTGCGCGGGTGGTCCAGCGGATTGTTGCGACTGATCCCGACGCCTGCTACCGCCGGATCGGCAACCAGGCCAAACACTTGAATGGTCTTGCCGTGACGATTTGCGTTCGCGACTGCCTGCAGGGACAGTGTGCTCATGGTGAGCAGCAAGTCATAACGAGCATTGACCATTTCCTTGGCGATGGAATTCCCGACAGAAATGTCGCCGTGCGCGTTGTACTTATCGATGACAATCGTTCTGCCTTCGATGAAGCCGTTCGCAGCCAAGCCGTCTATGGCGCCACGGGTGCCCTCGTCCAATAGCATGGTCGAAGCGTGCTGCAGCAGTCCAACGTGCGGCATTTCGCGCGAATCGATCGTCCGCCGTCCGAGATCAGATAACAGCAGCGCCGCAGAAGCCGAAACGATTAGGACGACACCCAAAAGGAGACGTTTCACAACAAATCGCATTTGCGAACCTTGCGAAGGAAAATGGTCGCGTAGAGCGAAAGTCTACCACTGCGGTGCGCTGAGTTTACAGAAGATAGGAAAACCGCCTTAGCTGGCGGCGAGGGTTGGTGAAAGAGCGTCTTGGCTGGCGTTTTTGTACAGGCGCAGTATGTCGGTGGCGCGGCGGAGCAGGTCGGAAGGCAAATCGCCGGGTTGATAGTCGAGCCAACCTGAGGTGTAGGCCAGAACCATTGTTTGTCCGGAAGCTTTCATTTCGACCACTCCGACGCGATCCAAAACCACTTTGGCTTCGTTCAGCGTGCACTTTGGAAGGACCAAGAGAAAGGCGTCGCTGGCGATTCTGGCCGCGAAATCAGAGCCGCGGCTTGCGTCTTTCAGACGCCGGGCGAACTCTTTCAGCAATTCATCGGTTGCGGCCCTGCCGGCGCCCGCCGCGAGCCGATCGAAGTCGTCCAAGTGTAGCGCGGCAAGCGTAAGGGAAGTATTCTGCCGGCGAGCACGCGCGATTTCTTTTCCCAGATGACGTTCGATTGAGGCCCGGGTATAAAGGCCGGTGAGGGGATCGAGCCCGGACGGATCTTCTATTATTTTTGGAGTTTCGTCGGAACGATTTTCATCTTTCGTGATTTGGGACCGCATGCGCCGGAACAGCCACTGCTGGTAGACCGTCCAAACATTAAAGAGCAGCAGGAGGGACAGAATCCCCCAGCGCGCCTGGTCAGAACGGATTTCGTAAAAATGATCGCTGTGGAGAAAAAGGCTTCG
>JBKOXA010000038.1:0-18007 GCA_046724685.1 Acidobacteriota bacterium | reverse complement strand
CTCATGAGCCACCTTCATGCAACCTTTCGCAGCCTCGCCGAAGCCGGCCTGCCGCTCGATCGCATGGTGGAAGACGCCAACCGCATTTTCTGCGAGAGCACTCTCGCAGGACAGTTCGCGACGCTCGTCGTGGGACGAGCTGCCCACGATGGTTCGGTAGAGTTTGTCAGCGCAGGTCACCTTCCCGTGCTTCACATCCATGGTGACGGAGCAACGCCCAAGGATTCCACGGGAGTGCCTCTGGGGATGTTTTGCAACGCCCGCTTCCCGGTCCATCAGCTCAAACTGGCTCAGCGTGACACTCTGTTCCTATATACCGACGGTTTGACGGAGGCGCGGAATCGTGCGGGTGCAGAGTATGGTCTCAACCGAATCCGCACGCTGGCGGCTCGGCACATCGAGACCAGGCCTGCCGAGCTGATCTCGGAATGTCTCAAGGACATGCTAATCTTTGGGGAAGGCTTGAAGCAAACGGACGATTTGACGCTTCTTGCCCTTCGGCGTGCAGACTAGGCGTCAATTTTGGGAATTGATTTCAACCAAGGACTGCTCTTGGCCACCTGGTTTCTTTGGACGTTTCCGAGTCTGAAACGATGCGGCTAGAGCATTTGTGACTGACGGAAAGTAGATTATTCGTTTCCCGGTCTCCGGCACTGAACCTAATTGGACCGTATGTGGAACCCAGACAAGAAATACTGTCATCCATTCGTTATAGGAAGGTCGTAATGGAGGAGCGGGGAGTAGAGCTCCCGAAGCGTCGCTGATCCTGCCTGAGTTTATTCAAAAAACGGAGACGAGCAACGCGTCCGACAAGAAGAGTGCCCAGCCGAGGCGGACGTCACCGATCAAGATCGAAATCTACGTAACTGGCGCGAGTCCAATCATCGCAGCAGGATCCTTCGACGTCCGCCAGAGGATTGTGCCGCAGACTGCAAATCACGACCGGACGCGACGGGCAAGGTTTGACCGGTTGCGAATTCACTCCCTTCGGAGGACAATTTCGCGGCGCTACTGTTTCGTCTTCAGGCAGGCCGGCAGGCGAAAGACAAGGTGCGGCCGAACTTGTTATGCCAGCCAGCTATCTTCGGCATCTAGGTGCTGGCAGTTCGCCATGGATATTCTTCCGATTTCATGCGGCCGAGAAATTTTGCAAGCTTAGCTGGAGCGGACTGTGACTTGTTCCGCGTCCATTCTCATGCGCTAGAAGGTAAACGCGGTCTCTGGCGCAGGGAAGGCGAGGTATCGAAGGATGCGCACTAAGCAGTCGCGTTTTCCCGTCTGGGTTCTATATGCACTGGTCTGCACATTCTGGTGGGGACTGTGGGGATTTTTGTCCAAGATAGGGTCGGCCTCCGCAACGCCCCTGCAACTGCAGATTCTTTTCACCCTGGGGATGCTCCCGGTAGCGGTCGGAATGCTGTTGAAAATGCACTGGAAGCTGGAATGCAATCTGAAGGGCGCTTCCTACGGCATTCTGAGCGGTGTGGCCACCGGACTCGGTGTGCTTGCGTACTATGCCGCCCTGCACGAACAGGACGCCTCTATCGTTACGCCTGTGACGGGCTTGTTTCCACTGCTTACTGTAGTGCTCGCCTTCGTTGTGCTGCGCGAGAGGCTGAACAAAGTCCAGATGACAGGTATGATTTTGGCGCTCGCCGCAATCGCTATACTTTCAATTTGAGGTTTCTGTGATCCATTGGATGGTGTACGCCTCGACTGCCATTGTGCTGTGGGGAATTTGCGGGCTGTTCATGAAACTTGGCACCAACTGCCTGTCGGCCCGCTCCATGGTCATTTGGGTCACGGTGGGTTTCTTGCTGATGGTTCCCTTGATGTGGAGAATGACGACTTTGCACGGACTGAGCCTCGGAATTGTCTGCGTGGGATTGCTGGGCGGTCTGGCGAACGGATTGGGAAACTGGGCTGTGTTCCTTTGCCTAGAAAAGGGAGCCAAGGCGAGCGTCGCGATTCCACTGACCGCCCTGTATCCGTTATTCACCGTTGTGCTGGCAACGGTTTTTCTCAAAGAGCGGCCCACAGGGTTGCAGTGGCTAGGCATCGCACTCGCTCTGGCAGCAGGTGCCATGCTGTCTTATGAAGGAACGAATGAGGCGCAGGAGGTGCCTTCCAGGTGCGCGCAGTAAAGGTCGGAATCATCGGTTCCGGAAACGTGATCTGGGCCTATTTTCAGGTATTGGACCGCCTGATTCCGCGCGGGGCCGCTCGACTCGGCCCGGTTTGCGCGCGCCGCCGCGAAACTTGGCAGGATTTTCAAACTCGCCGACCTGGCATCGAGTTGGTTGCCGATCCGCTGGACGTCCTGCGGTCGGATACAGACATTGTGCTTATCATTACTCCTCCTATAAGCCACGCATCGTTGGCGCGACAGGCTCTGGAACACGGAAAACATGTAGTCGTCGAAAAGCCGGCCGCCGCCACTCGCCGCGAAGCCCAAGAGCTTGCGATGCTGGCGAAAAAAAGGGGTCTGCACCTTATGTGCGCTCCTTTCGTACAGCTCGCTCCCACGTTTCGGGCGCTCTGGGGACGCATTCGCGATGGTGCCATCGGCAAGGTACACTCCGCGCGCGGGCTGTATGGCAATGCGGGCTCAACCTGGGCGCGCTGGTATCACGACGGCACCGTAGGGCCCTTGGCCGAAGTGGGAATTTACAACCTGAAAAGCTTGACCGCGGTTCTTGGCCCCGTGGTCGAGGTCTTGGCGGCCGAGGCTGTGGCAGTCACACAAAGAGAAGTCTGCGGCAAGATGGAGAAGTCGGAGGGCGCGGATGTGTCGCATGTGTTGCTGCGCCATGAGGATGGAGCATTGTCGTCAGTCGTGAGCAGTCATGCAATCCAGCGTTACCGGCGCCCGGCCCTGGAGTTTTACGGAACGGAAGGAACGGCGAACCTGCTCGGCGACGATTGGGACCCACGGGGTTTCGAGATCTGGCGAAACGGTGCGGCGAGCTGGGAAGAATTCGAGCCGCTCGATCCGACTTGGCTATGGGGCGATGGACTGACGGAAATGGTGAATGCAGTGCGCGAGACGAGAACGCCGCTGCATTCGATTGAGCACGACGTTCACCTGCTGGAGGTCGTCGAAGCCGCCGGCAGAGCGGCGCGAGAGAAGCGCGCGACTGCAGTACAATCCCGTTTTGCGACTCTCGATCTTCGGCTAGAGGAGCGGCAACACCGTCATCATCTCCACGATCACACACGGCCCTCCGATGAGCAGTAACCACCAACTCGGAGCGATTGCTCTCGACATCGGCGGCACGAAAATCGCTGCAGGGGTAGTGTCATGGCCGTCAGGGGAGATCCTGAAGCGCACAGTTGTTCCGACTCAACCGAGCCGGGGTGGCGAGCCAGTTCTGGAGGACACTCTGAATCTTGCCGCCGATCTTCGCAAATGGGCGCTTTCGCAGGACATTCGCGTGGCCGGAATCGGCGCGGGCGTGGCCGAATTGGTGGACTGCGACGGCAACATTGCGAGCAGTTGCACGATCGCGTGGCATGAGATTCCCGTGCAGCGGGAATTGTCCAGAATAGCTCCCGCGCGAGTCGAGTCGGACGTGCGGGTAGCGGCCCTCGCGGAGGCGATCTTTGGCGCAGGACAACGACAAAGCCATTTCATTTACATAACCGTGGGTACCGGAATCAGCTGTTGTCTGGTGAAGGACGGCCAACCGTACAAGGGTGCACGAGGCAATGCGATCGTGCTGGCTAGCAGCGCTCTGAGCACAACGTGTACAAGCTGCGGCGCAAAACTGCGGCCGGTGCTTGAAGAGTTCGCATCGGGTCCGGCGATCGCAAAGCGCTTCGGGCAACACCGGCGAAAATCAGCCAACGGACCGACCGCTACCGTCGAGAGTGCGCACGAAGTTTTTCGCGCAGCGTCGGAAGGCAACGACGTTGCCATCGAGATATTGACTTCAGCGGGCGAAGCGTTGGGAGTCAGCGCCGCCTTTCTGGTCAATGTGCTCGATCCGGGCTTGATCGTGGTCGGCGGCGGAGTTGGGCTCGCAGGCGGTTTGTACTGGGACGCCTTCGAAAGGGCCTGTCGCGAACACATTTTCGCCGATAGCAGCCGGACGCTGCCCATCACTCCGGCGAAGCTCGGCACTGATGCAGGTTTGGTCGGCGCTGGCGCGATCGTCTTCACACAATCTGAGCAACAATGCGGACATATCCCATGAAACCGAGTCAAAGCATTCTTGAAATGATCGCGCTGCAGGGCGTCGTCCTCGGCGACGGCGGCTACTTGATCGAACTCGAGCGCCGTGGATGGGTGGACAGCGGCTCGGGCCGCGAAAAGGTGGGCACCGGCAAGGGCAGTGGGCAATTCACCCCGGAAGTTGCAATCGAACATCCCGAAGCTCTGCGCGAGTTGCATCGTGAGTTCTTGAACGCCGGATCGCAGGTTTTGCAGGCACTCACTTTCTTCGGTACGCGCGAGAAGCTGAATCGCGCGGGCTACGGCGAACAGACTGAGGCAATCAACGCCGCCGCAGTCCGTATCGCGCGAGAGGTCGCCAGCAATCAGGCGCAGGTGGCGGGGTCTGTTTCTCGAACACAGCTCTTTGAGCGCGAAGGTCCCTCCGCTGCCGGACACGTCCGTGACCTCCTGGCCGAACAGATCCGCATCCTCGCCGCCGCTCGCGTGGATTTTTTCATCCTGGAAACGTTCTTTCACTTGCAGGAGATGCTGATTGCACTCGAGTGCTGTCGGGCGAGCGGTCTGCCGGTCATCGCCACGATGACTTTTCGTCCCAAGGTAACCGAATGCTCGGACGGACACTCCCCAGCGGAGTGCGCGCGCGCCATGGTAGATGCCGGCGCCGCCATCGTAGGGGTCAACTGCGAGCAGGAGCCGGAGCGCATGCTCAGGATAGTCCGCGAAATGCGGAACGCGGTGAGCGTGCCGATTGCGGCGCAGCCTGCGGCGTTTCGCACCCTCGATTCCGTGCCGTGCTTTACGCGATTGCAGCAATTTCCGGACGAGTTGGAGACCATTCAGTTGCCGCGAAGCTCATTTCAGCAATTTGCCGCTAGCGCAAACGCGGAAGGCATTCAATTTCTGGGGGGCTGCTGTGGGTGCAACCCTGCCTATATCCAGGCGGCGGCTCGCGGTTTGGCCTCTTCCGGTTGGCGCCAATAAAGAACAACCGGAATATCTTGGTTACAGGAGACGATGTTTCGCGCCTATTTGCAGCCGATTGCAGGGAGGGAGCGTCTAGTCGTTGCACTGCTCGTCGAATTCAGCTCATAGGGCTTCGACTGAGTGAAAGTGTTCGGCGTTAGAAGGCGAGGTAGTCGGCGGATCGCAACCCTTTCGGATAAGAAAATCACAGCTCCCAGCCGGCCGCTGTGAACGATGAAATCCCGAGAGCATCGGAGGATGGTTCGCGTAGGGAAGTATAGCCCCTCCGCTGGCGGGATGGCCGGTCGCCAGATTTTGCAATTGGAGCCAATGAGACAATACCGACTAGATCTGACGACTGCCACCGGATCAATGCTATGGAAAGCAAGATCACACAATCGATACGCGAAAGCTACGATCGCCTCGCCGATGAGTATGCACTGCGAATTTTTGACGAACTTCAACACAAGCCGCTTGACCGCGAATTGCTCTGTCGCTTCAGTGCTGAGGTAGCAGGACGTGGCGAAGTATGTGACATGGGCTGTGGTCCTGGTCACGTAGCCCGTTACCTGCGGGATGCGGGAACGGCCGTATTTGGACTCGATCTTTCTCCGAAGATGCTTGAGCAGGCTCGACAACTCAACCCTGACATTTCCTTCCGGGAAGGAAACATGATGGCCCTCGGCCTCGAGGACAGTACCCTTGCTGGAATTGCAGCTTTCTATGCGATCGTAAATATTCCTACGGAATCTCTGCCCTTGGTGTTCCGGGAAATGGAGAGAGTGTTGCAACCGGGTGGACTCCTATTGCTCGCATTTCACACCGGTGATGAAGTTCTCGAGGAGAAGGAGTTGTGGGGGCGGCAGATCGCAATGCATTTCTTTCTTTTTCAGCCATCGGCAATCCGACGGTACATAGAATCTGCGGGGCTTGCCATTGAAGAGATTATCGAGCGGGAACCCTACGCACCGGAAGTGGAGTATCAGAGCCGCAGAGCGTACATCTTCGCGCGGAAGCCAGAGTCTCATCAGGACAATCGTAAAGACGAATCCGGCTCATTAAAACGTCTGCCTACCTCAGACCAAGCGGGCTAGGGCTGGACTCGGAAACGCTAAGGAGCCTAACATCACGAGCCCGGCTCCCAGGAGGTCAGATGAGGAGCCATATCCTGCTCACCGCCAGGGTATTACTATTTCCGGCGTTGTTTGTTCAAGGGAACAAGGAGATTACTCGCCCGCCGGTGTTTACGCCCATCTTCAATGCCAGGAACTTTTCGCAGCCGGCTAAGATTGACAACCGGTATTTCCCGCTAGTTCCCGGAACTACGTTCATTTACGAAGCCATACAAGGCCCGCGCGAGCACGACGAATTCGTTGTCACGCAAGACGCGAAAGAAGTTCTCAGGGTGGACTGCGTGGTGGTTCGGGACACAGCATCGGTCAACGGCGAGGTAGTGGAAGACACCTTTGATTATTTCGCCCAGGACAAGTACGGCAACGTCTGGTATATGGGCGAAGATACCAAACAGCTAAAGCACGGCGTAGTAGTGGGAACCGCCGGGACATGGCTGGCCGGCGTGGACGGCGCCACGCCCGGATTTGTGATGGAGGGCCAACCAGTCGTGGGCGATGCCTATCGCCAGGAGAACTCGCCGGGAGTGGCGGAAGACAATGCAGAGGTGGCGAGTCTCACCGGATCGGTCTCTGTGCCGTTTGGTTCTTGGCAAGGCAACGTTCTCGTCACGAACGAGTGGTCGCCGCTGGAACCGAAGGTTACGGAGGAAAAGGACTACGCGCTCGACGTGGGTCTGGTCCGGACGACAACCATCAAGGGCGGTTCGGGTGAGTCCGTTCTGGTCTCCATCGAACACCGGTAAGTACTGTCCTTAAGCTGTCGGAGCGTGGCAGTGCTCTCAATGAATCCAATCCGCGCGGCAGGTTCAAAAGCGATTGCTGCTACTTGCACACGCCGCATTTCCCGCCCTGTTTTGCGCAGTGTCGGCAGTATTTGCAGTTCTTGCAGGCGTGACAGGGGTCGGACCCTGTGCAGGTCGCTGCAAAAAGGTTCTTGGCTCCGGCGAGCGCGAAGAACGCAAGTATCAGGCACAAAAAGACAATCGCGAGCGTTCGCGTCTGAATCATAGAGTCTTCTCCAGTGTCGCCGTAAGTTGTACTTCCGATCCAGCTTGAACGTTTATATCTCTAGTCCAGTCGTTCCATCCAGACATCTTGACCGTGATTGTATGCTTGCCGGGCGCGAGCTTGAGACTTGCGGGTGAGTTTCCAATAAAATTGCCGTCGAGTGAAACGTCGGCACCGGAAGGATTAGAAGAGACGTTGACCGCACCCCTAGCTGAATCGGGTGACGTCGTTCCGGATTCGGCACGTTCTTCTTTCCCCTTAGTCACTTCGGACTTAACACCAACGGGGGCGAACTCACGATCCTTCTCTGAAACTGTGACCGGCATGCTGGTCACGCCCTGGAGAGCAACAAGGATCGCTCGGTAGTTATCCTTGTCTCCTTGAAGCAAGATTCCTGCCGACTTGTTTGTGCTGTCCGTGTATTGAATTCCGATGTAGTGAAGTCGGGTCTTATGAAACAAGCCAAACAACGCGACGGGTGCGACCAGAACTGCAAGCGCAATCATCGTCCCAACCCGGCGATGCGCTTCTTGGCCATAGCTCAACGAGGTGACGGATTTTGGAGGGATTTCTAACTTTTTGCCGTCCTTCAACGATAGCGTGATGAAATCGGACGTCACATTCAGCGTGTTCTTCCATTCTTTCGGATCAACCTTTGAATCCACCGAACCGCCGTTGTAACGGACGCGGTCAAAGCTGTTTCCTTGGCCGTATGCCGACAGGCTCAAACACAAACAAACGACAATGACACGGATGCCGATTTTCACTTTGCCTCCTGGCTGGTCGAGAGACGCGTCCAGCTTACCGCCTCATTACACATAAGCTGTGTAGCTGTTACTGGAAGCGCCGCAATGGATAACACCAGGGGCGAAGTCAGAAAAGTAGGTCGTGGTGCGGTGGTCGAATTGTGGACCCGCTAGATGCAGGGGGGAGGTTCCCCCGCGGGTGTCCGGCTCACACGTCAAAGCACTCGAACAGGTCGCCGATCCGCTCGTCTCTGTCGCGCGGCGGCGCCGGGGGCCCGTCCATGGATCCGCTGGGCGCCGCCTCGTAGTTCGAACCGACCGGCGTGGCCGAGTCGAACAGGTGGTTGACCGAGGCGAGCGTCGGCAGATCAAACAGGCGTTCGAGGAACTTCAGGGTCGAGGTGTGCTCGTACACGGTCGCCTCGAGGTGCGAGCGCTTCGCGTGAGGGGAGATCACCCACATCGGAACCCGGATTCCCAACCCGAACGCATCGACTTGTGGCGGGGGCACGTGGTCGAAGTAGCCGCCGTGCTCGTCGTACGTCAATAGAAACGCGGAACTCTCCCATGCCGATGACTTGCGCAGCGCGGTGATCAGGTCTTCTTGAATGCCCATCCCGACTGAGACGTCGGCCGGCGGGTGTTCGTCGAGACCCCGGGCGAAGCTCGGAATGATCCACGACACCTGCGGCAGTCGGCCATGCTTGAGGTCGCTGAAGTAGTCTCCGCGCGTCCCGTGGGTGCGCTTGTCGTGCGCGTAACGGTTCCAGAAGACGAAGACATTGTCGGTATTGCCGAATGGGACGCTGTCCCAGGTGTTGTTGTAGACCTTCCAGGTGACGCCGGCGGCGTCAAGCAGATCGAGGATGATCGGGTAGTCGAAGATCCCAAACCCCCAGAGACCGTTGGTCGTGATCCCGCCCGAGGTTCCGGCCGCGAAATAGAACCGGTTCGGCCAGGTCGGACCGAGTAAGGAGCAGAAGTAGTTCGTGCAGAGGGTGAACTCCTCGAGAAGGCTGTAGTAAAACGGCAGCTCGGCCGCCGTGTAGTATCCCATCGCATCGATGCCGTCCGTCGTGAAGAAGCCGTCCATCGCGTCGGCGTTCCACTCGCTGTGGACCGCCGCCCAAGAGTGGTCGATGTCAGGCGTTGAGAGGCTTGTGAACTCGTATGGAGGGACGACGCCACCCGTGCCATCCGGCTGCGAGTAGCCCGGGGGTGGCCCGAAGCCCGCCATCTGAACCTGCGGCGCGTAGCCGAAGTAATGGTCAAACGAGCGGTTCTCCTGGCAGGAGATGATCACATGGTTGAGTGGCGGCCGACCCGACTGCGGACGCGCCGTGGCGGCGGCCAGGATCTTCGGCCAGAGCGTCCCGCCCACGATGGCGGCACCCAAGTTCCCGGCGCGCTGCAGGAAGGAGCGGCGAGTCTGCGGGAATGCGAACTGCTTGAGTGGCTGCTTCATGGCGCTATCTCCTTGGCATGAAAACGCTCAAGCAGCTATGAGCACATGCCGCAGAACGGGCCAGGGAGGCGAAAGTCGCTCTCTTTCGTTCGCAACCTTTACACAAGCCCCTCTCTTGTGTGAATCGGTCGTATTCGTGCCAGTAGCAGGATGAGGAAGATGCAAAAAGAAGTCGACTCAATCACAGGTGAGAGAAACACCATATTCGATGCTGGTATTGAGTATGGTAGAGTAGTGGTCATGAACACGGCGCGAAAGATTACGGTCGAAGTAACAGAAGAGCTGCTGGAGAGAGCGCAGCAAGCCACCGGCGAAGGTATCACGCAAACGGTGCGCACGGGATTGCAGCTTGTCGCGGCTTCGCGGACTTACGCACGATTGCGGCAGTTGCGGGGGAAAGTTAAATTCTCGCGAACGGCGGCGAAGCTGAAAGATGATCGATGATCGCCGCGGACACGAGTACCTGGATCGCGTTTCTCGAAGGAGAAACGGCGGCTGACACTGAGCTCCTCGATCAGGCGTTGGGAAACCGGCAATTGCTAATGGTTCAGGTGGTGCTTACTGAGCTGTTAAGCGATCCGAAGCTACCTGCTGAGGTCGCGAAAACACTTTGCGACGTGCCAGCGATTGAAATTGGAAGCGGCTATTGGCAGCGAGCCGGAGCGTTGCGAGCGAAAGTTCTGGCGAAGCACCGAAGAGCACGTCTAGGCGACGCATTGATCGCACAAAGCTGCATCGATGGTGGAATTTCTCTCCTCACGCGAGACCGAGATTTCCGTGCCTTCACCGAAGCGGCAGGCCTCAAACTCGTGATCTAACCAAGCCATCTAAGGGTGGAGGCGGGTAGAGTCACTCCCCCAGCCCGGTTTGATTCACGTTTTTCGGGCTTTTGCCTGCATTGCTGAAACAGGAGCGGGTTTATCCAACTAGTTGAATCCACGTATTCGGTGGGACATCCAAGTAAGCAGTGTGCCGAAATACTCTGGCAAGAACCTTTGCAGCGACGGGAATTCTTCGGTGCTACCCGTCTTGGCTTCCATGAGGACATGATTCCCTTTGGCAAGGGTGAGCAGCGCATAGTCTCGATTCCCGCTTTCCTTCAGTGCCGTCTCCCACTTGGCCTTGTTCTTCTCGGGCAGGACGTTGACGTCCAGTCCACCAAAAAATGCGAGGGTCGGGCAGTGGACGTTCTTGAGCGCCGGGATCGGATCGTAAAAATAAGTAAGGCGCATAAGTACCCACTGCGCGTCATCCCGTGTTGCTGGCGCTCCGATGTAGGACAGCCACGACCGGTTTTCAAGGTCCTTTCTGGCAGCCAAGTACTCGTCCCATCTCTCGCCGGTGCGCGCATAGTTGTAGGCCAGCTTGATTAGCGAGACTGCCTCTGCAACTTCGTTCGCAGGCACTTCGTTTGCTCTCAACTCGCTCTGCATGTAGTCCAGGGTTTCCTCACCTGGCGTGACCCCAGCGCCGGACACGCTAATCAAGAATGCAGTGTCCTTCCAACGCGAGGCAATCAGAGGACCGATCCATCCACCCTGGCTCACGCCAAAGACTCCGATCTGCTTCGGATCAATGTCGTTGCGCAACTTCAGAAACTCCATAGCGGCAATCGCGTCACCAGCCAAATCGTTGAACGACGAATTCCTCCAATCGCCGGTCGAATCACCGACCCCGCGCTTGTCGTAGGCGAGTAGAGCGATGCCATGGCGAACCACAAAACGAACGAAGGGCAACAGGGCGTTGCGATCCTCAGGACCGGAACCATGGACGAGGACCATCGCAGGATGCTTTCCGACGCGGTTTGGGAGCGTAAGCGTGCCAGCTAATAGAACCTCTCCGTTTCGAAAAGTAATGTCTTGTTGAGAGTACGGCGTCACCCGCTCCGCTACTCGCGCAACTTTGCCCAGTGATTGCCAGCTCAGTGAAGTAACCGCACCCTGCGCGTTGCGATGGAACGCGATGCGTGCTTCCAGGGGAACAGGGTAAGCAACGCCCGAACCGACAAAGAATTTGTCATCTCCCATAATGTACAGCGTCCGGGTCTCGCCCGACTCGTCGAAGATTCCAAGCTGGTCCTTGCCGAGCTCATCCCAAAATTGGATGTAGACCAAATGATTTGCGCTCCATTGGTAGGCGCCTTGGTATTGCGCAAGAGAGGCGCGATCGACAGCGGCCAATCGCAGTAGTTGAAACCTTCCTTGCCGTTCTTCGCTCACAACCGTGCCCTCAATCGTGTCTTCTCCGATGTGTCCTTCGAAACTCAGATGTGCGGCGCCCTGCAGGACCTGAAACGCAATGGTTGAAGATTGTTGACGCAGGTTCGTGATCGGTTGCGCCACGAGATCCACCGATGGCACGTCGATGGTTGCCAACAACTCCGATCCGCTGTCCGTTATGTGCACCCGCAACAGCGTCCAGCCGCCGCCGAAGGTGTAACCTCCCGTCCATTCCGGTGCAAGTTTTGTAAGTTTTGTCTGCGCTGCGGAGCCGATCGGAACTACCAACAGCAGGAAAGCGGTCAAAGTAAGTGTGACCCTCATCATCAGCCGCAAGACCTCCAAAGAAAACTGTGCCAGCAACCCACGATTCCGCGGGTCTGTCGCACTAAGAACCAGCTGCCCGGCACTTTAGGCCTGCGAATAGAGTCTCGAGCTTTAGTCTCAATACACTGCCCAGCGAGAAGCGTTGCCGCATCCGGAACCATCTCTGCGCGGTTGAGCTCCACAGGTCCTGGACCATTTCAGCGGCCACGTGCGGAATGACAGATTTGTCGATTGAGCCATTCGCCCGGCACTTTTCGAAGAAGGACGTGTATTGCTGAAGATCGTCTAGGCCTGAATCGAAGTCGGTAGCGCCCAGGGTTGGGTTCTGCGTGATTTCTCGGAACAGAACACACGCTAAATCACCCTCCGCGCGGAGCTGGTGTTCCATTGCCCGAAACAGGTTGACCAGGGACTTCGCCGGATCGGCGGGATTCAATCGCCGCAGTCTGGCCGTCATGAACGAGTCCAGATCCCGGTAGTAGCCGGAAAGCACCGCTTGCTTGGTCGGGAAGAAGTTAAAAAATGTGCCCTTTGCAACGCCAGACGTAGCGACGATTTCGTCAACGGAGATGTTATCAAACCCCCGCTCGCGAAACAGTTGGAGCGCTGTCTTCTGAATTCGACCCCCAAGCTCATGGCGAGGAATCGTGCGGTTGCCTACCCGCCGAGCCGCACGGCTGGATGGCTTCGGTCGGCGTTTCTGTATGACTACAGTCATGACTACGGTCATGGTAGCACACTCGAATGCGGGAGTTCAGAGAAGAATGGAAGGTCGAAGCTGGGGTGCAAGGCCGGCGCTCGGGAGGATGTAATACGTATTACGTTTACGGGGTGGATGGGAACGCGTAACCCACTCTCGAGATAGCGCTTTCATCGTCCAAATGATACGGTCTCGCTAGCACAAGTACGATTCTACCGTCCGGAGGCTCAATGAAAACCGAGCTTTCCCTATTCCTTGTCGCGTTTGGTCAGCTGTGCGCAGTTGCAACGGTCCAGAATCGACCATCAACTGCAATCTATATCACCCATGTGACCGTGATCGATACCGAGACGGGCAATGAGGCTCAAGACCGCACGGTCGTTATTTCGAGCGGCAAGATTTCGGAGGTAAGAGAAAGCAAGAGAATAAAGGCACCGGCAGGCGCGAAGGTTGTGAACGCCACGGGCAAGTACCTGATTCCCGGCCTGTGGGATATGCACGTCCATGGGACCGACTACGATTCCTCCCTCCCCCTCTACATTGCCAACGGTGTGACCGGGGTGCGGGAGATGTTCGGGCCTCCTGATGCGAATAAATTTCGAGCGGCACTGGCCGCGAAAAACGTCAACGCACCGCACATCTACATGGCAAGCCCGATCGTGGATGGCAATCCGCCGATCTGGCGAAATTCGATCAAAGTAGAAACACCCGAGGAGGCACGCAGGGTAGTGGACGAGCAGAAGCAGAGGGGAGCTGACTTCATCAAGGTTTACTCCCGGCTCTCACGCGATGCATATTTCGCCGTTATCGACGAGGCTAGGCGGCAGAGCATTCCGGTGGAAGGCCACGTTCCCATGCGGATCAGCGCATGGGAAGCGATTGCGGCGAAACAGAAGAGCATCGAGCACTTGACCGGAATGTCGTTTGCTTGTTCGAGCCAAGAGAAGGACCTCTGGCCTAGAGCCATGTCGACGAAAACTTTGATAGAGAGCGACACTCTCGAAGAAAAGGCGTGGCGCAGCTACAGTGATGAAAAATGCAACCGCTTGTTCGAAGAATTGAAGAAGAATGACTCTTGGCCTGTGCCGACACTCGTCGTCTATCGCTCTTTTGGTTTGTTGAACAATGCACAATTCACGAGCGACAACCGGATCCGCTATTTCGGAGGAGAATTTCGGGACTCGTTGGTTGCGAAAGACGATTTCCGTCTCAAAGAATGGACGGCAGCAGACTTCGAACTTGAGCGTGAACTGTTCACTGATGAGAAAAAAGCGGTGGGCGAGTTGTTTCGAGCCGGGGTGCCGATGCTGGCCGGCACGGATACTGGGAATCCCTTCTGCTTTCCCGGATTCAGCATACATGACGAACTCGCGTTGCTCGTCGAAGCTGGCCTCAGTACGCTTGGAGCTCTACAAGCGGCGACTCGGAATGCAGCGTTGTTTATGGCCGCAAGTGACCGCTACGGATCCGTTACGCCAGGGAAGGTCGCGGATCTGGTTCTGCTGGATGCTGACCCCCTTCAGGATATTCGTAATACGTCCAAGATTTCAGAAGTTTTTGCAGCGGGCAAAGAATTTGATCGTGCGGCTCTAGATCAGATGCTGAAAACAGCCGAGCTAGCCGCGAGACCGACTCCCTTCAAGTGAGTGCACCAGGCTCGATCGATCGGTATGTGGTCGACGCAAACAGAAATGGAAACGGGAGGTTATTCCATTTCCCCAGCCTCCAGTACTGGCTCGGAAGTGGAGCGTTTCGTGAACGTAGCCCACCTAAATAGCGGTAATCTATTGATTACAGAGTCATTGAAATGGTGGAGGCGGGGGAGTCGGAATATTTGGGCTCATTGAAAACACGTAAGCTATTGATTTTTCTAGACGCTCAAAACGCGGAAAACGGCGAAATTGCGCCTAATTGAGATTTTTCATTTGCCGACGAAATTCCCATTACCGCGTTCCCGCAGGTTTCTGACTTGCCTGCAATCCGCCCAAGAACCCCATCATGATTCCCACCAGTATTTTCAGAACGTTGCAAAGGTCGAGCACACGTCAGAAGTACACCCGAAGGGTGCTAGACTGCGGTGACATCGGAGTTTGACGTGTCCGTCCCATCCTCATCCCGAATTATCAGCTTTGGTACGTTCGAGGTTAATGTCCAAACTGGGGAACTGCGCCAGCGGGGACAGAAGGTAAAGCTCCAGGAACAGCCGTTGCAAGTGTTGGCGGCGCTACTTGAACGACCGGGAGAACTGGTTACCCGTGAGGAATTGCGCAGCAAACTCTGGCCGGCGGACACGTTCGTCGACTTCGATCACAGCCTGAATGCCGCCATCAAAAGGTTGCGCGACGCGCTGGGCGAATCGGCGGACGCTCCAGTATTCATCGAGACGCTCGCTCGACGCGGGTATCGCTTCATTGGTCCGGTCAACGGCTCCTCCGCACCAAGCGGAATTGCAATCGTTGCTGCCCCAGAACGAGGCAAGACTTTTTCCTCACGTCATTGGATCGCTGCCGCCTTGCTCTCCCTGATCGTGCTGGGCGTTCTAGGGTTGGGTATATGGCGGCTTCCTTCGCGGCCTACGGAGGTCGTTGAACGTAAGCTGACCGCGAACTCATCAGAAAACAGTGTCAGCAGCGCGGCGGTCTCCCCTGAAGGGAAGTATCTCGCCTACACGGACAATACAGGTATCTACCTTAAGCTGATCCGCACTGGTGAAACCCATCCCGTGCCGTTGCCGCCCAACTTCTCCGTTCATGTGGACGACTGGTTTCCGGACGAATCTCACTTACTTGTCACGCGCGAGGAACAACCGGGCAAACTAAGCTTGTGGAGTATTTCGGTTTTCGGAGGCTCGCCCCGTCCACTGGCAGATGCTGGTCGGGCAGGATCAGTGTCGCCTGACGGATTCCACATCGCCTTCCAACGCCTTGGCTATGGCCGAGAGGAGTGGGTTATGCGTTCCGACGGAACGGATCAGGTCAAGGTTGCGCCCGACAAGTCCTCTTGGGTCGGAGGTCCGAAGTGGTCTCCGGACGGGAATCGAATCGCCTACGTCAGAATGGATTTCGCCTACCATACGCAGCAGAGTTCCGTTGAGATTAATGAATGGCGGAACGCAAGAGCCGAGACGCTTTTTTCTGACAATCGATTAGGTCCTGCGCTGAATTGGCTACTGAATGGCCGCCTGATATACACCTTTGGAGATGAAGAAAACCAGCAGGGCGCAAGCCTCTGGATGCTTTCGCCGCAACAATCTGGAAAGACTGCCGGGTCATCGAAACGCATCACGCGAGGAATTGGTTGGATTTCGCAGGTTTCTGGAAGCGATGACGGGAAAGTCTTGACTTTCCTCAGAGAGAATACGGCGGTGAGTACTTACATCGGTTCGCTGGCGCCGGACGGCACGCATTTGCTCGCGAACAGGAGGCTGACAATCGATGAGAATCAAAACGACCCGTTTGCTTGGACGCCAGATAGCAAGGCAGTGTTGTTTAATTCGAATCGAAACGGCATACCGCAGATATTCAAACAGGCCATCGATCAACCCTTAGCGGAAAATCTGATGAGTAGCGCTGAGCAGCTCTTACAACCCAGGTTAACTCCTGACGGCTCTGAGATCTTATATATTTCGACGTCTAAATCCGCCGACCTTAAAACTCCATCTTCGATTTTCGCCATTCCAATAGCCGGTGGGACGCCTCGCCTGGTCCTCAAGGACGTCCGCATCTGGAACGTGCAGTGTGCGCCCTCGCCGTCAACGATCTGCCTGTACAGCATCATGAAGGGAGATACTTCGGAAACGTTCCGGTTCGACGAACGGAGCGGGAAGAGTGCCGACCCTCCGCAAATCGATCCCTTGTGCAACTGGAGCTTGTCCCCCGATGGTTCGCAACGCGCCATAGTTCCTGATAGCCCTAAAAATGGAACGATCCGGCTCCGCTCGACGCTCACCGGCGAAACGCGTGAATTGGCCGTAAAGGGGTGGAACGAATTGGGTAGCATCACCTGGTCCGTGGACGGAAAGAGTCTCCTGGCTACTTGGCATCACGAACCCGAGAGTGCTTTGCTGAATATCACTCTCAATGGCAGAGTTTCAGTCTTGCTCCGTTCCAGCAATGCCGAAATATTGGGCGCGATCCCGTCCCCCGACGGGCGATCCCTGGCCATAGCCGAAGCCAGCACCACCCGTAATGTGTGGCAGATCGAGAATTTCTGATAGTCCCATGGAAAAAACAGCCGAGTCTATCGATCCGGCGCGCACTGGGAATCTAGGGCCTGCGAGCCGATGTAATGTTTAAAGAAATCGCTAGAAACTTAATTTCAGCGCAAACTGGATAATGCGCGGCGCGACGCTCGTGCAGGAGATCTGCCCGAATGTGGGTGAAGTAAAGTCCACGTCCGGATCACAGAATTGGGGGTGGTTGAAAGCGTTAAAGAACTCCGAGCGGAACTCAAGCGACGAATTCTCGCGCGGCCAGCGGAACGGGAATCTCTTGGTAAGGGACAAATCGAAATTGTTTTGTCCGGGGCCGTCGTAAATTCCCACGCCGGAGTCGCCGAATCCCAGGCCGATGGGGTCGTCTGCGCTGAATAGAGCCGGCTCAGTAAAGCAGCTTGCGTTGATATAACCGCTGAGATTCGAAGTCACTGACCCCGGCGTCAGATAATGGCCTTTCGTGCAGGCCCCGGAGAGGGAAGCGCGATCAGCCGTTTGCCCGAAAACGTTTCGGCCATTCGGACTGAAGATGACCAAGAGCTTATGCCCCGATTGAAACGTGGTCACCCCGGCAACTCCCCAACCGCCCAGTATCCGCCCTCGGGAGGATGAGAGTTTTTCTGGGCTGGGGAACTGATAAGTGTAGTTTGCAATGAGCCGGTGTTCGCGTACGAAAAAGTCCGGGCCATAGCGCTGTTTCGGATTGTTCTGATCTCCATTGCTGAAGCCGCCGTTGCCGTTTACGCTGGTGAGAGGGTCTGTCGTCGAGTTTCTTGAAAAAGTGTAAGAGACTTGCGCCTGCAGACCGTGACTGAACTGCTTGTTCAAGCTCACCAGCAGCGCGTTGTACCAGGAAGCGCCCGCGGATTCGATCTGAACGAGATTGGCTGGATCCCAGCCCTGAAAGGGAACCTGCAGCGTCACGTTAGCGAGCGTGTTTGTCGTCTCGCCTCGAATAGGATTTGTAGGAGTGGCAATTCCCGCCTGGTTGATGGATCGATCGCGAATAAGATGCAAGCCGCGCGCGCCTGAGTAGCCCACGTCGAGAACCATATC
>JBKOXA010000055.1:0-42076 GCA_046724685.1 Acidobacteriota bacterium | reverse complement strand
CTCCTCCGATCTTCCGCAAAGCAGGCGCGTCAACGGTTTTAAACAAAACTCTTGAACCTTCAAGTTCGCTTGACGCCAACATTGGCTAACTCCCACGTTCTGGTACATGTACGCCGACGCAGTCTCCGACGAAGAAGATTTTGCCGAGACTCTCGTGGTCTTTTCTAAAGGGCTTTGCACAATCTGGGCAGACAGGAACTGGATCTCCAGGCGCCAACCAGGCGTGGGGGACAAAGACGATTCGCATTAAACCATTTTTCTTATCTCCGGCCCAGTCCGTGAAGTGATTCCGCATCGGGTCGCGGTTAGGACGGCCAACATACATCTCAAAGGTGAGACGAGGTTGCGCTGTTCTGATCTTCGCCAGCCGCATTCGTACCGCAACTCTGGAACGAGGCGATCCAATAGGGAAATCTCCCGGTCGAGGAGTAGCGGTCAACGGCAGCGTTTCTTGCGGTTTAATCGCTATTTCTGTCATCCGGACTGTCGGAGGGCGTTGCGGATACCGCTAGTTTGAACCAAGCAGGCAAATTCCCCTCTTTTGCGTAATCTTCCATTTCTGCTTCGGTCATTCTCTCGAATAGTTTGTTTACGTTTACGTGCTCGACCCGATCGATCCATTGGCCCTGGGCGTTGAGCCTTCCGTAAGCCTGCACTGCTGCTACGACAGCGGCGGCGGTGACCTCCACCTCTCCGGCCCTTTCAATGATCTTTTCGAGTGCTGCACGAATGTTTCGCTGGCGCTTAGAGAAAAGATCTAAAGCATGCGCGTGGCGATAAATCGCAGTCCGGTCCCGAAGCCCAAACTCTTTTGCGATAGCCTTCGGACCCGTCCAGTTAATAAATTCTCGCTCGATCTCTTCGCGACTTTGATGGGCACAGATACTGCATTTCCGGCTATGCCGTCCGAGGGATATGGGTCTTTTCCGTGGTGCCTGCATTTCTCTTGATTTGTGGGGTTCCTTGCGTCGCTGGCACAAAAGTATTTTCCTTTCCTGGCGTTGATCCCTAAACGTTGCCTTCCTTCTTGGCTTTATCGGACCAGTTGCTCGTCTCTTGTCTGTGCCAGCAAAAGCCTTGGAACAGTTCGAGACCCTTTGGAACATCCTTGGAACAAAACCCTCAGTTTATGGGGCGATTTTCAGCAATTTCCAGGCGTAAAGGCAATCGAATCATCAGGATTTATGGAGCGGGCGATGGGAATCGAACCCACGTCCGAAGCTTGGGAAGCTTCTATACTGCCATTGTACGACGCCCGCTCTTCTCTCTAGCGTATCGATTATACACAACTAAGCGACTGCACGTAGACCGGCCATCTTCCATATTTTCCAACTCCACGCCGGAAAACGCCACCCGCACTTGCTCCAGTGGGATTTCTCCGGTGTATCTTGCCGTCATCACGGCAGAGCTGTGTCCCATTTGCTGGCGACTACCCGATCCGCTCCGCCTCCGCCCGCCCTGGAATGCTTGGATCCAGGACTGTTTCATGATCGCATCGTAGCTCTTTGCGTAAGATGTCCATCGTGCAGCAGAAGGGCCAGTCTTGACCCCTAGTGTCTACGTTTTGCGTAACGGAACTGTCAGTTTTACCAGACGACTTGGTTTCTGGGCTCATCCTATGCTCTTGCCTTGTAACCGTGGCGAAGGAGTGTGACATGACACCTGTAACAGGAGCCGAGCGGGCAACGCCTTCCATTAGCGCCTATGGCACAGCGAGAACAACCGTCGCAGGAACACCCCTCAACACCGAAGAATTGCGTAAGACCCATGCCTACTGGCGGGCCTGCAACTACTTGATGCTTGGGATGATTTACCTGCAGGACAATCCACTCCTGAAGAACCCGCTGAAGGCCGAGCACATCAAGAATCGGCTTCTAGGACACTGGGGGGCAAGTCCTGGCTTGGCATTTACTTACATCCATTTAAATCGACTTATCAAGAAATACGACTTGGACATGATCTTCTTGGCGGGACCGGGCCATGGCGCTCCTGGAGTTCTGGGACCTGTTTACCTAGAAGGGGCCTATTCGGAAATCTATACGGACAAAAGCGAAGACGAAGAGGGCCTGCGGGACTTTTTCAAACAGTTTTCCTTTCCCGGGGGCATCGGAAGTCACTGCACACCGGAAACACCGGGCTCAATCCACGAAGGTGGCGAACTCGGATATGTGCTCTCGCATGCCTGTGGAGCCGCATTCGACAATCCGGATTTGATAGTTGCGGCGGTAGTCGGGGACGGGGAAGCAGAGACCGGGCCTCTGGCGACTTCCTGGCATATCAACAAATTCCTTAATCCTATCCGAGACGGCGCGGTCCTGCCGATTCTTCATCTCAATGGCTATAAAATCAATAATCCCACACTGCTCGCGCGCATAAGCCATGAGGAGCTAGAAAACATATTTCGGGGCTATGGATGGACACCCTACTTTGTCGAGGGTTCTGATCCGGAGAGCATGCACCAAGCAATGGCGGCCACGACGGAGCGCTGTATCTCAGAAATCAGGAAGCATCAGCAGGACGCTCGCAAGACAGGCGTGGCGGAGCGTCCTCGCTGGCCCATGATTGTGCTGCGGACTCCAAAGGGGTGGACTGCGCCGAAAGAGGTTGATGGTCACAAGTTGGAAGGCTTCTGGCGGGCGCATCAGGTTCCGATGGCGGACGTCAAAAAGAATCCGGAACGCCTTCATCAGCTCGAGAGCTGGATGCGTGCTTACAAACCGGAAGAGCTCTTCGATCAGAGCGGGAAGCTAATCCCGGAACTGAAAGAACTCGCACCGACTGGTGGGCGGCGCATGGGCGCCAACCTTCACGCGAACGGAGGACGCCTCAAGAAAGCTTTGCGCCTTCCAGACTTCCAGCAGTACGCATTGAAGGTCGATAAACCCGGAGCGGTTCAAGCAGAAAACACACGACCGCTCGGCGCGTTCCTGCGCGATGTAATGAAGTTAAATATGAAAAACTTTCGCGTCTTTGGGCCCGACGAAAACACTTCCAACAAGCTGCAAGACATCTATAGCGTTAGCAAGAAGTTCTGGATTGCTGACTATTTCCAGGAAGACTCGGATGGCGGAGAGCTGGCGCCCGATGGTCGAGTGATGGAGATGCTCAGCGAGCATACCGTCGAGGGGATGCTCGAAGGTTATCTGCTCACGGGTCGCCATGGCTTCATTTCATCCTATGAGGCGTTTATCCATGTAATCGACTCGATGTTCAATCAACACGCCAAGTGGCTTTCCATCTGTAATCACCTCTCATGGCGTGAAAGGATCGCCTCGCTAAATATTTTAGTCACCTCGACGGTCTGGCGGCAGGACCACAATGGATTTACGCACCAGGATCCCGGCTTTCTGGATGTGGTGGTCAACAAGAGCTCCGCAGTCACGCGCATCTACCTTCCCCCCGACGTCAATTCCCTTTTGTCGGTGGCGAATCATTGTCTAAAGAGCGAGAACTACGTCAACGTGATCGTCTGCGACAAACAGTTGCACCTCCAGTATATGGACATGGACGCGGCGATCGCGCACTGCACCAAAGGAATTGGTATGTGGGACTGGGCGTGCAATGACGAAGGGGGCGAGCCAGATGTGGTGATGGCCTCTGCCGGTGATATACCGACACAGGAAACTTTGGCTGCCATTGTGCTGTTGAAGAAGGAGTTCTCTGATCTCAAGATCCGATACATCAACGTGGTTGATCTTTTCAAGTTGCAGCCAAGCACAGAGCATCCTCACGGATTGTCCGACCGAGATTTTGATGCGCTCTTCACGGTCAATAAGCCGATTATTTTTAATTTCCACGGGTATCCATGGCTCATCCATCGATTGGCATACCGTCGGACAAACCACAACAACATGCACGTCCGGGGGTACAAGGAGCAAGGAAACATCAACACACCTTTAGAGTTAGCGATTGAGAACGAAATCGATCGTTTCAGTCTCGCAATGGACGTCATCAAGCGTGTCCCGAGACTACAGCGAATCGGTGCCCACGCCATGGAAAAATTCCGCAATGTGCAGATTTCATGCCGCAACTATGCCTATGAGCATGGCACCGACAAACCCGACGTTGCGGCCTGGAAATGGCCGAACTAGGTACAGACAGATCTCGTCGTCGAGCCTGGTCACGCCGAACCGAGGCCCAATTCATGGCGCTCCATGCGCACGACCGGTCGGTAAAGTGCCCCGCGATGGCTGCCCCAGAGGCGAAACGCCTCAGCAAGCCAGCGCCCGTGCGGACCGCGTCGTTAACCGGGTTCGCGCGAGTCCGGGAGACATATTAGTTTTCACAAGCGGGCATTTCATGAGGGTATTAGCGTCGCGCTGGCTCGGGCTCGAACCGACAGTCAACAGCAGATATTTCATGTTGAGCACGGCGAGCTTCAGTGCCTTGGGCCATGAAAACGGTCTCTCCTGGCCGGTGATCCGATCCTCGAAGGACACTCGCCACGTCGACATTGAGCCCGAGGTAGCGGCGCACGCCCCATCCGTGAAGATCGCTACGCGAGCGGATACCGTCTAGGTGGTAGGTCGACTTAAGAAAGGAAAATTTGCGATGACTACAGAACGCATCGCGGCAACCGCGGCAAAGGCTGCGCAGGAAGATCCATCCAAACTTCTCAAACAATACGGGTGCGGCCCCATTCAGTTTATGGGAACTGACGGGCTGTACGAACGGCATCTTCACTTCGACAATGTCATCGACGAAACGCTGCTTGGCCCGCGCGAGCGCTTTGAGGCTGTCGCGCGATCCATCCGAGATGTACTTTCGCAACGATGGATGCTGACCGAGAAAACATATGAACAAAACAACCCTAAGCGGGTCTACTACCTTTCCATGGAGTTTCTCCTCGGCCGCTCGTTGGCCAATAATGTCACCAACCTTCTGCTTGATCCGCTCGTGACGCAAAAAGCGGAACGGGAGAACCTGGATTTGCTCTCCCTGCTGGAGCAGGAACCTGACGCAGGGCTGGGGAACGGAGGACTGGGGCGGCTGGCAGCATGCTTCCTCGACTCTATGGCTACGATTCAGCTTCCTGCTATGGGCTACGGCCTGCGATACGAATATGGCATTTTCAAGCAGCTTATCCAGGATGGCTGGCAATACGAGCAGCCGGACAACTGGCTGCGGCTGGCGGATCCGTTGGAGGTCGCGCGTCCACATGAGAAAGTGGAAATCAAGCTGAACTGTTCGTTCGAACTGCATGGCGGAACATTGCGTGCCGTTGCCGGCAAGCCATCCACGTTGTTTGGTGTTCCTTTCGATCGCCCTGTCGTGGGCTATGGTGGTAAGACCATCAATACACTTCGACTGTGGGCCGCGGTCAGCCCAGACTATTTTGATTTCCAGCGGTTTAGCAGCGGCGACTTTGTTGCTGCTCTTACCGAGACTCTCACCGCGGACAGCTTAACGCGAGTGCTTTATCCCGATGACAGCACGAGCATGGGCCGCGCCTTGCGTCTGGTCCAGCAATACCTCCTCGTGGCGTGTTCGCTCGCGGACCTCGTGCGGCGTTTCCGCCGCAGCAACTCAGATTGGTGCGCTCTGCCTGAGAAAGTCGCCATTCAGCTGAATGACACCCACCCGACCCTGGCGATCCCGGAACTGATGCGCATCCTACTGGATGAAGCACACCTAGAATGGGACCAGGCCTGGGATCTCACACGGCAGACGCTCGCTTACACGAACCACACGCTGCTCCCTGAGGCCCTTGAGAGGTGGCCTGTCGCATGGTTCGAGACCATGCTGCCGCGTCACCTGGAAATCATTTACGAGATTAATCGTCGCTTCCTTGATTCTGTCCGCAGCCGCTTTCCCGGCGACGAAGGGCGCGTCGCGCGCATGAGTCTGGTAGAAGAAGGCCCACAGCGCAACGTCCGCATGGCTAATCTGGCGATCGTCGGCTCGCACAGCACCAACGGCGTCGCTGCGATTCACTCCGGATTGCTGCGCGCGACAACCGTCAAGGACCTAGCCGAGATGTTTCCTGAGCGTTTCAACAACAAGACGAACGGTGTGACGCCGCGGCGCTGGCTACTTCTCGCTAATCCCTCGCTCGCTGCCACGATCACCGAAGTCATTGGCGATGGGTGGATCACTGATCTCGCTCAACTGAGCAAACTCAAGCGGCTTGCGGACGATCAAGGCTTTCGCGACGCATTCCGTCAAGCAAAACGCAAGGCGAAGGTACAGTTTGTCAATTGGCTTAATGTAACGACCCAACAAGTTGTGGATCCGGACACAATTATTGATTGTCAGGTCAAGCGCATTCACGAGTATAAGCGGCAGCTACTCAACGCCCTGCGAGTCGTCGTTCTCTACAACCGGCTGAGGGAAAACCCAAATCTGGAGATGGCGCCTCGTACTTTCCTGTTCGCCGGCAAGGCGGCACCCGCCTACCGGCTGGCCAAACTGATTATTAAGTTCATCAATAATCTTGCTGGCTCGATTGATGGCGACCCGGCGGTGCGGAGCCGTCTGAAGGTACTGTTTCTGCCGGATTACTGCGTCTCCCTAGCAGAGCGGCTGATTCCTGCGAGCGATGTGTCCAATCAGATCTCCACTGCCGGCTATGAAGCCAGCGGCACGAGCAACATGAAGTTCATGATGAATGGAGCGCTGACGATCGGGACGAGAGACGGCGCGACCATCGAGATGGCCGAGGAGGGAGGCGAAGAGAATTTCTTTTTGTTCGGCCTAACAGCCTCACAAGTGGCCGACAGCCGTGGCTGGTACAACCCGCGCTGGCACTACGAAAATGAACCGGAAACGCGTGCGGCGCTGGATATGATTTTCTCCGACCATTTCAGCCGCAATGAGCCAGGTGTTTTCGAACCGCTACGCGAAACGCTGCTAACGGGCGGAGACCACTACATGCACCTGGCGGACCTCCGGTCCTATCTCGAAGCGGACCACAGATTGTGCGAGTTGTATGCCAATCCGCATGCGTGGGCGCGCGCAGCTATTTTGAATGTCGCGAACTCGGGCAAGTTTTCTAGCGACCGGACGATCAAGGAGTATGCGGCCGACATATGGAAGGCGGAGCCATGCCCGGTACCGTAGGTGCGAAATCATTAATCGGCGAACTGAAAAGACAAAGGGCGATCTCCCATGTCGCAGGAAGGTTGGCCACCGCGGGACGGCGGCTTCAAGTACAACCCACCCGACGGGGGCCCGGCCGACACGGAAGTGACGCAGTGAGTCGGGGCACGGGCAAACGAACTGCTGGGAAAGTCTTACGTGAACGATTTGCGGAATGTGGTGGACATGGAAGTGACTCGGGCCGCAGGCGTCGAGCTGGGCGTGGATCCGCTCGGCGGCGCAGCGCAACGAATCGTGGATAACACATTGTTCTAATCGAAGCCGCTGGCGGGGGAAAGCAAAGCTATGACGAAACAAGCGCAGTCGATGAATCTTCCGCCCTTCCTGCAGGATTATCGGGCTTCTGGTGTGCTACTGCACGTCACGTCCCTTCCATCACCCTACGGCATTGGCGATATGGGACCGGCAGCGTTTGCGTGGGTTGACCGGTTGCAAGAAGCCGGGCAGAGCTGGTGGCAAGCTTTGCCATTTGGCCCAACCGGGTATGGCGACTCTCCCTATCAAGCCCTGTCATCCTTTGCCAGCAACGGGTTGCTCATCAGCCCAGAACTCTTGCTGAAAGATGGATTGCTACATGGGAACGCATTGGAGGGTTCAACATTTTCATCAAGCGTTGTAGATTATGGTGCGGTAATTCGGTTCAAGAACCGATTGCTCGACCAGGTATGGGGGAACTTCAGCGCTGGCATCCGAAAGGACTTGCGTGCTCCTTACGAGCGGTTTTGCTACCTGCAGGGGCACTGGCTGGAGGATTATGCACTTTTCCGCGCTCTCAAGGAAAAGTATCACGGCATCTCTTACCGCGATTGGCCGTCGGATTTAGTTCAGCGAGTTCCTGCGGCTATAACCAATGCTCGGCGAGAGCTGTCTAAGCTGATTGATAAGGTCCGTTTCGCCCAATTCTTGATATTTCAGCAAGCGCGGCAACTCAAGGATTATGCACACTCTCGGGGAGTCGGATTGATCGGCGACCTTCCGTTCTTTGTTTCGCCGGATTCAAGCGATGTGTGGGCGCACCCTGAACTGTTCATGCTCGACGAAGGATTCCGTCCCCGATTTGTCGCCGGGGTGCCTCCTGACTATTTCAGCGACGACGGACAATTGTGGGGCAACCCTGTCTACGATTGGGATGCCCTTCGCCGTACAGGCTTCCGATTTTATATAGACCGTTTGCGTGCTCTTCTTGCTCACGTGGATGTGATTCGATTGGATCATTTCCGTGCATTCGCTGCGGCGTGGCACGTACCTGCCGATGCGCAGACGGCGCGTTCAGGGCACTGGATGCCCGGTCCTGGTCCGGAGTTTTTCTATGCTGTCCGAAAGGAACTGGGCGCTCTACCGTTCATCGCCGAGGATCTCGGCCTAATCACACCTGACGTTTGCGCACTGCGCGATGAGTTCCATATTCCCGGAACAAGAGTGCTTCAGTTCGCCTTTGATGGAAGTCCCGATAACCCTCATCTCCCCGCGAATTATTCGACCAACACGATCGTATACACGGGAACGCATGATAACAACACAACTCGGGGTTGGTTCGAAGCGCTTTCCGAGGTGGAACGGGGGAAAATCCGGGGCTATTTGAATCGAGCCGACTGCGATAGCAGCAAGGTTGCTGGAGAATTGGTCCGCGTCGCATGGTGTTCTGTAGCTGCGCTCGCGATTGCTCCTTTACAAGACTTATTCAACCTGGGATCCGAGGCACGGATGAATTCGCCCGGTTCCGCAAATGCAAACTGGCGTTGGCGTTTGCCGGAGGGCACGCTCAACACGCCGGTTTTCCAGCGACTCCGGGACCTGACGGTGTCTTCCGATCGTTTGCGCGTGCCACAAAGTTTACCTACTGCGAAGACGGTGAAAGCTACATCGTAAAAGCCAGCGTTCTATTCTTCGCAGCCCTTATGGAGATGATAAATGAAAGCGACTTCATCGGCAGAAGAATTCATAACGTCGTCAACATCGGAATCGGAGGCTCGGATCTCGATCGGCTCTGGCCTACGAAGCGCTGCGGCATTACAACGAGCACGCGATGACGTGGCCGCATCGTTCTTGGCCGCGGCGAGGACGACAAAAAAGTACGCGAGTGGCTGAACACGGCAGCGCAGGTCGCAGGGTTCGTCGGGTCTGCCGTAGGTCGCGCGGTGTTCTGGAGCCCACTCGTGGATTGGTTGGCGAGGAAGACCATGCGGGAGGCCGCCGTGGCTGAAATTGCTCGCCGCTATCGCGAGTTTTTGGGGATCTTTGAGAACGACTTATATTTCGTGAAGGCAAGCGGATCAGTTTAGGACATGGAAGGGCCTTTCGGTCTGCCCGGACAGCCTTGAAGCTAACATTGCATTTTGCGACCGATTACTCGTCGCAACGCACTTCGCGCCTAACAGGAATTGGTGCCGACTTGCCGTATTAGACCCATGGGGTCAAATCAAGTGGAGGTCGGTTGTGTCCGGAACTCGCAATATCCAACAAGGTGTTTTCGAGGCGGCTGCAGCCACGCCTGGGGCGCAACGAGTCCATAGCCAGGTCGCGGCTCCCGCCGTGAGCATTGGGCGAAGCGCTCCTCTCGGCACGACGGTCGGCTGGGATGGCGTGAATTTCAGTTTGTACTCACGCGATGCTTCAGGAATCGAACTGCTGTTTTTCGACCGCGAAGACGACGTGCGCCCCGCCCGTGTGATTCCTTTGGATCCATCCGTCAACCATACGTACCACTACTGGCATGTCTTCGTTCCTGGCGTGCAGGCGGGACAGCTCTATGGTTATCGGGTTCATGGGCCGTTCGAACCCCTCAAAGGGGCACGATTTGACGCCTCCAAAATTTTACTCGACCCATATGGTCGCGGGGTCGTCGTCCCGAAGAACTACTCCCGTAAGGCAGCCGAAGAAAGAGGCGATAACGCCGCGACGGCGATGAAGAGCGTGATTGTAGATCCACGGTCGTATGACTGGGAGGGCGACACAGTGCTTGATCGACCGTCCTCGCAGTCGATCGTGTACGAAATGCACGTGAAAGGATTTACGCGGCATCCGAGCTCGGGCGTCTCGGCAGAGACGCGCGGCACTTTTCGCGGACTCATCGAGAAGATTCCGTACCTCCAGGACCTAGGGATCTCGGCCGTCGAGCTTCTTCCCGTATTCCAATTTGATCCTCAGGATTGCCCGCCGGGTCGTGTTAACTACTGGGGTTACGCACCGATCTCGTTTTTTGCACCGCACCAAGCGTACAGCTCTAGGCAAGATTCCCTGGGCCCTGTGGACGAGTTTCGCGACATGGTCAAGGCTCTGCATCGAGCGGGGATCGAGGTAATCCTTGACGTTGTCTTCAATCACACAGCGGAAGGCAATCATCTTGGGCCAACCCTCAGTTTTCGTGGACTCGACAACAACGCTTACTACATCTTGGAACAAGACCGGTCGCGCTATGCCAACTACAGCGGCACTGGAAACACGCTCAATGCCAATCATCCCATCGTTCGCCGGATGATCCTGGATAGCATCCGCTATTGGGTTAAAGAGATGCATGTGGATGGTTTCCGTTTTGATCTCGCCTCGATTCTCGCGCGCGATTCCAGCGGCCGCGTGATGCCTAATCCCCCTGTCCTCTGGGATATTGAATCGGATCCAGATCTTGCTGGGACAAAGATGATCGCTGAAGCGTGGGACGCCGCCGGACTGTACCAGGTTGGCAGTTTTGTTGGAGACGGCTGGAAGGAGTGGAATGGACACTTTCGTGATGACGTACGGAGCTTCTTCCGCGGTGACCATGGCTCGTTGTGCCGTTTCGCGGACCGGTTGCTTGGCAGCCACGAGATCTATCGCCACGAAGAGCGCGAAGCGGAGCAAAGCGTGAACTTCGTAACATGTCACGACGGATTTACTCTCAACGATCTCGTTTCTTACAATGAAAAGCATAACGAGGCCAACGGCGAAGGCAACCGTGACGGGACAGACGACAATCGAAGCTGGAACTGTGGATTCGAGGGTCCTACCAATGATCCTGGAATTGAGAGACTTCGCAACCGTCAGGTGAAGAATTTCTTCACCGTCACAATGCTCTCTCTTGGTTTGCCTATGTTCGTGATGGGTGATGAAGTTCGACGAACCCAACATGGGAATAACAATCCTTACTGCCAGGACCGCGAATCCAATTGGTTCGATTGGTCAATGGTCGCGAAGCATGCGGATGTACATCGGTTCGTGAAATTACTCATCGCGAGACGACTGTTGCGAGATACCAGCCCCGAGCACCGGCGGATGACTTTGACTCAGTTGATCGGCGGGGCGAGGAAGAGCTGGCATGGAGTGAAACTCAATCAACCTGACTGGAGCGATCAATCGAAAAGCGTTGCGTTCAGTGCCGAACTAAAACAGGAAGGCCTGGTAGTCTACTTCATCTTCAACGCTTATTGGGAGCACCTCGAGTTTGAGCTGCCGCGGCCAGAGAAGAGCGAGCGAGGTTTCTGGAGGCGCTGGATCGACACGTATCTAGAGGCGCCCCAGGACATCGTGCCCTGGCAAGAAGCACCATCGATTTCTGACCACACGTATCGGGCGGGGCCCCGGTCTGTAGTCGTGCTTTGGGCAAGGCTTCAAGATAGAGCGGTTTAAATATCCGACTTGGGAAAGCATGAAGGTCAGAGACAGCGGGTGAGAACTCAGCGCGGCAAACTCGTCCATACAGTCGGAGCAGCGAGCAAGGTGATGCCTGAATTCAGCGGCGAGGATGACGCTCAGTTCACCGTCGAAATAGCTGTGAACGACGGAATATTCGAGATCACAGCTCATGCGTATCCGCTCCTTCAGCGCTCTTTGCCGGCGCAGAGTGCAATTGACGCCGGGCCCACGACAACGAGGACATCACAGTTCCTATAGGAATTGACGTGATCGCAGCGATCTCCTTGTAGGAACATCCCTCCAACTCGAGAAGGATAAATTACTTCACGGTAGCGAAGCGGAATCGTTTCCAGTGCCCGCGTAAGTCGCTCGCGATCATTGCGGCAATGGCAATGGATTCGGGCGTGGCGGAAGATTGCATGCGCAGCTCTTCATCGAATTGGTCCGTCGTCTTCATTCGGCGATTCTTCTTCAACCACATGTAACAAGTGTTGCGGACGATCTGCAGCAACCACTCACGCACGTCGCCTCCGTGGAAGCCCTCGAAGAATCGAAAAGCGCGAAGCATGGCATCCTGCCTGACGTCTTCCGCGTCGGTGCGGCTCGACAAAATTCACACTGCCAGATTGAATGCCGTATCCAGATGCGGGAGCACCAGCTCCTCGAATCGTGCCCGATCTTCCGCATTCGGCACATCAAGCCTTTCTGGGCCTTCTGGGCCTTTCGGGTGATCAGTGAACTTCATCAGTAGGAACCGTCTCAAGCGCGGATTTATTCTTGTTTGCGAGTCTCCTGCAATGAATAGACACAAAGCGGCCAGAATTGCGGAATCGAGGAATAACGCGCCTGTGGCGGCAGTCTATCGAACACCCCCCTCTAAACCGCGGCGCGAGCCTATTTAGGCGCTAGACCTCGCGCCGCTCCCTCCCGTGTTCTCTCCAGCAACCGGAGCACAGACCTGCTCTGGGGTCGAAATTCAACAAATTGAGGCCGGACGGAATATTTTCCTGGTTGTGCCGGTCTACTTAGTGCAAGCCACGGACTGAGGTTTGCGGCAAAACGTGGGAAATCACAGAGAGGACACTATGCTCAAAGAGAGCAAAGACGAGATTGTGCACGATCACAACAACGATGGAATCGATAGACGAGGATTTCTGAAATGCATGGCATGGGCTGGCACCGGTGCGCTCTGCGTGATGGAAGGGGGAATCCTGAAGTCGTACAGCTTGAGCCGGCTGGGAGAGATTGGCGCCCGCGAAACGGCTGGCGAACTCAGCTTCGTGCAGATCAGCGACAGCCATATGGGATTCAACAAGCCCGCTAATCCCGATGTTGCCGGGACGTTGAAATCGGCCGTGGAGAAGATCAATGGTTTGAGCAAGGCGCCAGAGTTCATGCTGCATACCGGCGACATCAGTCATCTTTCGAAACCCGAAGAATTCGACACCGTAGATCAGATTTTGAAAAGCGCGAGCGCGAAGGATGTGTTCTTTGTGCCCGGCGAACACGACGTGTTGAACGATGACGGCAAGTCGTATCTGGAACGTTACGGGAAGAACGCCAAGGGTGCGGGTTGGTACAGCTTCGACAAGAAAGGCGTGCACTTTATCGGGCTGGTGAACGTGATGAATTTGAAGGCCGGCGGACTTGGCACTCTCGGCCACGAGCAGTTGGAGTGGATCGAAGACGATGTGCAGCACTTGAAACACAGCACCCCCATCGTGGTGTTCGCGCACATTCCACTGTGGAGTGTGTATCCGGAGTGGGGTTGGGGAACAGACGACAGTGCGCAGGCGCTGGCGTACCTGAAGAAGTTCGGTTCGGTGACAGTGCTGAACGGTCACATTCACCAGATCATGCAAAAGGTCGAGGGAAACGTGACATTTCATACGGCAGCGTCGACCGCATTTCCCCAACCGCAACCCGGCAAAGCGGATTCGCCGGGACCGATGAAAGTACCTGCCGGGCAACTGAAGAGTGTCTTGGGAATTACGGACGTCAATTACGTGCAGGGCCGTAGCGCTCTGGCGGTGGTCGACTCGACGCTTGCGTAAGCCGGAGAAATTCCGGAACAAGAAATTCATTCTCACCAAATCTAGAAAAAGGAAAAAAGTAATGATCAGGACAATTATGTGGATTACAGGTTTATTGACAACCGCGATGGCTGCAACGCTGCTGATGGCGGCGTCGCCGGGCAGCTCAGCGAAAGCTCCGCAACCTACAAGCGCGGAAGTGAAAGTCGACAATTTCAGTTTTGGGCCGGCGACCCTGACAGTGGCTGTCGGGACTACGGTCACCTGGACAAATCGCGATGATATTCCGCATACGGTTGTCAGCACGGACAAAGTATTCAAGTCCAAGGTGCTGGATACCGACGAAAAGTTCTCCTTTACCTTCGACAAAGCCGGAACATATTCGTACTTTTGCTCCATCCATCCCAAGATGACCGGCTCGGTGGTTGTGCAGTGAGCGGCCAATGAGCGTAAATCCTTTCGATCTTAAAACTATCGTTCTGGCGAAGCACGCGCAACATGTGGTGTTGATTCATTTTCCGATCGCATTGTTTCTTGCCGGCGTGGCGTTCGATTTCCTGGCACAGCAAACCAAGCGGCGCGGATTGGCCGAAGCGGCGTACTTCAACTTCCTGGTCGCGGCGATTTCGACACTGCCTGTTCTCGCGACAGGCGTTCTCGCCTGGCAGTTCGCACTCGAGGGACAAAAATTAAAAGGCACTCTGCTCGAGCACTTGGTTTTCGCGTGTGTGTCGACGGTGATGATCTGGCTGGTGTGGTGGGTGCACTTCCGGAGCCGCCAGCGGACAGCACCTCTTCCACGCTATCGGTTGGCGATCGAATTTCTAGCTTTTGGAATAGTCACGCTGACGGCGCACTTGGGAGGCTTCCTAAGTGGAGTGAACGGGCCTGGTTAATGCAGTAATCTTGACGGCGCGATTGTTTTTCTGGCGTCCGAATCAAGCCGCCACATTACCGGCCAGACCATTCTGGTGGATGGCGGCGTTTCCACTGGCGCCGTTCATGTCCCGGGCAAACCGAGCCTACCCCAGCCTGACCGGCGATGACGGCAAGACCGTTTGGCGTCCGCTACCTCTGCGCTTCGCGAGGCTCCGCAATTGGCTCCATGTTGCCAAGTAGAAACACATATCCTGCAATCCCAACCGCCAGAACAAGCGCCGCTGCGATGAACGCCCACGAAAAACTGCGTGTCCCCGCGACCATGTAACCCGTTGCAATCGGCGCCACGATACCGGCGATTTGGTTGCAGAAATTGATGATCCCGCCAACCGTCCCAACGCTTTCTCTCGGGGCAATTAGCGATGGAATGGACCACCCGACCGGTGCCGCCGCCGACAATCCGCCGAGCGACAAGCTGATCCAGAACAACGCCACGTTCGCCGTTTGCGCATGTGCCGCTCCCAGAATTCCCAGCCCCATCGCGGTCCCGCCAATCAGGATTGCCTGTCGCACACGCACTGCATTCCAACCGCGCTGAATCAGGGCATCCACAAGCCATCCACCAACCGCTAGATCCGTCAGCGTGGCAAACGTCCACGGCACACTCGTGTACAAAACCGAATGCAGCAAATCCACGTGCAGCTGAGTCTTCAGATAGTTTGGCAGCCATGTCAGCAGGAAATAGAAACTGTAGTTGTACGCACCGAACCCGAGCGCCAGTCCCCACACTTTCGGCTGCCGCAGCAAATAACGCAGCGAAGCACCCGCGGCCGCGCGAGCCTGATCTTCTGGCTGCGCCCCGCCGCGCTGAATGTATTCCCTCTCAGCGGCCGTAAGGGCCGCGTCCTGGCTGGGATTCTTGTAATACGCATAAAACAAGGCAAAGTACAGCAGACTAATGATTCCCGTCGCCGCGAAATTCCATCGCCAGCCAAAGTGCAGCAGCAGCAATCCTAGAATCGGCACTCCAATCGCTGACGAAAACTTGGCCATTGAGTCGAAAATTGCCGTCGCCAGGCTTCTCTCGTCTTTTGGAAACCAGTACCCGACAGCCTTGGCATTGCCCGGAAACGTCGGCGCCTCGCCAATTCCCAGCAGGAACCGCGCACCAAACAACCCGCCGAGTCCCGTGGAAACCGCAGCGCCAAATGATGCGATGCTCCAGATGAGCGTGCTCACAATTCCGACGCCCCGCACGCCGAATCGATCCAGCAACAACCCCGAAGGAAGTTGCAGTACCGCATAGGTCCAGTTGTACGCGCTCAACAGATAGCCAAACATCACAGGAGTCATACCGAACGCGTCGTGCAGCGCATCGCCCGCTACCGACAGGTTGACGCGGTCAAAATAATTGACCAGCACACCAAATCCCAACAGCACGGCGATCTTCCAACGCCGCCGCGGCACCGCCTCGCTCGTCGTGCGATGGTTCTCAGTCAAGCGTTTCTCGCGCTAGTCCGCGTGGCATTCTATCCTCGGCAGCGCACCGCGACCAATAGGTTCCGCAGCGGGTGGTTGAACTTCATTTCCATCTCGGACCAAGCTGCGCAAGAATAGGAGCGCCTCTCAACCAAGAATGCCGCGCACACCTCGAATCCTCGCCTTGCTGACAAGTGTTTGGTTCATCGCTTCTGCGGCCTTCGGCACCCGCATCGCCTTCGTCTGGGACCAGCAGCGCAAGATCCCTCACCAAATCCTCGCCAGCGTTCCGTTCGAACAGGAAGCCGGTAACATCGCGCTGTCTCTTTCGCAGGGGAGCGGTTTCAGCAATCTCTTCCGACAAACCACCGGCCCCACCGCATGGCTTCCACCCGTCTATCCGTTTCTCTTATCGCAAATCTTCAGTATTTTCGGCTCTTTCACAATCGCCAGCTTCTTCGCTGCCGTTCTGTTGAACGTGCTTTTCTCGGCGGCAGCTACGTTTCCTCTTTTCCACCTCGCGTATCGCACTGCGGGCCGCACCGTCGCAATCGCATCCGCGTGGCTGTGGGTTTTTCTTCCCGCCGGCATCATCATGCCGTTCGAATGGATCTGGGACACTTCCTTGTCCCTTCTTCTTGCCACAACGCTTCTTTGTATGACTTTCCTCATACCCGAATCGTCGAAGCCCTTGCTCTGGCTTGCCTACGGCCTTCTTTGGGCAGCCGCGCTACTCACAAACCCCTCCCTCGGAGTCGCTCTGCCCTTCCTGCTGCCTTGGGCCGCGCTCCGCGCGCGGCGCCTGAACCGCCTTTCCTGGCTGGTCCCTGCTTCTGCGACGGTTCTGATGATGGTCTGCTGCCTTCCGTGGGCCGTCCGCAATTACGCAAGGTTTGACCGTTTGATCCCCATTCGCTCCAATCTTGCCTTCGAGCTCTGGATCGGCAACAACGACATTTTCGACGAGCACGCCGTTGGCGGAATACAACGCATCACGCGTTTCGAGGAGACGCGTCATTACGCGCAGCTTGGTGAGTCTGCGTATCTAGCTGAAAAATGGCGTCTGGCAAGTACTTTCATAGGTCACAAGCCATCGCTGTTTCTGGTGCTTACCGGAAGAAGAATCGTCGCCACGTGGTTTGGCACGGAACACCCTGTCAGCGATTTTCTATCCACCGACTCGTTTCTCGCTCGCTTGGTGATCGCGTGCAATCTCATGCTGACGCTCGGCACACTGCTCGGCATTTGCTTCCTCGCGCGCTCGCGCAACTCGTTCGCGTTGCCGGTTGCGGTATTCCCAGTGCTTTATCCGGTCGTTTACTATGTCACGCATACCTCCCTCCGCTATCGCCATCCTATCGATCCCGTGCTGGTCTTTCTCGCGGTCTTCGCGTTGTCGGCGTGTTTTTCCTCTGCCCGACGAAGAACGGCGGCCGTCGCTTTCACTGTATAAAAACGATTTAATCCCTGCCGTTTTCCGTTGGCTCGCAGTACAATGCGCAACGGCGATTTCCCGATAAAGGAGTATTTTCCATGCAGCGACTGGTACTTGCTCTTATCCTTTGCCTCTTATCGGTGGGTTCTCTCCCAGCTCAACAGCAGCCTTCCACTCATTGGGAAGAGCTGACCGCCGATGATTTCCGCCGCGCCATAGAGCTTTCCAAGGGGACATGCATTCTTCCAATCGGCATCCTCGAAAAGCACGGCCCGCACCTGCCGCTCGGCACGGACTTGTTGAACGTCCGCTATGCTTCCCTGCATGCCGCCCAAAAAGAATTTGCCATCGTTTTCCCCGAATATTATTTCGGGCAGATCTTCGAAGCCAAGCACGAACCCGGCACTATCGCTTACAGCCGAGGAATTCAGCTGAATCTTCTGCAGGAAACCACGGACGAGATGGCGCGCAACGGATGCAAGAAGGTCCTCATCGTCAACGGCCACGGCGGAAACGAAAGTTTGCTTCCCTACTTTGCTCAGACCCAGCTCGACAAGCCGCACGACTACGTCGTCTATGTTCAATGGGGTAAGAACTCTGGCCCAAAGAGTTCATTGCACAAAGATCCGCTCGACATGCATGCGGGCCAGTCCGAAACTTCGACCACCATGATTTCGCACCCCGACCTTGTGCATATGGACCGCGTGAAACAAGAGTCGGGTGCCGACCAAAAACACGATCCCCTTCCCGAAACCGTTTACACCGGCATCTGGTGGTACGCTCGCTTCCCGGATCACTACTCCGGTGACGGTTCCCTCGCCAGCAAGGAACTCGGCGAAACCGAAATGACATCCTGGATCGACACAATAGCTGGAGCGATCCGCGCCATCAAAGCCGACGAAAATAGTCTCAGGCTGCAAAACGAGTTCTACGAAAAGAGCCATCGCCCGCTCGACACCAAACAATAGCCGGAACCCATGAGTGACTCTCGACGCAAGCCCGGCGACGCCGCATTGGGGCTGGATTCTTCCATCACACGCCGTGATTTTCTCGGTGCAACGTTGCTTGCCTCCGGCGCTCAACTTCTTCATCCGTTTTCGCCGGCACAGCTTCTTGCGCGGCATCCGGGCGCCGCGCTTCCGGGATCCGTAGAGGATTGGAACGGCTACGGCGGCGTCGGGGAATACGCAAAAAGCAACGGCAATACCTGGGAAGTTCTCTCCGCAGGCCACAAGTTGCGCGATTCGAATCCGGCGATCTTTCTGAACGATGCCAGCGACACTGGCGAACTCTATGACTGCGTAGTAGTTGGCGGCGGAATCAGCGGCCTCTCCGCCGCCGCCCTTTTCCTTCGCCAGGCGCGGCCCGGCTCCACGTGCCTGATCCTTGAAAACCATCCTATCTTTGGCGGCGAAGCCAAGCAAAACGAATTCGACGTTGACGGCCGCCGAGTCGTTGCGCATCAGGGGTCGGCAATCTATTTCGTTCCTTATCCGCGCAGTTTTCTCGCCGATTTCTATGACGCGATTGGCCTGCACGAACCGCGCCTCTCCTATCAAAAGTGGGGTGGCACCGGTCCCGCTATGACCATCGGCCGCACGCCATACGATTCCGCCGGAATGTCCACCGGACAATATGGCTTCTGGTTCGCCGGCAATTCTTCTGTGGGCGATCGCGCCGCGGGTGGCGGCAGATGGCTCATCGATCCAGTCGGCACAAAATTCGCCGATGCTCCAGTGAACGCAGCTACGCGCGCGGAACTTCTTCGCTGGTATTCGGGCCGAGCGGCCGATCATTCACAGTTCTCATCGCCCCAATACGAGGGCGACGAGATTTCACGCGGCCTCGACGCTCTCACTCTCGAAGATCACTACATCCAGAGATTCGGTCTCTCCCGCGAATTCATTCGCACTTACCTTTCGCCCGATCTCGGCGGCGGCTCCGGACTTGGCGCCGATGCCCTTTCCGCGTTTTCCGAATACGCCGCCGATTTGCTTCATCCCTACGAGAAACACGGTGAAGCTGTTCAAATGTTCCCTGGCGGCAACACAACCATCGCTCGTTTGATCGTAAAAACGCTGATTCCCTCGGCATTTGCGGGCGACGCATCACCGGAGGCCGTGACACAGAGCCAGGTCCAATTCGCTGCTCTCGACCGTCCCGAGTCGCCCGCTCGCATTCGTCTTGGTTCGACCGTCCTCCGCGTTGCCCACGACGGCGATCCCTCGCGCGCAGATTCTCTTCACATCATTTATGAAAAGAACGGCAATCTTTTTCGCGTGCAGGCTCGCTGCGCCGTTATGGCGGGAGGCAGTTGGACCACTAAACACATCATCGCTGACCTTCCATCCCAGCAACGCGCAGCATATTCACAATTCTTCCGCTCACCCTGTATCATGGCTAACATCGCGTTGCGGAGCTGGCGCTTCCTCGCAAAACTCGGCATCACCGGATGCCGCTGGTTCGGCGGGGGCATCGGCAACTATTTCGAACTGCGCCGCATGGCGCTTGTCGGCCATGTCGCTCCGCAGATCGATCCTGATTCGCCGACCGTTCTCACCCTAAAAATTCTCTTTTCCTATCCCGGGCTTCCCACGGAAGCTCAAGGACATCGCGGCCGAGCCGAGCTTCTCGCCACTTCCTTTCACGAATATGAGCGACGCATCCGCGAACAATTCACACAGATGTTTTCTTCCGCCGGTTTCGACACCCGCCGCGACATTGCCGGCATCGTCCTCAATCGCTGGGGCCACGCGTACTTGAATCCCCAACCCGGCTTCTTCTTCGGCACGGCAGGCAAGCCCGCGCCGCGCGAAGTTCTCCGTTCGTCTCCTTTTGGCCGCATTGCGTTTGCCAACACCGACCTTGCTGGTGCCATGGACCACCGCTACTCCATCCTCGAAGCGAGGCGCGCAGTCTTTCAACTATTCGATTCTGTGTTGGATTGAACCTTGTTTCGCTGTTGCTGTGGGTCTTGTTGCTCTAGCGACCACGGCGAAGTTGCTCGAGCCACCGCTCCAGTACCCCGTGGTGTCTCGCTTCGATGTCCAGAAATTCGATTCCCATTCCGATACGCGGTTTCACGATGCGCACGATCGCGAGTGCCTCCACATTCTGATCTTTTCTGGTCAACGTCAGTCGCACGCGGCTGCCCACCGTCAATGGCTTGCTGGTGCAAACAAAGCAGCCGCCCATGGAAAGGTCCGAAGTCACTCCGTTGGCGGCCGTGCCGATTTCGAGGTCCAGACATTCGGCGTCCGCCGCGAACGGATGCCGGATCGCGTAACGCCGGTCACGCACCAATAGCGAGCGTGACCCTTCCTTGTTCAAATGCTCGTTCATCGAGATAACGTTTTTCACGGCGGCTGAGTTTCGTCCGTCTGTAAGTCGATTTTCACCCTTGGCGTGTAATTCAAGTGTGCCGGAAAATCCCATCCCCCGAGCTGTCCTGTTGAGAGATTATGCGAAAAAGATAATGGCCACTCGACCAGTGATAACCCCGGCTTTTTTCACGTGTAGAGTATTAGTGGCTACGACAATCCGCCCGCTGGGACGGTGAATCCCTTGCTCCAGCGCTTGTTAAACTGGCAATTGATAGTACTTCCCTTCTCATGACCACCACGCGCACCGAAGGCCTGCGGCAGAGCGACCGTGTATCGTTTCGTATGCCCCTCGAGGCTTCTTGGATGGAATCCTCCGGACTGGTACAGCGCGCCATTGTGCAAACACTCCTTGTCAGCCGCAACGGAGGGGTTCTTCGCATGCAGGAAAAATTTTTCCCAGGGCAGGAGCTGTCCCTCAGACGACCTCTGGGAGGCGACGGAATCAGGACGGCTCGCGCACGTATCGTCGCCGAAATCGATCGCGAGCCCGAGGGCTTCCTCTACGCCATCCACATCCTCGACCCTCGCGCCGATTTCTGGGACATCGAATTCCCCGCTCCCCACAAGGCCGAAGAAGCGCTCGCTCGCCTTCTTATGGAGTGCAGCTTCTGCCAGCGTCGCGAGGTCGTTTATCTCAACGAACTCGAACTCCGGTCGTTCGAGTCACGCAAATGTATTGCCCGCATCTGCAAAGTGTGCGACGCCCCGTCCATCTGGGTCGAGGCACAATCCGAATTCTCGACAATCGAATCATCCACGCGCCGTTCTGGCGAGGACAATCACATTCTTCCTCGCCGCAATCGCACACGGGTCAAAGCCCGCGTCCTCGCCTGTATCCGCAGGCGCGGCTTTCAGGAAGAAGTCGCCGTCTGCGAAGACCTCTCGAAGGGCGGAATCGCATTCCGCAGCCGCAACGAGTATCCCGAAGGCACGCGAGTTGAGGTCGCCGTGCCCTTTACTCCGGGCAGCGGCGCGATTTTCGTCCCTATACGCATCGTCTTTTCTCAACCGATTCCGTCTGCGGGCCTCTTCCGCCACGGCGCAGCATATCTCAAGCCCCCGGACTGACAACTGTCTACAGCTACTTTGACTTTTCTCCGTCGCTATTCCTAGAATGACAGTTTTCAATAACTCAAATGCCCAACCCCTTGCGCGCCCTCACATTCTGCCTTTCTCTCGTCTTCGCCGTTCCCATCGCCTGTCGCGGCTATCGCGCGCCGACGCCAGGGTTGGTGCCATCCATTTGAAGGGCCTCGAGCGATTCACGGAGGCACAGGTTCTGCCTCTGATCAACATTCCTTATCGCTCCTCTTTCGATCCATCCCGTCTTGACGCCGCCGCGCAGCAAGTATCACGGCCGGTCACTCATCACACAAGGAACTTTCGAAATGGCTCATTCGAGTGCTTCAAAGGCAATTTGCATGGCTGGTTTCACCTGCGGCGTAATGGATATCGGCGCCGCCCTGCTCGTCTACGGTTCCATGGGCCTAAAACCCCTCCGCTTGTTGCAAGGAATTGCCGGTGGAATTCTCGGCCCCCGCGCCTATGAGGGCGGCGTGCTCACCGCGGGCCTCGGGCTCTTCCTTCACTTCGTGATCGCCTTCGGCGCCGCCACCGTCTTTTTCCTCGCCAGCCGCGCCATTCGTTTCCTGCTCGATCATGTCGTCTTTTCCGGAGTTCTGTACGGCGTCGCCGTCTACTTTTTCATGAACCGCGTCGTCGTCCAACTCTCGGCCGCTACAAAGCGTCCATTTTCGTTGAAAATGATGATCATAGGGGTAGTCATCCACACCTTCTGCGTTGGCCTCCCGATCGCACTCAATATCCGTAAGTACGCCCGCTAGGCGTCGACCCGTCGGAACGGCCAGCGATAACCCGCTCTCCTCCGTACGTCCCACTGTGATTTCTCAATTCCTGAATACTACCAGCGTCCCTTTTCTCACCAGATTGGCCAGCGTCGCTGCGTCCCAATTGGTCAGCCTGACGCACCCGTGCGACTCCGCATGACCAATCCTTCCCGGTTCTGGCGTACCGTGAATCCCATAGTGTGGCTTGTCGATGTCAATCCACACCGCGCCTACCGGATTGTTTGGCCCCGCCGCAATCTTCGCCCGGGTATTTTGAGGGTCGGCATCCCAAAACAAGTCGGGATTGTAGCTATAGGTTGGGTTCCGTAGCACCGCCTTCACCACCCATTTCCCCAATGGCAGCGGGTCGTGCTCGCTGCCACTTGTCACCGGAGCGTAAAAAAGGATTCGTCCTCTTTTATCGAATACCGTCAGCGACGAAGTCCTTTTTCTTACAACCACTCTGGCTGCCCCGCCATGTCCTGACAGAGACCCGCCCGGCGGGTCGGCCGCGGCGTCGTTCGAAGTCAACACATTCGGCACGCGGATCTGTTCTCCCGCTGCGAAGCTCGCGGCCGGGTTAAGGCGCTTCAGCAGCGCCGGAGCTGAATGAAACTTCTCACTCAATTCTTCCAGTACCGACGTGTAATAGAGTCCGGGGAGCTTCGCCCGCTCCGTCATGTCTTCTGGAATCGTCTCCGCAAACGGCCCTGCAGCATCTTCCGCAGTGATCGTGTAGGTCACGACAGGTTCTATCGCGCCGGCACGCAGCCTTTTCAGCACTGCCGCGCGGTCCCGCTTACCGCCGGTGATCCGGTGCGCTTTCGCAAACTCCGCCAAGCCCTTCCGGCTGTTCTGTCCAGCGACACCGTCAATCTCGCCCGGCGAAAATCCTGCGCGATCCAGCAGGACCTGGATTTCCAGTTCGCTCAGCCTGCCGATCCGCGTGCTTCCGGCCTCGCGCTGACCGCCTGCCGCACTCAACACGCCAAGAGAAATCATCGCGCTCGCAACCAAGCTCCAACCCGCTTTGCGTCCCGATTTCACAAATGCCTCGCCGAGCGCCAGCCCTCGCGCTCCTCCGTACAGTAGGGGACACCAGGGGTCTAAGGCCATCAGGCATCCACCTGATCCGCATCTTGGCCATCACCGCTGATTCGGAATTCAAGGATTTCTCGAACGATTTGCAGTGGCTGAGCGCTCGGCTGATCGGCCAAGCGAATCGGCGTCCGATTGGAGCGCGGGCGACTTGAAACGAAGAGGGATAAAGTCAGCGGCCGAAGCCTTCGGCCTCGCACGAACCGCGGAGGATGCTGGGCATAGGCGGATGAAAGAGAACGGACTGGATCGAAGTGAAAAGGCCGCCGCCCGGCGAATTGGTTAAGAGAGCTTCTGCATCACGATTGAAAAAGGAAAGGAAGAGCTGGCGCTGACCAGCGCATCAACCACGACCAAGGACCGATTCGGGCAAACTAGCTGACGGTGGGTACGGCATCGCGCTCGCGGCGTCGGCGAGCCAGATGGTGCATGGCGATGTTCAGGTAGATGTTACCGCAGGTGGTTTCAATCGCCAGGACCATGGCTTCGGTGTCTCGCGTCCCCTCGAGGCCTTCGTCGTTTACGTGGATCTCGGGCGGAAACACCTTAAAGCGGTAACCCTGATCGTTCAGCAGAGTCACGGAATTGCCGATGACCATGTTGGCGAGTTCGCAGACGGTTTCGCAAACGGCCTGCTCATTGTCGATCACTCCACCGCCGGTAAGAATCGCGGCGATCTTCAGCGCGACTTCCGGAGAGAGATCAAGAATGATGCGGCCTTCAATGTCGCCCTTGATGACGATGAGCGCGGCGACACCTTTGCGGCGATAGGCACCCTCTTCCATCAAAAGGTCGCCGATCTTCGTCGGGCCTTGCAGCGCTTCCGCGAAGACGGCATCCGCGGCGTTGATGAACGGCTGGATCAGATCCATTCTCATGAGCGATGCTCCCCGGCAAGAGCAACGGGCGCTCCAGCGAGCGCTGGATCGTCGCTCAAAACGTAACGAAGAATTTCATACAACACTTCCGGCTTGACCGGTTTCTGTACGAAGTGCTTCGCGCCCTTCTGCAAAGCGGCGAGAATGTTTTCCTGATACCCGACGGAGGAGACCATCACGATCTTGGCTTCCGGAGACTGGCGGACGATGCGCTCGACGGCCTCGATGCCCTCCATCTGCGGCATGGTGATGTCCATCAGGACGATGTCCGGCTTGACGCGGTTGTACTCCGCGATGGCCGTCAGGCCGTCGCCCGCTTCGCCGGCAATTTCGCCGCCGAAAAGCTGGACCATCTTGATGATGTTCTTGCGCGCGAAGACCGAGTCGTCTACCACGAGGTAGCGAACGGGCTGGTTATCTTTCCTGAGTAGTGCGGCAAACTGTGACATGACCATCTCCTTGTTTCCAATTTCTTGGTCCTGATCCCCGTTCAAGAACGGTTCGAGGGAGCAGGCATCCTTTCACTTTTTTCGTTTTTCTCGGACTTGTCGTCCCGGTCATACTTCTCGGGCCCATCGGAACGATCGAACTTTTCCGCGCGAGTGAGGCGGTCGTAAGCGCGTTCGCCCCCAAAATGAGTGACCAGGTGCTGACCGATCGCGTCAAGCGGAATGACGTGATTGGCATAGCCTTTGACGATCGCAGCGCGAGGCATCCCAGGCACTACACAGGTTTCCTCGCTCTGCGCGATGGTCACTCCGCCCGCGGACCTCATGGCGCCGAGGCCTTCCGCTCCATCCTCGCCCATTCCGGTCATGAGAACGCCGACGCCCATAGGGCCGAATTCCTGCGAAACCGAGTGGAACAAAACATCCACGGATGGACGGTGACCGTTGACGGGAGGCGAATCGCTCAGGACCACCATGTCTCCCCGCGGCATGCGACGAACCATCATGTGCCGGTTGCCGGGGCAAATCAGCGCGCGTCCAGCGAGCAACAAGTCTCCGGAGCGCGCTTCCTGCACTTCCAACGCGCAACATTCGTCCAGGCGGCGCGCAAACATCTCGGTAAAACCTTCGGGCATGTGCTGAACCACGAGAAGGCTTCCGGAGAATTCCGCTGGAATCTGCGAAAGGACGAATTGAAGGGCATTCGGACCGCCCGTGGAAATGCCAATGGCAATAATGCGATGGGGAGCCAAAGCTACACGGGCATTCTTTTTTACGGGTTTCAGAGTTTCCGACATGGCCGGCGACGGAATGCGCCTGCCGGTCGCGCGTTTCGCAACTTTGATTTTGTCAATGAGCTCACTGGCAATCGCTTCGAGGTGCCCTGAAGATGCTTCCTTGGGTTTAGCAACGAAATCGATCGCGCCAAGAGCCAGCGCTTTGAACGTTGCGTAAGCGCCTTCTTTCGAGTGCGTGCTGACCATGACGATCGGCATCGGCGCCCGGTGCATGATAAGGCGCAAGGTTTCCATCCCATCCATGCGGGGCATTTCGAGATCGAGCGTGACGACGTCCGGGCGAAGTTCCTCGATCTTTTTGAGGGCAAAAGCGCCGTCCATTGCCGTGCCAACGACATCAATCATCGGATCGCGCGCAAGAATATTGGGAATGAGTTTCCGCATTAGAGCGGAATCATCCACGACCAGGACTCGGACTCGCTCGCTCATGCGATAGCTCCAAGGGGAATTGCGCGAGAGAGGCGCGAGAGCACCGCTGGAACATTCAAGATCAGCACCACGGTCCCATCGCCCAGAATGGACGCTCCGCTGACCATGTCGCTTGCGACAATGTCCGCCGGAAGCGCCTTGATCACTAATTCTTCCTCGCCTACTAATTGGTCTACCACGAGGCCAAAGCGCTTTTCCGCGGCGCCGATGACGATGACGAAGTGTTTATTGGATTTTTTTGCCGGCTCGACGGCGTGAATGCCTTTCAGGGTGTTCAAACGAACCAGCGAGAGCACCTGGTTGCGGAGGCGCAGCACTTCGCGTTGGTCAATATGATGAATTTCCTGGCCGGAAACCCGCGTAATTTCTACGACGGAGGAAATGGGAACGGCGAACAGGCGGCCCCCCACGCGGAAGAGCAACGTCTGAATGCTGGCAAGCGTCAAGGGGACCCGCAACTGAATCGTCGTGCCTTTTCCGGGATTGCTGACGACCTGGACAGTTCCTTTGAGGCGATCAAGAACGGTTCGTACGACATCCATGCCAACGCCGCGGCCCGAGACTTCGGTTATTTCGTAGGCTGTGCTAAAGCCCGGCTCGAAAATCAGATTGGTAACCTCGGAATCAGTCAGCCGAGCGGCTTCTTCCGCTTTCACTAATCCATGTTCAATGGCTTGCTGTCGAATGCGATCGAGGTCCAAGCCAGAGCCGTCGTCGCGCACTTCGATGACTACTTGCGTGCCCTGGTGATAGGCGTTAAGAGAAATTGTGCCGCGGGCGCCCTTGCCTGCGGAGATGCGGTCTTCGCTGGATTCGATCCCGTGGTCGACGGCGTTGCGCACGAGGTGGGTCATGGGCTCGGCCAGAGCGTCGAGAATGCCCTTGTCGAGGTCGGTATTTTCTCCGGCGAGTTCAAGTGCTACGTCCTTGCCGCAGTGCTTGGCGACGTCGCGAACCACGCGCGGAAAGCGGCGAAATAGTTGCTCAACGGGAACCATGCGGATCTTCAGGACGGATTTGTGTAATTCGTCGAGCACACGCGCCTGAAACGAGAGTGCGTCCACCAGTTTCGCGCGAATTGGATCGCGCGAATACTTTTGATCAAATTCACTCAGGGCGCGATTCAGCATCGATTTGCCGATTATCAATTCCCCTACCAGGTTCATGACCGAGTCGATGCGGGCGGCGTCTACGCGAAGTATACTTTCGGCCACGGCAGCAACCGCGGAACCGAGGGCTGCGGCCTTGCCCGCTGCGGAATTTCCCGCCGACTGGGAGATCGCGGCATTGACTTGAGCGGTCTGGGCGTCCAGCAGGTCGCCAAGAAGTTCGTGTTCAACCGCATCGGCACGCTCTGACTGTTCCACCCAGACCTGATCTACGATGGCCGGGATCTGGCAGCGCAGTTCGATGTGGGCTTGAGGGTGTTTGGTAGCGAGCGCCGCTTCCACTACCTCAACATTTGCGGCTGCAGCGTTGTCTTCGGGACGAAGGGCGATGACCGTGCCGCATCCGTGCAGAACATTCCGAATTAACTGAAAGGCGGCTGCGCGCATCCCGCTGGTCTGATCGACACGCAGCGCGACGTTATACACGGTTTCGCCGCGGTGAATGGCTTCGGAAATCATCAACTGCTCGTATTCGCTCCAATCGAACTGCGCAGGCACGGCGGTGACCGACCCGGTGACGGAAGCCGACGATGCCGGAGCATGCAGCAACTGCCGAATCATGACGCGAAGAGCGTCCACCCCCGGGGGCTCGACGTTCCGCTGGTAAGCGGAAAGCATCGATTCGAAAGTGTCCGCGGCTACCAGTACAAGCTCGGCAAACTTTGCGCCGTGTGACTTGCCCATCTGTTGGGTCAAGACGTCTTCGAGTTCATGGGCAATTTCGCTGAGCTTCGTGAAGCCGCAGGCGGCGGAATCTCCTTTGAGGGTGTGCACCACGCGTCGCACACTGCGAATCACTTCTTCATCCGCCGGACGAGCCTCAAGTTCGAGGCCAGACTCGTTCAGAGACTGCAGGAGTTCATTTGCGCTTTCGAAAAAGAGCGCGCGAAGCTCCGCGCCGCGATCCTCGGGCGTAAAGCTCAAGGATTCACCTCAAGACGCTGATAAGCAGTGCCATTGTTTTCGTGCACCATGCGAAATTTCTGCGTCAGCCCGAACAGGCTCTCCGCGTGGCCAACGAAAAGGTAGCCGCCGGCATTCAAGCAGTTGTAAAACTTATCGATAAGGCGCTTTTGTTCGGCTTCGTCGAAATAGATCATGACGTTGCGGCACAGAATAATGTCGTTGCGGCGTGGCAAGAATTCGGTTTTCAGATTGTGGAAGTCGAACTGAACAAGTTCTTTTAGCTGCGGCTTGACGGCATATTTATCGGCGCTCTTTTCGAAGTAGCGCAGCCTGCAAGTGTAATCGACAGGCTCCATCTGCTGCTCGGTGTAGAGACCTTCCTGGCCGGCGCGCAGGCTGGCATAGCTGATGTCCGAAGCGAGAATTTCCAGCTTCCACGGTGGCGGAATGAGCGGTTTGGGCGACGGCATGTCGAACGGCAACGGGTTACGCAGGTAGTAGTAGGCCAGCGCGTCGCAAATCAGGATCGCCACAGAGTAGGCTTCCTGGCCCGACGAGCAACCAGCGCTCCAGACTCGCAAGGTCCAATCGCGACGCTCCTGTTTCTTGCGCAGCAGTTCTTCGAGCACAGTCTTCTGCAAAAGATCAAGTTGAGGACGATTGCGGAAAAAACTGGTTTCGTTGACCGTAAGATTTTCAAGCAGCAGCGCCAGCTCGGCGCGACCCTCTCGGCTGGTCAGCAAGCGATAGTAACTATAAAAAGAATCAAGCTGGCAGGCCTTCAGACGACGTTGGAGGCGGTCTTTCAGAAAGTGGGAGCGACGCTCGTCGAAAAACATCCCACATTCCTGGTATACCAGCGTCTGCAGCAGCTTCAGTTCTGCTTCCGTCAGTTGAACTTGTGCAGTGAGGGTTCCCATTCGAATGCGCGTGGCGGCACCGTTCCGGAGAGGGCAGTTATCTCAGGGAGGCGACAGTTCCCGCGGCCTCCTCGAGTTTCTTGAATTCGGGACGATGCAAGAGCTTTGAAATGTCTAAGAGAATAATGAGGCGGCCTTTAAGTTTGCCGACGCCGGTAACGTAACTCGATTCGCTATCGGCAAAGACGGTACCTGGCGACTCGATTTCTGAAGGCGGAATTTTCAGAACTTCCGAAGCGGAGTTGACGATCAGTCCCACTAGCTTGTTTTCAAGCTCCACCACGAGGATGCGGTTTTTCTTGTCGGGCTGAATTTCGGACTGGCCAAAACGCTTGCGCAGATCCATCACAGGAATGATTTTTCCGCGAAGGTTGATGACGCCTTCGATGGTATCCGGCGCATTCGGAACCGAGGTGATTTCCGGAACACGCACGATTTCACGCACCGAGCCGATACGAACTCCGAACGTTTCGTCACCGATGCGGAAGCCAACCAGCTGAAGTTCCTTTTCCATCATAGGTTTCCTAAGGGCTCAGGAGCGAACAAGTTCCGAATATTCAAAGTCGCGCGGATGTTCGCCCTCGGCGTGGCGGCGATAGCTTGAAAACTGCGGCTTGGCTTTGGGCTGCGACGCGCGATCCAGCACAAACCGGTCCATGCTGTCGAGCAGGTTGCGGGAGAGCTTGAGCATCTGCTCGGCGGCGGCGGAGAGTTCGGTGGAGCTGGAGGCCGACTGCTGAACGAGTTCGCGCATTTTGTCCATCGCCCGTACGACGGCTTGCGCACCGGAAGCCTGCTCTTCGACGGCCGAGTTGATTTCCTGGGTAATTTCCGTGAGGCGGCTGGTGGCTTTTGCAATCTGTGAGGAGCCCACAGACTGTTCGTTGGTAGCGGCGCCGATTTCCTGAGAGAACTTATAGACTTCCGTGACTACGCTGGAGATCTTGTGAAGGGCGGTGCCGAGGTCGTTGCCAAGACTCAGGCCTTCTTCAACGATGCGCGTGCTGCGATCCATGTTTTCGACGGCCTGGCGCGCCTCGCGCTGAATGCTCTGGATCAGGTCGGCGATTTCCTTAGTGGACTGGGTGGACTTTTCAGCGAGCTTTCTGACTTCGTCGGCGACCACCGCAAAGCCGAGGCCGTGTTCACCGGCGCGCGCCGCTTCGATGGCCGCGTTGAGCGCGAGAAGATTGGTCTGCTCGGCCAGATCATCGATGACTTCGATGATGCGGCCAATGTCGTCGGCGCGATGGCCGAGCACGTTGATAATTTCGGCGGAAGACTGGATGGCCTTGTTGGTGCGATTGAGGCCGTCGGTGGTCTTTTCCATGGTTTGGATGCCGACGACAACTTCCTCGCGGGAGCGATTCGCGATGTCCAGCAGGATTTTAGCGGTGTCCGCCACGCGCTGAATCGAAGTGACCATTTGATCGATCGAAGCTGAAGTTTCCGCGACGCTGGAAGCCTGCACCTGGGTATTCTTCACGACGTTCTGCACGTTGATGCTCATTTCATGCATAGTGCTAGTGACTTCTTCGATCGCGGAGGAAGCCTGCACGCTGACTTTCGCGGACTCATCGGCGGCGCCTGCGACCTGATTTGAACCGGCGGAAACTTGTCCTGCAGAGTCGCGGGTGGTTCGAACGATTTCCTGCAGACCGTGGGACATGCGTACGAAAGCATTGCCGAGCGTGTCGCGTTTCGAACGAGGCACAACCTCCACGCTCAAATCGCCTTCGGCGACAGCCATCGAGACGACGGCCATTTCCCTGAGATACGCAACCAGGTTGTTAAAGGTTGTCGCCAGAGCGCCGATTTCGTCGTTACGATGAATGTCGATGTTCTGGTTGAGGTCGCCGGAGTCGCCAATTTCTCGTGCCACGGTGATGAGGTGCGTCAGCGGCGAGGTGATCGACTTTGCAGTGTAGTACGCGACGAGCACCCCCAGCAGAATGGCCAGAAGCGTGCCGGCAGTCGTGACGCCTGAACTCCAAACACTCGCCCTCGCGGCCGACTTGGTGGTCTCGTCGAACGTCTTGGTAATCTCCAGCGAGGTCTGGTCGAGCAGTGCAGATGATTTGGTCAGCCAGGAAGCCGGGTCCTTCTGGAGGTAGAAAATTTGCAGGTCGGAAACGGTGGAGTCGCCCGAGTCGACCTGGTGGCGCTTGGCAAGCAAAGGTTTCGCGAAATTATCCGACCAGTTAGCCTCAGTACTCTCCACCTGGATCAGCGCCGTGCGGAGCCCCTCAGAAGCGGCTTGGGACTCGCCGCGTTTCAGCGCGTCGCTAAGGTCGACGATGCCCTTGTTGACTTTTTCCTCGTCGCGGGGGTCGCCACTCAGCAGAAAATTGTCCAAGTTCAGGCGATTCAGCATGATCTGCAGACGAACGGTCTCGATCGTCCGCACGCTTTCAAGCCCAGCCGCGGCGTCCGAACGGGCATTGCGCTCGCGGAGGGCCGCAAAGCTGTTCACCAGGAACAAGCCCACGAGAATGGCCAGGACCATGCCGAATCCCGCATAAAGTTTCTTGCCGATACTCATTGCAAAAGCCTCCGCTTCCCCACAAATCAAGACTACTCGGGCAAAAACGCTACATCCGAACGAAAGCGATCAATTGCTGCTGCCGCGGAAATCGAACTCGACGATTTGCGTCGTTTCTTCAGCTGCGGGAAAAAACTTCCATTCCTTTACAGAATCCTGGCAGGCCTGAACGAGGAGTGGATGACCGCCGATCACGCGGGTGCTTCGGACTCGGCCGTCTGGGGTGACGATGACTTCAATTTTCACCTTTCCGGAAACGTTCATGCGCCGTGCGAGTTCCGGATATGCAGGTGAATTCCTGGACTTGACCTTGCGCTTGCCCTCGTCAGTGGACGCCTGCTGTGCGGACGCGCCCGCCGCCATCATCGCCACAGCCACCATAGACGCCGCGAGCTGGATGCAACGGAATCTCATCGCAAAATCCTCCGCAGTATGTGAACTACCCCGCTCTAGGAAAGGCACGTCAGATGCCAGCCGCCGGGACGAATTCATGAGCGAACTATGAAAACCCAGATGCCGTTCAAGCCATTCAGGAAAAAGCCAGTTAAGGAGATTTTTCAGCCCGGTGGCGGATTGCGGAAAATGCCGGCATGTCTCACTTGCCGTGATTCTGCAGCGTCAAGGTCTCACGCTGAGACTTGGTACCCTGGCCATTCGTACAGGGAACGTGCCGTGATGGGCAACAGCAAACCGTTCGGTGATTGACTCAGATTGAGATTGCCCAGTAGCGTGGAAGCGCGGGGAGTTGTTCAATCTGAGACGAGCTGCATCGTCTCCATGGGCATGAGACGCAAAGAATCCAAGTCGCGCAGGCAATCGGCAGGTGGCGCCAAGACGAATGTCCGAGTGCGGCTGGGAGTGCAGCGCGCCAGCGAACTGATGGAGCTGGCCACATTGGCAGCACATTCGCGCGACCTGCCCGAGTTTCTGAAGCTCTTCTCAGACCGAGTGGCGCGCATGTTGTCGGCGGAGTGGTGCGGAGTTGTGGTATTCCGCGGACCAGATGCCGAACTCGAAGGCAGCAAAAGCGCCGAGGCTCTTGGCTTGAATACCGGCGAAATCCTGGCACGGTCGAAAGAGGCCCGCGGGGACAGGGAGATTTACCTGATGCAGCGTGGGCGGTTGGCCTCTTCGAAAGCCTGCGAATTGCACGGGGTGCCGGTCCACGCAAGCGACGGCGAAGCGCTCGGAGCCATCTGCATCTACGGTCCGCGGCGCGAGATCGCAACGGCAGAGAAGAAGTTGCTGCACGCGCTGGCCAGCCACGCCGCGCTCTCCCTGGAGAATTTTCGGCGCTTTTCACAGCTCGAGCGTTCGAAACGCCAGTGGGTCCAGGATATCGATGCGATCAGTGACTTTATCGTGGTGCACGACCGTTCGTGGAAAATCGTGCGGACCAATCGGTCGCTCGCCGATCATCTCGGCGTTCCACCGGTCGCACTGGTCGGGGAAGCAGTCAGTACTCTGAGAACTCTTGCAGAAGGTGACGGCGCGCTTCCCTGCCCGTTTTGTCTATACACCGGACGCAGCAAAGAAGAGCACGTCCTTTCCTCGGCGGAAAAGATCTACCTTGTTTCCACTTCACGCGCCAGCGGTGCAACCGATGACGACGAGCGCACCATTCACGTCCTGAAAGACATTACCGACCGTCGCGAAGCGGAACGTCGCTATCGCGAGCTTTACGACAGTATTCAGGAAGGACTCTTCTTTGCCACGCCCGACGGAAGATTTCTGGACGTGAACGACGCGATGGTGCGCATGCTCGGCTACGCCTCACGCGAAGAGCTGCTTCGTGACGACGTCGGCGCGTATCTATATCCGGAACCAAGCGCGCGCGGCCGACTCCTGGCGACGCTTCGCAAGACCGGAGTGTTACGCAATCACGAGGAATCCCTGCGCCGAAAAGACGGCGCCATTCTTCACACCCTGCAAAACATTACTGCGGTGCGTGATCCGCAGGGAAAGATAAGGCAATTTCGCGGGTTGATGCTCGATGTAACCGAGCAAAAGATGTTTCAGTCACAGCTGCAGCGCGAACGCGACTTTAACCAGAAGATTCTGAATGCTACACAGAGCATGATCTTGGTCCTCGATACCGCCGGGCTGATCAGCTATGCGAATCGCCGGTGCTACGAGGCGGGTTACAAGCAGGAAGAGATGATCGGCCGTCGCCTGATGGATTTGGTGGATGCCGGCCAGCGCGGGGAATTCGAAGCGGCGTTGGAGACAACCGCGCACGGACAGCAAGTGGAGAACCTCGAACTTCGTGCGCGACGCAGCGACGGAACTCCAGGCCATTTTTCCATCAGCCTAAGCCCGATGCGCGACGAGCAAAATCTTGTAAACAGCGTGGTCGTGGTGATGACCGACATCACCGATGCTGCATTGATGCAGGCAAAACTGGCACATGCTGAGCGCATGGCTACCTTAGGCCGGCTGGTGTCCGGTGTGGCCCATGAGGTCAACAACCCTCTGGCAGCGATTTTGGGCTTTACGGACTTGCTGCTCGAAAACCCGGGCGTTCCCATAAACGCGCGCGAGGACTTGCAGATCATCCTCCACGAAACGCAGCGGACCAAGGACCTGGTGCAGGACCTTCTGAGTTTTGCGCGGCAGCGTCCCGTGAAGCGCGAACTCGTGAACGTGAGTGCGATCTTGAAGCAGACCGCCAAGCTGCGCAGCTACGACCTCGAAAGTCACGGCGTCGAGGTCGTTGAGCAGTATGACGAGAAACCGCCGGTGGTGATGGGCGACGCTCAGCAACTTCAACAGGTTTTCCTGAACATCTTGAACAACGCCTATGACGCCATCGAAGAATCGGGCCGCCGCGGGACGATTCATTTGAAGACGAAGTCCGCGGAACAGTTCATCGAGATTACGGTAGCCGACAACGGTATCGGTATCACCGACGTTGAGCGTATCTTTGATCCCTTTTTCACCACGAAGCAGACCGGCAAGGGCACAGGGCTAGGCTTGAGCATCTGCTACGGAATCGTTCGCGCGCATGGCGGTGAAATCCAGTGCTGGAACAATGAAGGCGGCCTGGGCAGTACATTCTCGATTCGCATTCCGGTGGCCCTGGAAGCAGTCAGCGCCAAGCAGGCGGGGAGGTGAAGGCCGCAATGGGAGCTTCAGCGAACTCGATTCTCCTGATCGAGGACGAGCCCTCGGTAACGGCATTTGTGCGCGCTGCACTTGAACGGCACGGTTACAAAGTCGTTTCTGCGGCATCGGGCGCCGAAGGCGTGGAGCGCCTGACGACCGCAAGTTTCGGCGGTGTCATCTCCGATATCCGCATGCCGGGCACTCTAAACGGGGCCGAAGTGCACGAGTGGATTCGCGTCCATCGCCCGGAGCTAGAGAAGCGGATGATCCTGATGAGCGGCGACACCGCAAACAGCAAAACCCAGGCTCTGCTGGCCAACAGCGGAATTCCGTGCATCGAAAAGCCTTTTCGGGTTGAGAAGCTAATTTCTGTCGTGGAGAGCACCTTCGGGAAACCATGAGCGATTCGATAAAAGTCAGGTTGTTGGTTGTGGACGATGAGCAGAGCATTCGCAAATTGTGCATGACGATAGGAAATTCGCTCGGTTACGGGTGCAGCGAAGCTGAAAGCGCTGAAACTGCCCTGGCGCGCATTGAACAAGAGGCTCCAGACCTGATTCTCACCGATCTCAAACTTCCGACGCAGTCTGGCGTTGAACTGCTTCGCCAGGCAAAAGCGCATTTTCCGCGGGCGGAAGTTGCGATCATGACCGGACATGGATCCATCGAGTCGGCGGTGGACGCCATGAAGCTTGGAGCTTATGACTACATCGAAAAACCGTTTCGCGTCGAGAAGATGCGGCTGTTACTCCAACGAATGGCCGAAAAAGTCCGTCTGGTGACCGAAAATGACTTTTTGCGCGAACGCGTCGCCACCGAAGATGATCTCGGTGGAATTGTCGGAGCGTCGGCCAACTTTCAAGACGTGTTGCGGATGATTTCAAGGTTAAAGGACTCCCGGACACCCGTGCTGATTTCGGGTGAAAGCGGAACGGGCAAGGAATTAGTCGCGCGCGCCATTCATTTTCGCGGCGCGATGGCGCAGACCCCGTTTGTCGCGGTGGATTGTGGGTCGCTGGTTCCCACGCTGATGGAGAGTGAGCTCTTTGGCTATGAAAAGGGCGCTTTCACCGGCGCCATGAAATCCAAGGCGGGACTTTTCCAAGCGGCGAACGGCGGCACGATTTTTCTGGATGAAATCGGCGAATTACCTCTCGAAATGCAAGCCAAACTCCTGCGCGTATTGCAAGAGCGGGAAGTCCGGCCTGTCGGAAGCAACGAAAGCCATAGTGTGGATGTTCGGGTCATCGCTGCCACGAACCGCGATCTTGAATCGGCATATCGAGAAGGCACATTTCGCAAAGACCTTTATTTCCGCTTGAATGTTGTGACGGTGCATTTGCCAGCGCTGCGCGAACGGCGTTCGGACATCCCCATGCTGGTTCACCATTTTCTGAACCGCTACGCGCCGGGAACGAATCTTCACGTCACTCCAGGCGCCATGAAGAGCCTGCTCGAGTACGACTGGCCCGGCAACGTTCGCGAGCTTGAAAACTGCATCGCGCGCGCGGTAACGCTCGGCGATCGCCAGATCATTGACGTCGGTGACCTGCCGCCAGCGATTCGCGTGGAAGGAAGCGCCACAGTCGAAGAACCGCTTCCGGATGGCCCTTCTGTCTCCACCACGGCGCTGGCCGAAATGGAGCGCATGACCATACTGAAGGTCTTTGAGCAGGCACATGGGGACAAGGCCCTGGCGGGCCGCATGCTTGGAATCAGCCGCGCCACTCTCTACCGCAAACTTAAGCGCTACAACATTTCCATGCGGCCGCACACCGGCAGCCCGCAGACCGTTCCTCAGCCGTAGGTCGTCTCACGGGGTCGTTTCGCCGCGAATTACCCGGCCCGAGGCGGCGAGGAAACTGAGACGCGAACGTGTCATGCTGAGACGATTGAGGCAGCCAAGTACTATCGGGAAATTCTAAGCCATTTGTTTTGACAACCTTCACGCTAGTGCACTTTCAGCCCCCTTTGGTGGTTCCCTTGCATGCTTCCTCTCTGCTCCGTGTGCGTAGCGCATAGCCGGGCGTGTATCTGTGGCGCAATCGGGACCTATCGAAGGAAAGCGCGGGAAGCGAAGTGGAGACGCTCAAGACAACTGGGAAAGAAAGCGCTCCTTCGGTTCCGGGTTGCGCGGAACAATTGGCGCGTTTTTTCCCGGAGGTGGAGAGAGTTTCGATTCGAGCAGTTCTCACTCCCCTTCGAAACAGCGCCGGAAAGGTTCGCGAATCCGTGCTGGTCGAATTCGCAAGCTCAGAAAGGGCTATCTTCGGTTCCACCCTGCCACTGGAGTTTGACGACCACGTGCGGCTGGAGAATGAAGATTCAAAAAGCGACCTGATGGCGCGTGTTGTAGCGGTTCAGTACCACGAAGGACACAAGGCAGTGGCTGTTCAATTCATGAACGGGCAATACTCCTGGGTGAAGCGGCCGTGACCAATTCAACCACTACGCTGAAGATACCGGGCCTCGGCAAGGGCGACGTTGCGCGCCACGAGCAATGGGAGGAACTGCGCTCGCTCTTCCCCATCTACCTTGCTCTCGCCAAACAACTGAATTTTGAAACCCCGTTCGGGCCGGAACGCCGCACACTTCCAGTAAAGACGGAACCGGAACTCTTGGTCACGGTAGAAACCTGGGTGAACTCCATGGACCTGCGAGTCATGGTCCATCAACTCCGCCATTTGCTGCAAATGACCACGCTCAACGCCAGCGAAAGCGGTTTGCGCGCTTTGATTGTGCGTCATTTACGGAAAGCCTCGAAGAGCATTGCCGACCGCGACAAGATCGATTTTCTCCTGGTGCAGTATTTTGCGCTTTGTGCGCCGGCAAAGATCTATCACAAGCAGATCGATCTGGACGACGCCGCACAGGTAATGCAACCGGTCCTCGGTGAAGTCGACACCGCTCCACTTGCCTGGTGCGAACCGCTGGAAAAAATGATCGAATCGCTTCGAACTTTTCGCAGCCTTCGCGAACTGCTCAAAACCAATTTCATTGAACAGGGACGTCGCGTAAAGGAATCGGCCGGCGGAATGTTCTATGATCCCTCCGCCCTGCTGGCTTTTGTCCGCTTCAATTTCCTGCTGCGTAGAACGTTGATTGAGCTGATGCATGCGGACTTGATTGCAATCCGCTCGGGATTGGCCCAATTGGAGGCAAGCGGAATCCGTTTTCTCGATTGCGAACACGGCGGCCTTTCGGCAAACGAATCCATTTCCCACGTCAGACAAGTCGCCGAAGAGTGGAAACAGCCGTTCCAGAAGGAATATACAGAAAGAACTGTAAATCAGGCGTTTGAGAAGCTGCTGGGGTTGCGTGCGGACGTCGATCGCGGGCTGGAGAAGATCGCATCGAAACAAGCCGCCCATCAGTCGCTGCACGGCTCGCTGTCCTCGCCAGGGAAGCATCTGCCCGCCGCACGTGGCGCGCAGGCCGATTCGACAAAAGCCTCGGTGAAAACCGAGATCCCCGCCAATCTTGATTTTGAGACCTGCATGGAACAAATCTGGGAACAGTTGATCGCTGCTCCGCCTTCACGCGGACGGTCCATGACGACGATTCGTCTTGGCGCTGCCCGTGTGCTTCTGTCCTCCTGGGAAGTCAGCGCGTTTGTGAGCGAGGATGGGCCATCCGCCGAGGATTTGCGGCGGGCTGTCGTCGCTCGCGCCCTGGTGGCGGCGGCCACCGAATCCACGCGCGAGACCGGCAACGCCACAACCCTCGATCGTGCCCTTGGCATCGCCCGACAGGAAGTCACGCGCCTGCTCGAGCGAGTAGACCTAGCGAAGCAGTCCAAGGACACCGAGGCCGCGGTAAACATGGGCATCAGCGCAAAGCGATTGAATTCCGCGATCGAAGAGGCAGAAAAGCTCTAGGCACGCAGTGCCTGCAGCAGACCGCTTCCGGGAGCCGGGACCCTTGAAAAACGCCAATATCCTGATTCTGACAGACGACACTGAGTTTGCCTGCCTTCTGAGCTCCTGTTGGAGCACGGAGCGTCAGGCCCCTTCCATCACCATTTTGAACAGCGGAGTCTGGAAAGCACAGGGAGGCGAAGGATTCGACCTTGTCGTCCTCGGACCGGTCGGCGAGGACAAACTTCCGAAGATTCTGAGCACGCTTCATCCGGGGGTAGCGGTGATTCTCTGCGCCGCCATGGATCCCGGTGAAATGCAGCGACTGCGCTCGCGCTACCCTCGGCTGCTGCACGTCCCGCTGCGCGAAGATTGGACGCAGACCTTGATGCTGGTGGCGGGCGAATCTTTGCGGCGTGTCCGCGCCGGGCGCCAGGCCAAACAGGCATTGTCCCGCGCGCTGCAGAGCGAACGCGAAGCGATCCTGGGACGCTACATGGCGGACATGAAGCACAACGTGAACAACGCCCTGACCTCGATCCTGGGAAACGCCGAATTACTCTTGCTTGAGCCGGGCGAACTCAGCGCGCAGTCACTCAACCAGATCAAGACGATGCATAGCATGACGCTGCGAATTCATGAAATCATGCAGCGATTCTCATCGCTTGCCAGCGAGATGCGTGAGGCTGAGAATGCATCTCAGGCTGAGACGGAAGAAGCTCGCGGACCGGTCTCCACACGCAGGTGAGATTTCCAAACGAGCGCGTAAGTTATTGAATCTACGGTAATTTCCGACTACCGCAATAAGTCCTCCACAAGCAGCAAACATGGCTGCCGACGTGCATTTCTGGTCCGTGGAGAACTCCGGAGAAACGCGTCGTGCGCAAAAAGGTATTGATCGTCGACGACTCCCCTGCGCAAGTGAAACTCATGCAGGGGCTTCTCGAACACGAGGGTTATCAGTCCTACGGACTGAACGATCCGCTGCGCGTTGAGGAGACCATCGCTTCGCTTCATCCAAGTGTGATCCTTCTCGACGTGGTGATGCCCGAACGCAACGGCTTTCAGGTGTGCCGCGAACTGAAAGGCTGTGCGGAGTTCCAGTCGATTCCCGTAATTCTCGTCACCTCAAAAGATACGGCCAGCGATAAGTATTGGGGCGAGCAACAAGGCGCAGACGCTTACGTCACAAAGCCTTTCACAAAGGATGAGCTTTTGCGTGTTGTGCGCCGGTTCGCCTGAGAAACAAATTGATGAACGACGAATTCCAACTCGCGCCGCTTCCTCCCGATGCCGATACGGCAGAAATGCTGGAGGCTATCGGCCCGCTCGAAGATCGTCCGGCGGAGTCGCAATACTGCGTGTTTCGCAGCGGCCGCGAACGATTTTGCTTGCCCGTGCTGGATGTCGAAGAAGTTCTCGAGTGGCCGATTGTGACCAAGCTCCCGCTCGGACCCAGCTACCTGGTGGGCATTTTCAACTTGCGCGGAGCGATCGTGCCGCTCATCGACATCGCCATGACGGAGGGCCGGCGGCCAGGGCTTTTGCCGAAGCACGTCGTTGTGGCCTCAATGCGGCTTGAAGGCGGCCACGAAGATATCCGCGTCGGAATCGCCTCCGACGAAGTGGTAGGGACCTATTCGGTAACTTCCGACGACATGCTGCGGCAGGCTCCGGAAAACGTGCCGCATTGCATCGGAATGTTGCGGCACGACGACCGCTTGGCGCTGGTTCTGGACTTGTCCCGAGTACTGGAAGTTTTCCCTGGGCCATCCATTTGAGATTTGCTGTGAGATTCACGGCGTGACGCCGGTTCGGCCGGCCACTCCGCAGGAAACAGTTTGGAGGATGTAATGAAATCGCGATTGAGTTCAACCATCTGGACGCTGGTTTTCGTCAACGGGCTGGCGCTCTTTGTCGTTATCGGTCTGGCGTTCCACGCCGGCCGCGAATCGAATGGGAATTCCATGTTCGACTTCGGCTCGCTCCCCAGCGGCTCCAGCGGCAGCGTGATTTTTGCTGTCCTGCTGGCGTTGCTCGTTGGGGCGTTCCTGGCGTGGCGGCTGGGCAGCGCTGTCCTCACACCCGTGCAGCAGCTCGCGGAATTTTCCGAGCGGCTCGCAGCCGGAGACGCCCGCGCCCGCGCCGATGTTCAATCGAACGACGAACTTGGGTACATCTCGGAAAATCTCAATCGCGCCGTGGCGAAAGTTGCCAAGGCCAACACCAATCAGGAAGCTAGTGAATCCCTGCAGCGCAGCATTACGGAACTTCTCGCGGTCATCAATCAGGTTGCGCGCGGCGAACTCGCGCTTCGCGGCAAAGTCACCAACGATGCGCTGGGCAACGTCACCGACTCGATCAACTATATGCTCGACAACTTCACCAAGGTTCTCGAACGCGTCCGCAAGGCCGCCATGGAAGTCACGGCGTGTTCCAACAATATTCTGGTTGCCGCCGACGAAATGCAGGCTGGCGCGACACAGCAGGACCAGGAAATCACCAACACCTCCAGCGCCGTGGAGCAGCTAACGGTTTCGATGAAACAAGTTTCCAACAACGCCGAAGCCAGCGCCGAAGCCGCTCGTCGCGCTCTCGATGCCGCCGAACAGGGCAACCGGGCGGTACGCGACACGCTGGACGGCATGCAGCGTATCCGTGCTTCCGTGCAAGCCACCGCCAAAAAGATCAAATCGCTGGGCGATCGCTCTCTGGAAATTTCGGAAATCATCAACGTCATCAACGACATCACGGAACAAACCAACCTCCTCGCCTTGAACGCCGCCATCGAAGCAGCTCGCGCCGGAGAAGCGGGCCGCGGTTTCGCAGTCGTAGCCGACGAGGTCCGCAAGCTCGCGGAACACTCCCGCAGCGCCACGAAAGACATCGCAGCCCTCATCAAGGCGATTCAAGCCGAGACCAACGAAGCCGTAGTTGTCATGGAAGAAGGCACCAAGGAAGTCGAATCCGGCGCAACCCTCGCCGATCAGGCCGGACGCGCGCTCGATGCGATTTCCAGCGTGGTTCGCCAGTCCGCCGAACTTGTCCAGGAAATCTCTCTTGCGTCGAAACAGCAGGTGCGCGGCACGGAAGGTGTCGCCCACGCGATGCAGATCATTTCCAACATCACGCGCCAGACTTCACAAGGCACGCGCGGCACCGTC
>JBKOXA010000033.1:0-32684 GCA_046724685.1 Acidobacteriota bacterium | reverse complement strand
CCGACGCCCCCTCGACTCTCGTTTCAATTATACGGACGATGCGCGGCGCGAAGCGAACGGTACGCGGGCGCGCTTCGCAAGGTTGCGAATTCCCTGGCGGACGTGGTTTCATCTTCCGATGCCTTGGGATTTCTGGCTGATCTTCCTGGTGTTGGGAATTCTTCTGCCCTGGCGGGGACATCAACGTGCGCGCGCCCTGATGGCTTTGCCTGAAGTGACGAGCCGCAACCGCATCAAACTGTATGTCGCGACGATTCTTTTCCAGTGGATGCTGACCGTCCTCGTTGCTTGGCGGGCGCTAGACCGTGGTCTTTCCTGGCACGACCTCGGTGTCGAAAGCGCCTGGGACTTTTCGTTGCTGACGGCGACCGCTGGCGGTGCGCTGTTGATCGCCGTTGGTCACTGGGCGAATGTCCGGCGTATGGCGCACTCGGAGCATCCGAATGTCGTGCGCCTTCGCGCGCTCGGAGCGAGGTTGTTCCCACGGTCCGCCGCCGAGGTCGCGTTGTATGCAGCTTTGGCGTTGACGGCAGGGCTTTGCGAAGAATTTCTGTTTCGTGGATTCGTGATGGCGGCTCTGTTTCGCGCGGGGCTTGCAGCCTGGGCCGTCGTTCTCCTTTCGTCGGCCATGTTTGGCGTGGCCCACCTCTACCAGGGCAAAGGCGGCGCGGCGGGTACCGGAATTCTCGGAACCATTTTCGCGCTCGTAAGGCTCCTGTACCAGAACCTGCTGCCGCCGGTCGTCTGGCACGCCGTCCTCGATGTGGTTGCGGGAATCGCGGGAACCCGATACCTTGTTGGGAAAGTGGACCAAGCTGCTAGCGATGAGGTTCCCAGCGAAATTCACAGATGATTTACTATGATGACAACAAATAGCGCCTGGCCTTCCTCCGCCGCGATCGAACGTGCGATGAGCGAGTTCCACCTCGAGATAAATGACCGTCAAGTGCAACAAATTCAACAATATACAAGACTTCTGTTGGCCTGGAACGACAAGGTAAATCTGACGGCAATCCGCGATCCGTTGGAGATACTATATCGTCACTTCTGCGAGTCAATGTTCGGATCCGCGCTCCTGCCTGTGGAAAACTGTCGGCTGGCCGACGTTGGCTCCGGTGGGGGTTTCCCGGGAATTCCGCTAAAGATTATGCGACCCGATTTGCAGGTTTTCCTGGTTGAATCGAACGTGAAAAAGGCTACGTTTTTGGCGGAAGTCGTTCGTGGCATTGAACTTACGGACACGAGGGTGCTTGTGAGCCGGTTTGAGGAACTAGGTGAGGAAGTGGCACCACTGGACGTTGTGTGCTCGCGGGCGCTGGGCGAATTTGCTACGTTTCTCGGCTGGGCGCACTCCCCCCAGGTCGGAGCGAAACAGGCGTTGCTGTGGCTTGGCGGCCGCGACATGGAAGAGGTGCGAACGTTGCCGGGATGGAGTTGGTCGGAACCGAAAGCCGTTCCCAAGTCCTTGCAGCGTTTCCTGATTCTGGGATCCCGCGTCGAATGAATTGCGGCTTTCAGGGCCGCGGTCATGGCTTATCTGGTTCCTTGCTTTCCTGCTGCCTCGTTTCGGAACACTCCCAATTCAGCCGCAGTTCGCGGAAAGGTTTCAGACGCTCAGATATCATTCTCTACCTGTCTCGTAAGTGAAAGGAAATAATGGATATCTTGTCGACTGGCCGGGGCACTGGGAGTTTCGGCCGCACCTGGTTCAGGCCTGTTTCGGCGGCAGTCATCCGGCCATGTAGATATGGTCACTCTCGATTGACAATGTTCCACGTGGAACACTTCGTTGAGAGTTTAGGCGGGCTGCCCGCGAAGAGGAAGAGCGGAGAGATCCGGAGCCTCGGGCCGACAGGACTTAAGGGTTTGTTCCACGTGGAACGTTCTGAACGGTTTCATGTTCCACGTGGAACACAAGGGCTGGTCTGGAGGGCAAGAAGAAAATCTCCACAGCGCAGAAGATGTTCCACGTGAAACAGCTTGCGCGGCCATTCGTACTTTGCTAAATTTTCGCCGCGTAGGGTCTCGGGGGGGATTTGGCAAGAATCATCGCGGTGGCAAACCAGAAGGGTGGGGTCGGGAAAACGACCACCGCCGTGAACTTGGCGGCATGCCTTGCCGCAGCGGATCAACCGACACTCCTCGTTGATTGTGACTCCCAGGCAAACGCCACGGCTGCGATCGGATTTGCGAAGGATCCTTCGCGCAGGACCCTCTACCACGCACTCATCCTGAACGAGCCGGCAGAGAAGATCATTCAAAAGTCCCAGGCTGATGGACTGGATGTCGTCCCCGCCGATAAAAACCTGGCGGGAGCCGCCGTCGAGCTTGTCACCGCAGAAAATCGCGAATATCGCCTTCAGGCCTTTCTCGGACCGCTCCTGCCAAGATATCACTTTGTGATCCTCGATTGCCCGCCAGCGCTGGACCTGTTGACGCTGAATGGGTTGGTGACGGCAAATTCCGTCCTTGTCCCGATTCAATGTGAATACTTGGCCCTAGAGGGCGTGTCGGAGCTCCTAGACACACTGATGAGGATCCGACGAACGCTGAATCCGAGCCTCGAAATCGAAGGCATCCTGTTGACGATGTACGATGACAGGACCACATTGTCTCGTCAGGTGGCAACCGATTTGCGCAGTTTTTTTGGGACGCAAGTATTTCAAAGCGTCATTCCACGGAACGTACGACTTGCGGAGGCTCCAAGCTTCGGTAAGCCTATTATTTTCTATGATATACATAGCAAAGGGGCGGAGGGCTACACGCAGCTCGCCCAGGAGGTAATCGCCAATGCCGAGAAACGCCTTGGGACGGGGGCTCGGAGCGCTCATTCGGGAGCCTGAGTCCGCCAAGCCATCCGTAGACACGCAACTTCCCGCGCCGGTCGCCACGGCTGGCGGAGCCGCCGTCGTTCCCGCACGTGCGACCGCCACGCACGGTCCGCAGGAAATCGATATCGACGTCGTTGACCCAAGCCCTTACCAGCCGCGCACGCGATTTCGAGAAGAAGCTCTCGAAGAATTGGCGCGTTCGATCCAAGCCAGCGGCATCATTCAACCCATCGTAGTCCGGCCCATTGGAAGCCGCTTCCAGCTGATCGCTGGCGAACGCCGCTGGCGAGCGGCGCAGCGAGCAGGTTTGACGAAGGTCTCAGCGATTGTTCGGCAAGTCTCGGATGAGCTGGCGCTTGAAATGACGCTGGTCGAGAACATTCAGCGCGAAGATCTGAACCCGATTGAAGCGGCTCGGGCGTTTGAACGACTGATGGATGAATTCGAGCTCACGCAGGAGTCTGTCGCAGAGCGTACCGGCAAGGACCGGGCAACCGTGGCCAACGCGATTCGATTGCTGAAGCTGGAGCCGACGATCCAAGAGTGGATCGAAGAAACAAAACTTAGCGCTGGCCATGGCCGGGCGCTCTTGGCAGTAGTTGACCCGCAACTGCGGATGCGTTACGCGCAGCGAGCGGCGCGAGGCGGTTTGACGGTTCGACAGATTGAGCGGCTGGCATCGCGCCATTCCCGCGGCAAGAAAGAAAAGCCTGAAATTCATCTGGATCCCAATGTGCGAGAGGCGCTTGACGAGCTGCAACGTCATCTAGGCACGAAAATCTTCCTGAGGCAGCGCACAAAATTGCGGCCAGGCCAGCTGGTGCTGGAATATTATGAAGAAGCGCAGTTGATGGGACTCTACGACCGGCTGATGAAGTAGTTTTTCAGCGGCCGTTTCTCTCTCGCACTGTTCCTTCGGTCAGTCATCACATTCGACAACTGCTCTGAGGAGACGCGTTGACTTGCATGTGAATCCCGCTAGAGTGACAGTGTCGACGGCGGCTACGGCCGCGAATTTCTGGGGCGTGGAAAAAATCTATGGCGTGGAAATGGCCAGGCAGTTCAAAAGAAGGCGGCGGCGAGGAGTGGACCGGCTTCATCGATCAAGGCGTGACGCTCGAAGGCACGCTGCAGCTTACCGGGACGTTTCGCATTGACGGCAACGTAAAGGGCAACATCATTTCCGAGCAGACTCTGATCCTCGGTGAGAACGCAAGAGTTGAAGGCCAGATCGAAGGAAACCGCGTGGTGATCGCGGGCCGCTACGATGGCGTTATTTTCGCCAAGGGTCGCGTGGAGATTCAAGCCAAGGGCGTGGTTACGGGGGAAGTTCATTCGCCCTGCCTGGTCATCGATCCGGGCGGAATTTTCGATGGGCGCTGCCATATGCTGGCGTCGTCCGACACATCCACAAGCGCAAGCGTAACGATTCCGATTCGAGCGCTCAGCCAAGTCTAACGGTCTGCCGTTCAACGCTGGTTTATCGAGAACCTCTCCAGGAGCGCATCATCGGGAAAGATCCGTTGGCCTTTTTTGATGGCAGACTTCGCTTTGGGACCCAGGTCCAAGGCGCGGTAGGCAAGGGCGAGAGACAGATACGTCTTGGAATCTCCTTCCGGAAAATAGCGAACAACCCATTCTAGTTCCCGGATCGCATCGGTCGTCTTGCCTGTTGCTCGATAGAACTCCCCCAATTCTCGGTGACAAAGAAACGCATAGGGGTCGAGTTCGAGGCCCCGGAGCAGTGGCTCCCGGGCCGCGGCGAGATTCCTCGACCGAAGATAGAGATCGCCGAGACGGCACTGGGCCGCGGCAGAATCGGGGCGCAAAGCGGCGAGACGAACCTGCGCCTCGATGGCCGGGACCCAATCGTTTCGATCGCTGGCGAGACTGACCTTGGATTCGAGCGCGCGAGCATCGTTCGGTTGGTCGGCGAGCAGACCATCCAAGGCGGATTCAGCCTCGCCGTAGCGACCGGAGCCCCTCAGCGCCAGAACTAACCAATATCTGGCGCTAAACCGGTTATCTTCGCCGCTTCCCGAAAGACGCTCCAGATCCCGTGCGGCTTCCGAAAATTGCGTTTCAGCAATTTTTGCGCGAGCTGTAATCAGCCGCGCCTCCGGAGAGTTTGCGCTTTCGGGAATCAGTTTCAGGAATCTGGCCGCTCGTGCCGGATTGCTTTCGAGCACGGTTTCAGCGGCGGCAAGGGCCGCAGCCTGCACATCCTGCTTGGCAAGATCGTCCGGCAGCGGACCTTGCTCGAAAACGGCAATCGTTCTTTCAAGCTCTTCGGTCAGCGAGTCCTTGAGCAGATTCTCCGGGGCCGTGTATTCAAGTAGCGTACGGTCATCGGTGTTCCTTGGCGCGCGGTCCGCAAGCCGACGAATTGCTGCGCGACCCAGCCGGAAATAGGCCGGCCAACCCTCCGGCCGCGTGAGGTGGAGCGCTTCGAAATCTTCGCGAAGCAGCTTGTTTGCCCACAGGGCTCGCGAGCGATCGAACGTGAGCGGCTCGGAAGTAGTTCGAGCGAGAACCAGGAAGTCGCGTCCGGAGCTCCGCCACAGCGAAAGATCCGGGAATTGCCGATCGATTCCGGAAAGGATCATGGCGAAGTCGTCGAACTTCAGCCCGTAGGCCTGGATCCACTGAACGAAGTTGCCTCCTGTTGCGAGGTGTGAGCGGACCACAGCGAAGAATTCCTCGGTGTAAAGGGAAGCGATACCGGCGATCCATGGATTCGAGGGCTCGGAGATAATCACGTCGTACAGCTCGCGGCTAGTTTGCAGAAAATTTCGTGCGTCATCGAAGTAGAGATGCAGGCGCGGATCGCTCAGCACGTTTCGATGCAGCCGTTCGAGATGAGACGCCGCCTCGAGAACGCCCGGCTCAATTTCAACGCAATCGATTCGCTCGACCTCCGGAAACCGCGATACGGCGGATGCAGTCATGCCACCCCCGAGGCCGATGATCAGAATTTTGCGGGGGTGGGGATGGAAGACTGCGCCGAGATCGCCGAGAAGCAGCTGAGTGCCTGAGTCCAAATTGCTGGCGTCCACTTTTCCATTGGTTTTGAGCGCGATGTAGTTCGCCGAGCGGGTGACGGCAATCGTTGCGTTAATGCCGTCCTTGAAAAAGAGGACGTCTTCGGTGTCCGCAATTTCGCGAGCCGTGAGCGCCGGGCTGTGATACGTGCGGTAGAGAACCACGCCAAAAGCCGCGGATGCCTTGCTGAAGAATGCCGGTGACCACGCTGTCCAGCCGAGGCCGACGAGCAGCGCGGCTGCGGTTGCGAGCGGCTTCCAGCGCCGGCGGCTCGCGCTGAGAAACAACAGGACGCCGAGAAGGAGATTGACGCAGGCGGCCAGAGCGACGAGCCGAAAACTGCCGATTCGCGGGAGCAGGAAAAAGCCGACGACGATGGCAGCGAAAATTGCGCCCGAGGTGTTTGCTGCAACGGCCCGCCCGACGCCGCTTGAAAGATGTGTTTCCCCGGCGGTGCGGCCCGAATCGGAGAGCAGCGCCAGAACCGCGGGAAAAGTGAATCCGAACAGAACCGTCGCGGGAAGCAGTGCGAGTCCGCTGGTCAAGGCCTGCGCCAAAAAAAGCGACGTAAAGTTCTCGCCGAAGGTGCGCAACAGGAAAAGCAGGAAGTCGGGAATTGCGCGGTGGAGCCAAAGCGAAAAGAGAGTTGCTGCACCAATCGCCAACTGCGTGCCGGCAAATACGCCGACGGTCGCGTTGCGTTTCTTTCGAAACCATTTTTCGAAAATGGCGCTGCCAACGGCGATGCCCAGGAGAAACGTCGCGAGCATGGTGGTGAATGCATAGGTGGAACTTCCGAGCGGCGTCGCGAGAAGGCGCGTCCAGCCTAGTTCGTAAGCAATGGCCGTTGCACCGACTCCGGCAAAGACCAGGAGATAGAATTTGGAGGATTCCGCGGTGCCGCGCTGGTTTTCGTGGGACGACACTTTGGTTAGCGAAACTCTTCCGGGAATTGCGGGGAGTTGCGCAATTCTGCGTGCGAGAAAGCCCGCGATCAAATTCAGGACAACCGCAAGAATCAGCGTTGACCGCAGGCCGATCCGCGGGATCAGAAAGAATCCGGCAGCGAGAGTGCCTGCGACGGCACCCGCTGTATTCACAGCGTAGAAGCGGCCGGCGCGAATGCCGAGATCTCTCGATTCCCGGACACTGCCGGAAAGCAAGACAGGAAGGGTACCGCCCATCAGCAACGTGGGAGCCGCCAGCACCACCGCTGCCCCCAGAAAACGCACAATCCCGAGCAGTGCGAACGATCCGCCAACGTGCGGATAAGCAGCGAGATAGAGATGGCGCACCAGCGCGATGCCGGGCAGCGAGAGAAACGCCGTCAGAGCGATGGCAAATTCCATCCAGGCGTAGAGTGCGATTCCGGTCTGGTTTGCGGGCCGCCACTTCGCGAAGATCGCGCTGCCGAGCGCCAGGCCGCCCATGAAAACAGCCAGGACCGTGGCGACGGCGTAGGCTGAATAGCCGAATAATTGTGCCAGAGCCTTGGCCCAGACAACCTGGTCGATCAATCCCGCCGCACCGGAAAGAAAGAAGCAGAGCTGCAGCCGGACGAAGGCGGCATCGCGTCCCGCTCGATTGTCCGTCGGGCTCTTTCCAGAGGGTGGTTGAGAGGCTGATGACTTGCGGGCCGGCTTTTTCATCTGTCACGGCATCGTAGGAGCATCTCCGTGCGGCGTCAATCGCCTCGGTTTCACGGGGCGGGCGGAGCAGCATTGACACCTGTGAGAGCTCCGATTATCGTCAAGGATGAAATTTTCTGAAATTTAGAGAATAGGAACCGCTAGAAATCTGTGAAAGTCCTGGTGATCGGCGGCGGCGGGCGGGAGCACGCTTTGGTCTGGAAGCTAGGCGAAAGCCCGCGTGTCGAAAGAATCTGGTGCGCCCCTGGAAACGGCGGGATCGCCGATGAAGCCACCTGCCTTCCCGTGGAAGCGGGCGACGCCGATGGACTGGTGGCGATCGCTCAAAAACTGCGTCCCGATCTGACCGTCATTGGACCCGAGCTGCCGCTGGTGCGAGGCGTAAGCGATGCGCTTCGCGCACGGAACCTCGCCGTGGTTGGTCCTTCCCAGATCGCGGCCCAGCTTGAAGGCAGCAAGATTTTTTCGAAGCATTTTCTCGAGCGCCATTCGATTCCGACGGCCAAGATGCTTGGCGAGTTTGCTTCGCCGGACGAAGCCTGCGCCGCGCTTTCAAGCGTGCCCTATCCGGTGGTGGTGAAAGCAGACGGCCTGTGCGCCGGCAAGGGTGTCGTGTTGGCGCAGTCCGAGAGCGAAGCGCGAGACTTCATTACTCGAGCGATGCTGATTCAGGAGTTTGGAGCGGGCGGCAAGCGGGTGATGCTTGAGGAGACGCTCGAGGGTGACGAACTGTCTTTCATCCTTGTGACGGACGGCGAGAAGTATGCAGTTCTCCCTCCTACTCGCGATCATAAGCGCGTCTTCGATGGTAACCGCGGGCCCAACACAGGTGGCATGGGCGCGTATTCGACAGACGACCTGATGCCGCCCGAGCTGCAAGCGAAAATCGTCAAGGCCGTCGTCGAACCGACGCTTCTCGGCCTCTCTCGGGACGGCATTCGCTACCAGGGATTCCTCTACATCGGGCTCATGCTGGCGAAAGACGGCCCGAAAGTGCTTGAATTCAATTGCCGGTTAGGAGATCCGGAAACGCAGGCAATCCTGGCGCGGGTGGAGTTTGACCTGGCGGAAGCCTTGATGAATCTCGCGACCCGCCGGTTCAATCCCGCGGAATGGAAATGGAAATCGGGGGCCAGTGCCTGCGTCGTCGTGGCTTCGGGCGGATATCCGGGACGGTTTGAAACGGGAAAGATTATTTCCGGCCTAACCGCTCTTCGGGATGACACCGGCGTGAAAGTCTTGCACGCAGGGACACGCAGGCAAGGAGACGGGATTGCCACGAGCGGCGGGCGGGTCCTGGGCCTGACTTCCTTTGGATCGACGCTGGACGCGGCGTTGGCCAGCGCCTACGCTGCCGCCGGCAAGATTCGATTCGAAGGGATGCACTACCGCACGGATATCGGCGGCAGTAGCAAAGCCCGATCAGCTACGGATTAAAGAGATGGCTTCGGTCGTAAAACTATTCCGGGCGTTCAAGCGGGGGCTGCCCATGGAAGCGGTCGAAAGCGCCGAAGCTTTGGCGGATCTGGGCCTCGCTGGATGTGCGCACGCGCACCGAAACAGTAAGCGCCAAGTGCTTCTGGTCGACAAGGAAACGCTAGATGCGATGCAACTTGAGCCCGGGACCATCCGCGAGAATGTCACCACGGAAGGGCTAAACGTGAACGGCCTGGCACTTGGGGAACGGTTACGCATCGGGCCTGTGCTGCTCGAAGTGAGCGCGGTTTGTACGCCGTGCAATCAACTGGAAAAAGTACGGCCCGGACTGCGGCGGGAACTCTACGGCAGGCGGGGCATGCTTTGCCGCGTGTTGGAAGGCGGAGCGATTCAGATTGGCGACCCCATCCAGCGCGCCGCAACCACATCAGTTTGAAGTCTATCTCGGAGGATCGACTTTGCGTCGTAGCGTGGGTGCCTCGGTCGGTCGCTTCCCTTCGTCCTTGGCTTTTTCGATGGGTTCGTCGGGCGGAACGACCCAGTCGAATCCATGCTCCTCTTCGTAGCTCCCCATGATGAAGCGACGACCGGAATAGATCAAAGGTACCGCAGCCCGCAGAAAGCTTGTCGAATCTGCCGCGGCAGCTTTTTGCGCCTGTCCCTTGCTGATTAAGTCCACGGCTTTTAGAAATTTGGGGTCGGACCGAGCCAGCTTTTCAAGAGTCGGCTCGTTGCCTTCGAGCAGTTGTTGCAGCGTCGGACCTTTGCACTCGCCGGGATAACACGTTTCCACCAACTTACGCGGATCGCGCTTTTCCGGAGGATACAGCTGCGTAAAGCGTGGACGTAGCACGCGGGTCTGCCAGTAGTCAGCGCGGGAAGCCACGTTTGTTTGGGTCATGCGATATTCCACCGTCCAGACCTCGGGCCCGTACCCCGGCGGACCGAAACCGATGATTACCAGCTCGAAGAGCGGTTGTTCTGGGGGGAAATCCAGCTTGTGATGCAGCCGAGCGGCGAGTGGCGAAAGTTTTTCAAGAAACGACACGCCCATGGTCTCGAGGTCAGGTTCCGCTTCGCCGCCAAAGGATCCCTGATAGTGCGGATCTTGTCCTCCGAGCCGCGTGTACCCTTTGTCCAACCGAGTCGGATTGGGGTCGGCGGGAATGCGCCATTCCGAAGAGCCCAGGAGTATAGCCACATGGCGGCTGTCGAGGGTCATCGCGCGCGGCGGGGCCGCGCCGACCTCGATTGGCTCGTCGATGGCGATGAACGTAACGCTTTCGCGTGTGGCGTGAACGATCACGCGCCCGCCAGTGAGCGTCGCGACAATTTCGTCGTCCTGGTCCTGGGCCTTCGCGGGCAAAGAAGCGGAAAGCCCCCAAATGAGGAAAACCGTCAGAAAGGAAAGTCCCGCGAAACGCCGACGCCTGACCCTGCCGCTCGCGGCCGGGAGCTGAATTCGCGTGATCATTTGCTTACAGTCTACTCCCGGCGACCGCCATCGGAAGCGGAATCGGATCGGAAGACCAGCGAACCCGGCCTACCTCTGAAGGTTTCGTCGTGCAGCTGGTTCCGGTAAAATATCCATTCGAATTCACAAAGGAAAATGACGATTATGGCACCCAAAAAGACAAAAAGTATCGAACATGGCGGCAAGCGCGTCAGCGAAATCCTGGAAGCGCACGAGCGGTTCTTTTCCGGAAAAGAAGGCGGAGTACGCGCAGACTTGACCGGCGCCAACCTGAACGGAGCGGACCTGAGCGGAGCGAATCTAAGCGGCGCTATCCTGCAGAGGGCGAACCTTGAGGAGGCGGATCTGCGGCGTGCCAGACTGACCCACGCCGATCTTTCCGGTGCGAACCTTCGCAGAGCCGATTTACGCAACACTGATCTGACCGAGGCCAATCTACCCGGCGCGAATCTCGAGGAGGCGCAGGCCAGCGGCGTGGAATTTTTTCGCTGCGACCTCTCCAATGCCAATTTCCAACGCGCGCTTCTGCGCAATACGAATTTTCGTTTGGCCAACGTCAACGGGGCCAAGTTTTCCGGCGCGGACATGGGCGTAGCCATCTTGCGTGAAACCGACTTGACCGGGGCTGATCTTTCCGGCGTGGATCTCTCGACGACCCTGATGCCGCGCGGCTACTCGCCGGCAAAAACAGAAAGCAAGTCCGCCTGAAAGCCGTTTTTTGGATTCCTGGCACGTGGATATTGTCGACAGCGCATGGTAGCCTCTCGCTAGGTTTCGTACCCGGACTTCCCAGGTGGCGACTCCCAGCACACAAGTCGATCGCTCTGCCGCGCGTGAACGGGTTCTGGATGTATTGCGCGCGCTTCTCCTCGAGCTTGGCAGCGAAGGCGCGTTGCCGATGCTCGGACTATCCTCGCACCTCGATCGCGAATTGGGTTTGGGAAGCTTGGAACGAGTGGAATTGCTCGCGCGTTTGGAGGCGGAGTTCGGCGTGCGCCTGCCGGATCGCGTCGCGGCGGAAGCTAACACCCCGGAAGACCTGGCACAAGCGGTGCTCGCCCAACCCGGAAGTAGTTCGCAACTCGATCTAGAGCCATTCGCGCTGCGCGCTTCCCTGGCGACTCAAAGACCCGATCGCGCCGTTGCCGATGACGGCGTGTTCGCCGCGCAAACCATAATCGAAGTGCTGCGCTACCGCGCACAGCATGATGCCGAGCGCGCGCATCTTCACATTTCCGAAGATTCCGATGCGGGCGGCAAGACGCTGACGCTCACGTTCGGTGAACTTTACGCCGCGGCGCAACGGTGCGCGGCAGAGTTGGTGCGGCGCGGTGTTCCTCCAGGCGGGCGTGTTGCTCTCATGTTGCCCACCTCCCGCGCATTTTTTGTCTCCTACGCCGGCATCCTGCTGGCCGGCGCGGTTCCGGTGCCAATTTATCCGCCGTTTCGCGCCGACCGCATCGAAGAGTACGCCAGTCGCCAGACGGCCATTCTGAGTAACGCGGGAGTTTGCTTTTTGCTGACGTTTCGCCGGGCAGAAGCTGTGGCCAAATTGTTGAAGCCTCGGGTGCGTTCGCTCGAAGGAGTCGCAAGTGCTGAAAAGTTTCTTGAGGCCGCGGACAAAGCTCCGCCAACCGCTCCCGGCGCCTTGCCGGTGCATCTCTCCGGCAGTCGCGTCCGCAAAGCGGGGGACATCGCGCTGCTGCAATACACCTCCGGTTCTACCGGCGACCCCAAGGGGGTGATTCTCACCCACGCAAATCTGCTCGCTAACATTCGCGCGATCGGCGAAGCGGTCCAATTGACGTCAAAGGATGTGGGCATTAGCTGGCTCCCGCTCTACCACGACATGGGCCTGATCGGCGCGTGGCTCACCCTGCTGCATTTCGGAACGCCTCTGTGTGTGATGTCGCCGCTGGCGTTTCTTACCCGGCCCGAGCGATGGCTCCAGGCATTTCACAAACATCGCGGAACGATTTCCGCCGCGCCGAATTTTGCTTATGAACTTTGCGCGCGAAAGGTGGAGGACGAGGACATCGCGGGCATCGATCTCAGCTCCTGGAGGGCTGCACTGAATGGAGCCGAGCCGGTAAATCCGGAAACGCTCGAGCGATTCGAACAACGGTTCAGAAAGTATGGCTTCCGGCGCGAAGCGCAACTCCCTGTCTACGGTCTCGCCGAAGCTTCGCTGGCCGTCACGTTTCCGCCGCTCAATCGCGGCCCGCGTGTCGATCTAGTGGATCGCGATATTTTCGCTGCGCAGGGCCGCGCTTTTCCGGCTCCGCAGGATCCCGGAGCGATTGCATTTGTTTCTTCCGGCCAGGCAGTGCCGAATCACGAGGTGCGAGTTGTGGACGATTGCGGTGACGAAGTTCCCGATCGCACGGAAGGTTTCCTGTGGTTCTCTGGCCCGTCCGCCACCAGCGGCTACTACAACAATCCCGCTGCGACAGAAAAACTTTTTCCTGCCGGACCGGCAGCGGACGGCGGATTTGCCTGGGTAAATACCGGGGACCGCGCGTATCGCGCCGAGGGTGAAGTATTCGTCACCGGACGCGTGAAGGACATCATCATCAAGGGCGGCCATAACCTGTATCCCCACGAGGTCGAGGAGCTTGCCGGACGTGCCGATGGAATTCGCAAGGGCTGCGTCGTGGCCTTCGGGCTGAAGGACCCGGGCAGCGGCACGGAGAAGTTAGTCGTCGTCGCAGAATCGCGCGAGACCGACGTTTCGCGCCGTTCTGTGATTGCGGCGGCTGTGACGCGCGAAGTTTTGCAAGGACTCGGGCTGCCGCCTGATCGCGTAGAGCTAATTCCGCCCGGCAGCATTCCCAAAACGTCCAGCGGAAAATTGCGGCGCGAGGAAACGCGTGAACTGTACATGGCGGGGACGCTGCGCGCGAAAAAGGCGCCGGTATGGCTGCAGATCGTGCGCCTGGGAACGTCCAGCACGCTGCGGAACGCAGTTCGCAGCGTGCTCTCTATGTCCGGTCGCGCCCTCGAGATTCTTTACGGCGTGTATTTCATCGTTCTGTTCGTGGTTTGGATTATTCCCGCTTGCGCGGGCGTGTGGTTCTTTCGCGATCCTCGTGCCGCGGGACGCTACACATCGGCGGCGCTCAAGGGTCTGTTCTTCCTGTCGGGCACCCGCGTTCGCGTCGTCGGTAAGGAGTACATGAATACGCCGGGCGCGAAAATTTACGCTGCAAATCACGCCAGCTATTTCGACGTGCTGCCGCTGATGATGGGCCTCGGCGTTCCTTATCGCTTCGTCGCCAAAAGCGAAGTTCACAACATGCCCTTCATCGGCACTTTTTTGCGCAAGATGGGGCACCTTTCCTTTGTGCGCGGCGATGCCCATTCGCGACGAGAGGCCGCTCAATTGATTGAATCCAGCGTGCGCGACGGTGAATCTGTTTTTGTTTTTCCGGAAGGCACCTTCGTTGCGGAAGAGGGCGTCCGACCGTTCCAGCTCGGAGCATTCAACGCCGCCGTCGTTACCGGCGCTCCGATCATTCCTGTATCGCTTCGAGGGACACGCCGTTTCCTCCGTGATGGAACATTTCTTCCCCGCCCAACCTCGGTGACGATCACGCTCTCGCCGCCATTGCTGCCGAAGGCTTCCGAGTCCGAATCGTCCGGCTGGCACGAGGTGGTTCGCTTGCGCGATTCCGCCCGCGAACAAATTGCCAGCAATTCGGGAGAGCCTCTGGTCTGATGAAAGAATCAAACCATATAAGGCTTTGTAAAGACGCGCTTTACAGGCAGCTTTGCTTGCAACTTTCCCAGTGACACGCGCATCTGTTTAGACAACGCAAAAAGAGAAATTGCGTATCGCCGCTTCCCTGCCTGAAGCGCGCCGCGCACGTGAAGCCGCGCTGTCTGACGCGCGCTCGCGCAATACAAACACCCATTTGGAGGTTTTATGAAGTCAAAGGTCGTAGTGTGTATGCTCGCATTTGTTTCATTCTTCGGCGTCGCTGCATTCGCGCAAGACACGCCGAAAGTCGATGTGTTCGCCGGATACTCCTACGTTCGGGAAAATCCGGCCACGTCCGGAATGGATGCCTTCAACTTGCATGGTGGCAGCGCATCGATTGCCTACAACGCCAATCACTGGCTAAGCGCGGTCGCCGATTTTGGCGGCTACCACAGCAGCGATATTCTCGGAACGGGAGTTGACGGCACGCTCTCGACGTATCTGTTCGGCCCGCGGATTTCGTATCACCGCGATTCCCGCATCACGCCTTTCGGTCAGGTGCTTTTCGGGGTGGCCCACATCGGCGGCAGCAACGGTCTCGCGTTTTCGACGTCCAACAATTCGTTTGCCATGGCCGTCGGCGGCGGTGTGGACTATAAGATTTCGCACCGCTTTTCAATTCGCCCGGTCCAAGTCGAGTATTTGCTTACTCGCTTCAACGAGCTGGGCTTGGGCGCGGAAAGCCAGAACAATCTGCGTGTTTCGACTGGCGTCGTTTTCCACTTCTGACGGATCTTAATGACGGCTTGTGATTTCGAGCGAAGTGAGGAGTCTCTGTTTCGTCTCGAACCGATCAACAATTTCGGTTGCCTGGTGCAGGAGAAGGGCCCACGCGGCAGGCATGGGCCCGTTGCACCTTCTGCTTTCGATCGCTCGGGCCTGTTCTTAGGGGAACTGGCCTTACTGCAACGTATAAATCACAGTGATGAACGTATCGATCTCAACCGGCCTTCCGTTGAGATATGTGGGCTTGTAGCGCCACTGCTCCACGGCTTCCAGCGCGGATCTCACAAAAAATGGATCGCCGTCAACGACCTGGAGCGACTGTATGCGGCCATCCGTCGCGATGATTGCGTGCAATTCCACCTTACCGCTCTTGTGAAGCTGGTGCGCAAGATGCGGATAGATCGGCTCCACCCGTCGAATCAACAGAGCGGGATCAATTTTTGTGACGTGGATGCGATTGCTCCGAGGGGGAGTTTCAGGCTTCGAGGGCTCGGTTCGCGAGTCGAAGATATTGCGAATCGGTGACTCGTCCGACCGGTCTCCGATCGAGATCCCTTCGTTAAGGTCTTCGGTTTTGCCGCTCCCATGAACAGCGATCGGCCCCTGGAACGGCTTGCTGGTGATAGGGCAGACGAGACAGATTTGCGTTGCAGGCCGCGCAGGCGGGGTTCGAGTCACATGGCGTTGCTCTGAACCATGTCTGTACGGCGGAATCGGCACGGCGATACGTTCCGTCAATTCCGCGGGCTTCGCAAATAACGGCGCAATCAGCAACGCCGCCAGACCCGCGCTCTCTAGCAAGACAGAAACTCCAATCGCGCGGCGCTTGATCTTTTTCTCTCGCGCATTCTCTTCCGCGTTGCCTCCGACCAGGCACCCGCCGAACGTGCCCGCGCCTGGCTCGGTCTTCCTTCGTTCTTCGCTGGACATCACACACCTCCTCACAAGGGTTCTAGGGCTCGCTTTCAAAGCTCGGTGAAAGACAAGTTGCACTGGCCCTGCGAAGGAGAAAATCCTGCGAGTTCCCGCGAATTTAGCCGCGCCGGCTGCTGCAAGTTGCCTTGCAGTTACCGGCGCGGCGCTCGCAGGGATGTGAGGTGCGCGCGTCCTCAAGCTGTTGGACACCAAGCGGCGTGTCTGGTTCCCTGGATTTGTTTACTTTTCCGTTCTCCTTTTGATTAATGGCGCGGGCCAGTGCGCTCACCGTGTGACTCTTGGCGGGCCGCAAAAACCGCCGAATAAGTATTGCCTTTTGTTCGCTCTACAAGCTTTTTGCAACATTTTCGCCCTGGGCCGCATCTTTCTAGCCAGGACGTGGATCCAATTCATACGTGACCGCGGTGCGGTCACTGGAGGGCTTTCCATGGAACGGCATAATCCCGAAACCATCGGGGTGCGCCGCACTGGCTGGGCAGCTCTGGACCGCGATCCGCAGCAGGACACCGTCGAATTTCTTTGTCCCCACTGCGGTCACCGCGATCAGAAAAATGCTCGCCGCGAGCGCACTCTCTATCGTTTTACCGACGGCTTCATGCAGGACCTGCAGGGCGAGGTGACCCAGTGCCACTCATGCAAACAGTATCTTCGAGTGGTCCCGATTGTCTTGCTGCACGACCAGGATGAAACGCGGCGTTTCGCTGCGGTCTTTGCCGATGAGCCGCTGACCGTCGCTCGCTAATCGCATTCAGGCATTCAAAATACGAAAAAAAAAGCGCCCCGGTCGAGGCGCTTCTCTTTGTCGAATTCAATTCTTCACAAGATGCGGTTAGCGGTAGCGCCAGCAGTGAAACCGCGCATCCCAATACCGGTAGCGCGGCCCGTAGTAGGCGCGGTAACCATATCGGGGCCGAACGTACACCGGCCGCCAATACGGCGCGGGAGTGTAGTAGCCGCCTCGCACAACGACCGGCCCACCGATACCGACGCCTACGTAGACCCGTGGGTGCGCCGACGCCGTACCTGCTCCCAGGAAGGCAAGGAAGCCTCCCATCAAGGCTGTCCCAAGAACCGTCATCCTCGAAATGCTGCGCCCGAATTTCTTCGGTAATTTCATTTTCCTGCCTCCTAAGGCTACAGGTGAAACCCGTCGGCACCAAAAAGGTTTCGGCGTGAAAATCGCTGCAAGATTGTCTGCCTTTTGATACAAACCGCAGCACACAAACAAGAAGCGCTCCGTCCGCTCGGAGCGCTTGTCGTTCGGGCTGAATCCGTGTTTTTAATGCCGTTCCCGATCGAGATCATGATCATGGTCATGATCGTCCCAGTCATGGTCCGAGTGCCACCGGTTGCCTTCTACATCCCACCATTTGTGGGAATGTTCCCAGCAATACCGGCGCGCGGCGCGGAGTTCCAAACGGCTCTTGTCCGCCTGTTTACTGTCAAATCCGTGATGCCGGATCGCTTCGTGGAGGTGACGATCCGCTTTCACGATTCGCTCCTGGCACTCATCATCAGCTCTCAGGCCAGGTGCCCCGGCGAATAGCGTCAATCCCGCGGCGAGTGCCGCCGTTCCGATTGCGATTTTCCAGTTTCCGAGATTGCTTCCCATGATCGGCTCTCCTCCCAGAAAGAGTCTTTGAGCGTCAGGTCTAGGCTACGTTTCGGTCATCTTGCGCGGCTATACTGCGGAAGCCGTAACGCCGGCGGTGGAGTCCGGTAGGTAATTTTCTTCGCAAAAGAGCATGCCCTCAATTCGCCTGTAGAAATGGATCCACTTCGAGGTGATTCTTTTCCAGGCCGGAGCGAATCACTTCGAATGCGTCGTCGACGTTGTCAGCAAACTGAAGCAGCTTGTATTCGGCTTCATTGATCGCTCCCCAACGAACCATGGCCTTCCAGTTCAACACTTCGTCCCAATATTTTTTGCCATAGATCAGGATCAAATTATTCTTCGGCAATTTGCCGGTTTGTAGCAGCGTCAACATTTCCCATAATTCGTCCATCGTCCCAAAGCCACCAGGAAACACAATCAGCGCTTTCGCGATTTGCGCGAACCACAGCTTGCGCATGAAGAAATAATGAAAATTGAAACTCAGCTCCGGACTGATATAGGAATTCGCAAACTGCTCGTGTGGCAGCTCAATGGAGAGTCCGATCGACTTTCCGCCCGCTTCATACGCGCCGCGGTTTGCCGCTTCCATGATTCCCGGCCCGCCGCCGGAGCACACCACAAACCGGCGCGGCCGCGGACCGAGCGACATCGCCCACGTTGTGATCTTGTGCGAAAGGGCGCGCGCTTCTTCGTAGTACCGCGACATCTCCAGCGCATTCTTCGCTGCGATCAGCTCTTCGCGATACTTTGCTTTAGCCTTCGCGGTCTTTCCTTTTGTTTTTCTTTTCAACCGACCGAGCCGAGCCAGCGCATCTTCTCTGGAATCAATTCGGGCGGATCCAAACATCACAATCGTGTCGCCGATTCCTTCCCGTTTTAGTTTCACCATCGGGTCAATGTACTCGGCCAGGATGCGCAATGGCCGCGCTGGGGTGCTCTCCAAGAATTTCGGATCCTCGTGCGGCGCTTTCGGTGCATGCTGTGGCTTCGGCTTCGCTGGCTTCACGTACATTCCCTTGCCTCCGTGCTCGATGAGACGAACTTTCATTGTAGGTACCGCTGCCCGCTGCGGCAACGCCGGCGGCCCAACCTGCGTCGAATTGAGTACACTGCAGCAGGGCTGGTGCCGCCGATGGCAACGTCAACAAGGATTCGCGGACGGGTTTCGATTCGAGGAAATCTGATGGACCAGCGGTTGTGGCGGCCGGTCTTGATAGGATTCATGCTTTTCGCTCTGGGAAGCTGCGGATTCGGCCAGGCGCCGGAGGGTCCGCTTGCTCCCCGCCCCGGCACAGAGATTCAGGCCAGTCCGAGGGAAGCCCTCGCCAAAATCACGGCGCGCGTGACGCTAGTCAACACACCGGTCACCGTGCGGGACCCGAGTGGCGCCATGATTCACAACCTTGACGAACAGGATTTCCGCATCACGGACAACGGTGTTCCGCAAAAGATCACTCATTTTGAGATCGGCGGCGACCCCATCTCGCTGGTTATCGTGGTCGAAACCAGTTCGCGCATCGAGTCGTTCCTTCCGCAATTGCGCAAAACCGGCATTCTTTTTACCGAACAAGTCATGGGACCCGAAGCCGAGGCTGCGGTCGTCGGCTTTGACGATTCGGTGAAGACGTTAGAAGCCTTCACGCGCAGCCACGATGCTATCCAATCCGCTTTCTTGGGGCTCGAGTGCGGCGAATCAGGGCTGCGGCTTTACGACGCGATGGCGGCTGGCGTTGAAATGCTCGTTGGGCGGCGGAAACCGTCCAAGGAAAGCGCTGTACCCGGCCGGCGCGTTCTCCTGGTTCTTTCCGAAGCGCTCGACAATGGCAGCGCAGCGCGCCTCGGCGAAATTCTCCGTCGCGCACAGCTTGAAAACATCACCATTTTCAGTGTCGGCCTGTCCACAACTCGCGCGGAACTGCAGGGAAAGCCGCGCCAGAATGCGCCGGTGCCCATAACCCCGCCGGGTACATTCGGAATGCCGCCGCCGCCGGGTACTGTGCAAACACCGACGACGGATGCCAACCAGCAAAACGCCGGGATAGACCTGATCGAACTCGCGCAAGTTCTTGTCGAGCATACGAAAAGTGCCGCCACCCAGCATGCTCTGGAAGTCGCCTCGGCCGCCACCGGTGGAGCCTACTATTCCACTTTCAGGGGCCGCTCGATCGAGACCGCCATCGACGAAATTGGCGGCGAACTTCACTCGCAATACTTCATCAGCTATTCGCCCTCCTCTGGCAACGAAGATGCGGCGAACTTCGGCTATCATCAGATTTCGGTTTCACTGGTCCCAGACAAAGCAGGCGGCAAGAGAATCTCCACGCGGCCCGGCTACTACATTCCCGCGCCGGAGCCCTGAAATGGGCCGCAGCGCAATCCGCTGCGTGCAAGCGCTTTGCGCTAGGATTCTTAGGGCAGTTGACGCGGGCGCCTATGGAAACCTCCGAGGAAACTCTTTCTTTACGGCTGGCAACCGAAGCCGACATTCCCGAGCTTCATTCTCTGATCGAAGCATCGGTTCGCGGGCTGCAAGTGAACGATTACACGCCGGAACAGATCGAGGGTGCGCTCGGCACCGTGCTCGGGCTTGATACCGAACTGGTCGCTGACGGCACGTACTTTGTGATGGAAGCAAGACAGGCCAATGGGTTATCCACGCTCGCCGGATGCGGCGGATGGAGCAAACGCAAGACTCTCTTTGGCAGCGATCACGCCGCCATCCGCGAACCGGAATTTCTCAATCCCCCGACCGACGCCGCCAAAATTCGCGCCTTTTTCATTCACCCAGATTGGGCGCGCCGCGGCATCGCTTCCAAAATCCTCGAAGCCTGCGAATCCGCCGCTCGCGCCGCCGGTTTCTCGCGCTTCGAAATGGGTGCCACGCTCACTGGCGTTCCGCTTTACCTCGCGCGCGGCTATCAGGTCCTCGAACGCATCGAGGTCCCTCTTCAGAATGGTGCATCCCTCGCCGTCGTCCGCATGTCTAAGTCTGCTGCTTCCTAGTTTTGGCTTATCCTCTTGGGCCATGGACGAGGACGGCGAGCTTCTCTGTGTTCTCGACGGACTGTATAAACGGCAGGGGAGGCGGTTGCTGATCGGCATGCTGGAGGTTCTCGCCGGTACGCTTCCGCGCAACCTGCTCTTTGCGGCGAATCTGCGCTACTTCAGGACCGTCCCCTTGTTCGGAACGTGCGCATCGGCGGTACCCGGTGGCTCCAGCAAAACCAAGCTCAGGCGATCTGCTTCCAGAATCCTACTTCGCGCGAGGAAATCAGTGCGTCCTTGCGCGCATTCCAACGCAAGAAATGATCCGTCTTGGTGTGCGCCGTATGGTGTTCGCGGGTTTCCCAGATCTCGTGCAGCAGAAATGCGCTTGGGCCCTCCGCCGAACGGTGCAGGTCATAGCGAAGGCATCCTTCTTCTTTTCGCGTCGGCGCAATCAGCGCCCGCAGCTCTGCTTCGAGCAAGTATTCTTGCCCGTCGCGCGGACGCAAAATCACGGCCAGCGTCACCGCATTCTTCGGCAGCTTCCCGTCATTTCGTCCTTTGCTGCCACGTCGCCCTTTCTTCGCACCGGGCCGCTTCGCCTTTTTCTTGGCCATGATGGCGGGGATTGTACTCCAACTGCCTTAATTGGCAAGTGGAGCCTGCCGCCCGAGGGTGCTCCGAGACTACTTCGCGTCGTCTTTCCGTCCCGCATTCAGGCTGTCGAAATTCATCACGGTATTCAGCACCAGGGAGTAGGTACCCTGAGTCTCTCCACGCCAAATCGGGTTGATGGAGAACATCACGACGTGCCCTTTGCCGAAAGCCGCGTCCACCACCGCAGGATGTTGCGCGATCTCGCCTCCGCCTTCGAGCAGTCCCGAAATCAGCAGCTCCTTCGCGTCTGCGTAACGCAGCACCACCCGCGCCCGCATTGCCGGAGGGATCACTCTCGGGTTGTTGTGCCGCTGCTCGTCGGTCACCGTTGGGTTTTCCCAGATTTCCGTCTCCGGCTCCTCTGGCGCTTCCGTTCCTTTCCGGCCGACCGCGAAGTCTGGATCGTCCTTGGTGCCGCGCCCGGTCGGCCGTTCGCCCATTTCTGGTCCCAGGCGTCTCCTGCGTCGCGAGCCGGCAATGCCGCTGAGCGAAAATATTGGGCCGTTGTCGCAATAAGCGGAGACTTTCTCGCCGTAGCCGTAGGCAATGGGACTCGCGCCATCCACCAGGCGTGTGCCCACCACCGAGCCGACAATCTTCAGCTTGTCGGAGTTGCTGGCGTTCACTCCCGTTGCCATTCCAACTCCTGCGGCAAATTGCGCCGTATCCATCACCGTCACGAGCACGCCGCCGTCGCTGACAAATTTCTGCAATCTTGCTACACCTTCCCAGCCTAGTCCGGGGCGCAGGTCATCGGTGGAGTCATTTTTGCCGACAAGATTCGGGGTTTCTGGGGTGTTCTTCCAGGGCAGCGGATTGCCCCAACCCGTCGGTAATCCGTTGACGATGTTGCTCAACGAACCGTTAAATCCGACCGGCGGAAAGAGAATCACGTCGTACTTTTCACGCAGGTCCGCATTCTTCGCGATGGCCTGCGTACTCGCGTAATCGTACGGAATCTGCAGTTTGTCCAGGGTCAGCCGCCACCAGCCTTCGGTCTGCGTGCTCAGCCAGGTATGCAACAGCAGAATGCGCGCTGCGCGCAGCGGATGTGATTTGGCGCCTGGCGCGGAGGAAAGAGCGAAAGGCTCGAGTCCCAGCTCTTTGGCTGCGGTGTCGAGTTTTCTACGGTCCGCGCCACGCACCAAGATTGTTCCCGGACCGAACTTCTTGCCGCTGGATTCAAAGGCCTCTTCTGACGCCTGCATGTCCGCGTCTTTCAACTTATATCGAAGCGAAGCCAGTGCAGGTTCTGCGTGATTCTCAATAGCGAAAACCGTTCCTTCCCCTTTGACGCCGCCGGGCACGCGCAATAGCGTCACACGTTCCATGGGAGCCTCGAGAACTTTCGCGTCCGTTACCCTCGTAACTTGCACACCGTAAAGTTCGCCAAACGTCCAGCCCGTGTCGTCGTATGGAGTTTTCTGCGGATCCTGCGGGCTCCAATACTGGTAATCCAGCAGCGCGTCCGCAATGCGCGAGTACGGCTGGTCCATGCGCACCACGTAGCTTCCCGCCGGAAAGGTCTTGGTCGTCGGTTCCGGCTTCTGATCTTTCTTTTCGTCTTTTTTATCGTCTTTCTTTTCGGCGGACTTCCTGGTCTTTTTCTCCTTCTTCGCAGGCAGTGCGACCGTGACGGCAGACGTGGTACGCGAAATCTCGACACGCTGCTTCTCGAGCACTCGCAGAAGTTCCAGCTGAACCGTCGGCCTTGCTTCATCCGCCGGTAAAACATAAGCGACTGGCCCCTCCGCGGCCGGCTTTTCCACGGAACGTTTGGCCTTAAAATAGAAATTCTTAAGGAACATGCGCTTGTTCTCGTTGAAGTAGTGCAGCGAAACAAGCAATCCGGTTTGTTCGTAATTGTTGTTGTCGCGTTGCGACCACATCACCTTCGGCAGCGGCGGATTCTGCTTGTACCAGGTGCGCGCGTACTCTTCCGGATCAAGCGTTCGCTCCAGCGTGTCCGCGCCGCCGTTTCCAAAGGTTTCGTATAAGCGGCTGATGCCGTTGTGCAGCGCCGCGGTAAACATCAAGTAGCCCGGGGACCACGTGTCGAAGTCTCCGTGCGCAAACACCCCGGGCATGCCGAACTTCGTCATTTCCGCGACGTTGCGCGCGCCGATCATCTGCCACTCGTCGGCAAGGATCGGGTCGATCCAGGCGTTGTACGGGCCGTCGCCGATGGTGTTGTCGTAAAGATAGGGCACCGATTCGTGCAAATCGTGCAACACCTGTGCCTTCCAATCGACGTAGGTGTTCATCACGTTTTCTGTGAGCTTCAGGTTCACACCCATCGCGTCGCGATTGTTGTCGTGCGCCACGTACTTGCCCCAGTAAACAAGGTTCGGATAAAAATCTTTTGGGTGGGCCAGATGCCACTTATAGATGTCAACCATCCGATCGCGCCCGTCCACTTCGACCACCGGCGTAATCAGCGTGATCATTCCGTCGCGAATCTCTTTGAGGTACGGGCTTTCGTCCACTGCCAGACGATACGCGAGCTCCATCAACGCGGTCGGCGCGCCGGTCTCCGGCGAATGGATCGTTCCCGTGATGTAGTAGACCGGAACGGCCTGGGCGACGATTTTGTCCGCTTCGGCGTCGTTCAATTGCAGGGTGCGCGGATCGGCCAACTTCGCAAGCTGCGCGCGATTTTCTTCCATCCGTTTGAGATTCGCTTCAGAAGAGACGGCGACCGCAATCATTTCACGGCCCTCTTCCGTCGTGCCAATCGAGAAAACCTTCACGCGCGGGCTGGCCTTCTCGAGCATCCGCATGTACTTGTGCACCTCTTCCGCGTAAGGCAGGATTCCCGGCGCGCCGGCCACATCGCCCAGCACAGCCTCCGGGGTTGGAACGCCCTGCGACGCCGGCAGATAGTTCACCAGCGGCGAAGTGAAAAACGCCTCGGTCGTGTACTTCTTCATCTTTGCCGTATACGATTCGTCCACCGGCTGCTTCGGATCGCGGCCAGGCTCTGTGTCGCCGTCGGCCCAGACGAACGGCGCCGAAAATGCGCAAAAAATGGCAAGCAGGGCAATTCTCCGGCAATGCGGGCGGTTCATGGAGGTCTCCTGTACATCGGAAAGAATGCGGATTCTAATCACTTGGACGCGCGGGGAGAAGCTTCGCGGTACAGCCTTCTAATGGACCGCAAGGAAAGTGATGCAAACGGGCGAAGGCAGGTTGAGCGTCTCTCCGGTTGGCGTTAGCTTGCCTGTCGCAGGATCAATACGAAATTCGACAATCGAGTCCGACAGCTGATTTTCCACGAGCAGGAACTTTCCCGTGGGATCGATTGCAAAGTGCCGCGGTTCCTTGCCGCCTGTCGGCACGTCTTCCACTTGAGTGAGCGTTCCCCGTTGGGGGTTAATGGCATACGCGACAATGGAGTCGTGGCCGCGGTTGGAAGCGTACAAAAACTTTCCACTCGGATGAATGGCGATTTCGGCTGCATCGTTGCGGGCGGTGAAACCGGCAGGAAGCATTGGGAGTGTCTGCAGCAGGCGAGGCGGCCCGCCTTCGTTGGCCAACACGGTCACTGTGGACTCTAGCTCGCCCAGCACATACAGGAATTTGCCGTCGCGGGACCCGGCGATATGGCGGGGCCCGGTTCCGGGTTTTGCCTCCCAAGGCGTTGCCGAAAGCCCCAGCGTTCCCTTGGCCGGGTCAAATTTGTAAACCAGGACGCGATCCAGTCCAAGATCGGCTACATACACAGAACGATTGTGTTCGGAGGCGGCGATCCAGTGCGCGTGTGGCCCTTCCTGACGTTCCTTGTTCGGTCCCCTGGCTCCCTGGTCTTCGACGAGCGCAGTGTGTTCGCCGAGCTTGCCGTCAGGAAGAATCGGAAAAACCGCAACGTTGCCGCTCGTATAGTTCGCGACCAAGAGAAATTTTCCCGTGCGGTCAAACGAGAGATGGCAGGGATCTTCCCCAAGCGCGGGAAGTTGATTGAGAAGTGTCAGCTTGCCGCTTTCAGGCTCAATCGCGAAAGCGCTGACCTTACTCGCCTTGCCAGCTTCATTCGCAGCGTAGAGAAATCTCCCGTTTGGATGCACCGCCACCCACGAGGGGTCTCTCGTATCGGCGGCCACTTCGGGCACAGACATCTTTCCGGTCGTCGCATCAAACCGAAATTCGTAGATTCCTTTGCTGTCGGTCTTATTGGTATACGTTCCGACGTACGCCCGGTAGATTTTCGGCGGAGAACTTTTTGACTCAGAGCGGTCTCCAAACCAAGCAAGTGCCGCAATCAGAGCAAGGAGAACAGAAGAAATTCTGCGAAGGCTTTTCATGGCGCCGCAAAGTGTAGCATCAAAGGTTCGTGCGCACGTCGCCCGCTCTCTTAGAATCGGATTGCAATCCCGGGGCCCCAACCCAGGACTGGCGCGAGTGCCCGGCCTCGCAGGGGGCGCGTGGAACGCCATTCTATGTGAAGGCCGCCCGCTTCAGAAAATCCTACTTCTTCTCTTCTTCGTCTTCTTCCTGCAGAACTGCGGCGGCGGCGATTGAGTCAGCGGCGTCGAGCTTGAGCAGACGTACGCCTTGCGTGGAGCGTCCCGCTTCGCGAATCTCGCTGGCGTGGACGCGGATCACTTTTCCATGCTCGGTGATGATCATCACGTCCGATTCTTCGGTCACCTGCAGCGTCGAAACCACCGAGCCGTTGCGGTCCGTAGTCTTCATGTTGACCACGCCCTTGCCGCCGCGCGAGGTGATGCGATATTCGGCAAGCGGTGTCCGTTTGCCGTAGCCCTTTTCCGCCACGGTCAACATCAGCGTCACCAGCGAATCCTTGATCTGTTCGTTTTCGAGTTCCTCCAGGTTCTGCGTCTCCGTCTTGTGCTCTTTCCTGATGATCTCAAAGTCCGGCTGAACCGCGTCCATCGACACGACGTAGTCTTCCTTGTCGAGATCCATGCCGTTCACGCCTCCCGCGCTGCGCCCCATCGCGCGAACTTCCGTCTCTCGGAACAAGATCGCCTGGCCCTCGTGGCTGGCCAGGAAAATCATCTGCTTGCCGTCCGTCAGCTTCGCGCCGATCAGTTCGTCCTTGACATCCAGGTTAATCGCGATGATGCCCGTCGAACGTGGATTGGAGAATTCCGTCAAGGCCGACTTTTTCACCGTGCCGTTCTTCGTGGCCATGAAAACGAATTTGTCGGCAGCTACCAGGTCGCGCGCCGCGACCAGAGCGGTCAGCTTTTCGTCTTCCTGGAATTTCACCAGGCTGTTGATGGCCTTCCCTCGCGTGGCCGCAGCGGCTTCCGGCAGTTCGTACACTTTCAGCCAGTACACGCGCCCCTTCGAGGTGAAGAGCAAAATGTAACTGTGCGCTGAGGCCACGAACAAATGCTCCACAAAGTCTTCGTCGCGAGTTTTCGCGCCGATGCGGCCCTTTCCGCCGCGCGACTGATGACGATATGTGTCTGTCGATGTGCGCTTGATGTAGCCCGCGTGGCTCACGGTGATCAGCATTTCGGTGTCCGCGATCAAATCTTCCAGCTTGATCTCTTCCACCTTGTCGACGATTTGCGTCCGGCGATCGTCGCCATACGCCTTGTGAACCTCCTTCAGCTCGGCCGTAATAACCTGCTTCAGTTTCCTGTCGCTCGAGAGAATCTCGCGGAGCTCTGCGATCAAATCGCGGATGGACTTCAGCTCCTTCAGAATGTCGTCGATGGAGAGTTGCGTGAGGCGATGCAATTGCAACTCGAGGATGGCGTCGATCTGATTGTAACTGAGGCCAAGCGCATTCGCGCCTCCAGCGGCCTCAATTTCCGGCGCGCCCAGGAAGCGGTACTTGCGGCCGTCGAGCTTCACGCCTTCGAGCTTGCGCGACTTGCCGTTTTCCGTGATCGTGACCTCTTGCTCGGTAAAATACTTGAAGAGGTTTTCCTTCGCTTCCGCACGGCTGGCCGACCCGCGGATGACTCGGATCACGGTGTCCAGGTGATCGAGCGCAACCTGATAGCCTACCAAAATGTGTTCGCGCTCTTCGGCCTTGCGGAGTTCGAAGATCGTGCGGCGGCGAACCACGTCGACGCGGTGCTCAATAAACAGCTTGATGAGCGGAATGATGCCGAGTTCGCGCGGCTGCCCACCGACGATGGCCAGCAGGATCATGCCGAACGATTCCTGCATCTGCGTGTACTTGTACAGGTTGTTTAGAATCAGCTGCGATTCTTCGCCGCGCTTCAGTTCAATCACAATACGCATGCCTTCGCGGGAAGATTCGTCGCGAACATCGGCGATCCCTTCGAGCTTTTTCGTCTGGACAAGTTCGGCAATGCGCTCGATCAGGCGCGCCTTGTTCACCTGATACGGAATTTCCGTGATGACGATGTTTTCGCGATCCTTGGTGGCTTCTTCAATGGCGGCCTTGGCGCGCATCGTGAAACTGCCGCGCCCGCCCTTGTACGCGGACTCGATCCCTTCTCGGCCCGCAATGTAGGCGCCAGTCGGAAAATCCGGTCCCGGCACAATTTTCATCACCTCTTTCAGGGTCGCGTCGGGTTTTTCGATCAGCAGAATCGCCGCGTCCACAATCTCACGCAAATTGTGAGGAGGAATGTTTGTTGCCATGCCGACTGCGATTCCGCTCGCGCCGTTAACAAGAAGGTTCGGAATGCGCGAAGGCAATACCACGGGCTCTTCGCGGGTCTGATCGAAGTTCGGAATAAAATCGACGGTTTCTTTTTCGAGATCCGCAAGAATGTCTTCGCTGATTTTGGCGAGCCGCGCTTCGGTGTAGCGCATCGCCGCGGGAGGATCGCCGTCGACAGATCCGAAGTTACCTTGCCCGTCGATCAGCGGGTAGCGCATGTTGAAATCCTGCGCGAGCCGTACTAGAGCGGGGTAGATCACCGCTTCACCGTGGGGATGGTAGTTGCCGGAAGTGTCTCCGCATATTTTGGCGCACTTGCGGTAGCCGCGGTTGGACGCAAGCCCGAGATCGTTCATGGCCACGAGGATTCGGCGCTGCACCGGCTTCAATCCATCGCGAACGTCGGGCAGCGCACGCGCGATGATCACGCTCATCGCATAGTCGAGATACGACTTGCGCATTTCCGCTTCGATATCAATGGGAAGAAGTATGGATGTGTTTGTTTCGTCTGCCATGTCCCCTCAGTTCCTGTGGTTCAGGTGGCGCCGGGCCACGAAAAGTCCTATTCCTTCATTCCTTCAACGTGTTCGACGATCCAGGCTTTTACGGTGTCGAACGCCTCCGCGGTATTTGTAAACCGCCGCGCGGTAAATTCCGCCTCGGCTTTCTTCAAAAAGGCATCGCGTTCCAGATCGCTTCGAAATTCGACCGCGACCCCGCGCTGGTTGTCCGGCGCGCCCGTGGGCGTCGCGCGGAACTCGCTCACAGTCAACCCGCTGAGTCCCGGCAACGTCGTCCAGCCCAGTTGATATAGCATCGCGGTTATAGGACTTGCTCCATCCGCGCCACGCGACCCTGAGGCTCCCTCATCGCGTCGCCGGGAATCGCGGTCCCGCTCCGACCCGGGTCACAGGCCATGAGTCATTGCTTTCATACGAATGCCGGTTCACCGAAGCCGAACGTTCCGTCCAAATTCCGCTCAAAACAGACTTGCCTCTTCTCATCAGCATCATAGATCGTCCGCAAACCCGCGCCTTCCTGCTTCTGTCGCGCCGTCAGATATCCAGGTTGACCACTTCGAGCGCGTTGTCCTCGATAAATTTTCTGCGGGCTTCAACGTTCTCGCCCATCAGCGTCGTGAAAATATCTTCGGCGGCTACGGCATCTTCCAATTTCACCTGGAGAAGGGTTCGCGAATCGGCATTCATGGTCGTATCCCACAGCTGCTCGGCGTTCATTTCGCCCAGGCCCTTGAAGCGCGTGATCGTGAAATCCTTTTTGGCGTCTTCCATCACGAAGTTCAGTACGTCGGTCGCTTTTTCCTTCGACACCTTCGAGCCATTGCGCGCAACCGTGAACGGCGGGTGATTGAACTCTTCAATCTGCTTTGCCAGGCCGCGCAGGCGCTTGTATTCGGCAGTCGACGCAACGCCCCAGTTGATTTTCTGGTTGTGCGGCGGACCAAACTGAATTTCGTATAGGCTGTGCTCTTCGTCGAAAGCGACCTTGCCCTCCAGTTTGATTTTGGCCTTCTCGACTTCCTTGAGTAGCTTTTCCAGGGACTTTTTGTCTTCGAAATCGGTCTTCTTCTCAAGACCGCTCTCGACGAGCAGTTCGACGAGCCCAGCTTCGCGCAGACGCCGGCCAAGCTTGGCGGCCGCAGCTTCGTATTCCTGCACATTCAGGAGAAACGATGTGAGCCGCGCACCTTCGAGGTTGACACCCTCCTTGGCCTTCACGATGTGATCTTCCGTGGCACGCTTCATCAGTTCGCGGGCGAAATCGCGTTCGTCGCGGATGTAGCGCTCGCTCTTTCCTCGCTTCACGCGATAGAGCGGCGGTTGTGCGATGTAGATGTGTCCGCGTTCAATCAGTTCTTTCATGTGCCGGAAGAAGAATGTAAGCAGCAGCGTGCGTATATGCGAACCGTCCACATCCGCGTCAGTCATCAAAATGATCTTGTGATAACGCAGCTTGCCGGCGTCGAAATCGTCCTTGCCGATGCCGGTGCCCAGCGCGGTAATAATGGCGCGGATTTCCTCGTGGCCCAGCATCTTGTCGTACCGTGCTTTTTCGACGTTGAGGATTTTGCCCTTCAACGGAAGGATGGCCTGGAATTTCCGGTCGCGGCCCATTTTTGCCGAGCCGCCCGCCGACTCTCCCTCAACAACGAAAAGTTCGCAGCGCTGCGGATCGCGTTCCTGGCAATCGGCGAGCTTCCCGGGCAGGCCGCTTGAATCCATGGCGGATTTGCGGCGTGTCAGTTCGCGGGCTTTGCGTGCCGCCTCGCGCGCGCGGGCCGCGTCAATACACTTGCCGATAATGCGGCGCGCCACGGTGGAATGCTTGTCGAACCATTCGCCGAGCTTTTCATTCACCAGCTGCTCGACGTCGCCCTTGATGTCGCTGTTCAACTTGCCTTTGGTCTGCCCTTCAAACTGTGGCTGCGGGAGCCGCACGCTCACCACCGCGACCAGACCTTCGCGGACGTCGTCTCCGGAAATGCTCACTTCATCCTTTTGTTCCTTTAGCATGCCGGCGTTCGACGCGAAGTTGTTGATCGTGCGTGTCAGCGCGGAGCGGAAACCGGAGAGATGGGTGCCCCCGTCAACCGTGTTAATCGTGTTGGCGAACGCAAAAACGTTTTCGCCGTAAGTGTCGTTGTACTGCAGGGCAATTTCTATCTCGACGTTGCCCCTCTTGCCTTCCATGTAGATGGGCGAATCGTGAAGCGTGGTCTTGCCGCGATTCAAGTGCTTCACGAATTCCGCGATGCCCCCGGTGAAGCGAAATTCCGCCGACTTTTCTGCACGCTCGTCGGTGAGCGTGATCTTCAGGCCTTTGTTCAGGAAAGCGTATTCGCGAAGGCGGGTGGCCAGCGTGTCGTAGCTATAGGCAGTTTTTTCAAATATCGTAGGGTCGGCGTGAAAGGTGACTTTGGTTCCGGTCTTGCGCGTCTTGCCGGTCTGCTTGAGCTTGGAACTAGGCTTGCCCTTTTCATACGTCTGCTCCCACACCGCTCCGTCGCGCTGAATTTCCAGTTCGAGCCAGTCAGAAAGCGCGTTGACGACGGAAACGCCGACTCCGTGCAAACCGCCGGAAACTTTGTACGTGTCGCTGTCAAACTTGCCTCCCGCATGAAGCACGGTCAGCACCACCTCCGCCGCGGGACGCTTCTCCGTCGCATGCATGTCCACCGGAATGCCGCGCCCGTTGTCCACCACGGTAACCGAATTGTCTTCGTGCACCGTTACGTTGACTTCGTCGGCGTAGCCGGCCATCGCTTCGTCCACCGAATTATCCACCACCTCCCACACCAGATGATGCAAGCCCATTTCACCGGTCGAGCCGATGTACATCGCCGGCCGCAAGCGGACCGCTTCGAGCCCGCCCAGCACTTTAATGGATTTCGCGTCGTACTGATGCCCGCCAGGGCCCTTGCCGGTCACTATTTCTTTGTCGCCCATGAACCCTCATCTCCCAGCGAACGAAAAACTGAAGCTGAACTTTTTCTGCGAAGCGCAATATCGTCGCGGTCGCGTAGCGAACACCGAAAAGAAAGTCGGTCATTTTCTTGAAGCAAGATTGGCGCGATTGCGGAAGGATCCGAACATCGTCCCGTGCGGCCCAAAAAATTCGGGCCGACGCCTTACCCTTTGACCACCGGTGCATTACCTCAGCGCCGCGGCTCGTAGGGTTCCTGCTCCATCCCGTCCCGCACAGCGGGACGCGGCGAAGACTATTCCCCTGCGGCAAAACACCGCAGGTTCGTTTTCTCCAGGCTTACAAAGCCTCTGGCTCCTAGCCGAGAGCGCAATTACGAGGTCCGTATTCCTGGTGGACGTGTCGATTTGTAGGAATTTTCTGCGAATCGACAGCGGCAATAGTATAGCCGAAGTTGGGTATGTTCTCAAGCCCTCGCAGGCTTTCGTTAGTACCGTAAAATGATTGTTTTCTGTCGCTTACGGTCAAAGCGCCGGATCTAACCCTCTTCGCCGGCGGTCCTGGCAGGGCACGGAATGCGATCTTTTTTTTCTCCCCGCATGGGCGTCTCGGGCGTCGCCCGAATGGAGGCGAAAAACGGCCTACCTTGCGCTTCCCGGCTTCGTTTCGATTTTCGTCGCGACCCTACCGCTCAGCCAGATCAGGATCCATCATGACCCGGGTGGCGCGCACATCTTGAGAGGAGTCGCCAGCCAAATCAAATGCGCATGGGCATGATAATGTAGCGATAGCGGTAGGATTCATCCGCAAGCGGGCGCATCTGGCCGGCGCTTTGTTCGTCCTTCAATTCAATGCTGATGGGTCCCTCGGCTGCGGCTGCAAGAAAATCCAGCACGTAGCTGGAATTAAATCCAATCGAGATGGGGTCGCCTTTGTAATCCTTCTCGATATTTTCTTTGGCTTCGCCATATTCCGGGCTCGAAGCGGAGATTTCGATTCCTTCTTTCGACACCGCCAGTTTGACCGCGTGCGACCGCTGGTCGGCAAGTTGTGAAACGCGGCGAACCGCGTCGCTCAGCTCGGCGCGCTCGATCACCACGGACTTGTTGTTGTCCCGCGGCAGCACCGCTTCGTAGTTCGGGAATTGTCCGGTAAGAATCCGCGAAATCAGCAAACGGTGGCCGACCTGGAAAAACAAATGGCTTTCGTCCTTCGCAAAATCCATTTGCGCGTCAGGACCGGCGGCATTTGAAAGTTTTTCCACCTCGTCCATGGCCTTCTTCGGGATCAGTACCTTCACTTCGCCATTTAGGCCGCTGAGTTTGTGGTCCGTCTCCGCGAGCGCGAGCCGATGGCCATCCGTCGCCACCATCGCAAGCGTGTCCGGCTTCAGGATCAGCAACCCACCGTTCAGCGTGTAGCGCGACTCTTCCATCGAAATCGCAAATTTTGTCTTGGAGATCAGCCCTTCCAGCACAGCGGCGGGAATTTTCACCAGAACGTGCGGCATGGACG
>JBKOXA010000097.1:0-42392 GCA_046724685.1 Acidobacteriota bacterium | reverse complement strand
GGGTGAGCGGTTGAAACCGGCGGTCTTGAAAAATAAAATCGCCGATTCGCTATCTGATAGAAAATTCAACTAAATCCCTTTGCCAGCTGCAAGATAGAGACGTCTTCTGTCTTTTAGATTTGCCCCGTTTTTGTTCGTTTTGCGCCAGTTTTAGTGACAGTTTGGTGAGAGCTGATCATTTTAACCAGTTGCGCGCTCGATTGTCACAGACTCAAGTTTTGCACCGGTCTTTCGGTTGCTCCTTCTGCTTCGGCACACCCTCACAGGACATATGACAGAGAAAATTGAGAGTCAGTGGGAATGTCTGTATTCAAGATAGGAATTGCTGGCTGACAACAAGACAAGATGACGAAGGACCAGTAATCGAAGTTCATCCAGACTCCGGAAAAGGAAAAGGGCAAGACATTCCAGTCTAGAAGACGCGGAATGAGTGCCATTCCCAAGAAAGCCGCCAAACTTTCCATAATGTGCTGCCGCTGCTCTGGCCGGACATTGAGAGACTTCGCAAAAGGCGGGCCTGGCTCCTACTCTCATCTTGACAGCCAGTAGGAAGGGCGTATGCTCCTCTTGGTTGTCAGAAGGAGTGTGCTTTTTATGGGTGAGAAGGCGGGTGATCTGGTTCAGGGAACGCTGGACATGCTTATTCTGAAGATGCTGGCGCTGGAGCCGATGCATGGTTATGGCATTTCGGTACGCATCGAGCAGATGAGCAAAGGCGTCTTCAAGATGAACGCGGGTTCGTTGTTTGTGGCACTGCAGCGGCTGCAACGCGATGGGTTAATCAAAGGCGAATGGCGCGCCACAGAAAATAGGCGGAGAGCGAAGTTCTACACCGCGACGGAAGCGGGCCGGAAGCGGCTGAACAGCGAAACGCGGGAGTGGGGAAGGCAAGTGGCGGCGATCGCGCGGATCCTGGAGGCCTCATAAGAGCATGCCCTTGCTGAGACAAATCGTAAGCGGGTTGCGAGCGCTGTTCCGCAAGAAACGGGAAGAGCAGGAGCTAGATGAAGAACTGCGCGAGTACCTGGAAATGGCTGCCGAGGAAAAAGTGAAGAAGGGAATATGCCGGAAAGAGGCGGAGCGAGCGATGCGGTTGGAGCAAGGGAATGCGGAGAACGCGAAAGAGGCGGTGGCCGACGCCCGCTGGGAGTCGTTTGTAGTGACTCTGTGGCAGGACTTGCGATTTGCAGTTCGTATGCTGCGGAAGTCCCCGGGTTTTACCGCAGTGGCGGTGCTGACGCTCGCGCTGGGTATCGGAGCAAACACGGCGATTTTCAGTGTCGTGAATACGGTTCTGCTTCGGCCGATGCCCTACAAGGACTCAGACCGGCTGGTTACGGTGTGGGGCGAAAACAAGCCCAAGGGATACGACCTGGATTTGGTTTCGTCGTTGGACTACGCCGACTGGAAAGCGCAGAGCCATAGTTTCGAGAGCATGGGCGCGGCGACGGACGCAATGTATACGCTGACGGGAGCGGGAGAGCCGGCGGCGGTGATCGGATATTGCTTTTCGGCGCATTTTTTCGGCGTGCTCGGAGTGCCGCCGCTGGTGGGCCGCACGTTTGCGCTGGATGAGGAGCAGCCAGGCAAGGATCATGTTGTGGTGCTGAGTCATCGTTTGTGGATGACGCGGTTTGGCGGGGACCGCGCGATCGTGGGCAGAAACGTTATGTTGGACGGAAAGCCGTACACGGTGATCGGTGTGATGCCGGCCAGCTTTCAGTATCCACAGCGCACAGAACTGTGGACGCCGCTTGAATTTCATCCGGATTACGCAAAGGATCGCGGGATTCGGTGGCTTCGCGTGATGGCGCGGCTGAAGCCCGGCACTACGATCGAACAAGCCGAAGTGGAAATGAAAACGATCGCCTCGCGCCTGGAGCAGAAATACCCGAGCAGTAACAAGGACCAGGGTGTCAGGCTGGTGAGTCTGCGACAGCTGACCTCGGGCGATGCGCGACTTGCTTTGCTAGTTCTGATGTGTTGTGTGGGCTTGGTGTTGCTGATTGCGTGCTCGAACATCGGGAATCTCTTGCTTTCGCGTGCGATCCAGAGACGCAGAGAACTAGCTGTGCGAACGGCGCTCGGCGCGGGCCGGTGGAGGCTCGTGCGGCAATTGCTGACGGAGAGTGTGCTATTGAGTCTGGGCGGGGGCGTGTTAGGGGTCGCAATCGCGTATTGGGCGGCGAATGCGTTAGTGGCAATGTTTCCAACGACGGTTGCCAATTTGAGTCTGCCAAAAATCGAATCGATTCCGATCGATGGCTGGGTGCTGGGATTTGCGCTTGTGGCATCGGTTGTCACGGGCGCCGCGTTTGGGCTAGCGCCAGCTTTGCTGGCGGGCCATGTAAGCCCCAATGAATCGCTGAAAGAATCGGGGCGCAGCGGCGCCACAGGAACAACGGGACGGAGATTCCGGAACGTTGTGGTGACTCTTGAGATGGCGACAGCGCTCGTGTTGCTGATTGCCGCCGGGCTGATGACAAAAAGTTTTGCGCGGCTCGTGAGCGCCAATTTGGGATTCCGTGCGGATCACGTGCTGACGTTTCGTGCGGTGTTGCCGGAATACAAATACACGAAGGATCGGGAACAAGCCGGTTTTCATGACGAAGTGTTGAGGCGGATTCAAGGGCTGGCCACTGTCAAGGCCGCGGGAACCGCAACCTTCCTGCCGCTCAGCGGATGGTGGGGAACACGTGACGTGTCTGTTGCCGGACGACCAACGCAGCCGGGCGTGAAGAACCCACGTCCTGTGTGGAGTTCGGTCTCGCCGGATTATTTCCGGGCGTTGAGTATCGAGCTAGTGCGAGGCCGGGAATTTACCGATGCGGACAATAGGGCCGGCGCGGATGTGGCAATTCTGAGTGCCAGCTTGGCGCGGAGTTTGTGGCCGAATGAGGATCCAATCGGAAGGCAAGTCCTGGTCGAGGGGTTCGAAAAGCCGAAGGAAGTGATCGGAGTCGTCGGTGATGTACACCAGCTTGGAATTGCGCATCAGGTTGGAGGTTCCGATCCCATGTCAGAAGTGTATGTGCCCTATGCCCAGGCGCCCGCGCCCGTGCTTGGTTTCGCTGTTCGCACGGCGGGCGATCCGCTCGATATCGTGAAGGAAGTTCGGCGGGAGATTTCCGTAGTTGATAAGGAGCAACCGATATCATTTGTGGAGAGCATGGACCAACTGGCATCGGAATCCGTTGCGCTGCCACGCGCGAGCATGGTGCTGTTGGCGGCGTTCGCAGGGATGGCTCTAGTGCTGGCGGCGATGGGTATCTACGGTGTGTTGTCCTATTCCGCGCGTCAGAGGACGCAAGAAATCGGAGTGCGAGTCGCGCTTGGAGCAACATGCGGAGATGTGCTGCGGCTGGTGATTGGAGAGGGAGTTCGATTGACGGCTGTAGCGCTGATTATCGGAATCGTCTCGGCGGCGGGCTTTGCTCAAGTGCTGCGGACCCTGTTGTACGGCGTGAAGCCGGCTGATCCGGGGATTTTTGTAGCAGTGCCGATTGTGCTCGCCTGTGTGGCGCTTGTGGCGTGTTATGTTCCGGCGCGGCGCGCCACACGGGTCAACCCAGTGGCTGCGCTGCGCTACGAGTAGGGTTGCGAGCCTTCAGGAATTGGTGGCTGTGCGTGAAGTCGGCGTGGCATACCTTGCGTCACACGTTTGCTTCGCGCCTCCTGGAACGAGAGGTGGCCATCATGATCGTGAAAGAACTGCTGGGACATTCGACCATCACCGTAACGATGCGTTACACCATTTCCAACCTCGATTCCAAGGTTGCAGTGGTCGGAAAAATCGTGGGCAGCACCGTGCACCAACTTTCAGCAGTTCACCCAAGGTGTCACAATTCGCCGCTAACTTGCAGAATCCGCTAGAATCATAAACGGAGGAGTGGGTAAGCGGTCGAAACCGGCGGTCTTGAAAACCGAAAGCTCTGCGCCGTAGACTCCGTAACAGGGTTCACGCTGCCGGAAAGGACAGGCTGCCGTAAGACGAATAGTGTCGGCATTGCCCACGGTCAAGGTAGGACGCATGGCTGCTAACGAAACTCCCGCAGCTGCTTACCAATGCAAATTGTTGAGCCGAGCCGAGGTTGCGGAAGGCACCATGGCCTTCCATTTCGAGAAAGCTTCGCGATTCGATTTCAAACCGGGGCAGTCTGCCGATCTGACACTCTCCAATCCTCCAGAAACTGACGCTGAGGGGAACACGCGCACTTTTTCGATTGCCAGTCCTCCCTTTGAAAACCAGTTGATGTTCACCACCCGCATGCGCGACACGGCATTTAAGCGCTCACTAAAAAAAGTACCACTGAGTACAGAAGTAAAGATCGACCCGCCCATGGGTTCCTTCACGATGCATAAGAATTCAGCCAAGGCGGCTGTGTTCCTAGCCGGTGGAATCGGAATCACACCTTTTCTCAGCATCGCGCGGCAAGCCGATCACGACCGGCTCTCACACAAGCTGCACCTTTTCTATTCCAACCGGCGGCCCGAAGACGCTCCTTTTCTCGATGTTCTCCAGATGCTCGAAAGGACCAACCCGAATTTCCAGTTGGTATGCACCATGACAGAAATGTCGAAATCGAAGAAGGCATGGAAGGGAGAGACAGGCCAGATCCGCGAAGAGATGTTGTCAAGACATCTCGCCACCCTGCAGGGACCCATCTATTACATCGCCGGACCTCCCGCCATGGTCGCGGGCTTGAGGAAGATGCTTGTAGCCGCGAACGTTGACGAGGACGACATCCGAACGGAAGATTTTGCCGGATATTGAAGCGCGTAGTTCGTGGTGGGATGGCGGGTCGACCAAGAAGAATCTATCGAGGTGAACAGCATGCTTACAAATAGGCCTAAAACGAAAATTCTGGTCGACGGTGGCGACCCCGCTGAGACGCTCCGGATCAAAAGCTTGCTCGGGTTTGTGGATGGCCAGACCACGAATCCATCTTTGATTGCCAAGAATCCCGAGATTCAACAGCTCATCGCATCCGGTCACACCTTGAGCGCGGAAGAAGAAAAAAACGAATACAAAAAAATTGTCCAGAGCATTTCGCCGCACGTGGGGGAGGCTGGGGTTTCCATCGAAGTGTTTGCGGATCTCAATACGACAGCCGAGGAGATGCTTGCCCAGGGCCAGGAAATGTTCTCCTGGATTCCAAATGCCTACGTCAAGTACCCGTGTACGTATGAGGGTTTGCGGGCCGCACAGACGTCAGTCCAAAAGAATATTCGGGTCAACGTGACGCTGTGTTTCTCGCAGGAGCAGGCGGCTGCAGTGTATGCCGCAACCAAGGGATCAAAACAGCCGGTCTATGTATCGCCTTTTGTCGGCAGGCTCGACGATCACGGCGAAGACGGCATGGATCTCGTCAGAAACATCAAGAAGATGTATGAACGCGGTGACGGCCATGTGTACGTCTTAGCTGCCAGCATACGCGGCTTCAACCACTTGCTTTGGTCCTTTGCTCTAAGCGCCGAGCTTGCCACTGTGCCCGGCAAAGTTTTGGAGGAATGGGCAGCAAAAGCCTTTCCCATGCCCGATCGAAATTTCAGTTACCGAGGGGTCGATGCAAGTGGCAAGCCACTGAAGGCGATCCCATACAAAGAGCTCGATCTAAACCTGCCCTGGCAGAGCTTCGACATCGCACACGAACTCACAAATAAAGGTATCCAGAAATTTGTGGCTGATTATCAGAGCACACTGAGACGCTCGGCGTAGAGTCTGCAAACCTGTTGGCAACATTCTTGCCGCGCCGCTCTGCAACCCACCCTGGACGTGGGCGGATACTGCGTCAGGTGACGGATCGTATCGACGATTTAGGCACCCGAATGCACACAGGTCCCGGGTGAGGGGCCACACGGAAGCAATCGGGGGCTTCCTAGTTTCCATGGGCTACGCTGCAATCCGGATCAGTTCCAGACTAAATGGCAGGACAAATTCGGATGGTTACAGGCCCTCGCAATCGTCCGGCACATCGTCATGCGGCCAGCGAGAAGCTAAACTCCAAGGCACGCGTGTTCAGCAACCCGGAAAACAGGTATGGAGAACTGACCGAAGGCACCTGCGTTCCTCCCTTTCATCCGATCTCTCCGTGGACGTGCTTCACGGTTTCGATCCGTGCCTGCACGGCCTTCCCGCGACACCAGCGCAGAGTAGGCGTTCAAACTCTTGTTCCGGTTCAGTTGGAACTGGAGAAGGCGCTCTCCCATTAAAGGTAATAGAGAGAACGCATGAAGAAGCAACGGAAGCACTACAGGTCGCAAGAAAAAGTTGCCATTCTGAGAGGGCATCCGCTTGAGAAGGAGCCCAGTGGTTCCATCAATCTCCGTTTGATATTACGCTACCGCTCCCCGCTCCCTCAGCAGAGCTACCGTTCTCCTCTGACTGTCGCCGCCAAACAGGAGCGTATATCCCAAGGCCGTGCACTCGACGATCTCACCCGGCCGCTCGTAGTCCCCCGGAAGCTTCGCGCGAAGCGTCAGGTCTGCGCCGCGCTCAACCAGTAACTGGGTTACCGGCAAGCCGACATCGTCGAACTGCGTAGCCGCATGGAAGATTGCAGTGTGCCCGCCGACGCCGGCATCATTGATCATCGCGCAGGCATTGACGTCGGCCCCACGGTCGAGGAGCAGAGCGACTGCCGCGAGGTTGCCGTATTCCGCGGCCACATGCAAGAGCGTTCCTCCCTCGAGCGTGAGGCTGCGGCCGCCGCTCATGCCGCAATCGAGCTCTGAGAAACACCTGTTCACGAGCGCGGGATCAGCGTCAATCAGCTCCGCCAGCTCGTCCAGCCGCCCGCGGAGCAGTTTCAGCACGGCCGGCGCGTTGTACTTGGTCGCGGCACCGGCATCGAGAAGGATGTCGATGCAGGCGCTCAGTCGTTCTACGGAACGCGAGTAACCCGCAATAAGGTAGTCGAGAGCCGTGCCGGGATATGGATGGCCGTTTATCTCGTACCCATGGTCGCGACAGTTCGGATTTGCGCCGTGATCGAGAAGCCATTTCAGAGCGGCCGGATCCATGGATTCGCACGGGGCAAAGATGATGGGAAAATGTCCGTGCCACAGGGCGTTCACATCGGCGCCGTGGGACACGAGAAGCTCCATCATCGGGATGCGAAATCCATTGAGCGCGGCTCGCATGAGGGGGCCGTCGCCCCCCTGGTGCACGTCCGATCCGTGCGCGATCATCCATTCCGCCAGGGCGAGTCTCACAGAACTCGGCGGCTCCCATGGCACGCGGCATTCGGCAACCCACGTGAGCGGCCCGTCTTTTCCGTAACCCAGTGGAGCACTGTGCAGCGTTGGGTTGCGCGTCATCAGGGTCTTGACGCGAGCAATGTCGTTGGTGTCAATCGCCTGCTTGAGCTGCCCGATCTCCTCGAATGATTCGACGTGAGCCTTGAGCTTCGGCCAGCTCGCAAACCCGTAGAGGCGCGCGATCTTGAACTGCGCATCGGTGACCGATGTCGCTGCCCCGTTCTTGAGCAGATCCTTAGCTTGGTCCTTCAGATGGCGGAGATTGGGGCGGTCGGGAAGACGGCGTGGCGCCGCCTGCGGATCAGTCGACATAGCGACCTCCTTTCATCGAAGTGCCCGCGGTCCGCACATCGGGCTGAAAGAAGGTTGCGAAAGACTGAATGCTGAAGGTGGGCTTCTACCCTTTCCGCGGACCGGATGCGTCCTCTACGCTAAGGCAATCCTATCATTGTTGCTCCGACATCCGCCAAGTCTGCTCGAGCGGAAGGGTAGGAACGACTCCGTTGAGTCGCACGGCAGCGATACCGTCATCAATGACGAACACTGTGGGAGCCAGCTGCTGGCGTCATTCATGTGCCTCCGTCCCGGCGGTAAGTCCGACGCGAGGATGTGGGGGGATCCTCCGAAATATCAGGCTCATCCTGCTCGGCAATGCGTTCCCGTCACAAATCCGATCGAATAAACTGTTGTGACGACGCAAGTTGCGACTAGAGTTCGTCCAGGCCGTGCGTCATGATATCCGCGCAACGGAGCAACCGTTGAGATACGCGTAGAATAACCTCAGGGTGCGAGAATGGACGTGAAAAAAGCTTCCAACTGCTTCCGTGGCATGATGACGACTGGGCTTTTCTTGCTGATTAGTTGGGCTCCGGCTGCACTCTGGGCCCAGTCGGAAAATACAAACCAAACCAAGATACAGGAAAGCCCGTCCGCTACGAGTCGGTCCAATCCCAGCAGCACGACTCCCGCGCAGTCGCAGGCGAAATCGTCTGAACGAATCTTCGGAATCGCCCCAACTTATACGATAACCGATGCCCGAAATGCTCCGCCATTGACACACTCGCAAAAGCTTGCTTTATTCGCCAAAGGTTCAGTGGATCCTTTTCCGATCGTTGTGTATGGCTTTCAAGCAGGCATCAGCCAGGCTCACGATACCCATAGCGGTTATGGACAAGGCGCTGCCGGATACGGCAAGCGATTTGGCGCTGCATTGGCCGATGGAACTTCGGCACGATTCTTCGGCACCTATGCGTTCCCGTCGCTCCTTCATCAGGATCCCCGTTACTTCCGTAAGGGTGAAGGGAGTGCACGGTCCCGTATAGGCTACTCCATGTCCCGCGGATTCCTAACGCGGGCCGACTCCGGAAAAACGCAGCCAAACTGGTCTAACCTGTTGGGAAAGCTCGCGGCTGGCGGTCTGTCAAACGTCTATTATCCAAAAGAGGATCGCGGCGCAGGGCTGACATTTTCTCGGGTTGCCATTAGCCTCGGTTACCAAACACTTGGAAATCTCGCGATCGAATTCTGGCCGGAAATTCACCGCAAATTCTTTGGCGGGAAGAAGAACCAGGGGCCTTCATCACCCCAGTAAATCGAACGAACACGCGAATCGGCTCGTCAGCGAGCGCGGACTCTCTACGTCTCGCAGCGCCTCACCAAACGTGAGACAGTCTAACCCTTAAATGCTGCCCCCGAGGCAGAGGCGGAGAGCCGAACCTGTGTGGTCGCTCGAGGTGCTTATCCATCGAAGGTCACTGCGGGAAGCCGCCCTGCCAGGATCTTACGAGCGCGCGAAGGGCATATATCAGAGGAACGGCGAGCGCTGCATTCGCTGGATTCCATCTGACAGCTCGTTTGCTTTGCGTCCTTCTGGGCTTTTCGGCATTTTTCGGATTGCTGGCGGCGCTTCCGGCATACTCGCAGACCAATTCAACATGGAACGGCCGGACGGGTAACTGGAGCAATACGTTCAATTGGAACGGCGGGGTCCCGAACGGAAATACATCAAGACGGGCGTCGACCCGCAAACCAAGGAGGCCAAAGCGTGCTCGTGAAACGTGGCAAGGAGCTCCACGGCCCTGACCGGATGTACCTTATCGTGGTGGTCGAGCCGGTCGGTCCTTCCTCGCAGGTTGCCAAACTAATCGAACAAGCCAAGTCCGAATAGCAACGTTCGCAGTCGTCTGCTTCTCTGCATCTCGCAGCGGTGATCGTCCCGTGTCTCGTTCCCTGCACACCTCGCATTGCCTTTCCCGATTGAATCCGTTCGCAGTTACTGGTTCAGTTTTTCCGATTGCAGCTTACGACCTACCAAGCTGCTGAAGCTACGGACTGATTGTCAACGAGGACCTCGAAGTTCCGAGTGATTCCGCGCGCACATCATTTCGTGGCGCGCTGCAAGTTCCTTGAGAAAACTCCCTCGGATCGCGATTGGATCGCACGCGTTAAAGACTCCGACGCTGAAGCGTCCGCGAAGCGTTGGCCCAAGGACGAAAGTTTTCTCGAGCCCTAAGATGTTATGGTATTGCTTCTAACATCGCTATCCTCAAATGACTACGTATATTGGCCTGATCGGCGGAGGAAACATCACCGAGACACACGCGCGTGCCGCCCGCGGGATTCCGAGTGTTGAGATTGCCGCCTGCTTTGGAATCAACAACGAGAAGATCGGCAGGTTGTGCCGGGAGCATGGCGCGAAACCATATTCTGACTTTGAGAAGTTTTTGGCTCACCGTCCGATGGATCTGGTCGCCATTGGCAGCCCTTCCGGTCTTCACGCACAGCAGGGCATAGCGGCGATTCGGCAAGGACTGCACGTGCTGACCGAAAAGCCCATCGACATCACGGTTGACCGGGCCGATGCCTTGATTGCCGAGGCACGTCGGGCCGGTGTGAAACTTGGGGTCTTCTTTCAGGATCGTTGCAAGCCTGACATTCTTCGCGTGAAAGCCGCCGTGGAGTCAGGCGCGCTGGGTCGGGCGATTCTAGCCGACGCCCGGGTGAAGTGGTACCGATCACCCGATTATTATGCGCAATCGCGCTGGAGAGGCACCTGGGCGCTGGACGGCGGAGGTGCATTGATCAACCAGGCGGTGCACACGCTCGACCTCATGTTGCATATTTTCGGCGAAGTGAAGAGCGTCCAGGCTACCTGCAGAACGGCGCTGCATAAGATTGAGGCGGAGGATACCCTGGTCGGGCTGCTAGAATTTACCAACGGAGCGCTCGGAGTTTTGCAGGCAACGACTTCGGCGTTCCCGGGCTATCCGCGCAGATTGGAACTTACCGGCTCGCAAGGGACCATCATTATTGAGCAGGATCGTTTACTTGCGGCTAATCTCAGAAATCCGGACGCGAATCTGTTGGCAGGTTCCGAAGCTGACAAGAACGCGAGTTCGTCTTCGCCCGTCGTCAGCGATGTGCGAGGGCACCAGGCTGTTCTGGAGGATTTTTTGGGGTGCATCCAGACCAATACAAGTCCGCGATGTAACGGAGAAGAAGGGCGACGCAGTCTGGCGCTGGTGCAAGCACTCTACGCGGCTTGCCGAAGAGGCGAGCGCGTAGACATGGAGGAAGGAATTCGTTAGCGCAACCGCTCGGCAAGATGCGCCTGAACGAATTCGTCATCCCGCAGGTGAAGATAAAGTTTACACACGCGATCTGTTTCTGGCGCCTGGCCCGGAGACAGGTCTTCGTTCGGGTCGAGACACCAGCGCCCTTCGGATTTTCAAGAGGCCGCGCTTGACCGCCGAACTAAAAAATACATCTGCGGGAATTGGGTCAGGACGTTTTGCGCATTCACTTCGGTGGTGGATTGGCGCGCTCCTGTTTACCTCCACGGTGATCAACTATCTTGATCGGCAGACACTTTCGATCCTGGCGCCATTTCTTAAGGTGGAATACCACTGGACCAACACAGATTATGCATCGATCGTCATCGCCTTTCGGGTTTCGTATTCCCTGGGACAAACAGTTTGCGGACGGCTCATCGATCGGGTCGGCACGCGACGCGGGATTACGCTGACCGTCGCAGCCTATTCCCTGGTGTCGATACTCACGCCCCTGGCTCGCGGACTGAAGAGCTTTGCTTTGTTTCGGTTTCTCTTGGGCGCCGGTGAGTCGGCGAACTGGCCTGCGGCCACCAAAGCGGTGTCGGAATGGTTTCCCAAAAGCGAGCGGGGATTGGCGACCGCGCTGTTCGACAGTGGTTCATCGGTGGGCGGCGCCATCGCGCCTTTCTTGATACTCGGCATTTATTACCGCTGGGGATGGCGTCCTGCGTTCATCGTGCCGGGACTGCTCGGCTTTGCATGGCTGATTCTTTGGCGGTGGCTCTACTATCCTCCCGAAACCCATCCATTCATTTCGGCCGAAGAGCGCAACATGCTTTTGATGGATCGCCCTCCCATCGTATCTCTTCTGAAGGAGCGCCTCGGCTGGGGCAAGTTATTAAGGGTTCCACAAACCTGGGGTGTGATCGTGGCGCGAACATTTACAGATCCAGTGTGGTTTTTTATAACCGACTGGTTTCCGATCTATTTGATTGCCAAGGGATTTGATCTTCGGGGAAGTCTTATAGCCGTGTGGGTACCATTCATCGCAGCCGACTTGGGGAACTTCGCGGGCGGCGCAGCCACCGGGTATTTCGTCAAACGTGGCTGGCCGGTCGGTAAAGCCCGGAAAGCGGTTGTCGTGGCGGGGGGATTTGGAATGACACTCTTGATTCCGACCATTTTTTCAACAAATCTCTACGTCATCACCCTATTGTTCGCCCTTGCGACGTTTTTTTACGCGAGTTTCAGTACCATTGCCCACGTGCTTCCAACCGATTTATTCCCGGGTCATCGGGTAGCCAGCGTCAGCGGTCTTGGTGGGACAGGTTCCGGACTCGGGACCATTGTGGCTTTTTTGCTCGTGGGGCGCCTGGCGGATGCTCACCAAGCGGCGGCGACACACTCTTTTGACACTATTCTTGTGGCAGGAGGAGTGATTCCATTCATCGGCATGCTATTGGTACTTCTGCTTGTTCAGAACAACCGCGCAACGGAGGAAGGGTTGGTTCGGCGAATCTGAATCACCCACTAGTTTGATGGAATCGCGGAACTAAGCATCGAGCCGGACGCGGCGTCGAGATAGACCGTCGTGTTGGCGTGTTTTTGCAGAGCCGATGCCGGAGCCATTGGGCTCACTTGGCCCTCAAAGCAATTCTTCACCGCTTGTGCTTTACGCGTGTCTGGCACGATGCATAGGATTTCGTTGGCTTTGAGAATCTGGCGAATGGTCATCGATATGGCCTGTCTCGGGACATCCTCCAGATTCGAGAACCACCCCTCGTTGAGCTGCTGCCTGCGGCACGGTTCGTCCAGTGTCACGACGACATAAGGCTCTTCTGTCTCGAAATCCGCTGGCGGATCGTTGAAGGCCAAGTGACCGTTCTCGCCTACGCCGACAAAAGCGACGTCGACAGGCGCTTCCTGCAATTTTTTGCCGATATCCTTCATGACCACGGCAGGGTCGGCCGTTCCGCTCAGGAGATGATATTGCCCGACACCGACCTTATCGATCAGGCGCTCGTGCAGGTACTTGCAGAAGCTCGCGGGGTGTGTTTCCTCAAGGCCGATATATTCGTCGAGGTGGAACATTTCGACGCGTCCCCAGTCAATTGCCGGCTTCTTTGTCAGCGCGTCAAGAAATTCGAATTGTGATGCTCCGGTGGCGGCGATGATGCGGGCTTTGCCGCGCTCGGCTATGGAATTTTGAATGATTGTTCCTGCACGATCGGCAGCGGCCGAAGCGAGCGATCTCTTGTCCAGAAACTTCTTGAGAATCAAGTTACTCCTTCTCCCGAGAGCTACTAAACTCCCCGAAAAGCACTGCAAAACCTCGATCGTAATTCATGATATCTCCGATAGCCGGACAATCGCGGCGGACGAGCGCGATTCGGAAGTAATCCATTGATTGGTGACCGCTGCCTTCCGGCGAAATTCATTGATCGAGCTCTCGCTGGTGCAAAATGCGCCCGGCTGATGTTTTGTCCGAATTGGGCGATACCGCAAAGATGGCCGCGCCTCCCAGCAATCCTGCAACGGCGATGATATTCCATGCCAACTCGTAGCTATGGCGGGCGTCAAAAACTCTCCCGGCCATCCAGGGCGCTCCCCATTGCCCTAGCGAGTATCCCATGATGATCAGCGCCAGCAGTTTACCGAGCGAGGCAGTGCCAAAACATTCCGCCACTACCAGCGGAATCAGCATGTAGTCCGCGCCCATGGAGAAACCAAAAATCACCACGAAAGCCCAGACCGCAGTGGGATAGTGCGCCAAGCCGAGCAAAAGGACGGAGAGGCTCAGAGAGCCGTAGAATATTGCCATGATGTTTTTTTTTCGAAAGCGATCCGCCAGATAGCCCACCAGTACCCGCCCGCCAAGACTGGCTATTAACAGCGCCGTGAAAAACCGGGACGCCATAACGGCAGAATAACCTTCATCCCTTAAGAACAAGATGAAGTGTTGGACGACCGCGCCGACGGCGCCGATGACCACGGTCGATCCAGCCAGGATGAGCCAAAAGTTCCTGGTGCGGATGGCAGAGCGAATGTCGAGTGGCTGCAAGGCGGGACCGCTGCGATCCGCGATCGCCCGAGAGCCTTCTCCGCCTGGCGACCCGTCCACCAAGAGGCCCAGATCGGCCGGCACGGAGCGCGTAACCAGGATCCCCACGGGAATCAGCACAGCCATGACCAGCAAGCCGACAAATTCAAGCGCATGGCGCCAACCGAAACTTCGAATCAAAGAATTGCACAACAGAGGCGAAACAACGCCGCCCAGGCCCAGCCCCAGATAAACGTAGCCCATGGCACGCCCGCGTCGCACCTCGAACCACCTGGCAACCAGGACCTGATTACCGATCGGGCCGGCCAAAACGTAGCCGAGCACCTCCATGATACATAGCAGTTGGTAATGCCAGAACTTGGTCATGGATCCCATGAGCACCAGGGACATACCGATAAGTCCGACACCCGCGAGAACTACCCATCTTGCGCCAATCCGGTCGATGACCCCACCGGCCACCAGACCAAAGGGCAGACCCGCGATCAGAAATCCGAGTAGGAAACCCTGAGTGAGTTGGCCACGGGTGAATCCCAACGAATCGGCAAGCGCTGGGTAAAAAACGGGAAATCCGTAGAAGATTACGCCGACCGCAAAAAATAGGTTGAGAAATGCCGCAACCACAATCCACCAGCCGTAAAAGATTCGGGTTGATTGAACTGTGGACACGAAGCGGCGCTAGCCTGCTCTAGCCAGAGAAACATATGCGATGCCGATACTTTTGTCCAAGCCCTTTTCCTAAAGTGATAGATTTAGTGCGGTAAAAAAAGCATGAGTTTGCCTATCTTGCGTCTGGGAGCGGTCAAGGATGTGTCGCTTTTCGAGCACCATTTGCACTCGCTCGGTCTGAAGATTCCATGCGATTCTGACGTGGTTTCCGGTCCGGAATCTCCGCTCCTACAGCCGCTCTTGCGCGGGGCCATACATCTTGCCAACAGGATCGCGGTCCATCCAATGGAGGGATGGGATGCCACGCCCGACGGCAACGTCAGCGAAAGCATGTTGCGTCGCTGGCGACGGCTGGGTTCGAGCGGCGCAAAATTAATTTGGGGGGGAGAAGCGGCAGCCGTTTCTCATACTGGGCGTGCCAATCCGAACCAACTTGTGGTTGCAGCGCATACCCTAAAGGGTCTGGAACAATTGCGCGCGGCTCTCGTCGCTGGGCATCGTCTAACGACAGGCTCCGATAACGGCTTGCTGATTGGACTTCAGCTGACGCACTCAGGGCGATATTGCCGTCCAAATGACCACCGGAGGCCGGAACCCCGGATTCTTTATCACCATCCGATCCTGGACAGACGGCTGGGACTTGGCGCTGATTATCCGCTGCTCACGGATGGGGAGATTGGCGCGATCATTGAAGATTTCCATTGCGCTGCGCGTGCCGCCAGGGAAACCGGTTTTGATTTTGTCGACATCAAGCACTGCCACGGGTATCTCGGACACGAATTTCTCAGCGCCTATACTCGCGAAGGCAATTACGGCGGAAGTTTGGAAAATAGGACGCGGTTTCTGCGCGAAGTGGTGGATGGCATCCGCCGTGACGTGCCAGATCTCCAGATCGGCGTGCGCATTTCGGTCTTCGATACCGTTCCATACACTGCGGACCCGGCCGGCAATTCCAAAGGAAAGCTCGGAGTCGGAATTCCGGAAAGCCATGCCCAGCTGATCCCCTACCGCTGGGGCTTCGGTGTGAACGCGTTCAATCCTACGGAGCCCGATCTTGGTGAAGCAGAAGGCTTCCTGTCGATACTCGAAAATATGCAGATACGATTAGTGAATGTCACTGCTGGAAGCCCCTATTACAATCCGCACATTCAGCGGCCAGCTCTCTATCCGCCGTCGGACGGATACCAGCCGCCTGAGGATCCGTTGATCGGAGTGGCGCGGCAAATGGACGCCACTTATAGACTGAAACGGCGGTTTCCGAACCTAATATTTGTAGGCACCGCTTACACTTATTTGCAGGACTACCTGCCCAATGTGGGGCAAGCGGCCCTCAGAGAAGGATGGGTCGATCTGATTGGACTCGGGAGAATGGCATTGTCCTATCCCGAACTGCTCTGGGATTCCTCGGCGGGAAACACGCTAGAACGCAAGCGGATCTGTCGAACTTTTAGCGACTGCACGACAGCGCCGCGAAAGGGATTACCCTCCGGATGCTACCCGCTGGACAGTTACTACAAGAGTTCAAGACAGGCGGCAGAATTGAAAGCGGCAAAGGCCAAAGGCTGACTGCATGGGATGGCCTGTGCGCGGGATGGACCCACGAGTTCGAGAAACGGGTCTCGTTTCGCCATAGGCGCCGGTGGTAAGAAAATGAACACAAAATCGCTGATCGAGCGGCGAATTTTCTGCCGCAAGGTGCAAGGAATAGCAGCGGCTCTCTTACCGTATGAGCCGGACGGGCGAATCTCGGTCGGAACCTTTCAGCGACACCTGCACGACACACACCGAACTGGTTTGATCAACGCGGTAAACATGGATACCGGTTATGTGAATTATCTCGAGGAAGAGGAAAGGCAAGACGTGCTGCGGTGGACCAGAGATGCGCTGGGCAAAGGCGTCCCTTTTGTTGCAGGTGCGTATATCGAAGGCCAAACCGGGGACTTAGTAGCGCTTTATCGCCGGCAGATGGACGCCATTGTGAATTATGACGGGACGCCAATTTTGTTTCAGACCAGCCGACTGCACGGAAAAACGCCTCGGGAGAAAGTGGCTGTTTACCAGGAGGCTGCACGCGGTTATTCCCATGTCCTGGCTTTCGAGTTAGGCAGCATGTTTGCGCCCAACGGTGAAATATTTGACCAGGAAACTTTCTTGCGTTTGATGGACATTCCGGAGATCAAAGGATTGAAGCATTCTTCGCTCGATCGGCTGGTGGAACTTGAACGCCTCCGTCTTCGAGATGCGCATCGCCCGGACTTGCGCATTTATACTGGCAACGATCTCGGCATCAATATGATTGAATACGGTTCGGACTATCTGCTCGGTCTTGCAACGTTTGCTCCGGAGAAATTTTTCGAAAGAGACAAGCTTTGGGAGAGAGGGGACGCGGCATACTATGCTCTTTCCGATGCGTTGCAGCATCTCGGGAATGTGGCTTTTCGTCAGCCGGTTCCAGCCTACAAGCATTCCGCTGCGGTATTTCTGCACCTGGTAGGACGGATACCTTCCAGTTTGTCGCATCCGAAAAGCGCGCAACGCCCACTCTGGGAGCGGGAAATGTTAGGAGACTGTGCGATTCGCCTCGGATATGAACTCCCGAAGGAAGACTGGCGGGTCGGGACTGGCGGGTCGCGAGCCGGCGTCGCGTAGTCATCCGGCAAATGGGAAGCTAAACTCCGGTGGTACGCGTGGTCGAAGACGGTCCCCAAACATGCTCGATGTCGGGCGAACTAGTCGAACATATCCGCAGGCTCGGTGTTAAGAAGTCAACACCACGCGATTCATCCAATCATTCAGTCTTTTGTGCTTTGGCCTACAATTCGCGCCACGGTCTGATTCACGTCGCGCCTTTGCGGGGACTGCTTGGGAGCCTTCTTCTTGGGCTTCCTGGTTTCGCGTTTTCGAGCGTTCTTATTCCCCATGCATGAATAGTAGCACCAGCCCAAAAACAGTCAATCTGTTGACCCACTACCGCCGGCGCGCTCGCTTGACCACCCATCCGCTTCCCCAATAGAATGAGAATCCGTCAAAAGCTTATCGCCTTTCTCCAGCCCGAGGGCCGCAAAGAGGAGCCAGCACAACGTGCTCTCAGCGCTGATCTTCCAGACGGCGGGCCCGCGCTACGCCGTTGCATTGTTGGTGACCGGAGCCACGCTGCTGATTCGTGTGCTGCTGAATCCCGTGCTCGGCGACGAGATCCCCTACTTGATGCTGTTTGCCGCTATAGCATTTTCCGCCTGTTTTTGCGGAACCGGACCTTCCATCGCGGCGGTCGCCTTTGGAGTCCTGGGCGCACGATATTGGCTTGTTAAGCCAACGCACTCTTTTGGCCTTCCAGACACACCTCAGACGCTGGGCATTCTCGTTTTTCTGTTTACATCGGGCGTCATCATCGCATTCGGAGAGCTGAATCAACAGAGCAGGAAAAGCGTTCGAAACGTTCGAGAGGAGCTCGAAGCCCAAGTGAAGGAGCGCACGGAGGAACTGGACACCGCCAACAGACGCCTGCGCGAGCTGACCGGCCGAGTGCTTCATTTACAGGACGAGGAGCGCCGGCGAATCGCGCGTGAACTACACGATAGCGCAGGCCAATCGCTGGCAGCTCTGGCGATGAACGTCTCCAAACTGGAAACTGAAGTCAGGGCTCAAATGGAAACTCTTGCGAAAACCGCCACGACGGCCGCAGATACCACAGCGCTGGTTAACGAAATAACGACGGACATCCGGACGGTCTCCTACCTGCTCCACCCACCCATGCTGGACGAGGCAGGGCTGGGACCAGCGCTGCGCTGGTACATCAAGGGCTTCGCGGAACGCAGCAAAATCGCAGTCGAATTGAACTTGCCCGATGATTTCGGGCGCCTCCCGCAGGATTTGGAGACGGCGATTTTTCGCGTGGTGCAGGAGTGTCTGACGAACATTCTTCGCCATTCAGAAAGCCCAACTGCAAAGATTCGTATCATGCGGTGTGACGCCGATGTGCGGATCGAAGTTCGCGACCAAGGCAAGGGCATACCTTCCGGGAAGCTAAGGGATATGGTCCTGGCGCCCACTCCTGGCGTTGGCATCAGAGGCATGCGCGAACGGATCCGCCAACTGGGCGGCACCTTGGAAATGCACTCGGAAGGCGAAGGCAGGGGCACCGCGGTTGTAGCACTGTTGCCAACGGGCCGGGTGCCTGCTCTCGCAGCGTCGACCGGGGATCGATCCTAGCTCCCAGGTCTTGCGGACCTACGTGGAGGTCGTGTAATGCTTCTTGATTGTGTCCAGAATTCGGCGGAGGCTTTCTGAAGCGTTCAGGGAGCGATCCTGCTCAATGGCTGCTACTTCGTCAGCCACTGCCGTGTCCTTGACGGATTCCCGCAGCCATTTTGAATAATCTTGGTTCCGCAGGTGATGCGTCCAGGTCTCCTCATCCACACCGCCGGCGATTTGAGCGAACATGCTCATATTTTGCGCACGCAGGTTGAGCTTCTGCCCACGTCCGCGGAAATAGAAACTCTTGTCCTCGCCCAATTCCCCCTCTGCATATTTCCGCCTATGCCGGCGAAGCTGCGCTTTGGCGGGTTCGACAAAAATGTTGAAGGGACGGGTCGCCTCGGAAAGAGGCCAAACGGAGACCTCTCCCCTGCGATTGGTTGTGTGCGGAACTTCTGAAGGTTGCAGAAGCCTTCCCGTAGCCCTGCCGAAATCCGAAATCACGGCTTGTGCGTTGGCTCCCACAGCGATGAAACAATTCACCGAAGCGAGAACAGCTTCGGCGATGCGGTCCGGATGTGCACTGATGAGTGCCATGCTCGCAAGTTCCTTGGGAATGGTGAGACTCACGGATCCAAGTTCGGCGGGGAACAAGTGATGTGCTTCGTCAATTACGATCCAGTGCGGGCGGCCAGTTTGCGATCGCAGTTCCTGGATCCTGCCGAGAAAAGACTGGAAAAACGCCGGACGGTCCTGCGGAGCGATGCCGAGCAGGTTGATGCTCAGCGACTTGGGCGTGTTGAGAACTTCGAGGATCTCCGAAATACCAGGAATGCGATCGGCTGCTCCGAGGGTCACGAAACCTTCGAATTCATCGTAATCCCCTTCAGGGTCAACCAGACAAACCTGATAACCGCTTTCGACCAGCCGCTCCAAAATTGTGGTCATGGTGGTGGATTTGCCGCTTCCGGAAGTTCCCGCAAGGAGGAGCCTCGACCCGTACGGCTCGAGCTTGAACTCCTCGCGCCTTTCCGTGTGGCCGAGGAGCAACCAATGGCGACTCAGTTGCGGCGACAAGCTTCGCAGGTCATCGGAGAGCAGGCGCTCCACCAACTCTTCGACGCCCCCTCCGTGGGACGCGCGGGTGATCCAGTCGCAGCGATCCTTCAGGGCCGGCAGAGCATTCTGAACGGCAACGCTGCATTCGCAGACTCCCAAGAAAGCGTGATCATTCTCCGCGTCGCCTACGCCTACGACGTTGTGCGTCGACAATCCGAGTTCTTCCAGCGCAAGTTGCATGCCTGTAGCCTTATTTACTCCAGCGGGCAACACCATGACAGCATTTTTGTTGAAGATGACCTGAAGTTCGAGCCCTAAGGTACGAATTACATCGAGCACCTGGGATTCCCACGGATGCCAGGTAGCGACAATGCGCTCTCCAACAGAAATCGGATGAACACCCCGTGTCCTCAGTTCTTCGACAAATTCCTGTGGTGGCGGATCGCCGGCTGTTTTGTGGTCCTGGGTGGCTGGCCGGTACAGCAGTGCGCCATTTTCCGCGACCACCCGATCGAAAACAGCGATCTCTGGGAAAACCTGCAGCAAGTCCGGCAATTCACGCCCGGTTGCCAGTATCAATTTCCGTCCGGAAACCTTTACACGCTTCAGCGCTTCGACGGTACTGGAAGAGACGCGACCATCCCAAGCGATCGTGCCGTCGTAGTCGCATGTTAAGCAGAAGTAGCGCACTCAGTGGTTCCGTTCCAGGCACAAGCGGACAAGCCCCGAATCCGGGCCTGACGAAAAGCGAGTCGAACAGAAGGCAGCAACGGCAGTCACCTGCCGCTTGTAACGGTCGCGGCATTAGACCGAATGACAGACTTGGATGTTCCCCTCCTTGCGAGAAACGGCGACGCCGACTCCCGTTTTCTGGCGTTTCAGCAGGATGTCAACGCTTCCTCCCCCCACCTCCAAACCTTCAATGAAAAGTTCCGGCAGAAAAGCTGGAAGCTCGGGACTCTCGAGCCGAATCATGGATTGCCTGGCGTCTATCTGCATGCCCAAACACGAGTTGAGGAGGAGATAGACCGCCCCGGCAGCCCAGGCCTGGGGCGAGCACGCCACCGGGTACAACGTCGGTGCATCCGATCCGGGCCGTCGGTGAAACCCACAAAACAGTTCCGGAAGTCTGCCGAGATCAAAATGCAAACTGGCGTCGTAAATCGCCGCAAAAATTGCCGCAGCCTCTGCCCGCAATCCGTAACGGGAAAGTCCCTCGCTGATGAGCGCGTTGTCATGGGGCCAGACCGAGCCGTTGTGATAAGAGATCGGATTGTAGCGAGCTTCGCCCGCCCCAATGGTCCGCACGCCCCAGCCAGAAAAGAGCGGGGTACCCGTCAGAGTTCTTGCCACGAGCCTCGCTCGGTCAGGCAAGGCGATGCCCGTGAGCAGCGCGTGCCCGGCATTCGATGAGCGAACGCGGCACTGTTGCTTTTGTCCGTCGAGCGCAATCGCATACGTCGACAGATCCTCGCACCAAAATTCCCGATCAAATCGAAGCTGAAGCAAATCTGCGGCACGATCCAATTCCTCGGCTTGATCAGGAAGGTCAAGGCACCGACACAGTGCGGCACCCGCGCGTTTGGCCCCGTATGTATAGGCCTGAACTTCGCACAATGCGATCGGGGCCTCAGCCAGAGTACCGTCCGCCTGAAATATCGAGTCGCTCGAATCCTTCCATCCCTGCTGAATCAATCCGTGCTCAGAACGACGCTGGTATTCAACAAACCCGTCTCCGTCCACATCTCCGTAACGGTCCACCCAAGCGAGGGCAGCCTGGATGTTTGGCCATATGGCCCGGACAAATGCAAGGTCATTGGTCCGCAGGAAGTAAGCCCACGCGAGTACCAGAAATAACGGAGTCGCGTCTACGCTGCCGTAGTAGCGTGCAAAAGGCACCTCTTTGAGTACCGCCATTTCCCCGCGGCGTGTTTCATGTACGATCTTTCCCGGTTCCGCATCCTGCTCGGGATTTTCTTCGGTCGCCTGGGTCTCCGCCAGATATTCCAAAACACCGCGGGCAACCTGCGGTGCGATCCAGAGGCACTCGAGTGCGGTCACAATGCCATCTCGTCCAAAGACCGTGCTGAACCAGGGGATTCCCGCATAAGGGTAATTTCGCTCGGGATTCCCTTCCGTGAGCATCACCAGATCCAATTCCGACCTCGACATCCAGCGGTCAAAATGCTCGTTCGTCGAAAGAATCTTGGCTGAATGCAACCGGCCGGAACTTTGGGCAGCCTGGGGATCGGCGCCTGCATGGAGGCGTCGCAGTGGCGCTGCGCTGGTGCGCGGGTGGCGTTCACAGGTTACCTGCACTTCTAAGTGGCATTCAACGCCAGGCTGGAGCTTCAGGACAAAGCGTGCTTCATTGTCGTAAAGCTGATCGGGCAACTGCGAAAACTTCAGTCTGGTCCGCCGCTCCACGTTGTCCAAACCTTGGTATGCCAGGATCGCCTGCGTGCCTTGCAGCTCGGAAGGCAAACGCACGCCAGTTTTCTTTCGCTGCGTGCCTCGCACTTCAAAAATGTCAGAGAAGTCCGCGTCGAAACAGAAAGACACGGCAAGCTGAAATTCTTCCTTCCCGTAGTTCAGGAGGCGAACCGCCTGATTGCAGCTTGCGGTTCCAAGAGAGGTCCTGCGAAACGCGTGAACGATGCCCCCTGGAAGCGGCGTTCCCTGCCCTGCAGCACGGTCCGTATTGGCGAGATCAACGCACAACGAACTCGATTCGGTTCGCACCGCGGAAGCCAGCAGGAGGGGTTGCCGGTCGTCAATAAAGAACGCCATTCGCGAGAGGTGGCGGGTCTCGGCATGAAACAATCCGAATGGGAGAGGGCGGATTGCCTCGATGTCACCGTAACGATTAAAAACCGCGAAAGTGTCGCCATACTTGAGCACACGCGTACGATCGTCGGCTAACGCAGAGGCGGCACGAACGTAATAGACGTTGTCGATCGTCAGGACGTTATTGGCTATAGGGCCAGGTTTCATGGAACCAGCGGCGAGTCCGTTTCCAGTGGGCGGGGAGGGGCTATAGAAATGTCATTCTCGGCGAGTTTCTGATAGATGGCAAGATATTCTTCGGCCATTCTTTTGTCCGTGAATCTTTTGAGGAAAACTGCCCGGCAGAGCCGTCGATCGAATTTTTCGCAGCATTTGATAGCGTCCAGGGCCTCGTCCTCCGTGTCCACAATAAACCCCGAAATGTTCGATTCCAGTACTTCGGGCACCGAACCGCGACGGAATGCTATGGTCGGTGTTCCACAAGCCATCGCTTCGATCATGGTTAAGCCGAAGGGCTCCGGCCATTCGATCGGAAAAAGGTAAGCGTGCGCGTTCCCAAGGAAATCGCCCTTTTCTCTTTCGGTGATCTCGCCAACATATTCAATGCCCGGCTGCTCCAACAGCGGCGCGATCTCCTCGGCAAAGTAGGCCCGATCGACCTTGTCGATCTTTGCCGCAATCTTCAATCGCATTCCTGCGCGCCGCGCGATCCGAATCGCGCGATCGAGGCCCTTTTCCGGCGAGATGCGGCCTAGGAACGCCAAGTAGTCACCCGAATGTTCATGGAGCGAATGCAACCTGGGTGGGAGTCCATGGTAAACGTTACCGACCCAGTTCCCATACATCAAGGGAGCACGCTGCGCTTTAGAAATCGAAACCAATGGTATGTCGTGAAAGTGCTGGTACAACGGCTGGAGGTCCGGAAGGTCAAGCCTGCCGTGCAGCGTCGTAACGTTCGGGACGCCAGCGAACCTGCTGAAAGGAAAGTGCCAGTAATCCGTGTGGAAGTGCAGGATGTCAAACTCGGAACTCCGCGAAAAAACCTCGTCCAGAAGGATTGTATGGCGGGTAAGCGGATCCGCACAATCGGAACTTAGCCGCAAGGACCGCTCGCATGCCGAAACCAGGTTCGCGCGAGTCGTCGAATCGCCGCTGGCAAAAAGAGTCACGTTATGGCCCTGGCGGACAAGTTCCTCCACCAGGTAGGAGACCACCCGCTCGGTTCCTCCGTATGAATGAGGCGGCACGCTCTCATATAGGGGCGCAACCTGAGCTATTTTCAAAGTCAGCCCTCCGTCTTCCAAAAGCTTTAGCATAGGCCAAGGTCGCGACTAACGCCATCAGGTCATCCAATTAGCGAAAGGAAGAAACCTTTGTAGTCTGTGTGCCGGTCCTAGCCTCAGCTTCTACACGGAGAGAAGCCGCTCAAAGAATGAACGATAACGCCGAAGTGCCAGGCGCAAGTCTTCTGTGGAAGCCGAGTCCCGCCGATCCCACTGTTGTTCGAGGGCACGCCGCTCTCGAGCGAAGCTTTCGGTCAGGCGCCCGATTGCGTCAGCGACCCGTTGATTTGCTTCGCCCACAGAACGCCTTGGCTCATCGACAAATCCGACCTGCAGGGTCTCCCATCTAAGTCGCAGGCCCTGGGTCTCCTCTGCTGATAGAAGACGCGCGGGTGCCTCGTCTTTCACGGATTGCGGCACTTGCGTCCTCATAACTTCGGGGGCGTGCTGTTCTTCTCTGGCGGGAATGGCCTGTTCCGGCCCCGACAACGTGTATCCGTTTTTTTCCTGCCAGTCCGCGGAATCCGCTGTTATGTTTTCTTTAATCGTTCGATTTTCGTCCACGGCATTACGCTCCAGTCCGCGCCCACTGCGGTTGATCCACCAGTTCATCGAAAAGCGCGCGGTAGTGAATCATTGCTCTTCTTAAATCCTCGGTACTGGCCCGGCCCTCCGCCTGACGCAAGACAATTTGGTGCCCGGCCCGATAGTTTTCAACGACGATCGGGTGATCAACGGAAATGTCTTCCGCGCTTTGTTCGAAATTGACCACGGGATAGCCTTCTGCGGACATCACTTCGGCGATTAAGCGATCCGCCTCGGCCAGACTTTGCCTGGGGTCATCAATGAACCGGCCTTGAATGTCGCGCCAGGCGTCCTGAAAATGGACACGATTCGTCGGGTTGAGGGGACGAATGCGAAGACGCTTGACCTTGCGTTCGAGCTTGTCAAGTTTCGCTTCGGCCTCCCACCTGCTTCCCGCCTCTGATACGGCTCGGTTGTATTCAGGACCAAATCGTTCTCGTAATCTTCGCGTTCTTCCCTGCTGCAAGAGATAAAGAACCGCCGCGCCAATAAAACCGCCCGCGATCAAAGCGATTATGATCTCCGCTGTCGTGCTCATGGCTTGCCCTTCCCAAAGAAGCGATTTGCTGGGCCTAGCTGCATCGAGGAATAACGCGAGCGTTCTTACGGCACCATCGAGGAATTCATTTAACCGCGCAGGTGCGAGTCTGTACCGCCGTGCGGAGAAGCTAAGGGGCAAGAATTTACCGAAAGTGTTCGTCGGTTGCGGGTGTCTTGCACCGGGGGGGCACAAGGTCCCTGGACGCTCTAGACGGGTCCTTGCTGAGTCGATATTGCTTCCCCTGGGGAATCGCGAGAAACCTCACATTCAATTCCCTGAGCGAACCCCGAAATACATGAACCAATGGATTGCCTATTGAAACGCGGGGACTTACCCTCAACGCAACCGCCCGAGGGGAGCCATGCCAAGCCGCAATTTCGCGTATTACGCTCACTGCCTTGGAGTTGCAGCTTTCGTTGCGCTGTTTGCAGCCACCCTCATGATCGGCCGAACGATGTCTTCGTTTGCTCAAGGACCTGCTCAAGAGTCCCAGGCAACCCGGCAAGAACCCAGTGCTGACCACAGGTTTGTCGCGGGTGCCGCGTTCGGGGGAATAGCAGAAGTGAAGTTGGGCGAACTGGCACAAGACAAGGCTAGCAGCGATGCAGTCAAGGTCTTTGGCAAACGCATGGCAGATGACCACAAGAAGGTGGGCGATGAACTCAAGGACGTAGCAACAAAAGAAAACATTTCCCTCCCACAAACACTCAGCAAGTCCGACCAAGCTACGTACGACGGATTGTCGAAACTTTCCGGCGTGCAATTCGATCATGCATACGTCCAAGCTATGGTCGAGGATCATGAAAAGGACGTGTCGGAGTTCAAGAAGGAGGCTTCCACCGGCAAAGTACTATCTTTGAAAAAGTTTGCCAGCCAAACTTTGCCGACACTGGAGGATCACCTGAAGCATGCCCGCGAACTGGCGGCACCACAAAAAGGTGGCATTTAGCCGCCTCCACTCCACTCTTTGGGCGACCTGCGGAACGACGGGACACCAGCAGAGGGCGCGGCAAACTGAGTTCAACGATACTTATGTGGCGCCAACGAGCGGCGCCGGAAGGAGATTCGCCATGCAAGTCCGTGAAGTCATGAGCAAAGATGTGAGAATTGCTGCACCGACAGACACCCTCGATCGAGCAGCAATACTTATGAGCGAATGCGATTGCGGTTCCTTGCCGGTCGGCGAAAACGACCGGCTGGTGGGAATCATTACAGACCGCGACATCACGCTTCGGGCAGTCGCGAAGGGAAAGTCTCCGAAACAATGCACCGTGGGCGAAGTCATGTCCTCCGGAATCAAGTATGTGTACGAGGATGAGACAACAGAGGCGGCGGCGCAGAACATGAGCAAGCTCCAAGTCCGCCGACTGCCGGTTCTGAATCGTCAGAAACGGCTGGTAGGCATCGTCGCGCTGGGCGATCTCGCGACAAAGCAGGACGGCCCGGTCGCAGGCAGAACCCTGAAGGAAGTTTCTCGGGCCAGCGCAGCCTAAAGTCTCCTGTGGCCGCACCCGAGCCGTTCGCGCAACCGCTTGCCTCGTTAAAGTGCGAAACCGCGTCTGATTCTTCGCATTGGAGATCGGTTTTTGTGTGATTTTACCGTCCCGACGGTCACTCGCGCCGTGATCCTATTCTTGCCTACCCCCGCGTTATAATTAGACAGCAAAAAATGAACACCGGGTCCTCACTACCGCTGGCTTCCGGTCTCGAATGGGCGCACCCACTTGTTCGCGACTGGTTTGTCGGCCGCTTCGGCACACCTACAGAACCTCAGCATGAAGGATGGCCGCACATTCTGGCCGGCGAAACTACGCTGATTTCCGCTCCAACGGGTTCGGGCAAGACGCTGGCGGCGTTTCTGATCTATATCGATCGCCTGGTGCGCCAGGCGATCGCCGGCGAGCTGACCGACCGCACCGAAGTCCTCTATGTTTCCCCGCTCAAGGCACTGAGCAATGACATTCAGAAAAACTTAGAAATTCCTCTCGGCGAGCTTTTTCAGCTCGCCGGTCAGCGCGGAATCTTGATGCCGGAGATTCGTACCGCCGTACGTACCGGCGACACGCTCGCCCACGAGCGCCGTGCCATGCTCGCCCGACCGCCCCACATTCTGGTAACCACCCCTGAATCGCTCTACATTCTTCTGACTGCCGCCAAGAGCCGCGAAATCCTACGAACCATTCAGTCTGTGATCGTCGATGAAATTCACGCGGTCGCGGATGACAAGCGCGGCGCCCATCTGGCGCTTTCGCTCGAACGTCTTGATCATTTGACCGGCAAACGCCTGACGCGCATTGGCCTCTCCGCGACGCAAAAGCCGATAGAACTCGTCGCGCATTTTTTGACCGGCAACGATCGTCCCGACCCCTCTATGGTCCAGATAGGTCATCGTCGCGAGATGGACCTTGCTGTGGAAGTCCCCGGCAGCGAGCTTGGTCCCGTTGCTTCCAACGAAATGTGGGACGAAATCTATGACCGTCTCGCCGCGCTGGCCACAGAACACCGCTCGACGCTTATCTTTGTCAACACTCGTCGTCTCTCAGAGCGCATGGCGCATCATCTTGCCGAGCGCTTGGGCAAGGATGCGGTCGCCGCGCATCATGGTAGTTTGTCGCGCAAGCTACGCCTTGTCGCGGAGAAAAAACTGAAATCCGGAGAGCTTCGCGCCCTTGTCGCCACCGCCTCTCTTGAACTCGGTATCGATATTGGCGCAGTCGATCTCGTTTGCCAGATCGGATCGCCCCGGTCGATTTCGGTCGGTTTGCAACGCATCGGCCGCGCCGGCCACTGGCGAGGGGCCGTACCAAAAGGCCGCGTCTTCGCGACCACGCGTGACGAGTTGTTGGAGTGCGCCGCGCTGGTTCGCGCGATTCGCCAGGGTGATCTCGACCGTATCGCAATTCCGGAAACTCCCATAGACATTCTCGCGCAGCAAATCGTCGCCATGTGCGCAGCCGAAGATTGGAACGAGAGCGAGTTATACCAGGTTGTCCGACGAGCCTATCCGTATCGCGATCTTTCGCGCGGGGATTTTGATGAGATTCTCGAAATCCTTTCCGAAGGCTATGCCAGCTCGCGTGGTCGCTACGCGGCGTATCTTCACCGCGACCGCGTGAACGGGATCGTTCGGGCGCGCCGCGGGAGTCGTTTGGCGGCAATTACCAGCGGCGGCGCAATCCCAGAAAATGCTCTGTATACCGTGGTGGCACAGCCCGAAGGCACAGTTGTCGGCACGATTGACGAAGACTTCGCGGTGGAAAGTCTCGCTGGCGACATCATGTTGCTGGGGAACACGTCCTGGCGCATCCGGCGGGTTCAAGCGGGCAGCGTTTTGGTGGAAGACGCACAAGGAGCGCCGCCCACCATTCCCTTCTGGCGCGGCGAAGCACCGGCGCGGACCGATGAACTCTCTATGCAGGTGGCCGAGTTGCGGGAAAGAATCAGTTCATTTGTTCCACCCGATACCCACCATGCCGCCGACTCGGGCGCGAAATTGCCTCCAGAGGCTTCGGCCGCAATGAGCTGTCTCAAGCTCGAGTGCGGCCTTGACGATGCAGGTGCCGAACAAGCGGTCGCATACATATTGGCTGGCCGCGCCGTCTTGGGAGCAATCCCCACGCAAACCACAGTCATCGCCGAGCGCTTTTTCGACGAGAGCGGCGGCATGCAACTCGTCATTCATGCACCCTTCGGTGGACGCATCAACAAAGCCTGGGGCCTCGCTCTACGCAAACGTTTTTGCCGCTCCTTCAATTTTGAGTTGCAAGCCTCCGCCACCGACAACGGACTGAACATTGCCCTGAGCGAACAGCACAGTTTTCCGCTGGCGGACGTTTTCCATTTTCTTCAACCGAATTCGGTTCGCTCGGTTCTTGAACAGGCGGTGCTGGCGTCTCCGCTTTTTACCACGCGCTGGCGCTGGGATGCCGGGCGTGCGCTGGCTCTTCTCCGCTTCCGCGGCGGAAAGAAGGTCCCGCCGAATATTCAGCGCATGCGCGCCGATGATTTATTAGCCGCCGTTTTTCCCGAACAGCAGGCATGCCCGGAGAACCTCGCGGCTGGCGACATCAACATTCCCAATCACCCGCTCATCCGGGAGGTCATGAAGGATGTCCTCACGGAAGCGATGGACCTCGAAGGCCTCGAACGTGTACTCCGCGAAATCGCCGGCGGCGGCATTCAATGTTTGGCCGTGGACACACCCGTGGCGTCGCAATTTTCGCACGAGATTCTGAACGCCAATCCTTATGCATATCTCGACGATGCTCCGCTCGAAGAGCGCCGCGCGCGCGCCGTGGAAATGCGCCGCGTTTTGCCGGACGCTGTGCTCGAGGAAATCGGGCGCCTCGATCCCGAGGCGATTGCCGAAGTGTGCGATGAAGCCTGGCCTGATGTGCGCGATGCGGAAGAACTGCACGACGCTTTACTCACGTTGATTGCATTGCCCGTTGCCAACGAAATCGGGCTAGGGAGCGGCCGCTTCGGTTCGAGGTTGACCGATTCCCTGTCCGCTTGGACTCCTTTTTTCGAGGAGCTCGCGGGAAATCGCCGCGCAGGGCCTGTCCGCGTCGGCAATAAAACATATTGGGTCGCGTCAGAACGCGTTCCTGTCTTCACGCGAATTTTCCCGTCGGCAAGTTTCCAAGTGCCCTTGCCAACTCTCGCCGCAGCGGAAGTTTCGCGCGAAGAGGCGTTGCTGGCCTGCGTCACAGGATGGATCGCTCACAGCGGCCCGGTGACCGCCAATCAACTCGCCAACGGGCTCGCTTTGCCCGTCCCGGACATAGAAAAATCTTTGCTGCACCTTGAGTCCAGAGGCGTCGCGATGCGCGGCAAGTTCACCGCTGCCGCATCGGACGAAATCGCCTCCGCCTCGACCGTTCTTGGCTCAATCGAATGGTGCGAACGCCGGCTCCTTGCGCGCATTCACCGTCTCACACTCGGACGGTTGCGAAAAGAAATCCACGCTGTGTCTCCCGCGCAATTCATGAACTGGTTGCTTTCCTGGCAGCACATCGCGCCGGGCACACAGCTTTCTGGCGAACGTGGAACACTCGAAGCTGTTCGCCAGATGCAAGGCTTCGAAGCGCCCGCGAACTCATGGGAACGTCAAATTCTTCAGCGCCGCATCGCCGGTTTCGATCCCAAGGTGCTCGATCAACTCTGCCTTACCGGCGCAGTGGGCTGGGGCCGCCTGTCGCCGCACCCGGCCACGCTCGAGGCACTTACCGACGGAAAACGCCGGGTGATTCCGACCAGCGTCGCTCCCATCACCTTTTTTGTGCGCGAAGACGCCGATTGGATGATTCCGCGGCGCGAATCCGCCGACGCACAACCAACTGGACTGAGCGCCGACGCTGCTGCGGTTTTGCAGTTTCTGCGCCAGCGCGGTGCCTCCTTTTTTGTGGACATCGTACGCGGCACGGCAAAGCTGAAAGCTGAAGTGGAAACGGCCCTCTGGGAACTTGTCGCCGCGGGACTCCTCACCGCGGACGGTTTCGACAATTTGCGGGCCCTGATCGATCCCAAGCGCCGCTCCGGTCAGGGCAGCGGACGGACGTCGCGTCCGCGCCATAGCGCCGGCCGCTGGTCCCTGCTCTATGCCGACCAGAGCCATGATCGCTCTCGATCGCTCGAAGCGACCTGTTGGATGCTTCTGCATCGCTACGGAATCGTCTTCCGCGAACTTCTTACCCGCGAAACCATTCTTCCCAAATGGCGCGAGGTGCTCATCACTTTACGACGCTTCGAAGACCGCGGCGAAGTCCGTGGTGGCCGCTTCGTCAGCGGATTTTTGGGTGAGCAATTTGCCTTGCCGATGGCTGTAGAATCCTTGCGTGCCAAGCGTAAACAAGATCCGTCCGGGCAAATTACAACAATTTCCGCCGCAGATCCGCTGAATCTCGTTGGAATTGTGGTACCAGGCGAGCGCGTTCCTGCAAACTCCGGCAGGGCCGTTGCGTTTCGCGACGGCGTGGCCGTCGAACCGGACCCGCAAGCCCTCGGTCGAGCGAATGTCCTTCCCATGCCCCTTGCCCGCTAAAGCGACGTTGATGGATGCGGCCGGCGATCTGGACCCGTACGTCACGGTTCGATGTTCATGCTTGAGCAGGAGGCCGTCAGGAACCGCAAGCCGAACATTGCTCCCGCCGACAGGAGCTGCTTCGAAGAAGCTTCGCTCGCGTGAGCGTCCAACAGCCGTGCGAAAAGGTCCGGACTGTTCCGGAGGACGCGAAGGACGCGGCGGCGAAGCCGTGGGCTGCGACCAAGCCGGAGCATCAGGTTGCCCATCATTCTTGTACGCCGTGCAATCTCACGATGCGAGCGTTGATACTGCGTCAGGTCGCCGGCCGCCAATGCTTCGCCAAGCGCAACCGATTGACGAAACGCCAGGCGAAGGCCGTCCCCGGTAATGGCGTCTGCGCCGCCCGATGCATCGCCAAGGAGAGCCACATTGTCTCGCTGAACGCGCTGCAGCGTCCTCATTGCGGAAACCGCGCCACGGTTCCTGCTGCTAGGTGTTACCCCGCAGAGTCTTCTCCGGAGCTGCGGCAATTCATCCAGCGCGGCATCGAAGGCTGCGCGTTCGGCTGTGTCCGCCATGGTTGCAACACAGACCTCGTCCGTTCCAATTGGCGTGACGTAGGCTTGAACGTGTCGGCCCCAATGGATCTCTACATAATTTGACCACGGCGCCATTCGATAACGGCACCGGTTTGCGAAACGTATCGTCGTCGCCAAGGCCGACGATTCCAGCCCGCTCCAGCGCCGAACGCGGGAGCCTTGTCCGTCTGCACCCACGATCCACCTGGCTCGTATTTGGTCACGCTGGAGTTGCACGACGCCGGCTGCGAATCCGGTAACCGGAGTGCTCCACAAGAGATTTACGCCGCACGCCGCGGCGCGGGCAGCAAGCCGTTCTTGCAGCAGTGGCCGCTTGACGCCGAGGCCGGATGCTTGCGGAAAATCGGCGCATACGTTCACGTCGTCCCCGACGAAAGAAATTCCGCGAAATACTCTCCCCTCATCCCGGTCAAACTCCACACCCAATGCTGCCAGTGCGGCCAAGGTTGCCGGCATCAGTCCTTCGCCACAGGCTTTTTCAATGGGCGGCGCCGCACCGTCGGCAACAGTGACGTGAAAGCCTTTTCTTCGCGTCGCAACGGCGGCGGCAAGGCCGGCCGGTCCGCCGCCCACGATGAACACGTCAGTGTCAAACCCTGAGTCAGCATGAACGGGAATATTCTTCAAATGGGAGGTGCTCCTTTTCCCTTCAAGGACGACTTTGGCAGGTTCGCTTCCGTTCGCGGGGAGCTCGCCGCCGTCACGCGGTTCACATCGAGAGCTAGGGTGACACTCTCAATTTATTGCAGGCGCCCACTTCCCGCGAGTCACAATATTTTCATTTCTTTGTACTGATTTTCAGGCCGCACTCGTTCCTAGATGCGGTTCGGTACTATTGGTTACAGGAAAAACGCAGTGCCGGTGGGTCAAGTCTGTTGGTTCTAGCTCTTGCCTGCGCGGGCCGGCGGTGAAGGCCGCCCCGCGGAACGTCGTCTGCGGTTGACGGGCTTACGCAGCCACTCGCCGAGGGGTTCGATGATCTTTCGGCGAATTGAGGAGTGCGCGTGGTTCTGGGCGGTTCCGGCAAAGGCGCTCGCTTGTGGAGCCAGAGACGCAAAAAACCGGCTCCAATCGCGGACAAACGATTCGGCAACGTCTCGCCAGTAAAGTCGGAAAGAGCTTGGCGAATGGTGTTTCCGCCACACATGCTCCCGCGAATCTTGCGCGTCCCCGTTTCGCGCCTCTCGGAGGGTCGCGGTCCACGAATCGGGTACCGGGAGAGCGGGCGCGGTATCCACGACGGCGGCTTTCGGACGGAACCTTTCGGGAATCTCCTGGCTCTTGCTGGGGGTCGACTGCAGAATCGGAGGGTTGAGACCTGCCTCGGCAGCGGACGATCCCGGCTCGACGGGCGCTCGGAAAAACTCCGCGTTTTTCTGCGCTCCAAACGCGGAAATCGCAGCCGGCTGTTCCTCCTTGACTGCGCTCCGTACGACCTCCCCTGGAATTTCACTGCTGTGGTTCGTTACCGGCCCTGCAGCGGCCCCAGACGGAGCGGGAGCCCCATCCTCCGGGCAAGTTTCATGCGCCGCAGCAGCCTGCAGCATCCCGGGACGCTCGGTCGAAGTTCGAGCCGGCTCGTGCGGCGGCGAGAACAACAGCTCGAAATCCGAGGTTGAGATCGGAGTGCCAGCAAGATCAAATTCGGAGGCCACTCGGCGTACATTTTCGGGCGATACGGTCGCTTGCCGGTCCGCATAGGCTCCGACCAGACCCTGCTCGCACAAAAGGTTGATGATGCGTGGAATTCCTCGCGCGTAGGAATAAACCGTCTGTACGGTTTCCGGTGGAAAAGTTTGCACGCCAGTGCCGCCGGCAATGCGTAGACGAGACGCAATGTATTCCCGGGTTTCCTCCAGGGACAGCAACGGCAGCCGGCAGCGCACCATGATGCGCTGTCGCAACGCGCGCAATTCCGGCCGCCGCAATTTTTCCTCAAGCTCCGGCTGGCCGGCGAGCACGATCTGCACCAGTTTTCCTTGCGTGTTCTCAAGGTTCAGGAGCAGATTCAGCTCACCTAGCGTTCGAGGCGACAACGCCTGCGCCTCGTCGATGACGATTACCGGCGAATCTCCTTCCGCCTGGCGGTCGTGCAGCCAGCGATGAAGCGCCGCCAGGAGATCGGTCTTCCTGGAGGAATCTATCTCGACTCCAAAATCTCGGAGGATGAATTCGAACATCTCCGCGGAATGCAAGTGGGTGTGAAAAATATAGGAACTCGAGAATTGCCGGTCCTTCAGCCATTGCAGGAACTGGCGTATCAGAGTTGTCTTGCCCGTGCCTGCTTCGCCGGTCAGCACCAGCAAACCCCGCCGCGACTCAATCCCAAACATCAACTCTGCGACGGCGGTTTCGTACGCGGAGCCCCGGCAAAAGAACCGCGGGTCAGGCGACATGTGAAACGGATTCTCGGCCAAGCCAAAGGAACGAAACATATGATCATAGATCGTGGATGTACCCGTGGTCGTCACAGAACACCTGAGGGGGCTTAGGGCACTCGAATTGTATGCGACGATAAAGCGACGGGGCAATCGGAAGATGTGACCCTGGCATAAAACAGTACTACAGGAACGACTGTACTACCCGCCTATGGTACTCCGGATTGCGTCTTGCCGGGGTTATTGCCCAAGGTTTCGCACAATTCACGCCACCGTGAGTCCCTTACGGTCAATAAGCAGGTGCCGAGATGACGAAATCCTGATTTTCGACTTGCCAGTCGAATCCTATGGCTGGCGAGGAAGGGTTGCATCGTCTCCGGTAATCAGGCGCGCGCCGCGGCTGAAGGTCAGGTACTGAAATCCCCATTGGACAAAGACCAGAACACGGCTTTGAAATTCGACGATATAGATCAGGTGGATGAAAAGCCAGACTAACCACGCCAGAAGACCCGAAAGGTGGAAGCCGAAAATGTTCGCGACGGCTGCGGCCCGCCCAATTACTGCGATATCGCCCTTATTGAAATAGCGGAAAGGCGGCGGTTCCGGTTTTTTCTTGAGGCGAGCCCGAATGACTCTTGCAGCGTACGCGCCTCCCTGCATGGCAACTTGCGCTACTCCGGGAAGCGGTTTGCCATCCTTGTCGTTGCACAGAGCCAGATCGCCAACCACAAATATGTTCGGGAAATTGGGAACGGTGAGCCGCGGCGTGACCTGAATACGCCCGTTGCGGTCCGTGGGTGCTTGCGTGCGTTCTGCAAGCGTGCGGCCAAACTTGCTGGTGGTCACGCCGCCGGCCCACAACACTGTTTTCGCCCGCAACGTTTCCGTTGCAGCTCCCCGTTCGAACGTTACGCCCTCCTCGTCAATATGCGTGACCTTGACGCCTTTCATCACTTTGACGCCGAGGAGCGAAACCAACTTCTCGCCCCTCGCCGACAAGTCCTCGGGAAACGCCGGGAGCACGCGAGGCCCGCCCTCCATCAGGAGAATTTGGGCCTCGGCGGGATTGATGCGGCGAAAATCGTGTCGCAGCGTTTCGTTGGCGATTTCGGCCAAGGCACCGGCCAGTTCCATGCCGGTCGCGCCCGCGCCGACGATGACAAACGTGAGCCAGGCTCGCGCTTCCTGGTCGGTGGCGGCTCGCTCGGCGCATTCAAACGCGAGCAAGATCTTCTGCCGGATGTTGGTAGCTTCTTCAATCGATTTCAGGCTGGGCGCCGCTTCCCGCCAGGAGTCGTTGCCGTAGTAGGAGGTCTTCGATCCCGTGGCGACGATCAGCGAGTCGTACTCGAACCGGCCGCCGTCGCACAGGATGATTCGATGGTTGTGCGGATCAATATCCGCAGCCTCTCCGAGCAATACCTCAGTGTTCTTCTGTTTGCTCAGCACGCTGCGAAGTGGAGCGGCGATTTCACCGGGAGAAAGCGATCCGGTCGCAACCTGGTATAACAGCGGCTGAAAAAGGTGAAAGTTGCGACGGTCAAGAAGAGTGGTCGCTACAGGAGCGTGCCGGAGTGCCTGCGCGGCGGAGAGTCCGCCAAAGCCACCTCCAAGAATCACCACGCGATGCGGGTTCTCCGACATGCAATCTCCTCACAAGAAAACACAAGCCCTTAACAAAACATCATAATATTTTTTGCACAGAAGCGCGCGGAGCCGGCCTGAAGCCGGACAATCGACGATGGCGACTAAAGATTTCTGGCAGGAAATTTCCGTCGCGAAGGAGATTCGGCAGCGAAACGCTAGGCAGGCAAAACCCTATCGCTTTTCGGTTGATTGCCCCAAACGCCGGGCACACTCAATGAACAGCGCGGGCAGCGGCCGTCTTTCAGGCAATTCTCCTCAACCCGGTGCCAAGAGCGGCGAATCAAACGTTGTCGGCAACCGGGACAAAACGTGGAACCGGCCTCGCTGACAATATTTCCTTCATAAACAAAATGGAGTCCGGCATCGAGAGCGATATGACGCGCACGGTGTAGCGTGTCCGGCGGAGTCGGCGGCTTGTCCTTCAACTTGAAATCGGGATGAAACGCAGTGAAGTGCAGCGGGACGTCCGCGCCGAGATTGTCCAAAATCCAGTCAGCAAGCTTTCGCGTTTCTTCAGGATCGTCATTTAAGTCCGGAATCATCAGGTTGGTAATCTCAAACCAGACAGGCGTTTCATTTTTCAACAGCAAGAGCGTGTCGAGAACCGGCTGCATGTGCGTGAGCGTGATCTTGCCATAGAAATTTTCCGTGAACGCTTTCAGGTCCACGTTGGCGGCGTCAATATGGTCGTAAATGTCGTGAAACGCTTCACGCGTAATGTATCCGTTGGTGACCATGACCGTTTTCAAGCCGTACGGCTTCGCCGCCTTGCAAATATCGATGATGTATTCGCCCCAGATGGTCGGCTCGTTGTAGGTGAAGGCGATGGAATCGCAACCGTACTGCAAGGCGAGCAACGGCACGTCTTCCGGCGGGACGTCCCGAGCGTTCACCTGGTCCTGACGCGATTTCGAAATGTCCCAGTTTTGGCAGAAGAAGCATCCCATGTTGCAGCCTGCGGTTCCCATACTGAAAACGCGAGTGCCAGGCAGAAAATGATTCAGGGGTTTCTTCTCAATCGGATCGATCTGAAGCGCAGCGGGCGCGCCATAGCCCAGGCTGTAAAGCTTTCCTTCGCGATGGGTTCGGATGAAACAAAATCCGGCTTGGCCGGGACCGATGTGACAATGCCGCGGACAGAGATAGCAGTGAATTTTCCCGTTCGCGTCCAGCTCCCACCACTGGGCTTCGTGAAGTTTGACCGGCATTTGGAGGACGTTTAGTTCCGACATGTATCCTCCTCTATCGAGAGTATACCGCCGAAAGAAGCCGGAAGAGTGCTACCCTTTTTTGGTGATCAAGGAGACCTGGCGTGAAACTCATCGAATTGTTTTTGGATCAGCTGAAGTCGGAAGAAGGCGGAACGCGCCGGGTGCTCGAACGCGTCCCGGAGGGACGCAACGACTGGAAGCCGCATGAGAGGTCCATGCCCCTGGGCTACCTGTCGGCGCTGGTTGCCGGCATGCCCGCATGGATTGAATTCATGGTGAATCGAAACGAACTCGATATCGCTTCCGCTGAAGGAGCGAAATTCAAGCCGCAAGTGCCGGCCACGAACCGCGCGCTTCTCGATTCGTTCGAGGAAAGTGTGGCCAAGGCGCGCGGCGCCCTGCAGGCAACAACCGACGAGCACCTATCGACTCCCTGGAAGTTTATTGTGGCCGGTCATGTGGCCGACGAACGGCCACGCTACATGATGATTCGCGACGCGGTGTTCAGCCACTTGGCCCATCACAGGGGCCAGTTGACCGTCTACTTGCGCTTGAATGATGCATTGGTGCCGTCCGTCTACGGTCCGTCCGCGGACGAAAGATGAATCTTCACAAGGAACGGATCCGTGAGCGCGCCTGAACTCGCCGGCGTTCCTCAGCCCAGTCGACGAAATTCTGCATCTCGCGGCGGTATTTCCAGAGAATTTTCAGGAATTGCGCGGCTCCAACCGTTTCCGCTTCTTTGCCCAGGAAAGTTTCAAGACGCCAACGCAGATATGGGCTATCCCACGGGTGCAGCCGATAGCCGCGGGCGGCAATCCAGTAATAGGTCAGAGCGTTCCACATGCGGTTGAAGGAATCTTCCTACAAGAGGGATTCCTCCGGCAACCGGACATAAAAGAAACAGACCCCAGTGAACCGGACCCTTCGCGCGCCTAACGGCGGGCTCAGAATGGGAGCTAACGGTCGATCGTCGACTGGACGATTCAGCTGAGCGGCGTTGACAGGTGCTCGTGGACCAATAGCCACGACGCCCCGCGCTTTTCCCAGATACCGGTATAACGAATCTCGAACTCGGAGTTCTTTCCGTCCTTCCCCGTCGTGCTGAGATGCATCGGCACCGTCATCCACGTGATATTGCCCCTCCGCGTCACTTTCAGATCATTGCCGGCGGTCAATTTCGCGGAAGCAAGGTTGTCGAAGAACTGTTTCTGGACGCCCGCACGGTACTCTCTCCAACTGTGGTAGGAAAACGGCGCAACGTCATAAAAAACAACGCCTTCTTCCTGGACATAGTATCTTGCGGCATTGTCAGGATTGCCGGAACTCCAGGCAGCGCAATAGGCGTCAATCAGTTTGCGGAAGGTAGCTTCTTCGGAGGCTTTCTGTTGCGCATGAGCGGCTACGAACGTGAGGGAGCCGCCAAACAGGGCAAGCGCGACGTAAAGAATCCAGCGTGAGCGGTGCAAGCGACCGGAGAGCGGCTGTGGAGTGGTAAGGGTCATCTCCCGTTTTTCTCCTCAAAAAATTTGGGCCCGACAGGCTTGGGATTGTGCCGCATACCGTAGTGGGAAATCGCCGGTTTTGCAAGCAGTATCCGGCGCCACGGCAAAAAATGGCGGATCCGGCCACCCCGCGCCCTCCGCTCGCAAATCCACATGCCGCATTGAAGCCGCCGTTCGCCGGTACGCCGGCGGCATCCGCCGAATCGCCCGTGCCAGCGCAATCCAGTGTCTTTACTCTGAGGCTGCCCGCAAGGAATCGCGGGAGTGGAGGCGGCAATGAGGGCGGTCATGGAAGCCCCGATCGAGCGGAAGCACAGTGCAGGACACGCCCTGTTGGCGATGGGCGGAACGGCATTGTTCCTTGAGTTGTGGGCGTTGTGGCTGGAAGCTGGCGTTAGATGGAGCCATGGTGCTGCGGAGTCGCTGGGCTGGATCGGGGCGCTCGGGATAGCAATGCTCGAGATGGTCGACTTTATCGCATGGAATCCGAATGGGATTTTGCTGAGCCTGACGAGGGTGCTGCTATTATGCTGGCCGGTGGCGGTGATGGTCGCAGGAGTCGCGGTTTCGCGTAAAGCAGCTTGAGGAATTGCGCGATTTGACAATGATGGGCAGCGAGCGATGAGGAAATGATGGAAATCGACGGAAACAAATTTGGCCGCGACCTGGAAGAACAGATCAAGAGGCGCGTGAGCGACAAGATGAAGAACCGGGACCGCTACAGCGGCCTGATTCCCGGAGCGATCATTCTTGCCATTGGTACGATTTTCTTGCTGAACAATCTGGGAATTGTGCGGGCGGGACACTTCTTTCGGTTCTGGCCGCTTTTCCTCATCTTTGCGGGACTCGTGAAACTTGCCAACCCCAGCCGGCGCGCTTGGGGCGTAATCTTGCTTTTCTTCGGCGTGCTGCTTCAGCTGAATCAACTCGGAATTGGCCATTTTTCTTGGAGCGAAATGTGGCCGGTCGCGCTGATTGCTGCGGGTGCAATGGCCATGTGGAGCGCGCTGCAAGCGCGGAAAATGACGGAAGGGTTGAACGCGAACCACGCCGATCCCCGCACAACGCTGAATGAAAGCGCGATCTTCGGTGGAGTGCAAAAACGTCTGAACGGGAAAGAATTTCGCGGTGGGCAACTGCAATCGCTGTTTGGCGGAATCGAAATCGATCTCCGCGACGCGGAGATCGCAGAGGACGAGGCTGTTCTTTACACAAACGCAATCTTCGGCGGCATCGAGTTGCGCGTTCCGGAAACGTGGTTTGTGGCAGCGCGCGGACAGGGCGTATTCGGCGGATTCACGGATTCGACGCGCTACGCGGGACCGGGCGATCCGGACAAACCGAAAAAGACCCTGATCGTGATGGGTATGGCCGTATTTGGAGGCGTGGAGATCCGCAACTGAGGCTGCGATGATAAACGCTGCGGATCGCCGAAAACCAATCGCCGGAGTGAGTAAGCATAGCTGGGTATCGGTGGCGCTGATTCTGGTTCCCGCCTTGGCCACTCTGGGCAAGCTTCCATGGACGATGAGCGCGCTGCTGGGGCTGCCGCTCGCGATGGTTTCGCTGTTCATTCCGATTGCAGCCGGCTATGTCTGCCGGTTTACACCTCTTGGTAAGACCCAGTTGTGGCGGTTCGGCCTTACGCATTTGATGGCCGCGCAGGTGCTGAGTTTTTTGTGGACGCTCCTCGCCAGTCCATTTTCGCGAGCTCTTGCCTACCTTCCGCATCTGCACGGGATCGACGAGCTTTTTGCGCCCAACCTCTGGATTGTCTATTTGACAGGCTGTCTGGTGTACGGATTTTCCGTGGCGTTCCACTACGTGGCCATGGCGCAGGATGCGGCCAGAGCAGTTGAAATTCAGGCAATGCAGACCAGCGTGCTGGCTCGCGACGCGGAATTGCGAGCGTTACGTGCCCAGATCAATCCCCATTTTCTATTTAACAGTCTGAATTCCATCAGCGCGTTGACGAGTATCGACGCCGGGCGTGCTCGCGAAATGTGTCTGCTGCTGGCCGATTTTCTGAGGCTCACTCTGGGGATGGGAGAAAGGAGTGTCATTCCCTTCTCCGAGGAACTGAACCTACTGGAAAAATTCCTGGCGATTGAAAAAGTGCGATTCGGCGAACGGCTGCGGATGGAAGAACGGATTCAAGAAGAAGCCAGGCGATGCGTGATTCCCGCGCTGCTGCTGCAACCGCTGGTGGAGAATGCAGTTAGCCATGGAATTGCATCCATGTCCGACGGCGGATTGATTCGTCTCGATGCACGCGTGCAGGATGGAAGGCTGGCGATTGTGGTGGAAAATGACCGGGACGAAGAGGCTCCCTCGCGCAAGAGGAATGGCGTAGGCCTGAGAAATGTGCGCAGCCGGCTGGAAGCGCGTTACGGGAAAGAAGCGACGCTGCGCGCGGAGGCGGAAGAAGACAAGTTTCGGGTGAGCATGTCGCTACCGGCCGAGTACGGAGAAACGAAGTGAGCAAGGCAGAGAAAAGAAAAGTGCGTACCATCGTGGTGGACGACGAGGAGCTCGCGCGGCAAGTGATGCGGGAGTTGCTGCTTGCGCACGAAGAGATCGAAGTCGTGGCGGAATGCCGGAACGGTCTGGAAGCTGTGAAAGCGGTCGCGGAGCACAAACCAGATTTATTGTTTCTGGATGTACAGATGCCGAAGCTGAGCGGCTTTGATGTGTTGGAACTAATCGGTCCGGACATTCCCGTAATTTTTGTGACGGCCTACGACGAGTACGCGATGAAAGCGTTTGAAGTGCACGCGGTCGACTATCTGTTGAAGCCCGTGGGTAAGCCGCGCCTGGCTGCTGCTCTGCAGCGTGTGAAGACGCGCACCGCAGAAAAGCTGCCGGTTCCAGCGGAACTCGCTGCCGCGGCGCGGCCTGCGGGGCAATTCGCGGAGCGCTTGGTAGTGAAAGATGGAACGCGCGTGACGCTGATACCGGTCACTAAGCTCGATTATGCAGAGGCTCAGGACGATTATGTTGCTCTGGCGAGCGAAGGAAAAAAGCACTTAAAACAGCAGACCATCGCAAGCCTGGAAGCTGCGCTCGACCCGAAGCAATTTGTGCGGATTCACAGGTCGTATGTAGTGAATTTGGCGCGCGTGACGGGAATCGAGCCGTACGGAAAGGACAGCCGCATAGCGATTTTGTCGAACGGCGCGAAACTTCCAGTGAGCCGCGCAGGCTACGCGAGATTGCAGGCGCTGCTGGACGAGCGTGGATAGTCATGATTCACGGCAGCACCTTTATTTGGATGTTCTTGAACTGAACCATCATGGCCGGTCCTTGGTGCACTTGCAGTGCCATAACTCCTGACTTAGCCTTGGTCTGGTCCTCATCCGTCACATCAGCCGTCAGCTTGCCGTTAACGTAGTGGCGCAGGTGGTTGTTCTCGGCGATGATCACATAGTTGAGCCAGTGGCCGGCAGCCAGCTCGGCGAAAAGCCCCGCGATGTCGGTTGCGCTCGCTGTGTGGCCGGTTACTGCAATCTTCGATTTGCCGTCCGACCGCCACGCACGAACCTGCTCGCCGCTCTTCGCAATCGTTCCGCGGTCGTCTTCGTACAGCGCTCCGAGATATTCCTTTAAAGATGCGTCCATATCGCCCTGATATCCAAGCACCTGCTTACTGGCCGCGTCTACGCGGCTCCGGTAATAAATGCCTGAGTTCGCGAAATTCCTGTCGTTCTTTGCGAGCAGTCGGAAAGAGACGCGCAATTCGAAGTTTGCCGGTCGACCGTCCCGCCATACGAGAAACGCATTCTCCGCGAGAGGCTTCTGCGGTGTCGTTTGACCGGTGATCGCGCCGTCCTGGATCGACCACACGTCCCGGTCGCCGTCCCAACCAGTCAGGTCCTTGCCGTTGAAGAGTCTTTCAAAACCAACATCAGCGGTGCCGTTCGCAATCGGCCATGCGCAAGGGGCGAGGCTTAGAATTGCAGCCAGGATCAAGCCGCGCGCTAGTCCTTTCATATTTCTCGCGTTCATGAGTTTCCGTTCATTCATCTGAGTCGTCCACC
>JBKOXA010000022.1:0-43449 GCA_046724685.1 Acidobacteriota bacterium | reverse complement strand
TTACGCGCGCCGATCCAGGAAAGGCGCCAGCCTCCGCGGCACCGAACAAGAATCGAACGACAAGCAACGAACCGAGCCCACTAGCCGCCCCCAGTCAAAACAGTGAAGACGCTCCACAGCGTGACAAAGATCGTCAGAGCCGAGGCCCAATGCGGTCTGCGAGCCACCCAGACGGAATTTGCGCAACCGCGTAACCCAAGGCGAAAGCGCTGAACAGCGCGCCCATAGCCGTTTCCGATAAGGAGAGTGCAGCGGCCATGGAAGTTTTTGCGGAGGAAATTGCAGCGCGATCGATATAGAGGACAAGAGAAAGCGCAAATAAGGCGGCCAGTACGGCGAGCCTCTTCCATGTTTCGCTCGTCATGCGTTAGGCACTCCATCCAGTCTGTCTTCAGTCCGCCTTGTGCGGCACTTGACCGAGAGCTTGCACAACGTCTTCGAGCGCGCTCAAAATGTGCTTTCTCATTAAGTCTTCCGCCGTTGTCGAGTCGCGGCTGGCAATCAACTCGATGATCCGGGCATGCTCTTCGAGGGCACGGGAAGGCCGCCCTGTAATCCGGATAGTCCGTGCAATGAGCATCTGATTTTGTAGGCTCACTTGCTCCATGGCCGAACCAAGATACGAATTTCTCGCCGCTTGCAGAATGGCGGTGTGCAGGTCCTGGTTATAAAGACGGTACGCGTGGATATTTTTGGATGCGAGAGCCGCGGATCCGGCCGCTTGATGCATGCGGAGCCGATTAACTTCTTCGGGAGTAATGCGCTCACAAGCGAGCCGCACGCTGAGGCACTCAAGAGAAGCGCGAAGCTCGTACATTTCCCGCGCCTCCTCTTCGGAAAAGTCTCGGACAAACCAGCCCTGGTAAGGCCGCTTGATTAGAGCTCCATCGCTTTCCAAGCTGAGGAGAGCTTCTCTCACCGGGGTCGTACTTACTTGCAATTGATGAGCAATGGTGTCCGGCCGGAGCGGCGTCCCGGGCTTCAAAGTTCCGCTGACAATACTCTCGCGCAGGGACTGATACACGCGAACACCGAGCTGGGGAAGTTCCGTCAGCGGCTGAAGCGCCGCTGGAGCCGGCAGCTTCCCGGATCTACGCCTTGATGTAAACCGTTTTGATGTTCGTGAACGCATCTTTTACCGTCGGTCCAATGGAATAGGCCCCTTGTCCGGAATCCTTCACGCCGCCAAAGGGAACGTGCGCCTGGCTCGCTGTTCCGTGATTGACGTGAGCCATACCGCACTGCACTCGGCGCAGGAATTCTTGGACGAGACGCTGATTTCTTGTAAACAGCGAAGCGGCCAGGCCATACCGCGTGCCGTTTGCAATTTGAAAAGCCTCATGGGCGTCGCGCACGCGAATCACGGGCAAGACGGGGCCGAAGATTTCGTCGATCGCAAGGGGAGAGTTCGGACTGACATGATCAAAGAGTGTAGGCGCGTAGAAATAACCCTCCTTGTCAGCGTCTTTGACCAATGAGTGTCCCCCCAGAACGAGTTGGGCTCCTCCATCCCGTCCCATGTCCACGTAGCGGGTCACCGTCTCCATCTGTTCGCGGCTGATGAGCGGGCCCATCGTAGTTTCCGGGTCTAGACCGCTGCCCGTTCGAATGCCCGCAATAAGAAAGCGCAGGCGTTCGATAAGTTCATCGGCGAGCCGTTCTTCAACCAGCACACGGCTAAGGGCCGTGCATCTCTGTCCGCTGCACAAGAAGGCGGCTAGAACGATCTCTCGGGCGGCACCCTCGAGATCGTCACATTCGAGCACGATCGCCGGATTCTTACCTCCGAGTTCCAATTGAACCTTAGCCATCCTTCGCGAAGCGCACTCGTTAATTCGCAAACCCACGGCCGTCGAGCCTGTAAAACTGATTCCATTGACCCGGGAGGCAGACACGAGACAGTTGCCGACAGAACCCCCGGGGCCGATGACGAGGTTCAAAACTCCCGCCGGCAAACCGGCTTTTTCAGCCAGTTGGACAATGTAGACTGCTGACCAAGGAGTGAGGGAAGCGGGCTTTAGAACAACCGTGTTGCCGCAGGCCAATGCCGGAACCAGCTTGCGGACGGGCGCGACAACGGGAAAGTTCCAGGGAGTAATCGCAGCCACTACGCCCAAGGGTTCGAGAATCGTACAGCAGCTAAAACCGGTTCGCTCACTTGGGTAGGTCTGTCCTGAAAGGCGCAGCGCCTCACCCGAGGCAAAGCTGGCTTCGGAAGCAGCGCGCCCCACTTCACCCTCCGATTCGCTGAGCGGCTTGCCTTGCTCGAGCGTGATGATTCTGGCCAGCTCATTTTTCGAGTCGTTCAGCAACTGAGAAAAGCGCAACAGGACTCGCCCTCGCTCGGGAGCGGGCGTCTCGGCCCATCCCGCTCGCGCTTTTTCAGCTGCCGCGAGAGCTGCCTCAACATCCGCTTCTGCCGAGCACGGGAATTCCCCAAGCACCTCCTGTGGGCAAGCCGGGTTGTGGGTCCGGTAGTAACTGCCGCTTACCGGCGGCGTCCATCGTCCCGCGACATAGTTCATGCAGCGTTTCATATTAGAGACACTGCTCGAGGATAGTGGCGAGTTCTTCTTTGCTTGTCGGGCGAGGATTCACGACGACGTTACCGCTCTTCATGGCTTCATCCACGACGCGCTGAACATGATCGATTCGCAAACCGCACTCCGAGAGACCTCGAGGAATCCCTATATCTGCCGAAAGCTTTTCGACGGCCTCAACGGCGCGAAGTGCGGCGTCGAGGAGCGAAATCTCATCGGCTTTTTCGCCAAGGGCTTCGCAAACTCTTCGGAAGCGCTCCGGGACAGCAACATGATTAAAACGCATGACTCGCGGCAACGTTACGGCGACAGCCAGGCCATGGGGAATGCGGAGGTCCCAACTTCCAAGCGGCATTGCCAGCGCATGAGCGAGGCCGAGCCGAGTGGGGTTCATGGCGATGCCAGCGAGCGTGCTGCCGAGCAGCATGGCGTAGCGTGATGCGCGATTGCGGTTTTCCAGCACTGCGCTCCGCAGATTGCCAGCGATGAGTTCCATGGCCGTCAGCGCGAGTGGGGCCGAAATCGGCTGGCTGGCGTTATTGGTGTAGCACTCAATGGCGTGGGCCAGGGCGTCCATACCGGTTGCGGCGGTGAGTTCTGGCGGGAGATCCAGAGTCAGCTCCGGGTCGCAAAGCGCGATCGCTGGATAGAGGTGAAAGCTGCCAATCGCGACCTTCAGCCCACTCTCGTCATTCGTAAATACGGACCAAAGACTTACCTCGCTCCCGGTTCCCGCGGTCGTCGGCACGGCAATCACAGGCAGCGAACGATTTTTCACCCGGTGGAGTCCCGTATAGTCAAACAAAGAGCCGGAGTTAGTGGCCAACATGGCTACTGCTTTTGCAGTGTCGAGAACGCTTCCGCCGCCTATCGCTACCACGACCTCGGCGCCGCTGCGCAGCAACTGTTGTGTCGCCTCAGCGATGAGCTCTGAACCGGAGTCAGCTTTAACCCCTCCGTACACCTCGAAGTCAATTCCCCCTGCCGAAAGAAGGGTGAGAACCATGTCGAGAATTCCTGCCGACCGAATTCCGGGATCCGTAATTACGAACACCCGCGCGGTCCCAAACGAACGCACGCGCTGCGTGAGCAGGCTCACTACACCAAATCCGAAGTGGATGTCTGTGGGGACGGGAAAAAAGTTGAAGCACTGGTTTGCGTTCCAGGCAATCACGGTCTTGCCTCCGTGAGTGTCGCGCCAATGGCTTTCGGGAACGCCAGACTCAAACTTTTTCCGAGCTCCGTTAGTTGCTCGACGATGCTTTCGACCAGCGGGACGCCGAGCGCGCGATTCCTCGCTTCGTTCTGCCTCTCGATCTCTCCGGGAGCGAACACACGCTCGCTTCCCGCGGCGGCTGGCGAGGCTTTCAACATCTGCAGGATCTCGTCCATGCGAGCGCCAAATTCCCCGGCAGGCACGAACAAGTCGGCTCGTACGGCGCCGAAAATGTGCCCAAGATTCTGTTCTACTTCGAGATTTTCGAGGGTATTCAGATGCAGGGCGAACCCCGAGCCGGTGAGCACACCACACAGAATGTCGATGATGAAGGAAATGGCCGAGCCTTTCGCGCCGCCAAAAGGAAGAACCGAACCATCGAGCGCTGCGCGTGCGTCCGTGGTTGGATTACCGTTTGCGTCGATGGCCCAGCCCGCGGGAATCGGCTTACTCTCCTGTGCCGCCACAATAATCTTTCCGCGAGCCACCACGCTGGTCGAAGCATCAAACAGCAGCGGAGGCTCCTGTCCGGCAGGAATCCCAACCGCGATCGGATTTGTTCCCAGAAAACGAGTGCGGCCGCCAAACGGAGCCATGTGCGGAGGTGCGTTTGAGGCGGCGAGTCCGATGAATCCTTGGTCAACCGCTTTCTGGACGTAGAAGGCCGCGATGCCGAAATGGTTCGTCCGGCGCACGCCGACAATTCCCAAGCCAGAAGACGAAGCCAAATGGATGGCCTTCTCCATTGCCTTCGACCCGGTTACCGCACCAAGCCCGTTGTCTCCGTCAAGCAAAGCGGCAGTCGGGCATTCGTGCACGAATTGAGGCGCGGGTCTCGGATTAACTACCCTCGTTCGGATGCGGCTTGCGTAGACGGGCAGACGAACCACCCCGTGTGAGTCCACGCCGCGCAAATCGGCGGCCACCAGACATTCGCTTACCACCTTCGCGTCGGGCGGGGGGACTTCCACCGCTTCGAGAGCGGCGTAACAAAACTGCTGCAGGTCTTCGACTCGATAGCGGGGGATTTTACTCACTGGACCGCCCCTCTGGCCTCGGCCGTGGAAGACCCAGAATTTCGACAGTCGTCATGCCCGCTGCGAGCTGACGGAAGATTTCCCGCTCGCGGTCTCTCCTTAAAATCGCTGCTTCGAGAACGCTTTCCAGAGATTCCTGCGCCAGCACGACCAAGCCGTCGCCGCCGCCCACGACAACGTCGCCAGGCCTGACCGTCACGCCGCCCAGATCGACCGGCTCATTCAGTTTGCCGAACTTTTCTTTCTTGCATGCGCCGATGGCCAGCCCCCGGCTGAAGATTGGAAAGGATCGCGCGGCCACCGCTTCGATGTCGCGTACTGCACCGTCAATCACGAGCCCGGCTATGCCTCTTGCCTGGGCAGCTGCGGTGAGCACCTCGCCCCAGGCGCCGGCATAGGTGTATCGCTCGGCGTTGGCAACCAGCACTACTCCGGGTTCGGCGAGGGCAACCGCGTGATGCAGCGTCAGATTGTCGCGAGGAGGGCAGCTAACCGTCATGGCTAGACCGCAAACACGAGCGCCCGGCCACATCGGCCTGATTCCCGGGTCCACCATACCCTGCAATCCGGACGCCTCGTAGAGAGTGGCTGCATCAAATTCAGACAACAACCGGATGCACTCTGGAGAAATTCTCATGGGCTACCTTTGGCCTGATTTAAGGCAACGCCGGCGCGACTCGCCAGGAACTCTGCGGCGGCGGCGAAATCCTGGTTTCCTTTTCCGGCAGCGCTTGCGGCGGCGAAAATCTGCGCTGCGCTCGAGGTTATGAGAAGAGGAACGCCGAGGGCGTGCGCCGATTCAAGCGCTAGGTTCACATCCTTTTTCATTAAATCGAGCCTAAATCCTGGTTCAAACATGCCCTCGAACAAGAATCCGGGCAAACGCAAGTCCATCATTCGGGAATAGCCGGAAGACGCTTTAATTACCTCGTAAAGAATCGCAGGGTCGGCGCCGCACTTCACGCCTAGAGCAAAAGTTTCTCCTATGGCAAGTACGTGGATAGCCGCCAGAGCCTGATTCACCATTTTTGTGACCTTACCTTGGCCAACGCCTCCGACGTGGAAGACGCGTGTTCCCATGGTTTCCAGCAGCGAGCGGCAGCGCTCAAGCAACTGTCGAGCGCCACCAACCATGATCGTCAACGTGCCTTGCGCAGCGGCGGAAGTTCCGCCGCTTACGGGGGCGTCGAGCACTTCGCCGCCCGCGCCACGGACGGCTGCCTCGACTTCCCGCAGCGCCATAGCGGTTCCACTGGTCATCTCGATCAGCACTTTGCCGGCAGAAAATCCCCCTAAAATTCCTTGTGGGCTAAACACTACTTCTCGGAGCTCCGCGTCAGCCGGAAGGATCGTAATGACCACGTCTGCTGCCGCAGCCACATCACGCGCGGTTCGCATGACTTCGACGCCTAATGCGCGCAGTTCTTCCGCGGGTTGCCGGTGCTGGTGGTAGGTAACATGGACCCTGTAGCCGGCCCCGGCAACCCGCTTGGCCATAGGCAGGCCCATCGCGCCAAGTCCGATGAATCCTACGTTCACGGTTTCCCTCCCTTTGAGGTCCATCACCATTCTTGCGGATCAGGTTTCCGCCGCTGTCCGAGACAGCCGCTATTTCTGCAGATCGAAATATAGACGCGCCTGATTCTTCCCGCCTTCGTTCTCCACGGAATAGAAGGAAACGCTGATCGCACCCAGCGGCTTGATCGCGATCCCCAATGTTTTTCCGTCAATCATGCGCTGCAACACGGGCTTCCCAATGGTGAGATACGTCTTTGCGCCGTCGCCCTCCGCAATGGGCCAATCAATAATCATCTGCGTGTTCAGTACGCGATCGAGCCTTTCGTAGCGGCAAAAGCTGTCCGTAGTTACGGTCCGCTGATCCCAGTCCGGATCTCCACCCAAAATCTCAACCACCCGCACGATTCCGAAATCTTTCAGCTCGTGCCCTTTCCGCTGGAGCGACCGTGTGGTGAGCTCCAACAAGCCATGATCGGCCACTCTCCTTCCGCCGAACGCTTTCAAATCCCATCGCAAAATAACGTAGTGGCTTGCGTCCACGGTCAGAACGTTGGCCTTCTTGCCATTCCCGTCCTCTATGTACCAATCGTCAAAATTCACATCCGTATTCTGCAGGTCGATCATGCTGTCCTGAGCAACGGCAACAGCCTGAGTGAACTTCCTATAGTCGGCAACTGGTGGATGATAAGGAACCGCTTCGCCTTTGTCGGGTCCGGCAGTAGCCATATTCACGACGTCTACTTTTACGTAGTCAATGTCGAGCCTGTACTTTTCTAAACCCCAATCCATCAAGGCGAGATGGGCGATCACCGTATCTCCGGGCACGGCCTCGAAGTGGTTTGTGGTCAAGCTGAAGGTATGCCAGTTGTTGGTGTCCGGAATATCGTATTCGAGCAACTGAGAATAGTCGTCCGTGCTTCGCTCGGTCGCCAGTTGCAGGTTGATGCGGCGAGGCGCATGACTCGACCGTACGCGCGCTTCGATACGAACTTCGTAACCAGGTTTTTTCAACAGCGACAAATCGAGCTTACCCGTTATCTTGCGCTCGATTAGCGCCCACCAAATGCCTCTTTTATCCGTCGTTGCATCGACAAATACCGACGCGTACCCATTGCCCCCTTGGCGGAGGTCCATGGTGGCCGTCCCGTCCCCCGTCAAAAACAGCCAACCGTTGTTGCCTTCCGGATTGAGCGCGACGGCTGAACCATCAAACTGGTCAACAAACTGTGCAGCCGTCTGCGCGCAAAAAACAAAGCCGAGTAGAAAAAGAAGGGTACAAACTCCGGAGATGCACCTGGTCTGCAAAGCACACCCCCATTCGCACGGCGGTGCCAATCGCAAATGGAAAAGAATCGCATGATATGAGACCTAATATATGATGTCAACGTTCGGTGGAAGGAGAAGCCCGATGCTCGGTCCCCTCCAACTTTCCCGTTTATCTCGTAGTTGCCGCTCAGCTCTGTTCCTTCTATTGCTGGCTTCGACCCTTAAGGGAAACCAGGTCGCTGCCGCATCAACCGTTCATGTGTGGGAGAAGCAAGAGGTGACCCTTACCGCCACGCGGACTTGGCCCAATCCTTATACCGACGTGACCGTCTGGGTGGAGCTGCAGGGCCCGAATTTTCGCAAAAGAATTTACGGATTTTGGGATAGCAAAAGAACGTTTCGCGTCCGGTTTCTCGCTTCCGCGCCGGGCGAATGGAAATGGGTAAGCGGCTCGAATCCTGCGGATCCTGGCTTATCGGGTCAGCATGGCGAGTTCAAAGCAATCGCCTGGAGCGAAGAAGAGAAAACTGAAAATCCCCTGCGGCGGGGACCCCTTCGGACCACTGCCGATCGGCATGCCGTCGAGCAAGCGGATGGCACCCCATTTTTCGTAATTGGCGACACATGGTATTCGGCCGGTACCAACCGTTTCCGCTGGAGAGACGACAACCAGGAACATCCCCTCGGGCCGGAGGCGGGTTTCAAGGACTATCTCCGCTACCGCAAGGCACAGGGCTACAACGCCATTCTCATCATCGCAGCATTCCCGGCGTGGGCCACGGATGGATATCCCGTAGAACTGTTCATGGACAACCCGGAACGGACCTGCGTACGTTCTGCATGGACTGAATATGGAACCAAAAGCGCCAAAAATATGGAAAACGAAGGTGGCCGTCCATTTCTCTTTCCTGGCAGGGTGCCTGGCTTTGAAAACGTCTTCCCGGATTTGGACCGCATCAATCCAGACTATTTCCGCTATCTGGACCGGAAAATAGACTATCTGAATGAGCAAGGATTCATCCCGTTCCTCGAGGTTGCGCGGCGCGACACCGGCCAGGTGTGGAAGAAATATCACTCCTGGCCTGACTCCTATGCCCGATACATCCAGTATGTGTGGTCCCGCTATCAGGCCAACAACGCTGTTTTTAGCCCGATCCACTTCGACATCGATCAGGACACGATTCCCGCGGGCGACTACAACGCCGCAATCAAAATGGTCCTCGCCAAATTTGGCCCTCCTCCGTACGGCACGCTGCTTACAGCAAACTCGAATCCTTCCTCTCTCGTAAACTTTGGCGACGATTCCTGGGTCACGCTGCACCAGATGGGAAATGAGCGGGAGCACGACTGGTATTGGTACCTAACCGAGATTTATCAATCTCCTTACCATCAGCCGGCATTGAACGGCGAACCCTACTACGCCGGATACAAGGACGAATTGGGTCTCGGCGAAGGCGGCTACAAATACGGTGCCGACGGCGGCTCGGATAAAGACAACCAATTTGTTCGTTCATCGATGTACGGAAGTTTTCTATCGGGTGGCCTGGCGGGACACATTTATGGTGCTGAGGGCATTTGGGGCGCAGATATTGAACCGGCCTCTCCCGTAAAAATGTGGGACGCGTTCCAGTGGCGGTCCGGTGCGGAAATGCAGTATTTGAAAACCTTCGCCTTTTCCATCGGAAGACGCTTTCAAGAACTCGTGCCGGACGCCAATCTAGTCTCGCCCAACAAGACGCATATGATCCTCGGATATGAAGGCTGGGCCTTTGCCGCACGTACGCCGGACAGAAAGATATTTCTGGTCTACTTTGAAAAGGGATGCCCTCGCAGCCAAATTCGGGGCGCGCTGCCACAAGGCGATTATCAAGCCCGATGGTTTGATCCTCGCGCGGGGACCTGGCGTGCTGCGGGCAATGGCACGCTGCAGTCGAATTCGACGGGCATCATAGAATTACCCGATTTCCCGGGCGAGTTCGATTGGGGTCTGCACCTTGAATATAGGGGCCCTTCCGGAGCGGCCCGTTAGCTGCACCGTCAGCGCTTCGCAATGGTCCGCGCGGTCTGTTCCCTTGTGGACTGGACGCCCTGTTCGCGCACGCAAGCTAGATCCTTGGTGGCAGCTCCGTGGACACTAAGGATTGCTCTCTATTCTTTTCAATTCCTCAAAAGACCAGGCTCTGGCGGATTCGAATCCCACCCTTTCCGCCACTCCAGGAATTTTTGCCATTCACAAACGACTGCTGGCGGAGTCATTCCGTCGGATTCTTGCGGACAAACTCTCGTCCGTGAGCCTCGGTCCCGCACAGCAGCAGCACCGCTAGCGTCACGATGGTCACAATTTCAAATCCCGCGAGCGCCCAGTGGTAGCCGAATTCGTGCCGCAGCGCGAACTGTAAGCTATTGGTCGGCGAGGCGAGCAAAATTCCTAGTTGATACGCCAACCCGGGCATCAAGCCGCGCGCTGCGTCCACTGAAAGCTCGTTCAGATGAACCGGGATCACGCCCCAGGCACCTTGCACCCCCATCTGCATGATGAACGCGCCGACGATAAGGACGGTCAGCGATTCACTGAACGCCCACAACGGAATCACCAGCAGGGAAAGCGCCAGCGCAGCAAGCATCCCTTTGCGCCTGCCGGCCGCCTGCGACACCAAGCCAAACAAGATCGCGCCCACCACCGCGCCGACGTTATAAATGATTGCGATGTTTGCGCGAGTCGCCGCCGAAACCTTGTGCACCTCCTGCAAAAAGTCCGGATATAAATCCTGCGTCCCGTGAGACAAGAACATCATGAACGTCATCAGCAACACGAGATAAAGGAACCGACGCCACCGACCTGCGACGATTCGCAATACCTCTCCGGTGGATGCCGCGCGGTGTTGCTTCCAGGCTTCCGATTCCGGCACTTTGCTGCGAATGTACAGCGCCAACAGTGCGGGGAGTGCGCCGATCCAGAACATGGGCCGCCATCCCCACGCCGGGAGCAAAAACCGTGCAGCAATCGCCGCGAGCAGATAGCCGATGGAATATCCGCTCTGCAGAATTCCGCTCAGGATTCCCCGCAACTTCGGCGGAGCCGCTTCCATCGCAAGCGAAGCACCCACTCCCCACTCCCCGCCCATGCCGATGCCAAACAACGCACGCAGGACTAGGAACACCGTAAAATTGGGAGCAAACCCGCAAGCCAGCTCGATCGCCGAAAAATAGATCACATTGGCCATCAGCGGAATTCGTCGCCCGTAGCGGTCGGCCAGCAATCCAAACAGCAACGCTCCCACCGGACGCATCGCCAGCGTCGCCGTCGTCGTCAGTACAATCTCCTTTTTTGTGACGCCGAATTGGTGCGCCAACGTGTCAAACAGGAACACCACAACGAAAAAATCAAATGCATCGAGTGTCCAGCCGAGAAACCCTGCTAGCACCGCGTGATGGGAACCGCTGCTTTTAGCGGAAACCGCAGTAGATCGCTTCGTCATTGTCCGTTGTCAGGTACTAAGAATGCGCGGCCAAAGGAATCACTGCACCGGTGCGCGCGCCGCACGCCCAGGAAAAAGCCCCTCGACCGACTGCCCTTTCTTGACCACCGCAACTCCATTCACAAACACAAATGGAATCCCCTCAGAAAACTGTAAAGGCTCTTCGAATGTGGCTTTGTCTTTCACCGTTTCAGGATCAAAACCCGTAATGTCGGCGTCGCCTCCGACGCGAATCCGGCCTTTGTTGCGGAACATTGGCGCTCGCTTCTCCAATCGCTGCGCAGGCATGAGCGTCATCTTACGCAGCGCGGCCATCAAGTTCAGCGCTTTTTCTTCGCGCACATAATGTCCCAACACGCGGGCAAAGGTTGCCTGTCCGCGGGGATGAACCTTTGGTCCGGTGATCGGCAAGCCGTCGCTGGCGATCATGACCATGGGGTCGCTGACGGCCGCCCGCGCTGCTTCTTCCGGGATCGAAAACACCACCACGGCACCGCCTTCCTTGCGATATTTTGCAAAAGTCTCTGCCGTCAGCCGCTCGCCGGTCTTCACCCACTGAACGTCCTTGTACGTAATCCCCTGGCGCTCTTGCCACCCTTCGTCAAAAATCGCCGATTCCAGAGCCGTACTTCCCGCGGTGTAGGGATAACATTCTGTCGTCACATCGAGCCCACGCGCCCTCGCTCCTTTGATCACCGCGATCAACGTCGGCGTGTTTCGCAAACCCATGCTGGTAATGTGCACCACGTGCAGCGGGGCTCCCGCGGCTGCTGCGTCGGCAATCACTTCCTGCAGTCCGACCAGTCCCGTCGTCGGCTCCTTCAAGCCGGCATGGCGCAAGTGCACGTGCACCGGCGCGTTGGCCGCCGCGGCAATGCGGAACACTTCCAGAATTTCATCGTGAGTGGCCGCCGCGGTGTAATTGATTCCCATTCCTACGGCCAGAGCTCCGCCTTTCAGTCCGCGCGCGATTCCCTCATCGATCTGCTTCAACTCCTCAGGCGTGGCCTCGCGATGCGCCGCGTCCCCGGTCGGCAGCCACGCACCCGGATCCTTCATCACTTTCATCCGTACCGGAATGTGGCCGACGCTTACGCCAAAATTGATCGGCGTCTTCCCCTCCCGTTCCGCATACCATCGATCAACCTCGGCGGTGCCCGCTTCCAGTTCGAGCGATGTTGTCACCCCATCGCGCGCCTGAAACTGATAGCTCCGGGGCTGCTGGCCATGCTCGTGCAAATCAATGAATCCCGGGGCGACCACTAACCCGCGCGCTTCAACGATTTCTTTTCCGCGCAGTTCGTTTTCTGAGATCTCGCGAACGGTCCCCTTGGAAATTCCAATGTTTCGAACCGCGTCCAACCCAGACTCCGGATCCATCACGCGGCCGTGCAAGATCACGACATCGAACATGTCCGCCGGGTTGTCACCCGCCAGCGGACTGCCCGAAAACATCCACGCAGCCATCCCGACAACAAACATCGGCCGAATGATTCGCATGGGCGGAGTGCACCTCCTTCTGTCACGCTTCCACAGGCGCACCAGTCTCATCGCGAACTTCTTTTCTGTCAAAAGAAAAACCCCGGATCGCGGGGGTAAGCGATCCGGGGCGGGGCTACGACTGAGGGGGGGCCTGAGGGAAAGTCGGTGTTTCTTAGTGAACGTGAGCGGTCATCTGACAAATTTGTCGCAGTTCTTCGTATGTGAAATAAACTTCTTCCTGATTGCCGGCTCGTTCCTTGTGACCCAGACCTGACTCTTCCGAAATCCTGCGAAGTTCCCGTTCCGGAATTCCAAGCAACGCGGCGGCTCGCTCCTGGGTAACGTAACGAAATTCAGCGTTCTTCATAGGCGACCTCCTCAAGCCGGAATCAACGCCATGGCGTCTTCTTCCACGGCAAGAACCATGTTCTTGAAAATGTCCACGTCCCAGCCTTCTCCAATCCGCATCCGGAGCGTTTCGCCGCCATCCTTCAACAGCCGCCCACGAAGAGGCACTTTCACATCGCCCAACGCTACCTGCAGGACGACTGCCTGCCCGATCCACGTCTCGTATGCGGTGTCCATTGGAGCCCCCTCAGAGGACTTCTTGCCTGCGGGAGCGAGAATGCGGTTTCAGACTGCGGCCGGCAATGGTACAGCGGGGATACGGCACTAGTATTTCGGTACTGTTTGCCGTTAGGGCATCGTTCCGGTGCTGGTCTGGAACACGTACATTGGTACTAGAATTTCGGAACGTGCGGCCCATTGGCCGCGTGGTCCTCTATTGGCGAAACTTCCGCCGTGATGGAACGCACGACCAATCGCGCTGAAGTTCACCAGCCCCCGCGGCCCGGCATCGCACTGGCCCTGGGTGGGGGATTCGCACGTGGCTTCGCTCACCTCGGGGTGCTGACGGTTCTCGAACAAAATCACATCCCCATCTCGCACATCGCGGGCACCAGCGTCGGAAGCGTCTTTGGGGCGGCGTACGCCAGCGGCGCGCCGCTGGCCCGCATTCTCGCCACCAGTCGCACGATTCGTTTTCGCGACATCGCCCGCTGGAGTGTCTCCCGGCTCGGCCTCGCGAGCAACCATCGCCTCGCGGACCTGATCGAACGCGTCTTTGACTCCACCCGGTTCGAGGAGATGAAAATTCCGCTTGCCGTCATGGCCACCGACCTCAGCACCGGCGATCCGGTCGTCTTTCGGCAAGGCCCGCTCGTTGATGCCATCCGCGCGAGTTGCGCCTTCCCGGGACTGTTCGAGCCAATTCAGATCGGCACTCGCTGGCTCGCCGACGGCGGTCTCGTGGCGCCCGTGCCCACTTACGCGGCCCGCCAGCTCGGCGGAAAGATCGTTGTCGGAGTTTCGATCGGCGTGCAAGACGGCCATCGCGGCACGCCGAAAAACATGTTCCAGGTTGTTGCCCGAGCCGTCAGCGCCGCGCAAAAACATCAGCTCGACCACTGGGAGCGCCACGCGGATCTCGTTATTCGCCCGGACGTCAATTCGCTTGCCTGGGACGACTTCGAGAAAGCCAACGAGGCCATCGAAGCCGGCGTTAGGGCGGCGCAACTGGCATTGCCGCGCATTCAGAAACTCCTGCTCCACGCGGAACATTCCGCGACAATCTTGCACGACCCAGCACTTTCCCAGGTCTGGCTCTCCGAGGCGTTACGCTGATGGCTAGAGCCTTCCTTCTCTTCCCCGTTTCTTCTTTGCTGCTCGTCCTGATCGAAGCAGGCGGTGACCCCACCGTTTTCTGCTACCTTATGGGAGTAGGCATTCTCGCAGCGGGCCGCATGCGCTTTCTCGCTCTCGTTGAATAAACAACGTTTTTGGCCAACAAGTCTGCCCTACTGGCCGATCCAGGGCCGCGCGGGCCATGGGGGAATGTCGACCGCTCAGAAGCAAAGAACGTTGGCCACCCAGCGGCCACAGAAAACAAGGAACCAGGTCGCGTGCTCGACTCCATTTTTCACTTTCTCCGCTCGCTCTATGACCCTGCCGGACTAAGAGAACTTATCCGCTCCGGCGGCGCTCCACTCATCTGCGGCATCGTCTTTGTCGAAACCGGCTTTTTTGTCGGCTTTTTTCTTCCCGGCGATTCGCTACTCATCACCGCGGGCATTTTCGCCGCTGCCGATGTCATCCCACTGCGCTGGCTGCTCTTGCCGGTCATGCTCTGCGCCATTGTCGGTGACCAGATCGGCTACTGGATTGGCCGGTCCGCAGGTGCAGCACTCTATAAGCGCAAAGAATCTTTCTTCTTCCGCCGCAGCCATTTGCAGCGCGCACACGAATTCTATGAAAAGTACGGCGGACGCGCCGTGATCCTTGCACGCTTTGTCCCCATCGTTCGCACGTTCTGTCCGCCGGTAGCCGGAGCAGCTCGCATGCCCTACGGCCGCTTTGTGGCTTTCGACATCTTCGGCGGCATGTTCTGGGTCGGTACCATGATTCTCGGTGGCTACACCCTCGGCCGTTCCGTGCCCAATATCGGAAACTACATCCACTACGTCATCGCAGTGGTTGCGGTTCTTTCCATTCTTCCCGCCATCATCGGCTTCCTAAAAAGCCGTAGGCGGCCTGCTGCTCCGGCCGCTTCCAAATCCGCGAGCGACTAGAGCATGCCCGACTCCTCGCCGTGCGCCGTCATTTTCGATATCGGTCGGGTCCTCGTGAAGGTGGACGTTGCTCGCGCTATCGAAGGACTCTCAGAAGGCAGTTCACTTTCGCCTGCGGAACTCTGGTCCAGGATTGAAAAAGATCCTCGCTGGCATGACTGGCAGGAAGGCCGCATCTCGCCGCATGACTGGCACCTGCACATAACGAAGCGTCTCGGCAGCCGGCTAAACTTCGAGGAGTTTCGCAACGCATGGAACGGTTCTCTCGACCCCACGCCGCTTCAGTCTGATGATCTTTTCCGAACTCTCGCGAAAAAACACAAACTCGCTCTGCTCTCGAACACCGACCCGATCCACGTCGCCCATCTCGAATCCACCTTCGGCTTCTTTCAATACTTCCCCGCCTCCGCGCGCATTTATTCCTGCGCCGTTCGAGCCAGCAAGCCCTCGCCCGTCATCTTCCAAGCAGCGCTAAAGGCCGTAAAGACGCCTGCAGCACAGGCCGTGTTCATCGACGACATCCTTGAATACGTCCAAGCCGCTCGTGCTCTTGGCCTTCACGCCATTCAGTATCGCGATTCCGCCCAGCTCCGCACCGATTTGCATTCCCTCGATTCCTCACTCTCCCTTTAGGCTTCGCGGTCCTCAAGAACCCGCAAATTTTGCTGGCCCAAATTACAGCCGCGTAAAGATTGCTAGGACTAGTACCCCGCTCCTCCTCGCCCGATTTTCCGCTCGTGTCGCTAACTCCATCTTTCACATAGTGTTACCAGACTCAGGGCGGAATATCCCGCGCTGGCCCATTTGGCTTGGCGCATGCACTTTCCCCTGTATCAGTTGGGAATTATGCAGAACGCAGTTTTGGGGTGAGGGTCGCCAGCGGCCCCCCAGAAGGAGAGTTATTCGCAATGAGCGACGAATATAACGTGGAAAACAGGGGCGGTGCTTCCTGGCATCTGCCGGCGATCATCGTTCTCGGGTTGGTTGCAGTTGGAGGCTTGGCATTCGGTTGGAACGCATCTTCCAAGCTTGATGCTACCCAGCAGGCGGTCGCGGCACAGGTCAACACCCTTAAGCAGGGCGTAGAGCAGGATATGAGTTCGCTGAAGGACCGCGTGGTTCAGGACGAGAAGACCAACGCTGATCTTCAGGGCGACCTCAAGGTGGTAACCGACAAACTCAAGATCACTCAGGGTCAGCTCAAGAAGGCACGCGCCGAGGCCGCCAAGGCCGTGGAAGAAACCACAACCAAGCTGTCGGCACTCGACACCAGCGTCCATACGGAACTCGCCACCAAGGCCGCGAGTGACGACCTCAAGAACGTGGACACCAAGGTCGTCGGCGTACGCACCGACCTCGACACCACTCGTGAAGACTTGAAGATGGCCCGCAGTGAGATGGGCACGCTCATTGCGCGGAATCACGATGAAATTGACCAGCTACGCCGCCTCGGTGAGCGCGACTATATCGAATTCACCATCGCCGGCAAGAACAAGCCCCAGAAGGTCGGCAACCTCACCGTTGAGCTCAAGGGCGCCAATGAGAAGCGCGGACAGTACAGCGTTGCGATGACTGCCGAGGATCGCCGACTGGAAAAGAAGAATCGCTACATGAACGAGCCGATCTTCTTCTACCTGAGCGGAACCAAGATTCCTGAAGAGCTGGTCATCAACAAAGTCGGCAAGGACACCGTTAGCGGCTACGTCAGCATCCCGAAGGCGAATGCTCAGCCGCAAACCAGTTCCAGTTCCGGTAAGTAAAAGACACACCACTGCCGCCCGGCACGGCGCCGGGCACTCACAAGGCGGGCAGATCTCTTGCCCGCCTTTCTTTTTTCTCGTGCTGACTTCCCGTTTTTCCCGGCCCGCAGCCGCATTTATCCGCTGAAATACCCTGTTTCCGCCTGCCCTGTCGCAGCTCCTATGTTTACCAGGACGGTAAAACTCCTCTCGTCCGATGGTCCGGCCGTGCAACCTTCCGCTAGAATCAATCTGTTGGCCGCCGCTTCGCCCGCTTGGCCCGATGCCGAATGACTGGCTAACACCCGTTCTTTTCGGGCCCCGTAAGTGATCGACCATGCTTGGTAAGCTCAAACCGGAAAATCCAGCCCTATTTGTGGGCCTGGTCACCCTTTATTTCATCGCCGGTAAGCTCGGCCTGAAGCTTGCGTTCTTTAACGCCAGCGCGTCCGCGATCTGGCCCTGCAGCGGCATCGCTCTCGCGGCTCTATTGATCTTTGGCTACGGTGCGGCGCTGGCAGTCTTCACGGGAGCGTTTCTGGTCAACTTGACGACTGCAGGCACGGTTCTGACGTCGCTTGGAATCGCTGCTGGAAACACGCTCGAGGCTCTTGCCGGGTGCTATCTTGTGAGCCGTTTCGCAGGCGGACGAAAAGCCTTCGAGCGATCGCAGAACATTTTCAGATTTGTTTTTCTTGCGGGTATGGTTAGCACGGCACTCAGCGCGACCGTTGGTTGCACAACTCTGCTTCTCGGAAAGCTGGTTACCTGGCCCGATTACAACTCCGCTTGGTTCACCTGGTGGCTGGGAGACGGTGTAGGCGCTCTTGTCGCAACTCCCTTCCTGTTGCTATGGCATGAAAATCCCCGGCTCCAGTGGACCCGAAGACAAATTCTCGAACTGGCTCTCCTGATGACCGGGCTCCTTCTTACCGCATGGTTTGTTTTCGGCGGCGGTTTTCATTTCATCGTCAAGAATTATCCGTTCGAGTATCTTTGTTTTCCGTTCCTGATTTGGGCTGCCTTTCGCTTTGGCCGCCGAAAAGGCGCCACGGCCATCCTGGCCCTCGCCGTCGTGGCCACCTGGGGCACTGTGCGCGGCTATGGCCCCTTTGCGGGAAGTTCTCAAAACGCTTCTCTGCTTCTTCTTCAATCCTTCATGGCCATCGCTGCCATAACCACCATGGTGCTTGCCGCAGAGTCCACCGAACACAAGCGCGCCGAAGACCATGTCCGCCAGTTGGCTGGCAGCGATCCGCTCACGGGTCTCGCGAACTACCGCCGCCTCGTCGAGGCTCTCGATTTCGAAATCAGACGCTACGCGCGTTCCAAAATACCTTTCTCCATCATCCTTCTTGATCTCGATCACCTCAAAAAAATTAACGACAGCTACGGCCATCTCGTCGGCAGCAGGGCGCTTTGCCGCCTCGCGGACATTCTCCGAATCCACTCGCGCGAAATCGACGTCGCCGCCCGTTACGGCGGAGACGAGTTTGTGCTGATTCTGCCGGAAACAGGCGCGGACTCCGCGCTCCACGTCGCTCGCCGTATTTCCAACCGTCTCCGCACTGATCCGGAAGATCCTCCGCTCTCGGCGAGCGCCGGCGTTGCCGTGTACCCCGCCGACGGCCGGACTTTTGACGAACTTCTCGCCGCTGCCGATCGCGCCCTCTATCGCGACAAAGCCTCGCCAAAGCCCCGAATCCTCCTTCCTCAGTAAACTCCCGATCGCCACATTCCGTCAGCTCGTCGCAACTTTCGGGCCGCGGAAATCATCTCGCAATTGCCGGCCATCTTCTTGCGGAACGCCATTTCACCGCAGTCAGCGGAGTAAGCAACCACCCTTGAAATTTACCCCAGGCCCGGATGGCCCCTGGCGGCGTGGGAAAAGGCCGGCAAATCGCGGTCAGGCGCAGCGCCACCACCCTTTGCCTGCAGGTTCTACCCTTCGACTCCTGCACGGACCTTGAGTCAGCAGCCCACGCACCTGAAAGAGGGTCACCAATTCCGCTACAATATAAGCCGCTCCACCATCGAGGCACCCGTTGATTCATCGCCACATCTTCCGCAATGACCAGTTGCTGCCCATTGAAAAAGTCCGTCTCTCGCCCGGACAAGCGGGCCTCATCTGCGGCTGGGGACTCTTCACCACGCTCCGCATCGTCCGCGGTGAAGCTTTCGCTTTCGAGCGCCACTGGCGCCGCCTGGAAAAGGATGCCGCGATGATTCGCCTCCCCATGCCTTACGCGGGACCGCGCGTTCGCGTGCAACTCCAGGAAGTTATTCGTGCCAACGAAGTAACGGAAGGTTGCGCGCGCATCTATCTCGTGTACAACCAGGTGGGATTCTGGCGCGGCGAAGAGCCCATGACTCCGGTCGATTTGATCATCTATACCGCGCCGCTTCCCGAATACCGCGAGCCCGTTCGTTTGGCCCTTCGCGAACATGGCCGCCATGCTGCTTCCCCGCTCGCCGGCGTAAAAACAATTTCGTGGCTCGCCAATGTGTGGTCCGTCGCCGAAGCGCAAAAGGAAGGATTCGATGAAGTGATCCTGCTCAACGAGCGCGGCGAAATCGCCGAGTGCACGGCGGCCAACATCTATTTGGTGAAAGGCGACAACATTCTGACTCCGCCCCTCAGCTCCGGCTGCCTCGAAGGAGTCACCCGCGGCATCATTTTTGAAATTTCCACCGAAGCCGGCGTCAGAGTGAAGGAACAGGTTCTTCGCCCGGAAGATCTCCACTCGGCGGACGAGGTTTTCATCTCCTCCACCAATCGCAACGTCATCGGCGTCGGCGAGATTGCGGGAAACAGTCTTCCCGGCGCGCCCGGACCGATCACAAAGCGCATCGACGAAGCGTTCACCACCTACGTGAACGAATACGTTTCACGCCGCCTCGCCGCCGCCTCGCCCTAGGAGAATGGCGCCGCGGCTCTCCGCCGAGGAGTCAGCAGCTAGAAGAAAAACTTCAGCGCGAACTGCACCAGACGTCCCGACGAGGAAGTCTGAACCTTTCCGACGTTTTGACTGTTCACGTCATTCACGGGAATTCCAAAATTCGCGTGATTGAAAATGTTAAACAGCTCCGCGCGAAACTGCAGCGCCTTCGATTCCGTGAACCGGAAATTCTTCAGCATGGAAAAATCCCACTGCTGGAGTCCCGGCCCCTCTACGATGTTGCGGCCTGCATTTCCGAACTCGCCGATTTGCGTCGTCGGATCGAGTCGCTGAAACGCGCCGGGATTGAACCAGCAATCGGGAGTTCCGGTCCGTGCACCGTTCGAGCACGTGCCCTTCCGAGGATCGTCAACAAGATTCGGCCGGTCGCTAGGGAATCCGGAAATCTCCGGCGCGCCTCCCTGAGCGGAAACTCCCACCGAGTCGTAAACAGTGAACGGAGTGCCACTCATGAACGAGGTGATGCCGTTTACTTGCCAGCCGCCGAGCAGCTGGCCTTGCCAACCCGCAGCGTGAGCGAAAAACGGCAGATCCCAGTGGTAGCTCACGACAAAACGATGTCGCGCGTCGAACATCGATCGTCCGTGCTCCGCGCGCAAGTCGAACGGATTTTGCGCCAGGTCGTTTTCCCCGGCGGTGGCCTGCGAAGCGGAACCGGTTATGTTGAACGACGAGACATCATCGAGCGTCTTAGACAGAGTATACGAGCCGAGCATCGAGAAGGAATGCGTGAAGCGCTTGCGCAAACTGGTTTGCAGGGCATGGTAGGTGGAATTCGCAATGCCAGAGATCAGGCCTACTGAGGAATACGTGCACGGGCTCGGCTGGGCGATCGTGCATCCGGAATACAGCCTGCGCTGAATCGCGTTGTCCTGCGTGGTCTGGCCGGGAATCGAAACCGCGGGATTCCCTTCGATGAATCTCGGTAGCTTGGTGCCCTTGGTGCCGACGTAGCCGATTTCGAAGAGCCAGTCGCTGCCGAGGGAACGCTGCACGTCCAGGTTCCAGTCCTGGGCGTACGGCAAGCCAAGTTTCGGATCGAGCGTCAGCAGAGTCATCGGCTGCGCAAAGGATTGGTCGAAGGGATTCTCGCCGTTAAACGGATCGGCGAAATTCGGAATGCTGATTTGCGGTGTCTGCAAATACGGCGGAGCGCTGATCGGGGTCTGCAGGGGACCGCCCTGGCCGGTATAGTACGGATCGTAGAAAATTCCGTACGCCGAAGAAACCAGTAGTTTGCCATTTCCGGTGGGATCCCAAGCAAGACCGACGCGTGGCGCGAACGCTTTTTTGTCGGTCTGGATTAGGCCCCTGGGCACGCCGGGATCGCCAGGATAGAGAAGTCCGGCGGGAGCGGTTGGAAAAACAACGGACTGTCTCCCGGGAACGAAAAGGTTTTGCCGGTCTTTTTGCTCGGTGTAAGGGAACGGAAGTTCGTAGCGCAGTCCGTAGTTGACGGTGAGGTGCGAGGAAAGTTTGTAAGTGTCCTGCGCGTAGAAATTCACGGAGTGGCCGCGAAGATTGCGGGACAAGTCGCCGCCACCCTGCAAGAAAAAGACTGGTTGACCGAAGAGAAAACTTGCGAAGGCGTTGGTTACGGGAAATCCAGCAAAGACAAAAAATCCATTGGTGGCGATTCCCTGCAGCACGTTCAACCGTTCGTATTGGTAGCCTCCGCCGAATTTCCACTGATGGCGACCGCGAATCCAAGTGAGCGATCCCGAAAAATCGAGATTGCTGTCATAGGTATTGCGCGGACCGGTGATGGGATCGCCGATCGAAGCGAAGCCGGAAACCTGAATAAATGGCGGACCGATGGCGGCGTCGAGCGAGGGCTGATACTGAAAACCGAGGCTCGCGGGAGTGGTATGGTTAAGATGCTCGTCGAAGAAAAAACGATTCCGCAAGAAGGAGACACGGGCAAGGGCGACGAGCGAAGAGGAAAAAGTGTGTGTTTCGGTGGCGACGAAATTCTGCGCGCGATGTTCTTCGCCCACGGGAAAACCGGGAACGTTGGCACCGGACGTGGAGAGTGGATCGATAACGTTGCCCTGGCTGAAGATGTAGCGAAAGTTCAGGGTGTCTCTCGGCGTGAGATAGTGATCGAGCCGGACGCCGAACTGATCGTCGTTGGTGGATTTGTTTTGGGTGGAGACGAAGGTATTGTTGCCGACGTTCGGATCCGGGTAGTAGGCAAGCAGGTTTTGCGAAATTGAATCGATGAACGGCAACTGATTGTACGGGAAAGGCTGTGGCGAGGGAGCGAAGAGAAAGAACAACTGCCCTTTGGGCAATGGGTTGTTGCCAGCATCGACGCAATTGCCGGAGCCATCGAAGTGCCCCCCGACGGAAGCCGCGGTGCACAGCTCTCCGAAATCCCCATTACGCTCGTTGAGCGAGGGAACCGTAGCCTGGCGAGTCTCCCCGGCGCGCTCGCGAAGGCCTTCGTAGTAAAGGAAGAAGAATGTTTTTTCCTTGCGAATGGGACCGCCGAAGGTGCCGCCGTATTGGTTGCGCTTGAGCGGCTCTACGGACTGGGCGAAGAAGCTCTTGGCGTCGAACATATCGTTGCGCAGGAATTCCCAGAGCGATCCGTGAAAGGAGTTCGTTCCGGAGCGGGTGACAATGTTGGTGGTGGAACCGGTACTGTGGCCGAATTCGGCGTTGGCCGTGTGCGTCAAAATACGAAATTCGGCAATCGCATCCACCGGCGGCTCCAGCACAAACCCGCCATCCACATTGTTGAAGTTGTCCGCACCGTCGATCAGGAAATTATTGGATTCGGGGCGCTGGCCGTTCACAGCATAGGCCTGACCGTCGCGCAGCGACCCGCCAGCCTGCGAGAGGCCCGGGGTAATCGGAACAACGCCGGGCTGCAGGGTTCCGAGCTGCGTGAAGTGACGCCCGTTTAGTGGTAGTTCCTGTATGTCGCGCGTGCCGACAGTCTTGCCGAGATTGGTGGAAGCAGTTTCCAGCAGCGGAGCATCGGCGACAACTTCAATTTGGCGAGTATCGAGTCCAATGCTGAGGCGAACGGTAATCAGCGCGGTTTGGTTGACTTCGAGAGTGATGCCTTCCTGTAGGAACTTCTGAAAGCCCTTGGCGTCTGCCTGCACGCGGTAGTGGCCCACGGGAAGCTCCACCAGCGTGAAATCGCCCTGCGCGCCGGCGATGGCGACGCGAGTGAAACCGGTTTCCACCTGCGTGACGGTCACCTTTGTGGCGGCCACGGTCGCGCCGCTCGGATCAAGCACCGTTCCGCGGATGATCCCGGTGACCTGCTGAGTGCGAATGGAATGCGCGAACAAGATCGAAAATAGACACACCAGTAGGAGCTTGTATGCAATCCTCATCGAAGCCACACTCCCCCCGCTCTCTGCCCCAGAGATCGCCGGCGTCGGGACCTCCCTTGCAGGAGCAACTGCCGCACGCCGGCCGAAACAAGATGGCGAAATTATCGAAAGGCTTATTGTGCAGCACAATAATAGAAATGAACTACGCGTGAAGTCTCAGTGGGAGGCCGGGGCAGGGCTGCCCTGGCCCAGGGTTAGGCGAAGCAGAATCGGCGCCAGAAGCGTGGTGACCATCACCAGAATCACGATGGCAGAAAAGAGGCCATCGTCAATCACTCCAATACCTTTGCCGATACCGGCAAAGATGAGGCCGACTTCGCCGCGCGGCATCATGCCGATGCCGACAGCCCAGCGGTTCATGGAGGAAGGACAACCAAGTCCGCTGGCGAGCTTTCCGAGGATGGCCACGGCAGTTAACGCCAGCCCGGAAATCAGGATGTCCCGGCTGGCCAGGGCTTCGAGCTTTACCTGGATGCCCATCCAGACAAAAAACAAAGGAACGACGAGCGATTCGACCGGCGACAAGAGGTGATGGAGTGTCTCGCCTTCGAGTTCTTTGTCAAAGAAGTCGTTGAGGATCATGCCCGCAGCGAACGCGCCGACAATCGTGGCCAGACCTGCAGCATTGGCGAGCCAAGCAAGCAGAAATGCAAAGCCCAAACCGAAGAGCAGCTTGAGATTCTGGATTCCCGCTCCGGACAAACGACGAACGAATTTCGGCGTGAGCCAGATTCCGATGCTGAGCGATCCGGCAAGAAACACTGCCGCAGCAACGGTGATGCGGCCGATCTCGATCGGATTCACTTTCCCTGTAACAGCAAGGCCGCTGACCACCGCGAGCAAGATCAGACTCAACACGTCGTCAATGACTGCGGCACCGAGAATTACGCGAGCTTCGTCGCGGTTTTCCTGTCGCAGATCGCGCAGAACGCGTGCCGTGATTCCGACGCTCGTGGCGGTGAGGATTCCGCCGACAAAAAGATCGCTCGCCAAGACGGAATCCGGGTGAAGCAGCTTCATCGTGCCCATTCCAAGTCCCATGGGAACGATGACGCCGATGATGGCCACGCAAAACGCGGTTTTTCCGACGCGCCTCATTTCCACCAAATTCGTTTCCAGACCGACAAGAAAGAGCAGGATGAGAATTGCAATTCGCGAGAGAAAATCCACAAACGAATAGACCGATAGATAATCCAGAGAGTGAGCCGAGCTGAGTGCTGCGGCGACGCGCGCCGCTTCGCCTGGAGGCAATACCTCGAAGACAGCCTGGGCGGCAGAGGAAGAGCTGGTAAGAGCGAGGTCGGAAATCCTTCGAAGATTGTCGCCTTCGCGAAGAACGGTGAGGCCCGCATTGCCCAGCCAGTAGCCCAGGTTGCCCGCAAGCACTCCCACGAGCAATTCGCCGAGCACGGCCGGCTGCTTCATCCACGCCATGAGCCGGCCGCCAACCGCGGCACCCAGCGTCAGGAACACGACTGCCAGCAGAATGGGAATGACGGGATCAGAGTGATTCGTCGACGCTTCGACCAAGACTAGGGCGAACATCGTCTAGCGACTCTTGGGCCCGCGTGGACACAGTTGCAGCTTGATCCACTGAGCGGGATTCACGTTGATGCCATTTACATAGAGAACCCAGTGAAGGTGCGGGCCGGTGGAACGGCCGGTCGAGCCGGCATAGCCAAGAATGTCGCCGCGCTGTACCGTAGCTTCGGGAGCAACGGCCAACCGGGACATGTGGAGGTACATGGATTCGAGTCCTTGGCCGTGGTCGATGCCAACAGCATTGCCAAGCACGTTGAATTGTTTCGCAAACGTGACGGTGCCCGCGGCGACCGCGCGGACCGCTTCGCCCTCGGGCGTACGCTGGTCCACGCCGCCGTGGTATTCGCCGGTGGCCTTTCCGTTGTGAAGACGCTTCACGCCGAAAGGAGAAGTCATGCAACCGGAAACAGGCGGAGTGAACGGGTCCCTCCACGAACGAGTTTCGGAAACCGTGTCGCGAAAACTCGTGAGAAGAGCCATTTCTTCCGGGGTGGAATGGAGCGCTTCAATATCAGGCGCGAGTGTGACGTTTTGCGAAGGGAAAACGGTTCTGCGAATCACGATTGGCAGAGTCTGTGACGGACCCCCGTCGGCGCCGGAAATAAGAAGTTCAAACGAGCCAGGCTTGTCCTTCACAGAGATTGGGAGGAGACCAAAGCTGCGGCCATCGGGTTGTGCGAAGAGCTTGGAAGTGCGCTCGTTCAGCTTCACGGACAAATACCCCGCTGGACAAGCAATGCGCAGAGTTTCGCCAAGCTTGACTTTTGCGGGAGAGACCGTACATTTCTGCGCAGGCGATGGAGAAACGCAAAAGAGCCATACCGAAAGGAAAACTGCTGCGGCGCGCATTGCATTTGCCTTGGCGCGGGCCCACATAGATAGACCTCGATTCCGAACTGACCGAAGTATTTTGTCGACTGATGCGACAAACAGGCAAGGAGAATCGGGCCGGTGTAGCGGCTTTGCAACGAAGTGCGTGCTACAATCTGCGGCTTGAGACGGACATGGCCGAGACGTTAGCGACGACGGAGGCGGTGCTCGAAGTGATTTCGCCGGACGGCGCGCGGCGCTATGCGCGCGTTTCGCAAACGCCTTACATGATGGGGCGCGGGGCGGAGACCGGCAATCATTTGCAATTGAACGACCGGCGCATCTCGCGGCAGTGCGCTGCGATCGTGATCGAAGCCGACCGCTTCTACATCGAGGATCGCGGACAGCGGCGCGGAGTCTTCGTCAACAACGAGAAGATCGACAGCCGCGCGCTGGAAGACGGCGACATCATCACTTTCGGTCTGGAAGATTCCTACGAAATTATTTTTCGGACCGCGCCAGACACGGGACAGGAATCGATCCCGAACCTGCTGACGCGCATCGAACACATCACCAGTTCGGAGCCGGCATCCGGCGGCCTGCGAAAATTGAACATGCTGCTGGAAGCAAGCTCCCTGCTGCACTCACAGCTTCCCCTCGATTCGGTCCTTGCGAAGATGTTGGATCACGCTGTGGCGGTGCTGGACGCGGACCGCGGGCTGTTGCTCGAAAACGGCGCAGATGGAGCGTTGAAGGTGCGCCTGGCGCGCCGCAACGGCGGGTTGCGCTTGCCTCCCGAAAGTGTCGCGCCCAGCCAGACAGCGATTCAACTCGCACTGAAGCAGCATTCGCCGGTGATTACTGAGGACCTGGCGCAGGCAGAAATGGACCTGCAATCGGCGCAAAGCGTTGTGGCGCAGCGCCTGCGCGCGGTGGTTGTGATTCCGTTGTTTTCGGTGATGCGTGCCAACTCGCAAGAATCGGTCATCAATTTGCGGCGCGGTGAATTTCTCGGCGTGTTGTATCTGGATTCGCGACGTCCTGCGGCGTTTTCCAAGCTGGACCGGCAGATTCTGGATGCGCTAGCGGCTGACGCGGCCAGCATTCTGGACAATGCAAGGCTGGTCGAACGCGAACGCGAGCGGCAACGCATGGAGCAGGAGATCAACATCGCCCGCGACATTCAACAAGCGCTGCTGCCGCGAGATTTCCGCGAATTTCCGCATCTCGACGTTTCCGGATGCAACTTCCCTTGCCTTTCGGTAGGAGGCGACTACTTCGACGTTTTCCCGATTGGTGACGGCCGCACCGCGTTTCTGATCGCCGACGTGTCCGGAAAAGGTTTGGGCGCCGCCCTGCTGACGACGATGCTGCAAGGAGCTCTATCTGGAATGACGCTGGGAACCGATCCCACGCGCGTTTTCAATCACGTGAACCAGTTCTTGTGTGACCACGCGGAAGTCGGGCGCTACGCGACCATGTTCTTTGGAATTCTGGATATGGACGGGCACCTGGAGTTCATCAACGCCGGGCATCCCTCGCCAATGCTCATCCGCCAGAACGCAGTCGAAGAAGCATTTACCGAAGGATCGTATCCGGTAGGCCTGGTGCCCGACGCGGAGTACACCGCGGCCTGCCTGAAGCTGCAGCCCGGCGACACGCTGGTGCTTTTCAGCGATGGCGTGACGGAAGCGATGGACCCTGACGAGCAGTTGTTCGGCGTGCCGAGGCTACGAGAAGTGCTGGAGAAAAACACCACTGCGGACCTCGAAGAAATACAGAAAACGGTTTTGGAGTCCGTAGAAACTTTCGCGAGGGGCGCGCGCCAAGCCGACGACCTGACACTGCTCCTGGTGCGCTACCGCGTGGCGGAATCCGCGGACAGCACCGACCTGTCGATCCCGCCGCCGGGTAGCGCAGCCGCCTGAAAAAAAATCTGGCACGCGCAGGAAGAACCGCTGCGACGGCCGAACCGGCCCGCAGCTTCGACGTCACTCAACCTTTCTAGCCGTGAACCCGCCCGCGGAATGAGCAGTCTTCGGCGTCTTGTTTTCCACCGACGGTTGCACCCTTACTTTACAGCCCATGACCTGCGGTCTCTGGTCTTGGTGGATCAAACTTCCGCCGGGATACAGGAGCCTTGCATGGAGGCATCGTTTGCGGCAATCTACCGGCGCCCATTGTCGCACCATCTGGAGAAACCTTATGCCTACTCTGCGATTCCTGCTCGTTGTGTTCTCGGTGCTGGTGCTGAGCGTTCCCGCCCTGCCGCAATCGGGCGGCGCGACACACCTGACTGTAATTCGCGCCGGGACGCTGATCGATGGGACGAGCGACACGGCTCGCAAAAACCAGCTGATTTTTGTGCGCGGTGAGCGCATCGAGAAGGTGGCGGACGGTTCGGCCGCAATTCCGGCGGATGCCAAGGTGATTGATCTTTCGGGTGCCACGGTGCTGCCGGGACTGATTGACGCGCACACGCATATCTTCCTGTGGGGCGAAGATCCAGCCAAAGGCGGCTATGACGCAAACATTCTGAAAGCGGGTATCGCGCTGCGAGCGGCCCGCGCTACGTTTGCCTGCCGTCGCGCACTCGAGCAGGGTTTTACCACCCTGCGCGATGTGGAAACCGAGGGCGCCGGATACGGTGACGTCGAGATCAAACAGGCGATCGAGGAAGGAACGATTCCGGGACCGCGGCTGTTCGTGTCAACGCGCGGAATTTCGTCGACGGGCGGCTACAACCTGGAGGGCTATGCGCCGGAATTGCAAGTGCCGAAGGGCGTGCAGATCATTGACGGTCCGATAGAGGCGCGCAAAGCCGCGCGCGAGCAGCTCGATCATGGGGCCGACTGGATCAAGGTTTACATGACGCATCGATCCTGGGTAGACAAGGCAGGCAATCTGGCCTCACAGCCGACACTGACGGTGGAAGAATTGAAGGCGATTGTCGACGAAGCGCACGGCTGGGGGAAGAAAGTGGCTTGCCACGCGTATAACGGCGTCGGACTGCAGCGTGCGCTAGACGGCGGATGCGATTCGATCGAGCATGGACTCGAAATCACGGACGCGCAGATTTCGCAGATGGCCAAGCAGGGAACCTGGTATTGCCCAACGCTCGCCCCGTATTACCACGACTGGGCGCCGGAGAATACCCCCGCAGGCAAGCGGGACCGCAAGCGCGTGGAAGTCCACGGCACGTCCGTACAGAGGGCGGCGAAAGCCAGAATCAAGATTGCCTACGGAACGGATATCGGCGGAATCGAATGGACCGAGCCGATGGCGCAGGAATTTCCCTACCTGACCCAGTTTGGATTGTCGCCGATGGAGGCGATCCGCTCGGCGACATCGCGGGCCGCGGAATTGCTGGACGAAAAGGGTGAGTTGGGAGTCCTGGCTGCTGGCGCTTACGCCGATATCGTGGCGGTGAGCGGCGACCCGGTGAAGGATGTGAAAGAACTCGCGAACGTGGGGTTCGTAATGAAGGGCGGAAGTGTTTTCAAGAACGAGATGGCGAAGTAGCCGACGGCGAGAGCGTCGAGCCGCCTAGCTTGTGCGAAGAACCTGCGGTTCAGGCGCTTCGCGTTCCGATCGGGAACCCGGCTAACTCAGAATGACAATTCTGAACCGAGCATAAACCGTTTTCTGTGAGCGGTCAGACCCTTCAGGCTTCGACGCTTAACCCTCGACGCGGACGCCTTTCCAGAACGCTACACGACCGGAAATTTCGGCCGCCGCGGGCTTGGGGTCTGGGTAAAACCACGCGGCATTGTCGTTGCGTAGGCCGTCCACCTCGACGTGATAGTAGTGCGCGGTGCCCTTCCACGGACAAATCGAGGTGTGCTGGCTCGATTTGAGGTATTGCTTCTTGACCGCTTGGACCGGAAAATACTGATTCCCTTCCACGACGACGCAACTGTTGCTTTCTGCAATTAGTTTTCCAGCCCAAAATGCCTTAACCATAGGAACGCTCACGTTTCTATGTCGTTGGATGCGGGAGCGCGCGAAAGGTTTCTTGATTTTGTGAGCCGCACGCGCGGCGCGATGAGTTAAAGGAACGGTTTTACAGAATAGCGATCACGTTTGCTACAATTTTGTGCATGATTCTTCGTCGGTCGATTTCTTTGGCGGTTTTGCTGGTTGCTCTGAGCATTCCTTTTTTCCTCGTGAACCTTCTTAGGGACCGCAAACTCGCGACGCCGTCAGCTTCGCGCTCGGCAACGAGTATCGCTGCCCCGCTGGGCGTCGCGCCGGACCTTGACGAGCGCCTCGCCAAATTCAGGTCCATGAATATGCCGTTGAGTCGCGCTGGCTTGAGCGATCGTGAGCAGAAGCTCGTTGAGAAGCTGGTTGATGCCGCAAACCGGATCGAGCAAATCTATTGGCGGCAAAGCGACCCCGAAGGTCTGGAACTGTATGGGCGGCTCGAGAAGAGCGCGGATCCGCTGGATCAAAAAGTTCTTCGGTTCATGAAGATCAACGGCAGCCGGTACGACCTCATCGATGAGCTGCGGCCGTTTGTCGGCAAGGAGGCTGTCCCGCCGGGGCGCGGGCTTTATCCGGTAGACCTTACGCGGGCAGAAGTTGAAAAATATGTCGCGGCGCGCCCCGAACAGAAAAACTCAATCTATAGTGAGCACTCCGTCCTTCAGCGAGACGGCGACAAACTAAGAGTGGTGCCATACCACGTTGCTTTCGCGGAATTTCTGAAGCCGGCGGCGGACGATTTGCGAGAAGCCGCGAAGCTGAGCGACGATCCGGAGTTTGCAAAGTTTCTGAGCCTGCGGGCGGACGCGTTGCTCAATGACGATTACTACGCGAGCGATCTGGCGTGGCTCGATCTGAAGGACCCGAAGTTTGATTTGATTCTGGCGCCCTATGAAAGTTACATCGACAACCTGCTGGGCGTGAGGACCTCCTACGGCGCAGCGGTGCTGGTCCGAAACGACGAGGAGAGCAAGAAGCTGGCGATTTTTCAGAAGTACGTACCGGATCTGCAGGAGGCCTTGCCACTTTCCAAGGAGGATCTGCCTTCGAAGCGCGGGCATGTTACTCCGATGGAAGTGATGGACGCGCCGTTTCGCACGGGCGACCTGCTGCACGGATATCAGGCTGTTGCGGACAATCTGCCGAACGACGCGCGCGTGCATGAGGCCAGAGGCAGCAAGAAGATTTTCTTCAAGAATTTCATGGACGCGCGCGTGAACGTTGTGATCCTTCCAATCGCGCTGCGTTTGCTGCGTGAGGATCAGGCCAAACGTGCGAGCGGAAAGGGTTACCTGGCCTCCACTCTGGCGCACGAGATTTCGCACGAACTTGGGCCGAACTATTCCCGAACCGCCGGAGGGAAGAAGAGTATTCGTGAAGCGATCGGCGGCGACTTCGCGGGGCTGGAAGAATCGAAGGCCGACGTGGTCGGTATGGTGTGCTTGAAGTGGCTGGCCGACCACGGCGCCATCAGCAAAGAACAACTCGAGGAGGATTACATCTCGTACGTCGCGGGAAATTTTCGCACCATCCGCTTTGGCATCGCCGAGCCGCATGGTCGCGGGGAAATGATGGAGTTCAACTACCTTATGGAACGCGGCGCGGTGACATACGACGTGGCAACGAGGCGCTATACGGTCGAAACGGACAAAATGTCTGCGGCGATTGCGAGCCTTGCGAAAGAGCTATTGGAACAGGAAGCCACTGGAGACCGCGCGCGGACAGCAGCGTGGTTCGCGAAATACGCGGTGTTGCCAGATCATTTGAAAAAGGCCTTCGACCGCGTTTCGGACATTCCCGTAGACATTCAACCGATTTATTCCTTCCCAGAGGAGATTCGATGAGCGAGCAGAATTTTTCAAACCATGCGAAACATGTCCCAGGATTTGTATTTTTTGTGTTGCCGGTGCTGGCGCTGAACTTCGGCTGGTCGATATACGCGTGGAAAGAAGCGCATTTTCCGACCGGCGGGCTGGTGAACGTGCTGCTGGGTGCGGCGCTGATCCGCCTGGCACTCTATGCGCGGACATTTGCTCTGCGCGTCCAGGATAGAGTGATTCGGCTGGAGGAACAGCTTCGTTACCAGCGAGTGCTGCCGCAGGATTTGAAGTCGCGGATAGCCGATTTCACCCTGAATCAAATCGTATCGCTGCGTTTTGCGAGCGACGAAGAACTGCCGGCGCTCGCTCGGAAGGTCCTGCAGGAAAATTTGGACGACCGAAAGGCCATCAAGCAACTGGTGCAAAACTGGCGTCCCGACTTTCTCCGGGCGTAAACGTCGAGTTCACTTGTTTCCATCACAGAATGCTGCGAATGACGCCGCCTTCCGCAGCGATTGCGGCACCATTGATGCCGGTAGCCTGCGTACTGGCAACAAACGCAACCACCGCGGCCACTTCTTCCGTCGTTTCGAAGCGCTTGAGGAGCGAGCTAGGGCGAACTTTTTCAAAAAAGTCCTTTTCGACCTGTTTGGCGCTGATTCCCTGCTGCTTGGCCATGGACTGAACGAAATCGCCGACACCCTCAGACGCAGTAGGGCCAACGAGGATCGAGTTCGAGGTGACGCCCGTGCCGGCGACGGATTCCGCCACGCCGCGTGCGACCGCAATTTGGGCCGTCTTGGTCATGCCGTAGTGAACCATCTCGACGGGAATTTGCTGTCCCGATTCGCTGGAAATAAAAATCACGCGGCCCCAATTCTTGCGCAGCATTTCCGGAAGATACTGCCGGGTAAGGCGCACGCCACTCATGACGTTGGTCTCGTAGAAGCGAAACCAGTCGGCGTCCGGAATCTCCAGAAACGGCTTGATTTCGAAGATTCCGAGATTGTTGACAACTACATCCGCTACCGGCACCTGCTTGAAGAACTCCTCGATGCCCTTTGCGGTTCCCAGGTCGGCTGCTACTCCCTGCACTTCCGCGCCGCGCATTTCCATGCGAATGCTTTCTGCGGCGTCGGAGACGCGCTTCTCGGTTCGGCCGTTGATTACGATTCGCGCACCCTCGCGCGCCAGCGTCTTGGCGATTCCCAGCCCAATTCCTGCCGTCGAACCCGACACCACGGCGATTTTGCCTCTCAAGCCCAGGTCCATTTTTCGTTTCTCCCCTTGGAATCGCTACCGCGCCGTTGCCGCGGCTGCAGCTCCTTCGATTTCCGCGATTTCCTCTGCGCTTAATTTCAGCTCGCCGGCTCGCATGACGCCTTCGGCCTGTCCGGCATTGCGCGAGCCAACGATAGCTCCTGTGATGGCCGGATGATGCAACACCCAGGCAATCGCGACCTCACCCGGGCCGCGGCCATGACGTGAGCCAACCTTACGCAGACGCTCGACCAGCTCGATGTTTTTCGAAAGGCGGGGTTCCTTGAATTCCGGGTTGCGGCTGCGAAAATCGTCGGCAGGCAAAGCGCTGGCGCGTTCGCGAGTCATCGCGCCAGTGAGCAGCCCCGACGCCATCGGCGCGTAACTGATGACACCGATCCCGTGCTTCAGGCAGTACGGCAGATTTTCTTCCTCGATTTTTCTGCGGATGATGGAATACGGTGGCTGATTCGAGGTCACGGGAGCGATTTTCGCGGCGCGCTCCATCTGTGAAGGATTAAAATTCGAAACGCCGACCCAGCGGACTTTTCCTTCCTTCCTCAAGTCGTTCATGGCTTGCCAGGCTTCTTCAAGCTCGGCGCCGCCACTGTTCGGCGGCCAGTGCATTTGATAGAGATCGATGACCTCGGTTTCTAAACGGCGCAAGCTGTCTTCGCATTCCTTGCGGATCGAAGCCGCCGAGTGGTCCGGATATACCTTGCGATTTTCCTCCCAGCGCAGGCTGCATTTGGTGAAAACGTATGGACGCACGCCTTTCCACTGCTTCAGGGCCTGCGCAACTATTTCCTCGGAGTGACCGGTGCCGTAGACGGCAGCCGTGTCGATCCAGTTCACACCTAATTCCATTGCTCGCACAATCGCAGCGACCGAGTCCGCGTCTTCCTGATTGCCCCAGGCGAACTCCCAGCCTCCACCGCCGATCGCCCACGCGCCAAATCCTACCCGGGTCAAGTGCAGATCTGAGTTGCCCAGCTTTCGCGTTTCCATGAATTCCCTCGTCGAACACGATGTTCTGCCTAGGTGTTCTACTTGGAATTGGATGAAGAGCGCCAGCGAAAAGTTAGGGGGACGCACCGCGGATTGATTTGTCGAAACAGTCTCGGCAGGAGGGTGCGAGCGGCCGACCGAAGTAAACGAAACGGCGCGGACTCAAATCCGCGCCGCCTCGTTCCCTGCGACAAGATAAACTGTTAGATGCTCTTCGGACCGGTGGTCGCCGGCGCTGCTGCGCTTGCCGGTTTCGAGAAGGCGCTGGAGGTTTCCTTCTCGGCGCTCTTGTCGATTTCGATGGAGCCCTTGAAGTAGGCGCCGTCTTCGATCATGATGCGCGCCGTGGTCAGGTCGCCGTTCACCGAACCGTCCTTCTTGATCTCGATCCGGTCCTTGGCGCGCAGGTTGCCCTTCACGCTGCCGTACACTACCACCTCGCGGGCGATAATGTCGGCGGTCAACTTGGCGGTCGCTCCCACGGTGAGCTTGCGCTCATCGAGTTGAATCAACCCTTCCACCGAGCCGTCGATCAAAAGATCTTCGCTCCCGGTAATCTCGCCTTTCACGTGCAGGCTCGACCCGAGCCGCGCTGTCGCACGGTCGCCGGTCGCACCCAATGGACGCATCGCATCTGTACTCATCGCGGTTGTTCCCTCCCAAGTCGTCGGAGCTGGCTTCGGCGACTGATTCGTTGCAAAAGTTTTCGGTTCCGGTTGCGCAGATTGCGGCGTTTCCGGCTTCTTAACATTCCCCCACATTGAACCTCCAAGGGACAGGCCACCCCATTCAGATTCCTGCCGGGGTGATTAGAGACTTTAGTCCCCTGCGTGGAGCACTGCAAACAGCGTATCAGCCCGGCGTGCGTGAAAGTAACTACCCTGGCGTACAGGCCTGTTACTGTCCTAAGGGCGACCCGGTCGGGACATCTTGGGAACCGTCATTGCAAGCGAAGAGAGGAAGTTCTTTTTGCAGTTCTGAATCACTCCTCAAGCTTCAGGACGTCGGCTTCTCCGGCACCGGCTGGGTCGCCAAGAAGTCCGTTACAAATCTCCGCGAATAATCCTCCAACAAGTCTTTTACCCGTACCGGATTTGCCGACTTCACGATAAATCCCGCGTGATGATATTTCTTCGCGCGATACACAATTTCCGGGTCAGTGTATGCAGACGTATCCGGCTCTTCCTGCCGCGCCAGAGAAACAATGACGCCTGCGTAATCCTTCCGCGTAGCCGGAAGCGTGTACGGCTGTTTCCCCGCGCCCACTTCCAATTTCGCCCATTCCCGCCAAAGATTCACTCCTGTCGCATGCTCGATCACGTCAGAGATGTACGCTCCTCCGACGCGCGCTGCAATCTCGATGAAATAAAATTTGCCATCCGCATGCGCTTTCAGAAACTCCGCGTGTGTGACGCCGCGAACGAGGCCCAGCGATTCAATCAGCGTTCGATTTACGGTCTGAAGCGCCTGGGCGTCTTCCGAATTTCTCCCCAGCGTTCGCGTTGTGAAGACTCCTCCCGCATGCGAAACATCCAACGGCGGGGCTCCGTAAACGTGCGCCTCCGCGAACAGCACGTCCCTTTCGCTCACCACGCTATCGACGTGGAATACGCTGCCAGGCACGAACCGCTCCAGCAGAAAGTGCGACTGCTCGTCGCCGAGCCTGTCCAACAACGGCCACAATTCGTCCGGCTGATGAATTTTCTTCATCCCGATGCCGGACGCCTGCGACCGCGGCTTCAGCAACCACGGCGCAGGAACGCGAGCCATGAATTCGCGCAATTCGCCGTGATTGAGTACATGCACAAACTCGGGGACGCTTACGCCGCCCTCTCTCGCTCGCGCGCGCATCGCCAGTTTGTCGCGGAAATAGCGAACGGTGGTCAGCCCCATCCCTGGAATGCGCAGGTGCTCGCGAATTGCCGACACGTTTTCCATGTCGAATTCGTCCAGCGCCACAATCCTGTCGATTTTGCGCGTTCTCGCCGCATAACTCACCGCTTTCAACAGTTCCGGCAGCGGCAACTCTTCCGGCATAAAAAACATTTCGTCTATCGCCTCGCGGGGCCAATCGCCGTTGCGCAATTTTTCGACCGTCAGCAAGTACACGGTGCACCCGATCGCCTTGCACGTGCGGATAAATTCCTGCCCTTTTTCGTAGGTGGTGACGCAAAGGATGGAACGTGGCTGCTGGTCCGGCACGCTGAACCTCCGCAACAGCGGTGAGGCCGCGAAGTATACCGCGCAACTATCGGGCGGGATACAAAAACCGCAGGAACGGCCCGACGCGCTTCGCCCAGGCCGCTTCGTTGTGTTCCGCGCCTTCGATCCGCTCGTAGTGCAACTCCACGTCGTAACGCCAGCCGCGCGAAAGCAGGATGTCGCGATACCGTTCCACGTCTTCAACAATGCGCGGCCCTTCCCGCGTGCCGATATCGAGCCAGATACGCGGCCGGGAGTGCACAGGCGTGTTTTCGGCGAATTTGTGAATCACTCGCTGGTTCCACCATACGGAAGGCGATAGCGCTGCAATTTTTCCAAACACATCCGAGCGCAGCAACCCGAGATACAGCGACACCAGTGCGCCGAGGGACGATCCGCCAATTCCCGTCCGATGAGGGCCGCCTTCCGCTCGATATTCCCGGTGAATGAACGGCATCACCTCTTCCAGCAGGAATTTGCCGTAGCGGTCCGCTCCTCCGCCCCCCAGCTTCGGCGCCTTCGTTGGCGTGTACTCCCTGACCCTAGCTTTGCCCGTGTTGTAAATCCCGACGATGATCAAAGGCTCCACTTGCCCGGCGTGAATCTCCGCATCGGCCGTTTGTCCCACGTGCCAATCCTGTCCTTGAATAAACGAGGTCGAGCCGTCGAAAAGGTTCTGTCCATCGTGGAGATACAGCACGGGAAACCGCCGGTGCGGCTCCTCGAGGTAGCCGGGCGGCAGATACACCACCAGGCTCCTTTGATTTCGCAGGAACTTGGATCGAAATTTTTCGTGTTTTCGGAGTTTTCGGTCGCTCACGGCGCGATCGTCACGAGAAGGTCTTTCGCTTCCACACTTTGTCCCGGCGCCACCAGCAGTTTCACCACCCGGCCCGCGATCGGCGCGTAAATGTTCGATTGCATCTTCATTGCTTCGAGTGTCAATAGTTTAGCACCGCGCTCGACCGTGTGGTTTGCCTGAACCGCGATTCCGCTGATGACTCCAGCCGTCGGCGCCCCCACCTGACCGGGTTCGGCAGCGTCCGCCTTCGGATGCGCTCTCTCGACCACACGCAGCGAGCGGTCGCGTACGTTCACTTCGCGCGGCTGCCCATTCAGGTCAAAAAACAGGGTCCGCGTGCCGTCGGGATGCGGCTCGCCGGCCGTCATATATTTGATGATCAGTGTCTTCCCTGCCTCAATCTCAACTGTGATTTCTTCACCCGACTTCAGTCCATAGAAGAATGGCGGCGTCGGCAGAACGCTCACGTCGCCATGGGTCTGCCGGAACTTGTCGAACTTCAGGAATACGTCCGGATACAACAGGTAACTCAACAAGTCTTCCTCGCTAATTGCGTGGCCCGTCTTTTTCTCGAGCGATTCCCTTTCTAGTGTGAAATCTGCTGCAGGCATGCTTGCGCTCGGACGTCCCTTCAATGGCTTTGACCCGCGCAGCAGAATCTTTTGCACTTTCTTCGGCCAGCCATCCGGCGGCACACCCAACACGCCTGAAAACATCTCGACCACCGAATTTGGAAACGCTACGTCGTGATGGGCATCAAGCTTCAAAACGTCTCCTGGGGTCATCTCCTTCGCCATCAGGAACAGGGTCATGTCCCCGACCACTTTGCTCGACGGTGTCACCTTCACAATATCGCCGAACAGTTGATTCACTTCCGCGTACATCCTCTCGACTTCGCTCCAGCGATGCCCAAGTCCCATGGCCACAGCCTGCTCGCGCAAGTTTGTATACTGACCGCCGGGAATTTCGTGTTCATACAACCGCGCGTTGCCTGATTTCGGTCCCGAATCAAACGGCAAATAATAGGTCCGGACCGTCTCCCAGTAATCGGAGCAATCGTTCAACGTCGCTGCGGCCAGGCCTGTGTCTCGCGGGGTATTTCGCAGGGCGGCCACAATCGCGTTGAGATTCGGCTGGCTGGTTCCGCCGCTCATCGCCGCCATCGCACCATCCGCGATATCTACTCCCGCATCCGCCGCCTTTAATACCGACGCGGCATTCATCCCGCTCGTGTCATGCGTGTGAAAATGAATCGGCAGGTCGACCTCTTCCTTCAACCTCCTCACTAATTCGAATGCTGCATACGGCTTGCACAGGCCCGCCATGTCCTTGATCGCAAGAAAGTGCACGCCAAGGGTTTCGAGCTGCTTCGCCAGTCCGACGTAGTATTTCAGCGAATACTTCGGCCGGCCTTTATCGAGGATATCCCCAGTGTAGCAAATCGCCCCCTCACAGACGCCACCGGTCTCGAGCACCGCATCCAGGGAAACCCTCATGTTCTCGATCGAATTCAGGGAATCGAATACGCGGAAAATGTCCATGCCTTCCCCGTACGCCTCGCGCACAAACTCCCGAATCACATTGTCCGGATACGACGCATATCCCACCGCGTTCGCGCCGCGCAGCAGCATCTGAAAGCAAATATTCGGAACCGCCTCGCGCAGCTGTCGCAGCCGTTGCCACGGATCCTCGCGCAAAAATCGCAGTGCCGTGTCGAACGTCGCGCCGCCCCACATTTCCAAGCTGAACAGGTTCGCCAGCCGCTCCGCCACTGCCGGCGCGGTAGCGAGCAGGTCGTAAGTCCTCACCCGCGTGGCCATCAGCGATTGATGCGCATCGCGAAACGTGGTGTCGGTAATCAGCAGGCGCTTTTCGCCTTTCGCCCACTCTGCAAATTTCTTCGGCCCCAACTTTTGAAGCAATTGCCGCGTGCCCGACTTCGGGGCCATACCTGACGCCACAGGTACCGTCGCTATTTCCAACGCCGATGGAACCTGCTTGCCCTTTACTTCCGGATTCCCGTTCAGAATCACATCGCCGAGGTACGTCAACAGCTTGGTCGCCCGATCGCCGCGCTTGGGAAACCGGAACAACTCCGGATGCTCATCCAAAAACGAAGTCGTCACCTGCCCTGAGCGAAACTTGGCATGATTCACAACGTTCTCAACGAACGGAATGTTGGTCTTCACGCCGCGAATGCGGAATTCACGCAGTGCCCGGTCCATCCGCTGGCACGCTTCCGGCAGGTTCGTGCCCCACGCCGTCACCTTCACCAGCAGTGAGTCGTAATAAGGAGCCAGCGACGCTCCCGCATACGCGGTTCCGCCATCCAGCCGGATTCCAAATCCCGCAGGCGACCGGTAGGTCGAAATCTTGCCGTAATCCGGGGCAAAATTTTTCTCGGGATCTTCCGTCGTCACTCGGCACTGCAGCGCGGCCCCATACAGGGGCACGGATTCCTGCCGCGGCAGGTTCATCGCCTCTTCGTGCAACGAATGCCCCTGGGCCACCAAAATCTGAGCGCGCACGATGTCCATGCCGGTCACCATCTCCGTGACCGTATGCTCCACCTGGATCCGCGGATTCACCTCGATGAAGTACCACTTCTTCGAATCCACGTCGTATAAGAACTCTACCGTGCCGGCATTTCGGTATTTCGCCTTGCGCGCAAGCTGCGCCGCCGCCGCACACAATTCCTCGCGCACACCCGCCGGCAAATTAGGCGCCGGCGCAACCTCCACTACCTTCTGGTGGCGCCGCTGCACCGAGCAATCCCGTTCATAGAGGTGCAGCAAGTTCCCGTGTGTATCCGCAAGGACCTGCACTTCAAGGTGCCGCGCCCGCGCCAAGTATTTCTCAAGGAAAACCGAGGCATCGCCAAACGCCGACTTTGCTTCGCCTTGTGCCTCTTCCAGCCGCGCTTCAAGTTCCGCTTCGTGCCGCACGATGCGCATTCCGCGCCCGCCGCCGCCCATGGCGGCCTTGACCATCACCGGATAGCCGATTTCCCCCGCGACTTTCTTGGCTTCCTCCGCTGACTTGACCGGTTTCTCGGTTCCAGGCAGCACCGGCACCCCGGCTGAAATCGCCAGCGCTCGAGCAGCCGTCTTGTCCCCCAGCAACTCCAGTAGTTCTGCCGTCGGCCCGACAAATGTGATTCCGGCCTTCGCGCACGCCCGCGCCAGCGCCGGATTTTCCGACAAAAATCCGTATCCGGGGTGAATCGCATCAACGCCTTTGGCCTTAGCTACGGCGACAATCGCAGCAACGTCAAGGTATGCCTCGACCGGCCCTTTCCCGTCGCCCACCTGGTAGGCTTCATCCGCTTTGAACCTGTGCAGCGCCAGCCGGTCTTCTTTCGAATACACGGCCACCGTGCGCAATCCCAGCTCATTCGCCGCCCTGAAGATGCGGATCGCGATTTCGCTTCGGTTTGCCGCCAGTAGCTTCTGAATCGGTTTCGGCTTGGACATAGCTCCGCTTGCGCGCCAGGCGCAGCCGTTTATTCTTTCACGCCCGGCGGGCGCCGCTACAGCAGTTTTTTTGATGGAGCCAATGTATCTTTTTAATGCGGGCGTGGCTGTTTGGCAGGAATCCCGGTCGAACTCTTACGGCACTGCGCTCGCCGCCTTCTGCTCGACCGGGGCACTCTTCAATTCTTCCAACTGGCCCCGCAGTTTCGTCCAGGCTTTTTTGTCTTTCTTCAGAGCGAATGGGGTATCGTCCGCTCCGAAAAAGCCCAGCAGTTCCGCGCGGATTTCTGGAGTCATCCCCGCGAATTTCTGCTCCGCCAGCTTGTCGAGCAATTTGGCATGGGTCGTGTCGCTCAATTTGTACTTTCCCGGCGCGCTCACTTCCCCCAGATCGAAATTGTCGTTGATGACCGCCGGCCTTCCGGTCTCACGCTCTTCTCTGAGCAGCCTGCGGTACTGGTCGAGCGTCTCGTTGAAGCTCGCTTCAAACATGCGCTCGGTCGCGGGAGTGGGAGTCTTGAATTGCAGCACTCGCAGGGGACCGAACTTCGGCAAAATCTTGTAGATGAATGCGAACACTTTATCGCTGAACTTCGGCCTCGCGTAATCCTTCCCCCATTCTTTCTCGTAATTGGCGCGTTTTAGGTTGTATAGAAACTTCGTCCTGGTAATGCCGGGCTGGTCTTTTTGAATTTCGTCCTTCTTCAGCTCCCACGCGATGCGCGTCGCTTTTGGCAATAGTTCGCTCACCGCGTGCCGGTAGGAGTTGAGCACTCGCGTCTGGTTCCCCAGCACTTTTTTCAAATCCAGCCCGTAGGTTTCCCGAAACGCCTGTTCGAGAACTCGCGGCGCAACTTCGAAACCCACGTGAGCATGATAACTGTCGGGCGCAAAACGCATCTTTGCGACCTCCAGAACGTCAAATCCGAATTCGGTCTTGATATGCGCCAGCTTGTCGTCCTCATAAGAAACCGTGTCGCCGTACTTCTTTTTGAGCTTCGGGTACAGGGCCGGAACCGCCCGATTCGTTCCCAGGCGATGCCCGTTGTTGTCCGCCGCATAGTGCGCCATGGCTCCCAGAGCGAATGCATACTCAGACACATCCTGTGCGTCACGCAGCAGCGCCAGAATGAAATCGGCGCTCCGGACGTAGTGGGTCAGATCGCTGAAAAACGGGGTTCCGTACGGGTAGTAGCCCAAATCCTGGATAATCGCACCGCCGTAGGCATACGCCTGCCCGCGATTAATTTCATCTTCTGTAGCGGCTGGAAATCTCTGTCGCAGTGCCGGCTCGATGCTTGACTGCCATACCACGTCGATAATCGCCTGATGCGACAATACTGAATACGCTTCGGTTGGCTCCGGGAGCGCCAACAACAGCGCCAGAGCCGACGCCACCGCCATCCCCTTCCTGAGCCTGTGCGCGATTCCCGGTCTGCGATTCACTCGCTGCCCTACCTCTTGGTTTTTCATTTTCCGTCTGAGGAAGAACCGAGGACGGGCTCTACCCGCAGTCATTATTCTGCCTAATTTATCCGCGGGAATGTAGTGTAAGTCTAACGACTTCGGATCCAGCTTCGGGATAGGGGAAAACTGGTAGTGCGGTCCAGCCGGGTTCGCCGTCAAGAATTCAGTACTTCCGCAACACTCCGATCACTCGCCCCTGAATCTTCACGTCGCTAGCGGGCTCAATGATTGGTCCCATTTCTGAGTTTGCAGGCTGCAGCCGAATCTTGCCCGGGCCTTCTCGGTAAAAACGCTTCAACGTCGCTTCATCGCCGCGCACCAGCGCCACGACGATATCACCCGCATTCGCCACCTGCGTCTGCTCGCAAACCACGAAATCTCCGTCCATGATGTGGTCCTCGATCATGGAACTGCCCTTTACCTGCAGCACAAAGGAGTTCCCGCCGCGCGCAAAATCCCCCAACGAAATCGTTTCCCGTTCTTCCACCGCTTCGAGCGGACGGCCCGCCGCAATTCTTCCTAGCAGCGGCAGCTCTTGCACCTTCCGTTCGATCACCTGCTCTTTCACCGGTTTCGGCAATTGCACGATTTCAATGGAACGGCTCTGGTTGTAGCCGCGCCGGATGAAGCCCTTTTTCTCCAGCGTCGTGATGTGCTTGTGCACCGTCGCCAGCGATGTCAGCTTCAAGCCCTTGCCGATTTCTTCGAAGCTCGGCGCATATCCGTGTTTGGTTTCGAACGACACCAGATAATCCAGCACTTCTTTCTGTCGTTTTGTGAGGGCCATGGCGTCTTCTCCTCGAGGCGATCAGATCCTGACTTTTCCACAGCTACTCTAGGCGAAGGTAAAGCGAAGTGTCAAGTCCCCTTTGCCCGAGCGTTTCCACTTTTCTCATGATGTAAACCTCCCCTGACTCCGGTGCGCAAAAAACCTCTTGGCCGAATATGATGTTTAGAGTGTTGGCAGAATGCAGGCTGCTTCGTCGGAGATTCGCAATGACTCGCAGCGCCACAAGAGTTGGGTCGGTGACCGGGTTTGCAGGCGCAATTTTTTTTGCCGCGTGCGCAGGTTCTACATTCCTTTCGGGACTGGCCTCTTCGATCCGCAAGCTGCGCCGATTCGGTGAAATGCTCAGGCCGGGCCGCGAAGCCCGCTTCCAGGCAAAAATGCCATGACCTCCACCCATCAACCGCAGCTTGCCTCTCCTCGCGCCTCGGCTTCGGTCGTCGCCGCTAGTGTCTTCGCCATTCTCGCCGGCGCTCTCGGAGCGCTGTTCAACTTCGCCGCTTTGTTATTCTCCGCCCGATCCAACTTTCCCCGTGCTGCCACTTATCCCGAATTCATCCGCCCCTTTGTATTTGGCGCCTGGATCTTTTTTCTTCTCTGCGGGCTTTTTGTCGTGGTCGTTGGCGTTCAGGTTATGAAGCTGCAAAACTGGGCGCGCATCTCTCTGCTCATCATAGCCGGCTGCCTTTTCTTCTTTGGCGTGGTTGGGATCGTTGTCATCTTCGTGACCTTGTTTGTCGGCATACCGGATCCCCTGGTTTCGAAGGGCCTTCTGGCGTCGGTGCTGGGGACCACTTACGGAATCCCGGTCGCCGTCTCGCTCTGGTGGCTCATTCTTTTCACGCGGCGCTCGGTCGTAGCGCAGTTTCAGGCGGCCGCAGCTCTTCGTATTCCCGCCAATCCTGCCACGCCGTCGTGGTTCAACAATCCCAAGTGTCCGCTCGCCGTCCGCATCGTAGGGTGGTATTTGGCTTCCTTCGTATTCTTCCTGCCCTTCTTGCCGTTCCTCCTCGGGCGCTTCCCGGCATTCTTTCTTGGACAGGTGTTTCATGGGCCCGCCGCGCTGCTGGTTCT